>NZ_DAIQBT010000018.1:0-57751 GCF_036781005.1 Clostridium sp. | reverse complement strand
TTTTTCTACAAATCTTAATTACCCTTTATATGGATATTAGGTGTCCGTAGGTCAGCATTTTCTCTAGTGTTTTTTTAATTCTGTTGTAATATATTCTTGATCATTAATCATAACAAGCCACCTTTTCTAGTAAAATTGGTCTGCAAATCAATTTTATACTATAAATTGGTGGTTTTTTATTATTTTCAGAATATTTTTTTCTACAAGTTTTAATTACCCTTTATATGGATATTAGGTGTCCGTAGGTCAGAGTTTTTACTAAATTACTACACAATTTTACAAACTAACAGTATTGTTTTCATTCATTAATTTTTTATAATCTTTTCCCCATTGGCACATGGCACTCAGTATAGACTGCATACTTTTCCCAATATTAGTGAGTCCATATTCTACTCTTGGTGGTGATTCTGGATAGACTTCTCTGTAGATTATTCCATCTTTCTCCAGTTCCCTTAATTGCATTGTCAATGTTTTTTGAGTAATATTAGCTAATGTTCTTTGTAATTCATTAAATCTAATAGTTCCTCTTGACAAGTGCCAAAGAATTGCTAATTTCCATTTTCCACTAAGTATATTTATAGTTAAATTCATAGGGCAATCTGATTTTAAATCAATTGATTTTGACATTAATTCTTCTCCTAATACATTTTTATATCAATACATCTTGTATTTAATTATCTTAATAGTATCATTTTTGATATTACATATCAAATTTGTGCGTACTTTTATCATAATACTTTTAATGTTATTATTTTATAAAACCAACAAGAAAGGAAGAAATTATATGAACGAAGTTTTAAATGTAATAAAAAATAGGAGGAGTGTAAGAGCATACTTACCTACACAAATAAAACAAGAGGATTTAGATTTAATTATTGAATCTGGTATTTACGCACCTTCTGGTCACAATGACCAACCATGGCATTTTACTGTTATTCAAAACAAAGAAATACTACAACACATTAGTGATAAATCTAAAGAGTTGATGGTAAAATCACAAATTGATTGGATTAAAAATACAGGATTAAATCCCAAAATAAATCTAACATATAATGCTCCAACATTAATTATTGTATCTGGTAATAAAAATGCACTTTCTCCAAAAACTGATTGCTG
The DNA here is from genome assembly GCF_036781005.1 of Clostridium sp. Classification (GTDB taxonomy): domain Bacteria; phylum Bacillota; class Clostridia; order Clostridiales; family Clostridiaceae; genus Clostridium_B. The sequence goes on along the minus strand of NZ_DAIQBT010000018.1, from coordinate 56,635 downwards.
CGCAGCAATACAAAATATGCTTCTAGCAGCAGAAAGCTTAAATATTGGTTCTGTCTGGATCGGCTTGATAACATTTTTCTTGAAACTAGAAGGTGAAGTCAGAAGACTTGGCGTTCCAGACGGATATGAACCTTATTATGGTGTAGCTTTAGGATACAAACCACTAAATAAAGAAATAATTGTCCCTAAAAGAAACTTACATGTAGTAAATTATATAAGATAGGCTATTATCAAATATCAATTTTCCAACATTTTGCCATTATATGATCATCCTATGAGACTCCCCTACAAATTACTATTTATCTATAGACTATATAAGTAATCTTTACTTCATAATTTTTCACCACTGTTCAAATACCTTAGATTTACGATTAATAAACCATATATAAATATTCCGAAGCAAAGATGCTCCCGTATAGGGGATATGAAGAACACATCTGTCACTGGAAGCAATATTAGCTGCAGTTTATTAAAAAAAGACTACCGGCTCCTTTCGCTCTTTATACAGATTATTCAGTCGCATTGCAGCGTCTTTGACTAGACCAGCTTTCATCACTCTGGCGTTTTGTGGACAGTTCTTAATACATGCACAACACGTGATGCATTTTTCCTTATCAATTAAATTACTATTTCCTGAATCAATAGCCCCAACAGGACACACTTCTGTACAAACGCCACATTGGGTACACGCATCACTAGTTGCTATAAAATCAACACTCCAAAGCTTCGAATCTCCTCTATAGGGATATCTACCAGGTACATTTATATCAGAAATGTTATCGACCGATGAAACAGATAGTAGTTTTTCATTTATTTTACGCCCAAATAATTCTGCGTGGTTTAAGTCAATTGCATCAGGACGATTTTCGGCTATTGGCGTTTCGGAACTGGAAAAGGAGTGTTCTCCAATATATGCTGCACAGGCAATCGGTGTACATCCACATTTTATCAAAATATCTTTAAGTTCAAGTAGTGCATCGTCATATTCACGGTTACCATAAACGACAATACATACAGTCGGCGTATTATGAGCTTTAATCGTATGTAGCCATTCATTTAAAAGAGCCGGCACTCTTCCAACATAAACTGGTACAGCAACAACAAGTAATTCATTTTCCAATGTTTGTAATTGTTGTTGTCTTGCATTTGGTTTGGTAATATCTATTAGTTCCACAGTGCTTTGATTAACTCCGTGTGCAACACCTTGAATAATTGCTTTTGTTGTCCCCGTAGGTGAAAAACAAACCAGTTTCAGCGATTGTATTTTCATTAAATATCCTCCCGTTAATATTATTTTATTCATTTAGAACGTAAAATTTTACAATTTCATCATAACTAATTCTAGTATATCATGAAATTTGAGGTAATTTAAATCACTCGAAAAATTTTCAAACCACTTCCTCTTCTACACAGTATTATAATTAACCCTTATCTCCTTTAATTTCAGAATATCAGCACTCAATGTAACTTCCGTATACCACGCAAAACTTATCTTTTTATCTAAAACCCAGGTTTGTTAGATAAATTTTGAATATAGATAAGGCTGATTTGATTACTCTATTCCAAGCCAATACCTGATTCTCTTAGGAAATTTTTTTATTAATACTTCAGCAATAAAAACAAACCCAATTACACCAGTTGTACCTATTATCCAATTTGTTAATGAATTTTCTATATTAAGAGTGTTAAAATAATAGAATGTTAAAAAACTTAAACATTCGATGAATATGCCAAATAGAAATAGGTAAATACCTTTAATCCTATTTTTACTAGATAAACTCTTTTGAAAATCTAAATCATCTCTTATTAATTCATCTAAAGAAATATTATATATGTCACAAAGTTTTACAAGGTTTAAGATATCAGGATAATTTTTACCTAATTCCCATCTAGAAACAGCTTGATTCGTAACATTTAATTTTTGGGCTAATTGTTCTTGGGATAGTTTACTTACTTTTCTTAATTCTCTTAGTTTTTCAGATAACTTCACAAATAATCTTCCTTCCTGTTTAATTATATAAATAATAAAACACGTTTAACAATATTTCACCCAATTATTGATTGATTATTTCCTACTATTGGTTGAATCTAAATCTATATCAATAAGTTATATATAAAATTTTATAATTCAATCATAACTATTTCTAGTATATCATGAAATTTGAGGTAATTAAATTGAATTATTTAAATATTCTTAAAGATGCACTATATACCTCTTACACATAGTATTGTAGCCACTCCTTATCTCCATAAGCTTTAAAACATCGATACTCGATATGACTGCCATAAATAAGAAAAGTCCCCTATTATTTTACTGATATTTTTTTGAAATAATAAATTCAACAAAAGGTAATGTTACCATTGATAGCGTAAGTAAAATTAATAAACTAATATTACTATTTAAGTATTTATCAACACCACTTTACAAGAAAATTAACTGACCTTATCAGAATAGATTAAGGAATTAATTGCCTGAAGAACTTCTTCACTAATTTTGGCGTAGTTCAAGTATGATGGAAATTTTCATTTAGAATAATATGGATGGAAAAACAGGAAATTAACCAATTAAAGAAATGAAAATAATTTTACATTAAATTCAAACAAATTAGTTATACTATAAAATTTAAGATCTAATAAATACCCCATAAATTTCATAGTATAAAAAGCCTTAAAAAAAAGCCAACCTCTAAATAAAACTAAAAGTTTTAAGGAGGTTGAACACATGTACTATTATAATTCCATAAATAAAGAAAATTATGCATCAATTAATATAGATAAAAAGACAATTAGAAGGGTTATAGTAAGCTGTGCTGTTGAGTGTAAGGGAAGCATTGAGGATATTCAGGCACATCTTAAAAATATATTTGATCATGAGTGTTGATTATCCAAAATATGTAACCAAAAAAGAGATAAAAAATGAGGCTATTCTATGGTAATATTAATTTGGATAGAAAAAATATTACTTTTTAGGAGAATAACCTCATGAGAAATAATACCACTATATTTGATATATTTCAAACACTTTTAACAAAAGAAGAAGTAATTACAGTATGTGAGGCTTTAGGCTATAAAGATACATCAAGAAAATTTACAGTATACGATTTGTTTCAATTTCTTATATCAGCAGCAACTAATGAATATAAAAGCTTTCAAGCTGGTTCAGACTCTATGAATGAAGTTGGGTTAAAGACAGTTGATTATTCAACAATTTCAAAGAAAGCAGCATATGTAGATTATAAAATAGCTAAGAAATTATTTGAGATTCTTATAAATAAATGTAATCGCTCAACTCGAAGAGTACTTAAGTTGCCAAAAGATTTATTAGCAGTAGATTCTACTACTATAACTGTTGGTGAAGGCAGATTGAAATGGGCAAAGTTCAAAGGTACTAAGGCAGGAATAAAGCTACATGTAGCTTTTAATGTAAATACTTTAATGCCTCAAAAAGTCGTTGAAACTAACGCAAGCAAACATGATGGTCCAATAGGTGAAGAACTTATTAATACAGATTGTATCATGGTAGAATATAGAGCTTACGGGAAACACGATAGATATGATATGTTTAAATCTATAAATCAAGCATTTGTTATAAGAATCAAAGATAATATAACTATAAGTTATCCTAAAAACATAAAAAGTCTAAGAACTGAAAATTCTAGCATAGTTAAGGATATCACTTGTTATCTTGGAGAAGGTTCTTCTAAAACTGAAAATAGATTCAGGGTTGTTGAATTTAATGATTTCTACGGAAAGGCTATAAGAGTATGTACTAATTTAATGTCTATTACCCCTGAAAAAATTGCAGATATTTATAAGGAAAGATGGAAGATGGAAGGTTGAAAGTTTTTTTAGATTTATAAAGCAAAATTTAAATGTTAAAAGATTGTTTGGAACAAATGAAAATTCAGTTTACAATCAGCTTTTTATAGCTTTAATTGCATATGTATTACTTCACTTTTCTTATGTTAATGTATCTAAAAAATTGAAATTTGTTAAGTTATCATTTTGTCAGTTTATTAGGAAACTTCTTAATTCTACACTTCAAGACGAAGTCCAAGTACTTATTGACTAATTATTGAAAAATATCAATAATTATCAATAAGATTTGTGGTAAAAATTAGTTAATCAACACGCGTGACATTAAACATTTAAAAGAATACCGTAAAAAAGCATATGAAGCATTTATTCGGGATTTTAAGCAAAATTCAAGGGCGGAATATGTTACTACTGAGTACCCTAAAAGCCATTTTAAAGATAAACAGTTTAATATAGCTCTTGTATCACACTTTTTATTTATGTATGATAAAGATTTAAATTACAAATTCCATAAAAAGGTTATTGAAGAATTAGTAAGGATAACATCTAAGGAAATAAGAGTATTTCCAATAGTCAATTTAAAATGTGAAAAATCTCTGTTTGTTGACAAATTAATAGAGGATGGATGCTTTTCTAAATATGAAATTAAAACAGTAAAAGTAAATTATGAATTTGTGAAAGGTGGAAACGAAATGCTAGTAATCAGGGTTCAATAATAGTACTTAGTTCATCAATTCAATCTATATGGAATGAAACAGATAAACCTCTGAAGGTGATTGTTATAACAGTTCAGATGGCAAGTTTATAATATATTTTTTTAATGTATAGAAATTTACAAAATTTCCAATTGAAAAGGTTATAAGCGATAGCGAATTTTTTTGAAATATGTACTACTAGGAGGTGAATTTAATGAAAAATATAAAAGATATTTTAAAAAGGAATGGTTTTTCATTTGAATTAATTCATAATGATAAGCCTATTTATACAGCAAAAGAAGGTGCTGACTATTTTAAAATTGATATTGCTCAAATAGCACCAACATTAATAATATATACAACTAAAGGATTTTATGTAATAGTTATATCAGGTGAAAGAGGTCATGTAAATTTCAAGGAAATAAAATGTTTGCTAAACTGCAAAAATGTTAGATTAGCCACTAAAGAGGAAGTCAAATTGATAACGGGATTTTCAGTTGGAAATGTTCCGATGTTCGGAATTTCATTGCCATATATAATTGATAAGAGACTTCTTAAATTTTCTTTTGTATATGGTGGATTAGGTGAAGAAAATACTACTTTAAAAGTTGATCCAGATGCTTTATTGAAATTAAATAATGTTATTGGAACATTAGATTAAAAATTACCTAAATTTTAAATTAAGGTAATTTCGTAGTCTTTTCTTACACTTGCGTTACATGCAAAATATTAAACAACTCAATAAATAGTAATTTGTTTATGTATTGTTTAAACATAATATGGAGGTCAGGGAAAATGATATCTTAAAGGGTACCTAGATTCCCCTGTCCTTTTTTATTATTAAATAAAAATAAATATTCTAAATCGAACTAAATGCAAGCTGTATTGCAAAAACAATAAAGATAATACCGAATATTTTTTGGAGTAGAGATATCCTTGTTGGAGAGTTTATAAAAAACTCATTTGTTATTCCTGCTAATAAACCATATCCTATAAAAACCAAAAGTGTAATAATCATAAATCCAAATCCATAAAGCAAACATTCAATAATATAATTACCACTGGTTGACTTTGCATATTGAGGTAAAAATGAGAAGAAAAACAAAGTGAGTTTCGGATTGAGTAAGTTAATAAGAATGCCACTACGAATTATTGTACTTACTTTTTTCTCTGATTTACTATTTGCTAGGTTAAAACTTGGTATTGATATTATCATACCAATACCAAGATATAACAAATATATTGCACCAAGTAGTTTTAGAATGAAAAAAGCGTTATTGTTTATTTTCATAATAAATGATGAAAGTGCAATACTTACACATAAATGTGGAATGATGCCCATAGTACAACCAAAAGCAGCAAATATGCTGGCTCTTTTTCCTTTTGTTATTCCAGTTGAAATCGTATATGTAACTCCCGTACCTGGAATTAATATGATGATAAATGATGTAATTAAAAAACTAAATGTATTCATAATAACCTCCTAGTTTAGTTCTATTAACTGATATGATATAATGTATCATGATATAGTGGTCGTTATAAGATCCGCATTTTAATAAGTTTTTAGGAACCATTTTGAAATAAATGATAGTGTAAAAAAACTTTACACTAACAAATAAATATGGAAGGTGGTTATATGAAGTTTATAAATATTGATAGGGAATCTAAAGTTTCTTTGTCAAAACAGCTTTATATGCATTACAAAGAATTAATATTGAACGGTAATCTGAAATCAGACGATAAACTTCCTTCAACACGAGAATTATCAAGAAATTTAAATATTGCAAGGAATGTAGTGCTAGATTGTTATGAACAGTTAATGGCGGAAGGATATGTTTATACGAAAAGTGGTTCAGGGACTTATATATGTGAAGGGGTAAAATTCCAACAAATTAAAATAAGAACGGAATCACATTTTAATAAAAGTGATAATAACATAGAAAAAATATCATTTCGTACAGGAATTCCAGATTTGGATAATATACCAATTAATAAATGGGCACAGGTATATAAGAAAAGCATTCTTAACATCGAAGTGAAGCAGATGGATTATCAAAATCCTTTTGGGAGTTATAAATTACGTTCACAACTTTCTAGTTATTTAGAACGTGTCAGGGGTGTATGCACTTCCCCAAATAATATACTGATTACAAATGGTGCAGCACAAGCTTTTTCTCTATTATGTCAATTGGTGAAAGATTATGAATATGCCTTAGTTGAGAATCCACTTAGTTATGGTATTCTTCATACATTAGAGAGTAATCAGGTGACAATGAAACCAATTAGGGTTGATGAATATGGAATGGTTACTTCTGAATTACCTAAACAACCTCCAAAACTGATATTTACCACACCAAGTCATCAATTTCCAACTGGAGTAGTCCTTCCGATTAATCGAAGAATTCAAATGATAAAATATGCTCAGAAACACGGAACTTACATTGTGGAAGATGATTATGATAGTGAATTTCGATTTTATGGGGATCCCATACACTCTATGCAATATTTAGATTCGGAACAGGTCATTTATGTAGGAACATTTTCTAAGACTTTAATGCCAGCGTTGAGGATAGGATATATGGTTTTGCCTAATAAATTGCTTCGTAAAATAGAAAATATAAAGTATGTAGCTGACCTACATTCACCAAATTTTGAACAAATTGCATTAGCAAAGTTTATAGAAATAGGTCTTTTTGATCGTCATATCAACAAGATGCGAAGATTGTATCTTAAGAAGAGAAACTATCTTATTCAATGCCTTAAGAAAGAGTTTGGTGAGCGTGTAACGATTACTGGTGCTCAGGCTGGAATGCATTTTGTAGCTACTTTTAAAGATGTTACTTTTGACAAAGATTTTATGGATAAGATTGGCGAGAAAAATATAGAGATCACGGCTATGAATAAACATTATATATTGGATAATTCAGCGTCTAGAATAGACAACGCATTAATATTTGGTTATGGCAATACCAAAACCGAGCAAATGGAAAATGGTATAAGATTGTTAGCAGATATTATATAAATTAACCTGAGTTCGAAAAAAATAAAATATAATTTTGTATAAATATAGATATAGAAAATCCAAAAAATAATTTAACTACAAATGAAGAAATAATTTAACATTTATTTATATTTAAAGCAATATTGTGATTAAGCTAAATAAAAATGTTTGTCCTATTTCAAAGAAGGCTTTTTAGGAAGAAAACTATATGCTGCCAGTCCTGAAACTATATTTACCATAAAATTGGTAAAGCTTCTATGGCGGCTGTGCTCTATTTGACATACATTTTTTAAAAAGTCGTTTACGGTTTCTATAACAGCTCTTTTCTTGAGAATAATTTTGTCTTCCATACACATTAACTTGTTTTTCATATTCTTTTTTAGTTTTGTTATGAGCTGTATCCCCCTGGAATACAGTATATCTGATATTTTCCTGGACAAATAACCTTTGTCCCCGAATAATTTCCCGTAAAGTTCTTTTGAGAGTTGTTCTATTACCTCTATATTCCTGTCATCTACATTTCCAGTTATAGCTTATAAGCTTAGGGAAATAGGGTCTTAGAACATAGGTATCAACATCATAAAATATTTCGACTAACAAATTTTGCATAAAATCCCATCCTTTTGTTTTATTTTTTTTACTTGTACTTATATATTAAAACATTTTGATGGGATTTTTTATATCTATAATTTCTTTTTCTATTTTTTCGAACTAAGGTTATTTTAGGAAAATAATTCATGACCATAAAAAGAGAGCTAAGGTTCTCATATTTTCTTCTAAAAGTTCTTACAATTACCTAGAGTATCTTTTATACAACTGCATAAACTTTAAATATAGTATTTAAAATTGTTCTAGAGGGAGGTGCTTGTTATGGCACGTAACAATGGTAATTTAGTAGCCCCAGAAGGTAAGGTGGCTAAGTTTAGAAACTCGGCTGAAAAAGTTCAAACAAATTCAAAGAAGATTTATAATGGAGAGTTAGTTGATATAGACACTAGTTCATTAGCTGGTAATAAAAAAGCTAAGGCTTATGAGTCAGAACAGTAAATGGCAATAAAAAAGCTAAAGCTTATCAGGAATATTTAAAATAGCAATGCGCCTGTGCCTTAAGGGGTACAGGCTTTAGTTAAGAAAAGAAAGCCAAAGTTTTTTAAAGGCTCAAATATTCTGTCATAAAATCATTTCAAATCTTTTCTTTAACTTTATGTGCAACTTAGAATATCTTACTCAACTCAAATACCCATCTATAATTTATTAGAACGCTACCATTGCTAATACTCCCATCATCTTCAAAGTGGGAGATAAGCATTGCTACAACGCTTGGATAAGTTCTTCTCCTAATACGTATTCTAAGTCCCAAAGACACTAAGAATACTGTTAATAAGTCTCTCATATGGAGATAAGTATTTCTCTATAGCAAACTCCATCTGAACCTCTGAATCACTTGATAAATTGGTGTAATTATTCAGGATTTGTTTTCTGTTTTATCATAAGTTATATAGAATAATATACATTATTTGCATTATACATATATGCTAATTAGTGATAACATTATAAGTGAAACGAGGTGTAAAAGAATGATACTTTATCATTTCTCAAATAAAAAACATAGAAGATTGGTTCCAGAACTAGGAGAAAAGAGGCGATTTGGAAAAGAAAATATTACAGGTAAGAAAGTATTATTTTTAACTACCAATCCTCAAATGTTTCTCGAAAATGAAGATGGCAGTAATTTTTTCCAATATAGGTATAGTATAGAGTTAGATGGAAATAATCCCTATTTACATTCTGATGATAAGTTTAATGATATGCTTCAATACCATAATGAGGCATTTAAACTAAAACACGCCATATCTAAATGGTTTTTCTATGATAATTCTCTTGATTATATTGCAATATCCAGATGGGACAATGAGTTATGCAAGTTTAATTGAAATATAAAGTTAGTATTACTGGAATTTGATAACTCAACAGAAATAATTTGATTTATTCAATAATGTGTGCTATACTTAACAAACACCTTAAATGAATGGTAATTAATTTAAACACAGATATATTTCAATAAGTACTTAATAATATATGCATTTATTATTATCGAAATTTTATTTAGTGTATTATGGTTATTACAAAGAGTTTAAGAAATAAAATTTTGGAGGTACTTATATGACAGGTACAGTTAAATGGTTTAACGAAAATAAAGGATTTGGATTTATTACAGGAGAAGATGGAGTAGATATTTTTGCACATTTTTCTCAAATAAATTCAGAAGGATATAAATCACTTGAGGAAGGTCAAAAAGTTTCTTTTGATAAAACAAGAGGACAAAAAGGACCACAAGCAGAAAATATTACTATTCTTTAATCAGCGAGTATTTTTATCCCTTAGATATATCTAAGGGATTTTTGAATTATCAAAATAACTAACAAAGTAAGTAAATAAAAAGATTTGTAACACCCCCTTTCTTTTTTCAAATAAAGTAATAAAAAATTTTCACTAAGTTCATAAATTATAAATAACTGTAATATATTATAGGTTTATGATATGTAAAGTTGAAAAAAGTTTGGATAAATGATAATAAACGGAATTTTTATAAAAAGATATTAATATATTGACTTAATATGACATAAAATATTATACTTAGAATAGTCTAGGTGAAAAAGATGAAAATAGTAAAACAAATATATAACTTTATACCAAAATATTCCATCAAACCCTTAAGTTTATGTGTGCTTTTTAATTTTACCATATATTGGGGATCTCGGCTGTTTTATAAAAATAGAGTTTTTCATAATTTAACCTCATATTATGATAATAGGATTCCGGTAATTTCAATATTTGTACTTTTTTATTTTGGAAGTTACCTTTTTTGGATTGTTAATTATATATTAATCAGTAAAATAAATAAAGAACATTGTTATCGCTTTTTAATGGCAGATTTATTAGGAAAACTAATATGTGGTATTATATACATAAATTTTCCTACAACAAATATAAGACCTGACATCGTCACATCAGATATTTTTTCGGACATACTTAAGTTTTTATATAGCATAGATTCAGCGGATAATCTTTTTCCGTCAATTCATTGTTTAGTTAGTTGGTATTGTTTTGTCGGTCTTAGAAATTGTAAAGATATTTCTATTTGGTATCGATATTTTTCTTTATTTATGGCTATAATGATATGCATCTCAACATTAACAACGAAACAGCATGTCATAATTGATGTCCTGGGAGGAATCATGTTAGCTGAGTTAACATGGAAGTTATCTTTACGTTTGCAACTTTATAAAACATTTAAACTTATTAATCAGGAGGTATAAATGAAAGTTCTTACTATAGTAATACCCTGTTACAATTCAGAAGCTTATATGGACAGAGCCATAGAATCGCTGTTAATAGGGGATGAGGATTTAGAAATTTTAATTGTAGATGATGGTTCTAGTGACAATACTCCAATAATTGCCGATGAATACGAGAAAAAGTATCCTGAAATAATACGTACAATACATAAGGAAAATGGGGGGCATGGGGATGCTATAAATACAGGACTTAAGCATTCAAAGGGCATATATTTTAAAGTTTTAGATAGTGATGATTGGTTTGACAAAAATAGCTTAAAAAAAGTACTTGATATATTAAAAAATATGATTAATAATTCCCAAACATTGGACATGCTTATTGTAAATTATGTGTATGAGAATATAAATATGCATAAATCAAAAAGTATTAATTATAGAGGTGCAATGCCGGAAGAAAAAATATTTACATGGGATGATTTAGGTCATCTCAAAAATAGTCAAAATATATTAATGCACTCGGTTATATACCTTACAGAGATTCTTAAAGAGTGTAATTTGGAGCTTCCAAAACATACATTTTATGTGGATAACATTTTTGTATATAAACCGCTGCCTTATGTGAGAACAATGTATTATGTTAATGTAGACCTTTATAGATATTTTATTGGCAGAGAAGATCAATCAGTTAATGAGAAAGTAATGATTAAGCGTATTGATCAACAAATTAAAGTGACAAAAATAATTATTGACTGTTATAATCCAATGATTATAGAATGTAAAAAGTTACGCAAATATATGATTAAATATTTAGTAATGATGATGACAGTTAGTACGGTACTATTATTAAAAGATAATACAGAAAAAAGTTTAAGTAAAAAAAAGGAACTTTGGTGTTATCTAAATTCTAAAAATAGGGATTTGTATAAAGAAATAAATAAATCCTTTCTGGGATTATTTATGCAAATTAAAGGCTTAGTAGGAAAGAATATTATATTATTAGCTTATTCATTATCAAGAAGGATATTTGGATTTAACTAATAGGGGACTATATTGTTAATAAGTATTGTTTGTGGATGCATCGAAGGTTTTATGGTTAAACTTTCAATGCATCTTACTAGATATTTTTAGATAGTTCGTTTTCTATGCACATCAAAGCCTCTGCTACAATATTTTGCATATCAAAATATCTATACATCCCAAGACGTCCTCCAAATATAACCTTATTTTCTGTAGCTGCTAATGCCTTGTACTTTGCGTATAATTTGTTATTTCTATCATCATTCATTGGGTAATACGGAGCATCACCATGATGCCATATGGCGGGGTATTCCCTTGTGATTACTGTCTTAGGATTAGAATTTCCACTTTGACAACCAAATTCAAAATGCTTGTGTTCAATTATTCGGGTATATGGAACATCATATTCTGTAAAGTTAACAACTGCGTTACCTTGATAATTCTCACAATCTAAAATTTCTGTCTCAAAACGAAGAGAACGATATTCAAGTTTTCCATAGCAATGTTTGTAATATTCATCAATCATTCCGGTGAAAACAATTTTATCTGCAAGAGATGTCAGTTTATCACGTTGCATAAAAAAATCAGTCTCAAGACGAATCTGGACGCCTTCCAGCATTTTCTCAATGATCTGTGTATAACCTCCAATGGGTATTCCCTGATATCTATCATTAAAATAGTTGTTATCGTAGGTAAAACGGACTGGTAGCCTTTTTATAATGAAATTTGGCAATTCTGTTGCCCTGCGTCCCCATTGTTTCTCTGTATAACCTTTCACTAATTTCTCGTAGATATCTCTACCAACCAAACTTATTGCCTGTTCTTCAAGGTTTTTCGGTTCAATAATACCAGCTTCCTTGATCTGTTGTTGAATTTTAGCTTTTGCCTCTGATGGGGTAATTACTCCCCAAATTCTATTAAATGTATTCATATTAAAGGGCATATTATAGAGTTCAGATTTATATCTAGCAACAGGGGAGTTGGTGTATCTGTTAAATTCAGCAAACTGATTCATGTATTCCCACACTTTCTTGCTATCTGTGTGGAAAATATGTGCACCATACTGATGTACTTGAATTCCCTCTATTTGTACTGTATATATATTACCCCCAATATGAGAACGTTTATCTATCACGAGACATTTTTTACCTCTTTTATTAGCCTCATATGCAAATATTGATCCAAATAAACCAGATCCAACAATTAAATAGTCATACATTGCCAATCCTCCTTTTTGATTTGACAACTAAAAGGATACTATATTTTTAGTGCAATGGCTATCTTTTTTTATAAAGAACTTTTCACTTTATTTTTTATAATTAAATTTTTCAAAAGTTCTTAATGACTATGCATAACATATTTACACATATATCTAAATATCCATCCAATTGCCTAGAGTATTTTTTATAAAAGTGTATAAACTTTAAGTATAAGCAGTAAAAATCACTATAAAAGGAGTGTTTATTATGGCATATAATAGTAATAAATTAGTAATACCAGAAGCTAGAGAAGCTTTAAATCAATTTAAAATGGAATCAGCTAGAGAAGTGGGAGTAAATTTAAAAAATAGCTATAATGGAGATCTTACTTCTAGGGAAGCTGGTTCTATAGGTGGAAATATGGTTAAAAAAATGGTTGAAGCTTATGAACAAGGTTTAAAATAATATTTAATAAAAAAGCCTGTACCTTTAATAGGAATGCGGGCTTTATTTCAAATTTACAATGGATTAGAATGTTTAAGATTTAAATTTGTATTATCTAAATACAAATTTAATAACTGGTTAAAATAAGAACAGATGTACACAAAAAATAATATAGGTGATGATAATATGAGAAATGGATTAATTACAACGGCGTTAGGTACTGCAGTTACTGCGGGTTCAGTTGCATTAAGGGCATCGGATTTGAAAAATAGAAGAATGCATAAAAATGATATTGTTCCTATGATAGAAACAGCTGCTTTGGGATTCGGGTTAGCCCATATTGTTTTGGGAACAGTAGATTTATTGCAAAATCGAAGATAAGTCAAAAATCTCTACTCATATATTTAGAATTGAAAATATTCTTAAAATTGTGAGTTAGTAAATTGATCTACAAGTATGATGATAGTGGTATTTTAAAAAACTGCTGTAGTAAGGGCTGTCGCACTAAAAAATTTAGTTGGACAGCTTTTTACTAAAAAAAATAAATCTCCCACTCGAAAGAATGATATGCTCCCTTTGTGGTAGACAGTTAAAATAATAAAAACTGTTTGCTATAAGGAGGAGCATATTTTATGGGTAGAAAAGCTAAGATATCATTTGAAGAAAAGTGCAAAGCTATTGAGGATTATTTGAGTAACAAAAAAAGTGTAAGAGAATTGGTAACAAAATATCAGGTTACTCTGACTTCAGTACGTGACTGGATCTATAATTATCAATCAATGGGCATGGAAGGATTATTAACTGTGCGCACTAATTCTTCTTATTCGAAAGAGTTAAAATTGTCTGCTATTCAGGATTATTTATCAGGCAAAGGATCACAGGAAGAAATCTGTAAAAAATATGCAATACGTTCAAGAGTAATGTTACGGAATTGGATTTTAAAGTATAATGGTCATGAGTGTTAATGCAGAATCATTGTCTAAATTCATTAGCTTCTCCTTTTCTGTAAGTTTTTATTTATACTAATACTTAGAGTAACCTCCAAGTCAAGCAATAAATACAGAACCTACAACGAATTACTATTATAAGTCCTTTTAGAATTCTAATCAATGGAGATTACAGGCATCCTTGATAATTTAATTTTGACTCTAATCCACAAGTTCAATTGTTACTGAAAAATCACCATCCATTTTTCTCGGGAACGTACCTAGGTTTGTGTAAAACAAATCAAGGTACGTTCCCTTTGAGAGTTAAAAAACCTTTATCAGAAAAGGCTTATTAAAGTAGGCCATTTTTTAATTATTGAACTTATTTGCTCTTAGAACATCATGAAATTTTTTATAAAGTACTAAAAAAACGCTGCCGCGTTAACTTATTTTTTTATGCTAATGCGACAGCACCATTTAATACTATCTTGTGGCTTGCTTTAATATTTTTGGATAAATTATTACTCTGGCAATCTTATTGATATACTTGGAAGACAGAATTATAACAATAAAAAATGAAAGTATAATAATAAATATTTCTGTTCTGAAAGATTCTATGTAATGAAAAAAGTTATATTTAAGCAATAATTTTATAATAAAACCGTGAAATACATATACGGTCATACTTCTAGAACCTAAATGAGTAAAGAAGAATCTTTTATTTGGAACTAGTGTCAATATACAAATGGATATAATTATAGCTAATATATATAAAGTTATATCAATAATATAATTTGGATATACAGAGCTATTTAATTGTGAATAGGAAAGACTTCCATAGAACCATTTATAATTAATTTTATTATTTATTAAATATAACAGTGGGAAAATAGCCAGTAAAGTTAAAAACGCGTATTTTTTTGCAATATACTGTCTAATGATAGTTATATGATGCTTTTCAGTAAAGTATCCCATTAGGAAATAAGGGAAAAATGTTATAGTTCTTGATAAACTTAGATAATATCCAATGTTAGTATCATATCCACATAATATAGAAATAAGAAGTGAAATTATAATAGAATATTTAACCTTACAAAAATAAGGTAATATAAGATTCCATATAAATAGAGAAAGAAGATACCATGTAATCCAATAAGGATAAACTAAAGTGATTTTAAAATTTTCTGCTTTTAAAACGTAAATGTTAAATAGAGAATATAATAATTGAAAAATAACATAAGGTACAAAAATATTGGTGATTTTAGAAAATAATTTTTCTTCGTTGTTAATATCCTTTGAAAAATATCCTGAAATAAAAACAAATAAAGGCATATGGAAAGAGTATATAACTACATATAATAATTTAATGTTTGGATGTGAATTTATTAGTGGTTCTATGGTATGTCCAATTACTACCAGAGTAATTAATAATAATTTTAAATTATCAAAATAATTTTCTCTATAATTTTTTAAATTCATATTAAACCCCATATTTATGTAATATTTTATCCAAACGTTAGAATTAGCTAACTGCCAATTTCTTCAAAGTGCGGGATAAGTGTTGCGTGCCCTTGGATAAGTTCTCCCAATATTCAGGTGGAGAAAATATTCTTTGTAAGTAAACTCCATCTGAACCTCTGAATCATTTGATATTTATTATTTTATGTTTATACTGTTACAATATGGTGTTATATTAATTAATTAAATTTGTATTTTTTGAAAATTTAGTTAATAATGTTAACGAACATTAATTAGCGTAGGATTTCTATATCTTAATAGAAAACCCTACATTTCATGAGGTATTATTATATTTGTACAAAGAGAGTGAAATAATTAATAAAATTATACCATTTCACTCTTTTCATCTAATTTTGCATACATCCTATCCTGCTGCTTAGTTGTAAATTGAAAATATATTTCTGTATTAGAAACAGATTTATGACCTAACCACCATTGTAATTCCTTTATATCCATATCAGACTCAGCAAGATGAACAGCGGTTGTATGCTTTAAAGCATGAAAATGATGTTTGGATTTGTCTTCAATACCAGCCATGGAGCAATATTTCTTCATAAGATAATCCAGAGTCTGTCTTGAAATTGGATTATTTTTTTGACTTGAAAATAATACCTGAGAAGTTGAAGTTATGTTATTCTCAACAATATATTTATCTAAAATATATTTGGTTTTAGAATCTAATCTTAAGGTGTTGTTATTGCTGCCTTTAAGTCGTCTGCAGTAAAGTTCACCTTTTGAAGCATTGTAATCTTGCATTTTTAATAAAGCAATTTCCGAAACCCTTAAACCGCACCTATAAGCTATTCTAAAAATCACTAAATCCCTGAGAGAATGAGAAGTATAAGTGTTTTCAATTGTTTTAAAAAGAGAATATGCTTCTTGTTGTGTTAAATATTTAATTTTAGTTTCATTATTTCTTGACATAATTATTCTCCTCAACTATTTATTATACAAAATAATTATTTTGTACAATTTTGTCATAATATATTTCATAAAATATTCAAAGTACCATACAACTCTATCTAAACTAATATATAATAATTTTAGTGGAATGTCAAAAACAATTAAATTTTATATATTATTGGAGTATAATTGCATATTATAAATAGGTTGTTGTGTATACTTTTATTTATTAAAGTACTATAATTAAGTAAAAACTTTAATGAATAATACAGGGATATTTTTTAAAATATCAGTATAAAATATTATCTTAAATCTAAAGGAGGATTAACATAATATGGGTAAGACTATAAATATTGATTGGAATGAGCTGGGATTTGATTATATCAAAACAGATTTTAGATATATTTCTGTTTGGAAAGATGGCAGCTGGGATGATGGAAAACTAGTAGAAGATAATATGCTTACTATAAGTGAAGGCTCACCAGCGCTTCATTATGGACAACAATGTTTTGAGGGATTGAAATGTTATCGTAGAAAAGATGGAAAAATACAATTATTTAGACCTGATCAAAATGCAAAGCGACTAAACAATAGCTGTAGACGTTTATTAATGCCCGAAATACCAGAAGGAAAATTTATTAGCGCATGTGTTCAGGTTGCAAAAGCCAATGAAGAATATGTTGCACCTTACGGTACAGGAGCTACTCTTTACATTAGACCATTTATAATAGGAGTGGGAGATAATATTGGGGTTAAACCTGCAGAAGAGTATATATTTTGTGTATTCTGTTGCCCGGTAGGACCTTATTTTAAAGGAGGAGTTACACCTGTTAACTTTATGATTTCAGATTATGATAGAGCAGCACCTTATGGCACAGGAGCAGCAAAAGTTGGAGGAAATTATGCTGCAAGCTTACTTCCTCATGAAAATTCTGCTAAGAGAGGTTTCGCAGATTGTATATACCTTGATCCTGCTACCCATACTAAAATAGAAGAAGTAGGAGCAGCAAATTTTTTTGGAATTACCAAAGATAATAAATTCGTAACACCAAAGTCACCATCTATATTGCCTAGTATTACAAAATATTCTTTATTATATATAGCTAAGGAATATTTAGGTATGCGGGTTGAGGAAAGAGATGTTTACATAGATAAGATAGATGAGTTTGCTGAAGCCGGAGCATGTGGTACAGCAGCTGTAATAACTCCTATTGGAGGCATAGAGTATAAAGATAAGCTTCATGTATTCTACAGTGAAACAGAAGTAGGGCCTGTAACTAGAAAACTTTATGATACACTTTATGGTATTCAATTTGGAGATGTAGAGGCTCCACAAGGGTGGATCGTAGAGATATCAAGTGATTTTTAGGATATCAATAAAACTGAATTTTTGTTAATTTACCATTAAACTCTATTGTAATTTATGGGCAACAGTATTAAAATATAGTTAATAATCAATAATAATTTTATGAAATATATCCTTTACATAAGTATATGCCAAGGATAATCATAAGGAAGGGGCTGGAAATATGAAAATAACTGTGAATGGAAAGAACATAGTGCTGACAGATGCATTGAAAAATGCAGTGAGGAAAAAGTTATCTAAGATTGATAAGTATTTCAACCCTGATGTAGAAGCTCATGTTACATTAAGTGTACAAAAAAACAGGCAGAGAGTGGAAGTTACAATTCCTTTTGGAGGGGTTATACTAAGAGGAGAAGAAGAAAATGATGATATGTATGCTTCAATTGATTTAGTTTTAGACAAATTGGAAGGACAGATAAGAAAGCAAAAGACGAAACTTTTAAAAAGAAATAATTCTGAATCTTTAAGGTTTCAATTTATACCAGATGAAAAGGAAATTGACCACCAGGAACACAAAATAGTGAAAACTAAAAAATTTGCAGTAAAGCCTATGTCATCAGAAGAAGCAGTTCTTCAGATGGAACTTCTGGGTCACAGTTTTTTTGTATATAGAGATGCTGACCAAGGAGATGTAAATGTGGTATACAAAAGACGAGATGGAAATTATGGATTGATAGAACCTGAATTTTGATGGTAGCTACAGGGAGGAAGCACAGCTTCCTCTCTTTATAATTTAATATATACAGTAATTGTTAAATTTCAAATCAGTGTTTAAGTTGAATAGCACATAATTAGGTGATATAATTTAAAAGATGTACTTTTTTATAAAATTTAACGGGTGAGGATGAAGAGAATGAAATTTTTTCAAAAAATATTTGGCTCATATAGTCAAAGAGAAGTAAAGAGAATTATGCCTATAGTTGATAAAATAGATGCTTTAGATTCAAAAGTTCAGGCATTAAGCAATGAACAGTTAAGAAATAAGACGGATGAATTCAAGGAACGGATTGATAAAGGGGAATCATTAGATTCAATATTGCCTGAAGCTTTTGCAGTTGTCAGAGAAGTGGGATTCAGGACTGTAGGGCTTAAGCAGTATAGAGAACAACTCATAGGTGGAATAGTTATTCATCAGGGAAGAATAGCAGAAATGAAAACTGGTGAAGGTAAAACCCTTGTTGCCACTGCACCTGCATATTTGAATGCTCTCACAGGTAAAGGAGTTCATATAATTACGGTAAATGATTATCTTGCAAAAAGAGATAGGGATACCATGGCACCTATATATGAGGCATTAGGGCTTAAAGTAGGAGTTATCTTACATGACATGAGTCAATCTCAAAGACAGGAAGCTTATAATTGTGATATAACCTATGGAACTAACAGTGAATTTGGATTTGATTATTTAAGAGATAATATGGTTATCTATAAAGAAGAAAGAGTTCAAAGAAAACTAAATTTTGCTATAGTGGATGAAGTTGACTCTATTTTGATTGATGAAGCTAGAACACCTCTTATTATCTCTGGAGAAGGGGAAAAGTCAACAGAATTCTATAATATTGCTAATGGATTTGCAAAATCTTTAGAAAAAGATGATTATAAAGTAGATGAAAAAGCAAATGCAGTAATGCTTAATGATACAGGAATAAAAAAAGCAGAAACTTTTTTTAGTCTTGAAAATTATGCTGATCCGGAAAATATGGAAATACAACACTATGTAGTTCAAGCTTTAAAGGCAAACTATATAATGAAAAGAGATAAAGACTATATGGTAAAGAATGGAGAAGTGCTTATAGTAGATGAATTTACAGGAAGAATGATGGAAGGAAGAAGATATAGTGATGGGCTCCATCAAGCCATAGAGGCAAAGGAAGGAGTAAAGGTAGAAAGAGAATCTAAAACGCTAGCTACCATTACTTATCAAAATTATTTTAGGATATTTAATAAGTTGTCGGGTATGACAGGTACTGCACAAACGGAAGAAAATGAATTCAGGCATATATACGGGTTGGATGTAATAGTTGTACCTACCCATGAACCTATAGCCCGAGAGGATTTCCCGGATGTAGTATATAAGAGTGCAAAAGGTAAATTTAAAGCAATAGCAGATGAAATATATGAAACCTATAAAAAAGGTCAGCCAGTACTTGTGGGTACAGTAAGTATAGAAAAATCTGAGTTGCTTTCAGATATGTTAAAGAAAAGAGGGGTGCCTCATCAGGTTTTAAATGCCAAATTCCATGAAAAAGAGGCAGATATTATTTCCTATGCAGGGCAGAAAGGAACAGTTACCATAGCTACTAATATGGCAGGCCGTGGTACAGATATAAAGCTTGGAAAAGGTGTAGTTGCACTAGGAGGACTAAAAATAATAGGAACTGAAAGACATGAGTCAAGAAGAATTGACAATCAATTGAGAGGACGTTCGGGACGTCAGGGAGACCCCGGAATGTCAAGGTTTTATGTATCTCTCGAAGATGATCTTATGAGAATATTCGGTTCAGATAGGCTTCAAGGTATAGTTGAAAAACTAGGCCTTAAAGATGATGAGGCTATAGAAAGTAAAATGGTTTCAAATGCCATAGAAAATGCTCAGAAAAAAGTAGAGGGAAATAATTTTGATATAAGGAAAACCTTGCTTCAATATGATGATGTAATAAATAAACAAAGAGAAATTATATATAAGCAGAGATCTCAGGTTCTTGAGGGAGAAGATTTGAAAAATGACGTGCAGGATATGATAAAGAGTTTAATAAGCTCTATTGTAGATTCACACATATCAGGAATAGAAGAAGAATTTGAGGACGAAATAGTAAAATTACTTGAATATATGGAAGATGTATATGTACCTAAAGATTCCGTTAAAAAAGAGGATATTATAAGTCTTTCTAATGAAGCTATTAAGGATAAGTTTATAGATATGGCTGAGAAAATCTATGAACAAAAAGAAATAGAATTTACTTCAGAACAAATGAGGGAAATAGAAAGAGTTATACTGCTTAGAGTTGTTGATACAAGGTGGATGGATCATATAGATGATATGGAACATTTAAAAAGGGCTATTGGACTTAGGGCTTATAGACAGCAGGAGCCAGCACAGGCATATCAATTTGAAGGTAGTGAAATGTTTGAGGAAATGATCTATAATATCAAATTGGATACAGTAAAATATCTAATGCATGTGCAAATTGAAAGAGCTCCAGAAAGGGAGAGAGTAGTAAAAAATGTTATAACAAATCAGGAATCGAATTCTGTAAGGAAAGTGCCTGTGAAGAAAGAGAAGACCGTAGGAAGAAATGATCTTTGCCCATGTGGTAGTGGAAAAAAGTATAAAAATTGCTGTGGTAGGACTGTTTAAGACTGGAAAGGTGTGATTGTATGTTGATTCAATTAGAAGAAACTATTAGCAAGCTGAATGAATTATCACAAATTGTAAAAGAAATAAAGGAGTCTCTTTGACTTAGATAACTTAAGAAATAAGATGGAGGAATTGCAGGCAAAGATGCAAGAACCTAATTTTTGGAATGATGTAGATAATGCACAAAAAATATCAAGTGAAGAAAAAAGTTTGGAGAGTAGAATAGATAAATATAATCTATTATCACAGGGTATAGAAGATGCCAGGGTTTTACTGGAAATTATAAGAGAAGAAGAAGATATTATATCCTTTGAAGAGGTTTTAAAGGATATAAAGAATATAGAATTTCAAGTTGAGGTATTTAGAACAGAAACACTTTTATGCGGGGAATATGATAAAAATAATGCCATATTAAATCTACATGTGGGTGTAGGTGGCACAGATGCCCAGGACTGGACTGAAATGCTTCTTAGAATGTATACAAGATGGGCAGAAAAAATGGGATATAAAGTAAATACTATAGATATCCTTGAAGCGGAAGATGCAGGTATAAAGAATGTATCCCTTAGCATTGTTGGCGAATTTGCCTATGGGTATTTAAAAAGTGAAAAGGGTATTCATCGTCTGGTGAGAATATCTCCTTTTAATGCTAATGGAAAAAGACAGACTTCTTTTGCATCTGTAGAGGTTCTGCCTGAACTTACTGGGGAGCAGGATATAGAAATAAGACCTGAAGATCTTAAAGTTGATACATTTAGAGCAGGAGGAGCAGGAGGACAGCATGTAAATAAAACTGAATCTGCTGTTAGGATAACTCACATACCTACTGGAATAGTTGTACAGTGCCAAAATGAAAGAAGTCAGCATTATAATAAAGAACAGGCACTAAAAATCTTAAAGTCCAAATTAGTGGAACTGAAGGAAAGAGCTCACAAGGATAGAATTGAGGATCTTACAGGAGAACTTAAAGATATGGGATGGGGAAGTCAGATAAGATCTTATGTGTTCCATCCTTATAATCTGGTTAAAGACCATAGGACTGGTGTAGAAAGCAGTAATGTATCTTCTGTAATGGATGGGAATATAGATAACTTTATAAAGGCATATTTAAAACAACATGGTGGTAAATAATAAAAGGATGCTTAGGGTATTGTGACCTGAATGCATCTTTTATTGTTTTATCTAAAAGATTATTAGCTGATTATGCTATAATTTTAGTAAGTATTTTTAGTCGTATTATG
Source organism: Clostridium sp. (assembly GCF_036781005.1). Lineage (GTDB taxonomy): Bacteria > Bacillota > Clostridia > Clostridiales > Clostridiaceae > Clostridium_B. The sequence continues at coordinate 33,852 of NZ_DAIQBT010000018.1, read as the reverse complement.
GTCATTTTTATAAGATTAAGCAGGGATTCTATATGATTATGTAGAATATATAATTTAAAAAATGAAATCAGGAGGAATTATTTTATGAATATTAAAGAAAATGAACAAAATTTAAGTATTGACAAAAAGATTATTTATTTTTTCAAGAAGCCAGGTATTGTTTTTAGTGAATTCATAGAAAAACCTAAGTATTTATGGACAATGCTTTTAATTATTTTAATTAATATAATTTATGGAATTATGCAGACAACTACTTCTATGGATATTTTAAAAAAATCAATTACAGATAAATTTAAAGATACACCTGATATATCTCAAGCACTTATAGGAAAAGCAGCATCAATACCTATACAGGTTGTAACTATTATAGTAACTACTATAATAGGTATATATTTAGCATCATTAGTTTATATGGGGTTGGCCAGAATTTTTGGCTCTAAAATAAAATACAAGCAGATTGTATCTGTATACTGTTTAAGTATGTTGTCTATAACTATTGGTAAAATTGTAAAATGGCTGTATATGGCTATCACAAATAACCCTGTAGGAGTAAAGGCATTGGCTAAACCTACATTATTAAATGGTTTTTTAGATAGTTTTGATATATTCAATATATGGCAGATAGTATTATTGACCATAGGCATATCTGTAGTTGGAAAGATTTCAAAGAAGAAAAGTTTTGCCATTGTTGCAATTTGCTGTATATTTGTTATGATTATATCTTTACGATCCTATTTAAAACTTTAAGGTAATTTTAAACGGTAATTTTGATGACTTAAATGCAGAGAAAGGGATGGACTCATGAAAGATAAAAAGAAAATATTAATTATTGGTTCTGTTGTTGTTGTAATTATTATACTGTTTGTTGTAACATTTTTTTTAAGTCATAATAGACAAAACGCACATAAGAGTGATTCATTATTTGATGTATATACTATTCCAGCACAGCAGAATATATTTTTAGACGGAGAGGTTCAATATTCCAGAAAATTAAATTTTACTGAAGATGCAACTAAGGGAACCATTGATAAAATAAATGTGGAGGATAAAGAACAGGTAGGAAAGGGGCAAACTTTATTCACCTATAAGAATGACCAGATAATAGAGCAATATGACACTCTAACCCAGCAGCTTAAAAGTATTGAGACTCAGGCAAAATCTATAGCAAGTGTACAAAATAGTGCTCAAATTTCTGAAATTAATAGTCAGAAGACAAGTTTAAAACAGCAGTTAAACAATATTAAAGATAAACGATATACCACAATTTCTGCTCCCTTTGATGGAATTGTTTCCATGACATCAGATACTGAAGACAGTGCTAATAAAATTATTTTGACATTGATTGACCCTAAAATGCAGGTAGTAGCCAGTGTTAGTGAAAAAGATGTGTTAAAACTTAAAGAAAATCAAAAAATAAAAATTACCGTTTATGGTACAAATGAAGAATTTAAAGGCACTATTAGTTCTATTAGTACTGAACCATCACAAGCGCAGACTATTCAAGGTGCCTCAGTCTCAAATTTAACACAAACTACAGGAAGCAGTGTGTCTTATTATCCTGTCTATATTGATATAAACAATCAGCAGGGTATATATGCAGGTTTTCATATCCAGGGAACTGCAGTAGATGAAAGTGAACTGCCTAAAATTCCAGCATCCTCAGTTTTTAATGATAATGGACATAAATCAGTATGGCTTGTAAAAAACGAAAAATTAAGAAAAGTACGTGTAAGGGTTGAAAAATATAACACCACATATGTTAAAGTAAAAAGTGGATTAGACTTTAATGATAAAATTATAAAAAACCCATCTGGTGAAATGAAAGAAGGGGACAGCATTGACAAAGCATCTTCTGGAAGTTAAGGGTTTATGTAAGTGGTATGAACAAGATAAAAATCGCTATCATGTTTTAAAGAATCTGGATTTTAAAGTAGAGCAGGGCTCCTTTGTGGTCGTAATGGGCAAGTCAGGCAGTGGAAAGACCACTTTGTTGAATATTCTAGGACTTCTTGACAATTTCAATGAGGGAAGTTATATATTTAACGGTCAAGATGTGACAAAAATGACAGAAAACCAGCGTTGTTCCTTTAGAAATAATCATATTGGATTCATATTTCAACAGTTTTATTTAATCGAATCTTTAACAGTAGCCCAAAACATTGAACTTCCACTATTATATCATGGTGGATATAATAGTGATGAAAGAATTGATATGGTAAAGAAAAGTCTTCAAGAGGTTGAACTGGAGGAAAAATTCAAAAGTTATCCACATGAATTATCTGGGGGACAGCAGCAGCGTATTTCAATTGCAAGAGCACTTGTTAACAAGTCCGATGTTATTCTGGCAGATGAACCTACAGGTGCACTGGACTGGAAAACTGGATTAAACATTATTGATATACTGGCTAAGATGAATAAGCAAAATAAAACTATTATAATGGTAACTCATGATAGTGATCTTAAAAAATACGCTACTCATTGTGTTTTTCTCAAGGATGGCATTTTTTCTCAGGAGGATAATATATGAATTTGTGGGAACTTATATATAGTGCGATTTTAAGTTTACGTACACATAAACTTAGAGTTTTTTTAACTATGATAGGAATAATTATTGGAATAAGTTCTGTGGTTATTATTCTTTCTATTGGAGAAGGGTTAAAAGCACAGGTAAATCAATCCACTAGTGATGTAGGGGCAAATACTATTACTGTTAATTTTAAACCTTCAGATGTAAATTCTAAAAAAGTAGATACACCATTTGAATATAAGGATTTTCAATCTCTTAAAAATGTTGATGGTGTAGAAAATGTTACTAAGAGCAGCAGCGGGTTGGAAGGTTTGATAGGAGTTGTTGAAAATGCAACTTTTTTTGATAAGCAATCTTATCTTATGATAAATGATTATGATAAGAATTCAAGTGTCATGGCAGGAAGGGGTATAAGCCAGGAAGATAATGATTTTAAGCATTATGTGGTGGTGCTTTCAAAAGATCATGCCAAGGAATTGTTTGGAGAGGATATAAATAAAGGTATTGGAAAGGGAATTAAAATAAAAGATGAGTTTTTTGAAGTTATAGGCATTGAAAACGGAAATTCAGGTTTATTATCCATGCAATATGATTATGTCCCTAAATTTGCAAAGAAGCTTTTAGAAAATGATGTATCCATTTCTTCAATTGATGTTAAAATTAAGCAGGGATTTGATTCTGATTCAACATTCAAAGAAGTAAAAAAAGAGCTGGAAGTTCTTCACCCTGATGTAAAAGGAAGTTATACCAAGGGGGATCCTAAAGCTGTTTCTAAAGCTTTTGAAAAGATAATAAGCGGTGTAACTATTTTTATAGCTGTTGTATCAGGAATATCCCTATTTGTAGGTGGAATTGGAGTAATGAATATAATGTATGTATCTGTAACAGAACGCCGTCGTGAAATAGGTATTAGAAGAGCCATAGGTGCAAAAACAAACACAATTTTACTGCAGTTCTTGATAGAATCAATATTTATTACAGGTATAGGCGGAATTGTTGGAATAATTATGGGATATCTGATATCTTTGATTTCAGGAGCTTTTTTACCATTTAAACCTGTTGTAACTATAGGAATATTAATAGGAGCCTCTATTACATCTATTACTGTAGGAATAATTTTTGGAATAATTCCTGCATATAGAGCAGCAAATTTGGATCCTATTAAGGCTATTTACAAGTAATACTAGATTTAATTTAAGGAGAAAAATCGAATGCTAGCTGTTATAGGATACATAACAATAATTTTTATAATAAGTCTTTTAATCTCTATTGCTTCAGGTGTGAAAGATAATAGTGAAATAAAAAAAAGAATATTATCACAATGGGGAAAAGAACCAGAAAAGCAGTATGGCGAGGAAGATATAACAAATATATCAAAATATTTTGTTAATAGAACCCATCATGAAATAGAAAGATTCTTTGTTGATGAAATCACATGGAATGATTTAGATATGGATGAGATTTTTAAAGATATGAACAGTACTTGGAGTACTCCAGGGGAAGAATGTTTATATAGTATCCTAAGGGAACCATTATTTAATGAAAAAGAACTTAAATGTAGAAATGAGATAATAAATTTTTTTAAAGAGTATGAGGATGAGAGAAAAACTCTTCAATATTTTCTCGCTAAATTAGGGAAAAGAAGAGGTCTTTCCATAACTGATTATTTTTATAATGATAGTGAAAATAGGAAATCTTCTTTAACTCTTTATAGAATATTAGGAAGTATGCCTTTAGTATCATTAATTTTATTTCTTTTTAATGCACATCTTGCAGTTATTTGTTTAATAATGTTCTTTGGAATAAATACGGCAGTGCATTATATTGAAAAAGGCAAGATAGACTATAAACTGAGGGACTTTATGTATATGATTAAAATAGTGAGATGTGCTAATTTAATTTTAAAACAAAATATAAACAAATTAAAATATTATAATGGAAAACTTAAAAGCTCATTGAATTCCATAAGAAGTATAAAAAATATATCTTTTAATTTAAGTAGTAATGGTACAGATATATCTTTAATGTGGGAGTATGCTAATATACTTTTTTTAAGAGATTTAATAAAGTATGAAAAAATGTGTATTGTTCTTGAGAAAAAAAGTTATGAATTTAAAGTTATATTTCAGGTGGTAGGAACTTTGGACAGTTATATATCAATTGCTTCCTATAGAAAAAAATTGGGATTTTATACTGTTCCTGAATTACATAGGTGCAATAGAAAGGAAGAACAAGATATTGAAATTAAGGACATAGTCCATCCCCTCATAAAAAGTGGCATAGGAAATTCCATAAATATTTCAGAGTCTATTTTAATTACAGGTTCAAACGCTTCAGGAAAATCTACCTTTCTGAAGACTGTTGCCATAAATATAATATTTGCTCAAACTATATGTACTTGTACTGCAAGATATTTTAAAGGGTGTTATTTTAAGTTATATACTTCTATGGCACTTAAAGATAATATATTTAACAATGAGAGTTATTATATTGCAGAAACTAAGTCGCTAAAGAGAATAATTGATAACTTAAATGTACAAATACCAACTATATGTTTTGTGGATGAAATACTCAGAGGAACCAATACTGTGGAAAGAATAGCGGCGTCTTCACAGGTTTTAAAATATTTAACTATAAATAACTGCATATGTATAGCTGCCAGCCATGATGTAGAACTCACTTATATATTAGAAAAGTACTTTGAAAATTATCACTTTCAAGAGGAAATTTCAAATGATGAAATATCATTCGATTATAAAATTTATAATGGCAGGGCTACAACTCAGAATGCTATAAAACTTTTAGGGATTTTAGGATATGATAATGATATTGTAAGTAAAGCGGAAAAAAATGCAGTTAAGTTTCTACAACAAGGAATTTGGGAAGTAATATAGTATTTAAAATTGTATAGAAATTTTTTGTGATTTTGGTATTTGCAAAAGTCCATGTAAATATTGTAATATAATGTTATTTAGCTTAATATAATAAGTGAAATTAGACGGGAGGTAACGATGAAGGATATAACAGATATATTAGTTGAAGAACTGGGTGTAAATAAAAAATATATAGATAATGTTATAGAGTTGCTTGACTGTGGCAATACAGTGCCATTTATAGCAAGATATAGAAAAGAACTAACAGGAAGCATGAGTGATGTCACTTTAAGAAATTTGGCAGAAAGGCTTATATATCTTAGAAATCTTAAAACTAGAAAAGAAGATGTAATAAGGATAATAGAAGAACAAGGCAAGCTTACAGAGGAATTGAAAAGCTCTGTAGAGAGTTGTACCACTTTAACAGAAGTAGAGGATATATATAGACCCTATAAGCCAAAGAAGAGAACAAGAGCTATTATTGCAAAAGAAAAAGGGCTGGAACCACTGGCACAAACAATATTAGGTGGTAGTTTTAAAAATAATATAGAAGAATACGCAAAAGAATTTATAGATGAAGAAAAGGGTATGAGTTCTATAGAAGATGCTCTATTGGGGGCTGTAGATATAATAAGTGAAGTTATATCTGATGAAGCAAAATACAGAAAGTGGATAAGGAAATTTGTTCAGGAGAATGGAAGTATTGAGACAAAGGGAGAAAATAAGGAACCCAATCCTTATGAAATGTACTATGAATATGGTGAAGTTGTAAAATCTATTCCTCCTCACAGAATACTTGCTATAAATAGGGGGGAAAAGGAAAAAATTTTATCTGTAAAAATAACCTGTAACATGGATAAGATAATTGAATACTTAAACGGAGAGTGCCTTAAGGGAAATAAAGTAACGGATGTTTACATAGAGAGAAGTGTAGAAGACTCCTTAAAGAGACTAATATATCCTTCTATTGAAAGGGAAATAAGATCTGAACTTACAGATAGAGCAGAAGAGGGTGCTATAAGGATATTCAAGGCTAACTTAAAAGCTCTTTTAATGCAGCCTCCTATAAAAGGGAAAAATGTGCTGGGGTTTGATCCAGGATTTAGAACAGGATGTAAGATAGCAGTTTTAGATGATACGGGAAAATTTTTAGATACTGCTACAGTTTATGCTACTGCACCTCAAAATGATGTAGAAGGATCTTTGAAGATATTAAAGAATTTAGTATATAAATATGATGTCAGTGTTGTGTCCCTTGGAAATGGCACTGCAAGTAGAGAGTCAGAGGAGGTCATTGGAAGACTTATAAAGGAAGTAAAAGAAGAAAAAAACAAAACTCTTTATTATGTAGTAGTATCTGAAGCAGGTGCTTCTGTATATTCTGCGTCAGAATTAGCTGCAAAAGAATACCCTGATATAAATGTATCTTTAAGGGGAGCTATATCCATAGGAAGAAGGCTTCAGGATCCACTAGCGGAGCTTGTAAAAATAGATCCCAAGTCCATAGGGGTGGGACAATATCAACATGATATTTCTTCAAGGAAATTAGATGAATCCTTGAAAGGTATTGTAGAGGATTGTGTAAATAGTGTAGGTGTAGATTTGAATATGGCAACTTCATCCTTATTATCCTATATATCTGGAATAAATTCTACCATAGCTTCAAATATAGTAGCCTATAGGGAAGAAAATGGTAAGTTCAAAAATAGAAGAGAACTTTTAAAGGTAAAAAGACTAGGAGAAAAAGCTTTTGAGCAATGTGCAGGATTTTTAAGAGTTATGGAAAGTGATGAACCACTTGATAATACTTCGGTACATCCAGAGTCTTATAATGCTGCTAAAAAACTTTTAATGACTCTTCGGTATAATAATGAAAATTTGAAAAATAGTAGGCTTTTAGATGTAGAAAGTAGGATTGAAAGAATTGGCATGGACAATTTGTCAGAAGAGCTTGATATAGGAGTTCCTACATTAAGGGATATAATAAAAGAAATAAAAAAGTCAGGAAGAGATCCAAGAGAAGACCTTCCAAAACCTATATTAAAAACGGGAATAATTGATATGAATCAGCTTAAACCTGGAATGGCACTTACAGGCACGGTTAGAAATGTAGCAGATTTTGGTGCTTTTGTGGATATAGGAGTTCATCAGGATGGATTAGTACATATAAGTCAACTTTCCGATAAATTTGTAAAACATCCTTTAGATGTAGTTAAAGTAGGAGATATTGTAAATGTCACTGTACTTGAAGTAGATGAAAAAAGAAAAAGAATCGCACTGAGTATGAGAAAATAGAAAATTATTCTAAAAGAAGCATAATTAGTAATAAATAAAAATTATTTTAACAATGTATTGAATTTTATAGATAAAAGTATTATAATGAACCTATAAAAATTAAAATATAATCTTCAGGGCGGGGTGAGATTCCCCACCGGCGGTATAGCCCGCGAGCTGCGTGTGTAGCATGATTCAGTGAAATTCTGGAGCCGACAGTAGAGTCTGGATGGGAGAAGATAGAATAGTATGTTTATTAGCCCTGGTGTTTTTGCCGGGTTTTTTTATTGTTCACCTAGAAGATTATACTTGATATTTTAGGAGGTATTTAAAATGAACAGTAGTAAATTAAACAGATTAGTAAAGGTATCATTGTTAGGTGTAATAGGATTTTTATTTATGTTTATAGAAGTTTCAATTCCCATATTTCCAACATTTTTAAAAATGGATATAAGTGATTTGCCAGCTTTGATTGGAACTTTTGCATTAGGGCCTGGAGCGGGAATTGCCATAGAGTTTTTAAAAAATATACTTCATGGTATATTCAATGGAAAAACTGCATTTGTAGGAGAACTGGCAAACTTTGCAGTAGGCTCTGTTTTGGTTTTTACGGCAGGATATATATATAACAGGCATAAGACAAAAAAGATGGCAGTGGCAAGTTTAGGGGCAGCCACTATTGCTATGTCGGCAGTAGCAGGGCTTTTGAATTATTTTATATTGCTTCCACTTTATGAAAAAGCACTTAATATCCCTATAAGTGCAATGGTGGATATAGCAGCAAAAATAAACAGCAGCGTAACGGATTTAAATACACTTGTATTATTTGCTATTGTTCCATTTAACTTATTAAAAGGTGTAACTCTTACAATTTTAACCTTAATACTTTATAAGAGCGTTTCACCTCTGTTAAAACAGGAACATAATAAGATAAAGAATTCGGAAAAAGTAAAGATTTAGTATAAAACATTAGTAAAAATCTGGGATTATATCCCGGATTTTTTTAATATATTTTGACTTTATAAAACAGTAAATATATACGATAATTTCAATTAAGAGATATTTTTAATAAATTATAAAGGGTGATTAAGTTGGCGGGAATATGGAATGTAAATAGTGTATATGATATGAATAGCAAACAGATATCTGCAAAATTGTCTTTTGAAATAGGAGAGAAATTTTCTGCTAGAGTATTAAATTTAAATAAATATACAGGAGAAATACTTTTGAAACTTTTGGATGGGTGGAAATTTTCAGCTCAGATAGATAATCCTAAAGATATAGTAGAAAATAAACTTATAAGGCTTCAAGTAGAAGGATTTGAAAATGATAAATTAAAATTAAAAATTGTTACAGCAGAAGAAAAAGGTCAAAATCAAAGCAAAGATTCCATAAAGCTTTTTATCAAAGAGAATTCCATGGATTTAAACAGTGAAGATTATGGTATTATAGAAAGAATGGTAAAAAGTGAGATACCCTTAACTAAGGATAACATTTCCAATGTAAAAACTACCATGGATTTTATGAATAAAATAAAAGAAAATCCAGCAGAAGAGGATATATTTATAAAAAATTATTTAATTAGTAAAAATGTAGAATTTGACAGTGAAAAAGGAAAGTTTATAAAGGATACTCTTAAAAATTTTTTTAGTGAACTAAAAAATGTAAGTAAAGAGGATTTATTTATTTTATTAGAAAACAATATAGAGTTAAATGAAGATAACATAAAAAGTTTCAATAAAATATTTAAGCAAGAGGGTATTATATATAATGAAATAAAAGATCTAGAAATCATTGCAAAAGCTAGTGAATTGACTTATAAGAGTATAGAAGATACTAAAAATACAAAAGAATCGAGTATGTATAAGACACAAGAAGAAAGTACAGCAGGGAGCAAAATGAATACCTGGAATGCAGATGAAAAAGTTAGTTATACAAATGGAGAAAGATCAAATGCAAATATGAAGTTGGCTACAACCATGGAAAGTATAGATGAGGATAGATTAAATCAGCTTTCAGATAAAATAAAAAATATGAATGATGAAGGTAAATTACAGGCTAAGAATGATCAATCATTAGATACAAATAAAAATATTAATTCTAAGGATGTACAGCAAAAAGGTATTAAAGGGAAATTAGATAATTTAATTGATTTTTCCCAAAAGGGAAAATTTGTATCTTCTCAAGCTTCCAAGGATTTAAATTTAGCTGCAGGCAATGTAGATGAAATGGCGGATAACATAAAAAGGCAGGTAAGTATTAAGACGGATGAAATGAAAGATATAATAAGAACGTTTTTAGAACAAAATAATGATAGTGAAAATAAATTTTCTAAAAATATAATTTCACAGTTAAATAGCAGTGTAAATGATTTTAAGTTATTTAATACCATATCCAATTCTTACTATTATGTGGATTTGCCTATAAATTTAAATAACATGGATTATCAGTGCAAGCTTATGATTAAAGATGACAGAAAAAAGGGAAAAAAGATAGATGCAACTAATGTGAAAATAATAACATCTATAAGTACAGAAAATATGGGAATAGTAGATGCTTATCTGACGGTGAATAATGTCAATATGAACATAGATATTAAATGCAGTAAGGAGTGGATAAGTTTGATGAAGCAGGGATATAAAACAATACTAGAGAGTTTATCAAACATAGGTTATAATATAGATATTGAATTTCATGAAAAAAAGGAAGAGATGAATATATCTACCTGTAGAGAATTTTTTGATGATAATGATATAGGAATGTTAAATACTAAGGCATGATTAAATTATAGAAAAATATGTGACAAATAAATGGAGAGAGTATTATGAAAAACAGGAAAAAAGCAGTAGCTTTAAAGTATGAAGCAACATATAAAGCACCTATGGTTACTGCAGCAGGTATTGGACAAATAGCGGACAACATATTAAATAAAGCAAAAGAAAGCAATGTTCCTATAGTCTACGATAGGGAACTTACTAATCTTTTGAGTAATGTGGATGTAGGAGATAGTATACCTGTTGAGCTATATGATGTAGTAGCAAAAGTGATAGCTTATGTAGTAGATGTAGATGAAAATATAAGTAGAAGGTGATTATGTGGCGTTATTTGCAATATCAGATTTACATTTAGATATAACTGGAAACAAACCCATGGGTGTTTTTGGATATAATTGGGTAGAACATGATAAAAAAATCAGGAAAAATTGGATTGAAAATATAACCAGGGAGGATACGGTACTTATAGCAGGAGATATATCTTGGTCTATAAATATAAAATCAGGATTTGGTGATTTAGAGTGGATCAGTAATCTCCCTGGAACAAAGATTATGGTAAAAGGTAACCATGATTATTGGTGGAGCAGTATTACAAAACTGAATAATTTGTATGAAGATATGAACTTCATACAAAATAATTTTTTTCCATATGAGGATTATGCCATATGTGGAACTAGGGGATGGACTTGTCCAGGGAATGAAAATTTTTCGGCTCATGACAACAAAATATATAATCGGGAACTTTTGAGAATGAAGAATTCTTTAAATTCTGCAGTGAAAGCTGGATATAAAAAATTTATAGTTATGATTCATTACCCTCCTATAGGAGAAAAACTTATATGTTCTGATTTTAAATATATGTTTGAAAAGTACGGTGTAGAAAAGGTTATATATGGGCACCTTCATGGGGAATCTCTCTTAAAATCCATAACTGGAGTTATAAATGGGGTGGACTATATATTAACTTCTGCGGATTATATAAATTTTAATCCCATAAGGATATTATGAAATAAATTACAGGCCATACTGCAAACTTAAAATGTTTTAAAACAAATTTAATTTGCATTCAACCTGTAAGATTTAAATATTATTTATGAAATTTAGAAAAAATATTTTGTTTTTTAGTGTCTTTTAAATCATCTCCTAAATTATCTTCAGATTTTGCATTTTTTATATTCAATTTTATTAAGTCTTTTTGATCTCGAGCTATATTTTTAATTTTTTGTGGTGCTGTAGGAGCTGTTATTACTTGTCCTAACCATATCAGGGATTCCTCTTCTTTACCAGTACGTCTGCAGAGCTCTCCTATGAGATACATGGTAGTAAATATATCCATGCCGGATATGGGGAAATTTTCATTATAGTAGGCATTTTTAAAGTTTTCAAGGGCATAGTTTAAATACGCCAGTTCACTTTTTTTATTTCCTTTTAAGCGAAACATCCAGGCTAGTTTTATAAGATTATTTGCTTTTTTGCTGGATTTGGCTTTAATGATATCGTAGTTTAAAAGAGATAATTTGTATCTTTGTATTGCTAAATTTAAATTATATACTTCAGGATAATTTTTACTGTGCCATTTAGGTGAAATTTTAGTTCTTATTATATTTGCATCAAAGTCACTTAAACGTTCAAAATCATTTTTTATAGATGCATAACCACATTTATTACATACCCATACATCATAAAAATACGGATTTATAATTGAATATCTTATGAAAAAATCTGAATCTTTTTTCAATATTCTATATGAAGATTTTTTTATAGCTCTAGCATTAAATAATGTACTACAAACAGGACAGGTTATCTTTTTATTGTAAAGCATTAGCTTTTGCTTATCTTCATCATATAGATGATTCTTATTTTCTGAAGTGTCTGAAGTTGAAAATGTGTTATCAGTCATGTCGTTATCACCTCCGCTAAGTAGTATAATTATTATAACAAAACTGGGGATTAAAATCATATATTTTGTATATTTGATATAATGTTATTATATACTTTTCTGTTGGAGGTGATTTATATGGCAGTAGGAGAATGGAAAACATTTTTAATACCATATGACCAGGCTGTAGAAGAATTAAAAGTGAAGTTTAGAAGTATACGAAAAGAATATAGAAAAAGAAATGAATATTCGCCAATAGAATTTGTTACAGGAAGAGTAAAAGAAATATCCAGTATATTGGAAAAGGCTAATAAATTTAATATACCACTTGATAGAATAAGATATGAAATAGAAGATATAGCAGGTATAAGAATTATGTGCCAGTTTGTGGATGATATAGACAAGGTAGTTAATATAGTGAGAAACAGAAAAGATATGGATATAATGTATGAAAAAGACTATATAGATAATGTAAAAGAAAGCGGGTACAGAAGTTATCACGTAATAATTAAATATCCAGTCAATATGGCAGAAGGCAAAATGGAAATATTGGCAGAATTTCAGATAAGAACATTGGCCATGAATTTTTGGGCTACTATAGAACATTCTTTGAATTATAAATATAAGCAAGATATTCCAGATCATATTAAACTGAAGCTTAAAAATGCTGCAGATGCTGCATTTCAGCTTGATGAACAAATGCTTCAAATTAAAGATGAAATAAAGGATGCTCAAAAGTTATTTGAAGTAAAATCCAATTTAGTTTCTGACATAATGAATAATATATTAACATTGTCATCCATGGGTAAGCTAGTTGAAGCAACAAGATACCAAGGTCAGTTAAATAAATTAATTGAAGAGGGAGAAGTATTTGAATTGGTAAATTTACTGAGAGCTACAGAAAAATTACTTAAAATTTATAAACAGTAGATATGAAAAACCACCAGTGGACTGGTGGTTAAGGTTTAACTACTATATTTACAAGCCTTCCTTTTACTACTATAACTTTTTTTATGTTTTTTCCCTCTAATAAAGGTTTAATATTATTATTAGATAGGGATAACTTTTTTATTTCTTCATCACTTGAATTTGTAGGTATATTTACCTTTGTTTTGATTTTGCCATTTATCTGAATGGCTATTTCTACTTCTTCCTTTATTAAGGCTTTAGGGTCAAATTCAGGCCATTTTTCATTGAATATAGAATAATTCTGTCCTAATGTCTCCCATTGTTCTTCTGCAAAATGAGGTGCAAAAGGAGCTATTATTTTTACAAAATCAAGTATAGTGTCTTTTAGGAGATATATATTTTTAATATCTTCCTGAATATATTTATAAAGTGAATTTGTAAATTCCATGATTCTAGCAATAGCTGTGTTAAATTGAAACTTTCCGGCATCTTCCGATACGGATTTTATTGAATAATTTCTTGAGTAATTCAATTCCTTTTCCGCAGTATCTATTGAATTTTTAAAGTTTTCATCACTATTTATAAGTTCTTTTATATTTCCTACAATTCTTTCAATTCTATCTACAAATTTACTCATGGATTTAATGCCGTCATCATTCCAAGCACCACCTTCAGCGTAATCAAATCCGAACATCAAGTACATTCTAAATACATCTGAGCCATATTTTTGTATGCAATCATCTGGGGATATGGTATTACCTTTGGATTTGCTCATTTTTTGACCATCAGGTCCAAGTATTAGTCCTTGATGTCTCAAAGATAAGAAAGGCTCATCAAAATTTAAAAATCCCATATCTCTAAGTGCTTTAGTAATAAACCTGGCATATAAAAGGTGCATACATGCGTGTTCAGGACCACCTACATACATATCCACGGGAAGTAGTTTATTTACTTTATCCTTATCAAAGGCTTTCTCTGTATTCTTATTATCAACATATCTTAAATAATACCAAGAAGAACATACAAATGTATCTAATGTATCTGCTTCTCTTTTTGCAGGTCCACCACAAATGGGACATTTGGTATTAATAAACTCTTCTGACTTTAGAAGAGGAGATTTTCCATCAGGAGAAAATTGTACATTATAAGGAAGTTCAACGGGTAAATCACTTTCTGGTACAGGAACTGTACCACATTTCTTACAGTATACTATAGGTATAGGTGTTCCCCAGTATCTTTGTCTGGATACAAGCCAGTCTCTCAACCTATAGTTTGTTTTTCCAGAACCTAAACCCATACTTTCCAATTCTTTAGTTACAGCTTCTTTACCTTCTGGAGTATATAATCCATTGAATTTACCACTATTTATCATATTGCCATATTCTATATGAGGTAAGGAAGAACCTCCTTCTATAACTCTTTCAATAGGTAATTTATATTTTGTAGCAAATTCGAAGTCTCTTTCATCATGAGCAGGAACTGCCATTACAGCACCTGTACCATAGGTGTTTAGTACATAATCTCCTATCCATATAGGAACTTTCCTGTTATTTATAGGGTTTATAGCATAAGAGCCTGAGAACACTCCTGTTTTTTCTCTGGTAATTGATTGTCTTTCAATATCAGTCTGTTTTTTAGCAGCTATTTTATAGTTCTCAACTTCTTCTTTATATTCATCTTTAGTAATACTGTCTACTAAATCATTTTCAGGAGATATAACTACGTAGGTAACGCCAAATAATGTGTCCACACGAGTAGTAAATACATTAAATTTCACATCAGAATCTACTACTTTAAAAGTTACGTTTGTGCCTGTAGATTTACCTATCCAGTGTCTCTGCATAGCTTTTGTCTTCTCAGGCCAATCTAGGGTATCAAGATCTTTAAGTAATTCCTCGGTGTAATCTGTGATTTTAAAAAACCATTGGGTTAAATCTTTTTTTGTGACTTCCGTACCGCAGCGTTCACATTCGCCTTCTTTTACTTGTTCGTTGGCAAGTACTGTATTGCAGCTGGGACACCAATTTACAGGAGCATTTTTCCTGTAGGCTAAACCATGTTTATGTAATTGGAGAAATAGCCATTGATTCCATTTATAGTAATCAGGGCGGCAGGTAACCACTTCATTTTCCCAATTAAACATAGCACCCATGGATTTAAGCTGTTTTTCCATGGTATCAATATTTTTTTCAGTAGAATCTTTTGGATGGATTCCAGTTTTTATGGCATAATTTTCAGCAGGAAGACCAAAGGCATCAAATCCCATAGGTTGGAATACATTGTATCCTTGCATTCTTCTCATTCTAGCCCAGGAGTCTACAGGTGCATAATTAAACCAGTGACCTGCATGTAAATTGCTGCCAGAAGGATAAGAGAACATTTCTAGAGTATATAATTTTTTGTTTGATTTTTTTTCATCAAATTTATAAATATTTGTTTGGTCCCATTTTTGTTGCCATTTTTTATCTGTTTTAGTACTGTACATAATATCTTCTCCTTTTACTTATGTTTTTATAGATTAAAGAGATTCTGATAAATTACATCAGATAAGAAACAGTAGGTTTTTAATAATTTTTATTGATACTTCCACATTTTTTTATTTCAGTATAGTTTTAGAATATAAAAAAGCTTTTCATCTCTCAGGATTACAAGAGACGAAAAGACTACTTTCCGCGGTACCACTCTAATTAAATCAATAAAATTGATTTCACTCAAAATAAATAACGGTTTCTACCGTATCTGATTTTGTTCAGATAAGGCTCTAAGGTGAGTTCATATTCTATTCACGCTGTTTTTCACCCTGCAACAGTTCTCTTTGGTGATATAAATACTACTATTCCTTCTTCAAAGCCCAGTATTGAATTATTTTACATTTTACAATAGTAATGAACTTCTTGTCAAGAGTTATTCTTTGATAGAGAAGTAAATTATAATTTTAAAATAATCTTAAAAGAGAACTCATAAAACAAGAGTTCTCTTTGGCTGCCCATGCTGGATTCGAACCAACAGATGCCTGTTCCAGAGACAGGTGCCTTACCATTTGGCGAATGGGCAATATTATGTGAATCTCAACACTAAATATTATATCATCATAAATTTATATGTCAATAGTTTCATTTTAATAAAGTTTAATTTATTTCAGAGCCTTTAGCATATATTTATTAATATAATTTATAAACAATGTTAATAAATAATCGTATATTAAAAATATTATTTGTATTCCTGCTATAATCAAGTATAAGTTAAACTTTATTTTTAAGAGTTCAGGGAAGAACAGGCTATATAACAAGAATAATATTAATAGACATAGATTAAAAAATAATAGTTTTAATATGATTTCAATAGGCAATTTTTTTATTTTTTCTATGTAGTATTTAACAAGTCCGTAAAGACCAAAAAATACTACATAGGATAATACTGCTCCCTTTAATCCGCATATAAGAAAAGATAATAGGGCAGTTGAGATATAATTTATAAAGGCTATTTTTTCATTTGTAATTATTACAGTTAAAGGGATAATAAATGAAGACAAGGTCAGTAAATAAGTTTTGTTTAAAGGAACTATTCCACTTAAATACACTAAAATAACGCCTATAGCAGTTAATAGGCTTCCCTTTGCAATATATGAGGAGTTACTAGAAATCCTAGCCATATTAAAACCCATCCTTTCTTTAAAATATTAACAGCCACCGCCACCACAATCACAAAGACAGTCAAGACAATACAAGGTGGCACAAATATTGCATATATCATCTCTTTTTCTAGTATCATAATAGGGCTGTCTATAAGAATTATTCATTCCTCTGAGTTTGTTAAGTGTATTTTGATATTTAAAGTTGTTAGGATCAAGACGACAAGCTGTGGTCAAATTATTATAAGCGTCATTATACCAGGCTCTTCTCATATTTAAAATTCCCATAAGATAGTGCCACTGGGCATCCCTGGTTTTAATTCCCATAAGTACTGATTCTGCACTTTGCATATTACCGTTGTAAATATCATTTTCCACAGATTGATAGATTGAGGAATTGGAGCCGCTGTAAGTATCATTATTTCTACTATTATATGTTCCATTTGATGGGTTTTTCATTAAATAATCATAAGCTTCGTTTATTTCTCTCATTTTATCTTCTGCCAAATCTTTAAGTGGATTGTTGCCGTATTGATCTGGATGATATCTCTTTGCCAGGGTTCTATAGGCTTTTTTTATGTCCTCTTGGGAAGCGGTTTCCTTTATTTCTAGTATTTCATATGGATTTTTCATTTTTGTAAACACCCCTTTTAAATACTCTATCCATTTTATCTAAAAGTCCATATTGCAGTATATTATAAATTAATTCTTTATTTTTTTTTATAGGAAGTTTATTAAAAATATTTGTGCATTGTGCTGCACAAGTTCCTAAAATAAAATCTATTCTAGGGGATATTTCTATTATAAAATTTTCATAACAAAGTTTATTTTCATTAAAGCACACATTTATTAAATTAAATTTGTTTTTTTTCATATCTTTTTTTAAGTCATCCAATGCATCTATGATATATATCCATTTTCCAAGATTATATCCGAGTAAGTACAAGTTTTCACCAGTAGTAGTAGAATTATTATAGGATTTTAATATAAATCCAGTGAGATCTCCAAAAGGATGGCATAAAGCGTCTATAGATAAGTTTTCTGGATTTCTTTCTAATGTGTATAAATGTTTTAATTTGTGGTTTATAGTATTAAAAATTTCTTTGAAGTCTTTTGGCATAGTATTTAAGTATCTTTTTAAGCACAGGGATATTATTCTGCCTTTTAAGGAATTTTCATCATAAATATCATCTAAAACTTTAAAATAGCTTAAAGATATGTTACAAAAAGCTGAATATTTTAAAGCAGCGTTATCTTTTAGAATAATTTTTTTATTTGCAGGATGGAGCAAACAACGTTTTTTTATATAAATTTGATTGTCATATTCTAGTGAATCTAAAAGTAAAGCTAAAAAAGTCATATCATAATTTAAAGAAACCCTAGGTATATTTCCTATATTATTTTTTATGGATATGCATAGTCCACAATAATAAGCCTTGAATTTTTCATAATCTTTTAGTTTGAGTTCCATCTTGCACGGGGTTACATAACCAAACATATAATTTTCCTATCTTTTTTTATTTTTGTCCAATATTTCATATATGGTTTCTGAGGTAGTGTCCTCTAAAGAATAGCCTAGCAAATTTACTATTTCATGAAGTTCCTGGTCATTTGTTGATTCTATTTCCAAATAGGGGAATGGACAAAAGGATTTTTCATTTATATCTATTTCAATTAAACTATTTTTATATCTATAACTTTCTCTATATTTTTTTATAGATTGTAATAATTTTAATCCAAGTGCTTCAAATATATTTTTTCCTGCATTCCCATTTAATATTTCTGTTTCATTTTCTTCCATTATTTTATATTTTTCCTGACTCAAAAGTTTTTTGATAGTCATATAATAATGAGTGGAATTATGTATTAAGTCCTCTACTGTTCTTATTCTAGCATATCCTTTATTTTTGATTAAAAGTCCATTTTCAAAATCATATATGTCATTTAGCTGGTTTTCCATCTTAACTCTTAAAGCATTGACTTTTTTTAATTTATTTCGTATGTCTTCAGGATGGATTTTTATTATTCGTGTTTCATATTCCTTCATAAAAGTTCACTCCATTTACAAAACTACTTATTTTGCATTATACCATAAAAGTCATTTGGCATAATTAATTTAATAAAATTTTTATTGCATAAAATAAAGAACTTTCCTGAATTTTGGAAAGTTCTATAATATAATTTTTATTCTAAGGAATTAGCTGAGCCTAAAACGTTGTCTATTTTATTTTCAACAACTTTTTGAATAGCATCTCTTCCAGCACCTAGATATTTTCTTGGATCAAAAATCTTTGGATTGTCTCCAAAAGTTTTTCTTATAGCGGCAGTCATGCTAAGTCTAAGATCTGTATCCATATTTATCTTACATACAGCCATACTAGAGGCTTTTCTAAGCATGTCTATAGGTATTCCTTTGGCATCAGCGATGTTTCCACCATATTTGTTGCAAGTT
This sequence comes from Clostridium sp., assembly GCF_036781005.1. Classification (GTDB taxonomy): domain Bacteria; phylum Bacillota; class Clostridia; order Clostridiales; family Clostridiaceae; genus Clostridium_B. The sequence goes on along the minus strand of NZ_DAIQBT010000018.1, from coordinate 14,533 downwards.
TCCACAGCCTTTGGATCTACAGCTGAAGCTCCATGAAGAACTATAGGAAAGTTCGGAAGGTTTTCCTGTATTTTTTCTAATATATCAAATCTTAATTTAGGTTTAAAGTTTGGAGGAAACTTAAAAGCTCCGTGAGATGTACCTATAGCTATAGCTAGAGAATCTACACCGGTTCTATTTACAAAGTCTACAGCTTGTTCTGGATCTGTGTATATATGATCAGAAGCAGATACTTCATCTTCAACTCCTGCCAGTACACCAAGTTCTGCCTCCACTACTATGCCGTGAGAATGAGAATATTCTACTACTTGTTTAGTTTGAGATACATTGTCTTCATAATCTAGATGTGAACCATCAAACATAACAGAAGTGAAGCCAGTTTCTATACATAATTTTACAGTTTCGAAATCTGGACCATGATCCAAATGGAGGGCAATATCTATACCAGTATTTTCTACAGCAGCATCTACCATAGCTTTTAAGTATTTTGGCCCTGCATATTTCATTGCACTTGCTGAACATTGTAGGATAACAGCAGAATTTTTAGCTTTAGCCCCGTTTACCACCCCTTGAATTATTTCCATATTGTTGATGTTAAATGCACCTATTGAGTAATGCCCTTTGTAAGCCTTTTCAAACATTTTTTTAGTAGTAACTAATGCCATTTCTTATTTCACCCTTTCAATAATAAAATATTTTAGGTATCTGAGAGTAAATATTAATTGCAAGATAATAGGTTTATTTTTAAAATAGATCCTTATATCAATTATTTAGTTGTTTCCAGATGCCTTTTTTAAAATATATATTCTTAATCTTATCTTAAATGCCAGTACTGCTAACAGGCAATTTCCATTATACATTAATACTTATTATTTTTCATAACTTAATTTTTAAAATTTTTTTAACTTGCTATTTATCTCCCATAAAAATTTAGGTAAACTATTATGGGGAAAATGTATTTTTTAGGTAAATAAATTATATATTAATTCCCAGATCTCTTGATATTAAGTATATGCTATATATTAGACGATATACTATAAACATAGCATATATACATTTATAGTATATCATAAATAATTTATTTTTACTACTATATCCATGAAGTGTATTTACTAGAATAAATTTGTCATATTCAATTGTTGCATATGAAGTATACTGTAAATTGAATTTTTTATTATATCCACAGAGATTAAAGCTTCTTCTTTATCTTTGTATGTTATATGGTGAACAAGTCTCCATAGTTCATTGTTAATATCGTCTATCTCATTATAATTAGCAAATATAGATAATTTAGAGGAATATTTTTTCCATTCTGTCATAAAATGTTGACAATTTTTATAGGATTCTTTCCAGTTGTTAGATTGAAGTGTTTGTTCTATTTTAGTATTTAGATTTTCTAATTTCATACAGACTGTATTTAAATATCTTATTGAGAATATTATGGAAAACAGCATTAAAATAAATATGGAGAAAGATATTATTGTGCTTTTCATTTAATCACATCCTAGTTACTTTTTTCTTTTAATTGATAATAAAATTTTCCCTTTGTATCTAAGATAGCTATTAATATATCCTTTGTAGAATGTATACTGTTTTTTTTCAACATATTATATAGCCAATCCTCGGTTTTTTCGGCTTTAATTAGATTTTTTGAATTTATTTTTCCATCTAATACCAGGGTTATAGGCAAGGTATCTTGTGTGGATTTTATTTTTAAATCCGATCTAGTTACAGGAGCAGATTCTGTTTTTGGTATAATAGATAGCTGCCCGCTGGTTTCAAGTATGGCATACTCCACATCAGCTAAATTATAATATCCTTGCATTCTAAGTTCTTCTATTAAATCATTCATGTTAAATTTTTCATTTTTTAATTCTTTTAAATTTGGTTTTCCTTTTTCAATTAATATACTAGGCCTTCCGTTAAAAAGTAATCTGATTTTTTCGCTTTTTAACTGACATAACCCCATTAAAGTTTGCAGCATTAAAAGTGTTATTATAGGTATTATGCCGTGAATTATAGAAACTCTGGTATCTTGCATTGGAAGAGAGGCCAATTCTGATATCATTATTGCTATGGCTAGTTCAAAAGGTTCCATTTCACCTATTTGTTTTTTTCCCATAAGACGCATAGATATAACTACCAGTAAATATAATACAATAGTTCTAAAGAGTATTGTAAACATAAAGAATCACCTTCTAAAATTTTATAGTTAATTATATTTTTACATTTAATATAGAAAATTATAAGTGAAATTAGCACAATTATAATTAAATATGAAGTATAATATATTACTAAGGAGTTGAAATTTGCATGGGTAATAAAGATATTGAATTGAAAAATAACTGTAGTGAACCTTTTTCACACAGAAAAGAGGATATTATGTTAAAATTAAAATTAAATAACAGGGATATATCAGTTCCATTTGGAACTAGTTTATATAAAATATTTAAAGATAATTATAACATTTGTAATGTACCTATAGTATTGGCAAAAGTAAATGGCAAGTATTATGAATTTACTAATTCTTTAAAGGAATCTGGAATATTTGAAATTGTGGATATAAAGGATACATTGGGCAACAAGACTTATATAAGAACACTTCAATTTGTGCTTATAAAAGCTGTATACGATTTATTTCCAGAAGCTAGGGTGATTGTAGAACATTCATTAGGTAAGGGCATATTTGGAGAAATTCATAAGAGTACACTCCTCTCTAAAGAAGATATAGAACTTATAAAGTGTAAAATGGATGAAATAATAAAAAAAGATATATGTATAAGAAAAGTGGAAATGAAAAAAGAGGATGCTATAGAAATTTTCAAGAGTTATAGAATGGAAGATAAAATACTGCTTTTAAAGCACATAAATGCAGAAAAAGTAAAATTGTATGAATTGGATGGAAGATATGATTATTTTTATGGTTCCATGGCATTTTCTACAGGTATATTAAAACTATATGATATTATGTATTATGAACCAGGATTTATACTTAGATATCCTATAGAGTCAGATCCTCACAGTTTACCCGAATTTTTGGAATATAAAAAATTGAGTAATATATTTTATGAAACCAAGCAGTGGGATAATATATTAGATGTAGGAAATGTAGGTGCACTGAATGATAAAGTAAAAAGCAATGAAATTATAGACATGATAAGAGTAGCTGAAGCACTTCATGAGAAAAAAATTGCATATATAGCAGATATGATATCTGATAGAAATGAAATAAAAGTTGTATTAATTGCAGGGCCAAGTTCCTCAGGAAAAACTACCTTTGCAAAAAGGCTTTCTATACAGCTAAGGGTAAATGGAATTAAACCGGTTCCAATTTCTTTAGATGATTATTTTGTAGACAGAAAGAATACTCCTAAAGATGAAAATGGTAATTATGATTTTGAATCCATATATGCCCTGGACTTGAAACTCTTTAATGAACATTTGGAATATCTGATGGAAGGTAAAAAAATTGAAATTCCATCCTTTGATTTTAAAGAAGGCAAAAGGGTATGGAATGGAAGACAAATAGAACTTCCGCAAAATGGAGTGATTGTAATTGAAGGAATACATGGATTAAATGAAATATTAACTTCTTCAATAGATGTAAAAAACAAGTTTAAAATATATATAAGTGCTCTTACACAGTTAAATTTGGATAATCACAATAGGATAGCTACTACAGATGTAAGAATAATAAGGAGAATGGTAAGGGATTTCTTTTATAGAGCATTTAGTGGAGAGGATACTTTGAAAATGTGGCATTCTATAAGAAAAGGAGAGGAAAAAAATATATTTGTATTTCAGGAAAATGCTGATATTATGTTTAATTCTACGCTGGTGTATGAGCTTTGTGTATTGAAAAATTATGCATTAGAGGAACTGACAAAAATAAAGAGTTCCAGTCCTGTATATTATGAAGCATTAAGGCTTGAAAGCTTTTTGCACTTTTTTAAATCTGTAGATTTGAAGTTTGTTCCTGATAATTCTATTTTAAGAGAGTTTATAGGAGGAAGTTGTTTTTATAGTGAATAATGTATAATTAACGGTAATAATTACTTTGTATTGCATGATTAAATGAGAACTTTGTGGAATTAAATTATAAAATAAATGCATTTTTACAATTGCGTAGGTTGCAATATGTTATAAATTAAGTAAATAAAAAATATATTGACTTTTAATGATGTGTATATTATACTCAAATTAGAATGATAGGCATTTTGTAATATGTTTTTATAAGATTGAGTAGTATTTTTTTTGCCAAGTGTTGTTATTATTTTAACAAGCAATTATATTTATATTCTCACCTATCCGTATGAGGTTAATGGGGAAGGTGTCTTTATTTAAAAGATTAAATAATAAAATTTTTGAAGGGTGGTTTTAAAAATGGTTTTTAAAAATTGGCAAGATCTTTATAAAAGTAAAATTGTTAGTGAAGATGAGGCTGTATCTAAGATAAGCTGTGGAGATAGGGTGGTTTTCGGTAATGCCTGCGAAGCATCATTATTTCTTCTTGATGCATTAGCTAAAAATAAGGAAAAATATAAGAGTGTAGAGTTATATAACATGATACCTATGACCAAAAATGAGCCATATGTTCAAGAAGGGTTAGAGAAATATATTCATTATAATTCTTTGTTTGCAGGAGGCGGAACAAGAGAAGCCCTAAGTTCAGGTAGAGCAGATTATATTCCATGTTTTTTTCACGAAATACCAAGATTATTTAAAGAAAATTATATACCGGTAGATGTATCGCTTATTAAAGTAAGTAAACCTGATGCACATGGATTCTGTAGTTATGGGGTATCCACAGATTATATAAAGGCTGCTACAGAAAATGCTAAGCTTGTAATTGCAGAAGTAAATGAAAATATGCCAAGAGTTTTAGGAGATAATTTTATACACATTTCTGATATTGATTACATAGTGGAAAATTCAGATCCAATAGCTGAGTTAAAACCTCCAAAGATAACGGATATAGAAAAGACAATAGGAAGAAATTGTGCATCACTTATAGAGGATGGTTCTACACTTCAACTTGGAATAGGGGCTATTCCTGACGCAGTACTTTTATTCTTAAAGGATAAGAAAGATTTGGGTATACATTCAGAAATGATATCTGATGGTGTTGTGGAATTAGTTGAAGCAGGAGTAATTACAAATAAGAAGAAATCACTTCATCCAGGAAAAATAATCGTTACCTTCTTGATGGGAACACGAAGACTATATGATTTTGTTGATAATAATCCTATGGTGGAAGCTTATCCTGTAGATTATGTAAATGATCCTAAAGTAGTTATGAAGAATTCTAAGCTAGTGTGTATAAATTCTTGCGTAGAAATAGATTTAATGGGACAGGTATGTGCTGAAAGTGTTGGAATGAGACAGATAAGTGGTGTAGGTGGACAAGTTGACTTTATGAGAGGGGCTAGTATGGCTGATGGAGGAAAATCTATCCTTGCTATAACATCTACCGCAGGAGGAGGAAAGGTTTCAAGAATAGTTCCGTTTTTAAGTCAAGGAGCTGCAATTACAACCTCAAGAAATGATCTTCAATATGTTATTACAGAGTATGGTATTGCTTCTCTTAAAGGTAAAACGTTGAAACAAAGAGCTAAAGAACTTATAAAGGTTGCACATCCTGATTTTAGAGATGGATTAAAGGATGAATTTGAAAAGAGATTTAGATGTAAGTATTAAACTTATTTTAAAGGTATAAAATAATAATATATTAAAGAGTGTATTTTTATAGATAAAAGCCATGTGCATAAAAGGTATCTCCTTTATACATGGCTTTTATCTATGAGACTATTTTTATTTTTATCATTAATTCCTTTCTTTAATTAGCATGATTTATATCAAATAATAATATAGTTATATTAGTTGTAAGATAATACATTAGAAAATATAAATCAATTACAGTATTTAGATGAATTATATTATGACAAGTTTAAGATAGGGTGATAAATATGTCTCATAGAAAATTAATGGAGGAGTATTATTGTGATATAAATAATTTGACAGATTTATTATCTAAATTATCTAATAATTACAGGCTGCTTATAGGGGGTGCTGGAGAGATGAATTCTATGGCAGTATCTCATAAAAAGGATATTAAAGATGCACTGCACAGGGCAAATAAACTGGGGGATATAATTGATAAAGTATTAAATGTATTGGAAAAGTCTGCTGGAGGATATGTGGATTATTGTAAAATAAGAGCTGAAATCATGAAGGGAAAAATGTTGGTTGAATACATAGAAACTGAAATAAATGAAGAATTGTTTTTAAATAGTTTGGATGATTTAGAAGATGATAATGATGATATGGGGGATATAAAAGAAGATTAGGCACAATAATTTTCACCTAATCTTTTATTTGATTTTAATTGAAATTAAACTTTTTTAAACTTATAATTAGATATCATAAGATAAGAAAGTGCCATGATAAGTATAATTGTAATTTCAAAAGGGATAGGGTGATTTAAAGTAAGTAAACAATAAAGGGATATAAACATACCTGTAAAAGTTATAGGAATACCCACAAATTCCCCGTTAAAATCATTAACATTAAACCTAGCCAGTCTATAAGCACCAGATATTGGCAGCAGCAGCACTAATAAATACCCCAATAATCCCAACTGTGAAAAATTATAAATATTAAAAACCAATACAGAAGGGGCTACGCCGAATGAAACCAAATCTGCAAGTGAATCTAATTCTTTACCTAAGTTGCTAGAAACATTTAAAAATCGGGCAATTCGTCCATCATACCTATCGGCTAAACATGCCAGTAATATAAATACACCAGCCCATATATAATTTTCTTCAAAAGACATCATTAGAGACATTACACCACAACTGAGATTTGTAAATGTGAATACATTAGGTACAGAACTTTTGGCTATTTTAGCCATTGTAATCACTCCTTAAAATAAAAAATATTTTTTATTGTTTTAAATGAGTAAAAAGTATATAATTACATAAGCTAATTATAACCTATTTTAATAAATTAGTTAAGTAAAATATAATATATATTATATTTATATACATACATGAGTACATTATTTACAAAAATAATGTAGAGTTATTAATATAAATTTTTGTTAGAGGGATAGTTAAAAGTTTATGATATATAATAAAAAAAATATTTTGAAATATGTAGTAAATGTTTCATTGATTATACTGATTATAATTATAATATTTAAAAATAAAAAATACTTGAGTTATATAAATGCAGAAAGTATTAAAATGTATATACAAAGTTATGGTGAACTATCAGTTCTGATTTTTCTTTTAATTTACATGTTAAGGCCCATAGTATTTGTTATACCTGCATCTTTGATGTCTATTATTGCAGGGAATATTTTTAATTATTATGTAGCCGTATTGTTAAGCATGATTGGGTGTTTTGGCTCTGCTACCATAGCTTTCTTTTTAGCTAGGTTTTTGGGACGTTCGTTTGTAGACAAGTATTTGAAAGGAAAGGCTTTGAAATTAAATAAAAACATAGAAAAATATGGTTTTAAGATTATGGCTATGATGAGACTTTGTTTTGTATTTCCATATGATCCTTTAAGTTATAGTGCGGGACTTACAAAAATTAAATATAGAGATTTTATTTTAGGAACTTTAATAGGGGTTTTTCCAGAAATTATAGCTTATTCTTTAATGGGAAAACATCTAGGAAGTCCTTTTTCCCTTAAATTTATTGTACCTGTCATAATTATCTTTATAGTAGCTTTTATTTCAATTTATATATATAAAAAGAATAAAAGTACCAGTATTTATAAGTAATATAGTTCTTTAAATTAGGAAATAATAATTTTTGAAATCTAAAGTTTAAAGAGGTGTTATTATGAAAGTTAAAAATGTAATGACTAAGTCAGTAGCTAGTTTAACCCCGGATGATACCATAGATAAGGCAGCACAGGCTATGATAGAGAATAATATAGGTTCTTTGCCAGTATGTCAACAAGGAAAAATTATAGGAATTTTGACCGATAGAGATATATCAACAAGAGCCATGGGAAGTAAAAATCCTAATTCCAAAACAGTAAGAGATATTATGTCATCAAATCCAGTAACAGCATCACCGGATATGGATATTCAAGATGTTTCTAGAATAATGAGTGAAAGACAGATAAGAAGAATTCCGGTGGTAGAAAATAGTAACGTAGTTGGCATAGTATCTCTAGGTGATCTGGCAATAAATCCTAAATCCAACAGCCAGGCAGGAGATGCCTTAAGCAGTATATCAGAACCTACTAACTCACAATTTTAGAGATTAACAATTTGTAAATAAATCCACAAGAATTACAACTAATCTTGTGGATTTGTTGTTTGTGGTGATATAATTATGATACACTATACATTTAACAGTAAGGTTTTATCTGAACGTTGCCATTGCTAATACTCCAATCGGGAGATAAGCACTGCTATACGCTTGGATAAGTTCTTCTAAGGCTCAGATGGAGATAAATATTTCTCTATGGTAAATTTTACCTGGGCATTTAAATAACTTTATCATTTAGGAGAGTTAAATATGAATAAAGTAAAATTTATTTATAATCCATATTCCGGGGAAAGAACTATAGTATATAATATAGAAAACGTTATTAGGATACATCAAAAATATGGATATCAAATAATACCTTTTAGAGTTAGTTTTGAATTTAGTATGAAAGAGGCTTTTAAAGATATAGATAAGAGCTATAAATATATATTGGTGGCTGGAGGAGATGGAACAGTAGATACTGCTGTAAACTATATGAAAAGATTAAATATAAATATACCTATAGCTATACTTCCTGTGGGAACTGCTAATGATTTTGCCAAATTTATAGGTATGTCAGAAAATATTGAAGAAGCTTGTGAACAGATAGTAAACAGCATTCCTAAAAAGTTGGATTTAGGAAAGGTAAATGATAAGTATTTTATAAATGTAGCTAGTACGGGTTTGTTTACAGATGTATCTCAAAAAACAGATGTGAATTTAAAAAATACCATTGGAAAGCTGGCTTATTATGTAAAGGGATTGGAGCAACTTACCAATCTCAGAAAATTGAAAGTAAGGGTAAAATCTGAAAATGCTATTTTTGAAGGAAATATGTATCTCATGTTAATATTTAATGGTCAGACAGCAGGTAATCTTAAATTTGCATATAAAGCTGAAATAGATGATGGATTACTGGACATAATTATAATAAAAGCGGGAATTATAAAGGATACTATTGCCCTTTTTATAAAAATGTTGAGAGGCGATCATCTGGAAAATACAACAGGTCTTTTATATTTTAAATCAAATAAAATAGAAGTATACTGTGAGGAAGGTATAGTAACTGATATAGATGGGGAAAGGGGACCGGATTTTCCTCTTATGGTAGAATGTATAAAAGGTGGATTAGAGGTTTTGGGAATACAGAAGAAATTATAATTTCAATAAGTTTTTACTTAAAAATAGTAATATGAATAGGGTAATAATAATAAATATAATTTAGGATACTACTAAGAACAAGGAGGATCTATGGCAATTTATATTTTTCTATTACCTATTGTATTTTTATTGCTAATTCAGGGCTTGATCTGGGTTAAGTTCTTACCTTATAAAATAAAGGTAATAAGTCTTATTGTTATTACAGCTATGCTATTTAGGTATATTTCCATATTTATTATGCTTTTTGATACTAATATGGAGTATTTATATATGCTTAAAATTCCTTTTTTTTTAAATCTAATTGCAATTCCTATAATTGCATTCACCATATTATATATTTTTATAAGAAAAAATAATATTAAATTTTATTATATATTTATAGTATCTTCAGTTTTGACATTATTGTATGTTTTTATTATGTATAATTGTAGGGCTATATTGCAGAGTGTAGAAGAATCTGCATACACATTAGTTTTTTTACAGCATATGTATATATATTGGACATACATAGTATTTAATACTTTGATAGTATTCTTTATAATAGGATTTGTTAATAAAAAAAGCAGCAGTAGATTAGGAATATATTTGGTATTGGCAGCAGCCTCCGTAACTGTAATAGAATCCATACTGTGGGTTGTAGGGATAAAGATTTTAACAGAGAATATAATTGGAGATATATTTTGGGTTATTGCGTTAATTTATGCTTTGAATAAGGTTAAAAAGAATTATAATACCTGGGTAAATTAATATTGGCTTTTAAGATAATTGAAGTTATAGTATGATATATGCCAGTAAAATGAGTAAATTTAAAATAAATTTCTGTAATGGGTAAATATAAATAAATTTTATATTTACTGTTGCATTTCAATGAATTTGTAATATAATTATAGTATACGATAAAATTATATATTTTATTATGTTAGGTGAGGCTCCTATATAGACATATGCTGCTGCCCGGAAACATCGAGAGATGCCAATGGGTCAACAGGTACTACCGAATTAAGGTTTTACTTAATGCAGCTGGACTATCGGTCTAAAGCTATATAGTGCTAAAACTCAGACGATTTAAAAAGTTTTAGTTTAATAAGGGCCCCTTTAGGGCTTTTTTTAATTTGTTTTGCATATGTTTGAATTTTTTAATTTAGGTGGTGTGTTAAATGGAAAACGGACCTTATGGAGGTCGGTGTATCTTAAAACAAAAATTGAAAAATATATAGAGAAGTGTTTCAAATAAGTGGCTGTATTAATTTTTATGAAATATTTCTCTGTATATTAGAGGAGGAATATTTATGAAAAAATTATCTAGCTTCTTTTTGAGCAAAATTCTCTACAGGAAGATCTATGATGAATTTAATGAATATGTAGGAAGATTGTATGATATTTATGTATCTGTTGATGATGGAATACCAAGAGCCATAGGATATAAGGTAAAAAAAAAGTCGGAGATATATAATTGTGAGTGTAAAAATATAAATTTCTATGAAGACAATGACAAGGTAGTAATAAAAGGAGAAGGAATAAGAGAAATAATACTTCAGAAGTATTCTTATCTTTTGTCAAAGCATTTATTAGATAAACAGATAGTAGATATTAATGGCAAAAAGCTTGTAAAAGTAAATGATATAAGAATTACAGAAATAGCAGGAGAATATAGAGTTGTAGCTGTAGATACCGGAATTTTAGCTTTAGGCAGAAGGTTTGGCATTGAGAAGTTTGTGAGGAAATGTTATGGTTTTTTCGGCAAAAAACCTGAAGACAGCTTAATAATATGGAATAATGTAGAGTCACTGGAGGTTATAGATAATAATCTTAAGTTGTGTATACCCTATAAAAAATTATCTAAGCTTCATCCTGCGGATTTAGCAGATATATTAGAAGACATGGATATAAACTATAGAAAGAGAGTCTTTGAGAGTTTAGATGAAAATTTGGCAGCAGACACTTTGGAGGAAATAGATCCTGAAATACAAGTAGATATTTTGGAAAACTTAAGTCAATCTAAAAGGGATGAGGTATTATATAATATGCCTAACGATGAAATAGCAGATATTTTAGAGGAAGCAGATGAAGAAACTGTTGAGGAGATACTTATTAATATGAAAAAAGAAGACTCAGAGGAAGTAAAGGAACTTATGGGTTATGGAAAAGAAACTGTTGGGAGTATAATGAATAAAGATTTCATTTCTTTTAATATAAACATAACAGTGAAGGAAACTATTGAACTTTTGAAGGAAATCAAACCGGAAGATGAAGTATCCTATTATATATATATTATTAATGATAAACAAAAACTTCAAGGGGTGATATCTCTCAAAGATTTAATATTATCAAACTTTGAAGATAGGTTAAAGGATATAATGGAATGTAGTATATCTACCATAAACCATAATGAAAATATAGATAAAGCTATAGAAATTTGCTCAAAATATAATCTTTTTTCGTTACCGGTATTAGATGATGAGGAAAAACTCTGTGGTATAGTAATAATGAATGATATAGTGGAGGACATATTAATACCTAATTGGAAAAAAAGGTTGAGAAAGGTAGGGTAATCAGTATCATTATTCAAATTTTTAGAAAATACTATTAAAGTCACTGGAATAGTGAAATTAATAGTATTTTTTTATGTATTTTTTACTGCATATATGAGCAAACTAAATTTGCATAATAAAATTTCAAAAGGAGAGTTGCTAGTATGGGTAGGAAAATTATGAAAATGAAAATACAATTAATATTGATACTTATTATAATATTTACATATATATCTACTTCGTTGTTTTTACTTCCCTATGGAAATGCGGTAAAAGCCATAGCCTATTATTATGGGTCAAGGGGAGATGTAGTCATGAAAATACAGACAAAACTCAGAGATTGGGGATATTATAATGGAAGTGTAGATGGAATATATGGATATCAAACTTATACTGCAGTAAAATATTTTCAATCTAAGAATGGATTAAATGCAGATGGAGTAGTAGGAGATGCTACTTTGTCAGCCCTGGCTATAAATGTGAGTAGTAGTTCATCTGGAGGTGAAAGCAATAATCAGGATGTAATGCTGCTGGCACGACTTATAAATGGTGAAGCCAGAGGAGAACCTTATGAAGGGCAAGTTGCAGTTGGAGCTGTGATTTTAAACAGAACAAGGGATCCAAAGTTTCCATCTACCTTGGCAGGAGTGATTTATCAACCGGGAGCATTTACTGCGGTGGTAGATGGCCAGGTGCATGCCAATATGCAACAGAGTTCCATAAATGCCGCCAGAGATGCTTTAAACGGGTGGGATCCTTCAGAAGGTGCAATGTATTATTTTAATCCTTCTACTGCCACTAGTTCATGGATATGGTCAAGACCTCTAATTAAAATTATAGGTAAACATAGATTTTGTAGATAAAAATATATTTTGATTTTAATTTTCACCAGTATATTAATATGCATCATAATTGAGTATAATAAAATTATGAAATTGTAAAAATAATATATTGGGAGTGATTAAAGGATGTTTCATTTTCTAAAGAAAAATTTTGAATTAACTGCCCCAATTGATGGAGAAATAATAGATTTATCACGAGTGCCAGATCAAATATTTTCAGGAAGAATGGCCGGGGATGGTGTTGCAATTAATACTACTGGAGATATAGTTCTGGCTCCTGCAGATGGAACTGTAATTCTCATACTTAAGACAAATCATGCCTTTGGAATGGCTCTAAAAAATGGAACTGAAATATTAGTGCATATAGGTGTTGATACTGTGGAATTAAATGGGGAAGGATTAGAAAGTCTTGCAGAGGAGGGGGCACATGTAAAGGTTGGGGAACCTATAATAAAGTTAGATAGAAAGTTTATAGAAGAAAAAGGATATTCTCTTATAACTTCAGTTATTATAACAAATTCAGAGATTGTTAAAGATATAAAATATAATGTGGGTAAAATTGTTAAGGCCGGGAAGGATCAGCTGATTGGATATAAGTTAAAGTGAAAATAGCAGGTTTAATAGTGATGGTACTAAAAATTAATAAAAAACAGAAAGTCAAAATAGTGGAATTTTCGACAATATTGTTTAATAAAAATTGTTAATAAGTTGTATATAAGTATATATATTCTTATATAACCGTAGGTACAAGATTTTTATTGTCATATATAAGGGATAATTTATAATTTCATTAATCTATGAACTGACACATTTTTTTTATAGTATATGTTAATATAATTTTAATAATATTATTACTGTAAATAATTATGGGGGAGGTATTGATTTATGGTAGTAGAGAATTTTATTTCCACGGAAGTAGTAGAAAATACAAAGTATGTATATTTTTATAGATTACTTAAGGGAAAAACGATTATAACTTATGAGAAAGAGTCAATAGAAGTTCAATCCTATGGCATAGAAGTGGAAAGACAGGACATGTTGAATGAAGAATTAGTGAATGTACAGAGAGATTGCATAGAACATATAAGTCCATACAGGCATAAGGTACATAATCTAATAAGATTATTATATGAAAATAAAGTATCACCATTACATTTAATTGATATAACAGGTGATTATGTAGATAGATATATTTTAGATTTTGAAAGAGAAGTAAAATATATAGCGGCATATTAAATTTAATAAAAAAGAGGAGAAATCCTCTTTTTTAATTATATATTCTGAGTTCGAAAAAAATAAAATACAATTTTGTGTAAATATAGATATAGAAAATCTAAAAAATAATTTAACTACAAATGAAGAAATAATTTAACATTTATTTACATTTAAAGTGATATTGTGACTAAGCTAAATAAGGATGTTTGTCCAATTTCAAAGAAGGCTTTTTAGGAAGATAACCTTTGTCCCCGAATAATTTCCCGTAAAGTTCTTTTGAGAGTTGTTCTATTACCTCTATATTCCTGTCATCTACATTTCTAGGTGTCAGATAGAAAGAAAGAATTTCACCCCTGTCATTTATGACAAGATGAAGTTTGAAGCCATAAAACCACCCTGTTGAACTCTTTTCCCTTTCTGCAATTCCTTTAAAAACCTTGTGGGAATGTATTCTCCTATTATGACATACATCTAAAGTGGTGGAATCAATAAAAGAAATTCCTGTACACTTGC
>NZ_DAIQBT010000017.1:0-62733 GCF_036781005.1 Clostridium sp. | reverse complement strand
TTGGTAGTGCTTTCCACTGTATACCTGTTCGAAGTACATAAAAAATTGTTTCTAATATTTTTCTTGATTCAATTGGCTTTCTTCCAGCACCAGCAGCTCGTTTATATTCTTTATTCGGATCTCTTTGTTTCTCTGATATTAGATTTTTTACTTCTTCCCAAGACTCATCTTTATCCGAAGGCTACCATTGCTAATACCCCATCTTACTCAAAGTGGGGGATAAGCAATGCTATACCCCTGGATAAGTTCTTCTAAGGTTCAGATGGAGAAAGTATTCCTTACAAGCAAACTCCACCTGAGCCTAAGAATCACTTGATTAATATATTCTAAATGTTATTATCATTGTTGAATAGATATTAAATGCCTTCCTATGCTTTTTACCATTGATATTATATATGTTATTTTTTCACTATATAAAAAATGCCGTTAAAACCTGTGAATTAAAGGAATCATCGGCATGTTACCCTATACTATACTCTCTATTTAATACTTATATCCTAGTGAATATACTTTTTTACCTGTTCTAAATTTTCATATTCTAAAATATTATCAATTATAATTTTTAATGTTGGTACATCTAATTTTTGTATACCCTGTTTTAAATCATCTGGTATTATACCAAACTTCTTAATTAAAAGCTTTACTGCAGTCCTTGCAAGAGTTTTTGTCTCACCCTTTAATTCACCTTCTTTTAGCCCCTCTTGTAGTCCTTCTTCTTTACCTTTTTCATAAGACTCTCTATACAATGCCGATGACATATAAATCTCCTCCTTTACAAATTTTTCATACTCACTCTTTTGATAAAGCTTTTTCAAACATTCTACCAAAAGAAAATAATAATCCGCATCTTCTAATCCCTCTACTACTGTTAAACACTCCAATATATGCTCCTCTTCAGTTTCTCCATCATGCTTCATAAATACTCTAAGTGGATATAACACTATATATTTAAAGCTTATTTATCCTATGTTATCCTTCAAGTTTTATCTTAAACCAATCTATAATCTCAGGAAATACTTCATCTAAATAATTCTGAGTACAATGTTCACCATTCTCAGAATACTTAAGAGTTTTTTCACCTTTTGCCCATCTCATTATTTTTTCTGCATGAACTTTTGGTGATGGCATCACCTCATCTTTCCCGGCATGGTAGAAAAGTAAAGGTACCTTTAAATTAGGTTGCTCTTCAATATCCCAGTCGAACTTATCTCTTACCTCTTCTAAGTTCTCACACCCAGTCATATAAGTAACTCCTCTCTGCCAAATTGGGTTTAGAGCTTTTAACCCTTTTAATCCACCTATATAAACAAGTCCACTATTTCCAACTACCGCTTTTACTCTTGAATCATATGCTGCACATATTGGTGCTAAATACCCTCCAAGACTAAAGCCCACTAGTGCAATTTTAGTTAAGTCAATCTCATATATTTTTTGTTCTTCAAACCAATCAATAATAGCCGACACTGCCTTATGATATTCCTTTGCATCAAATTTCATCCTCTGCCACATCTCTCCTTGACCGGGTCCATCAAAAGTAAAGTGATTGAACCCCTGTTGTTTAAACAATCTCCCTTGGAAATGCCCTTCTGCTTCCTTAATATTATCCATACCATTTACAAAAATTATAAGTGGTTTACTGTTAGTATCAGAAAGTCTTAAGTATCCTGGGATTTTAACACCATTAAAGGGTATATCTATTCGTATTGGTTTTTCCTTTTTATCATATAAACTGATTGCTTTTTTATAGCTTTTTCTGGCTTTCTCTTGTGTACTTTCTTTTTGGGTACTATCAATGAAAAATATATGCTGACCTATATGATAACAGCCCACTGCCTCATGAAACAATTTTTTTGCTTTTGTTGCATATCCATTTTGTAAAGCCTCTTCTGCCATATTATATAAATGATTCCCTTCTTTAGTCCATTCATTACACCATTGTAACCAACTAGAAATTCTACTTATTACTCTTTTTATTCTTTCATACTCTACTCCAAAAGATAAGAATCTTCCATACCACCTGTAATAAGTTTTCTTCTCGCTAAAAATAAAGTGGAATGCGAACTTTTCCTTTAAGGTCAATTTTACCATGGAAACGCCTCCTTGAAATATACTAAACTTCTTGTAGTTATACATACTATAGTTATAGCAACTATCATAGGAAATTTAAATGCCTATTCGGCATTTTTACATATCTTCTCTAATACATTTAGAAAAATTCCTAAGTCTTCATCAGATATATCTTTCCTAAATTGCTCATTAATTGACTTAATATAGGGTATAAGGTCTTCAAACGTTTTCCTTCCTGCATCCGTAAGATAAATACATGAACTTCTCCTATCATTTTCATGTTTTTCCCTTATTACATATCCATTTTTGGAAAGTACATCTAATATTCTAGTTACATTAGTTTTATCTTTGTATGTTTTTACAGCAATTTCGCTTTGAATTGAACCAGGTTCCATATATAATATATTTAGTACTGTCCATTGCTCGAAGGTAATATGGTACCCCTTTTCTAGAAACAAGCTAAGAATTTTTCTCTTAATGCACACTTCACCTTTAATTATTAAATACCCAACTAATTTGGTATAATCATATTGTGTTTCCAAACTATCACCTACTTAAATTAAGTTGTTATAACTATAATAGCTCTACCAACTTAATTTGTCAATATACTCCCTTATTAAAAATTACTTAATCAAATCACTATTGAGATATTCCTTATCATGGTATATGGTCATTTGTATAGTTGATATATTAACTATAGTTCAAACAACTATAGTGTATGAGAATACTTTCTTATACACTTAAAATTAATCAATCGTATCACATCGTTCTTAGTGTTTTTACTGATTCTATTTTTTTAAATCTCTACCTTAGGCTCAATACTTTTAGGTAATTTCGTTCTTATTACAGCTGTGAAAAAAACTATATTTTATACTTTGCCATCGTTAATTTTATCCATGATCACAACTGCTATATCAGCCAAAAACTTGCTTTACGATATTCAAATAATATCTATAAATTAAATATTAAGTGCATGAAATTAATATACTTAAATGGAATCGTGTTTCTGACCCCTTTAGCAATTTTTCAAAATTATCTTGTACAAAGAAGTATAATAAATACAGCCCTTTATTTATTACAGTGCTTAGAAATTACTTATGGATGATAAAAAGGAAGTATTTCAAGAGATTATTTTACACATGCTGCACAACTAATACATTAACTCATATTGTCGGTTATAGTAACAGGAATGCCACCAATAATAACAAGACTACTATAACCACTAATTTCAGGAATACCCAATATATGGGAATATAGGCTTATCTTCTGCTTTTGCTTTGGCAAAGGCTTCTTTTCCCCAAGGATACCAATCAACAGGGTTATAAGCATGTTGAAGAAGATATGGCGATTTTTCTTTAGCCAATCTATTGGGCATTTCACTCATTAAGTTAGTCATTTTATCATTTCCCTTCTATAATATGATATTCCTTAGTATACCCTAAAAATAAAAAGGTACTACTTTTTATATAGCAGTACCCACTTGACTATTTACAATATATAAAAGAAAGAACCAATAACTGTGAACAATCACAACTTTACCATACATCATGTTTTCAAGAATCGGTAATATGTTTAAAGCAATCTTAGGAGACTCCTTTAACTGCCACTACCCAGCCTTTTTTATAATGTCAATTAGTGTTTTATCAAATAGAAATTCACTAAATTTATCAGCCATTGATACAAGACCTTTTGAATGTGTAAGCATATCTTTTGATGGAATAAATGTACAATTAATTTCTTTTAATGGATAGGATACTTCATACGGACACTCATCATCGCTTCCAACTGTTGAACTCACTCCATTAATATTAAGATTCAATTTACCCATCAGATATTGTTTATCTGACTTATTATTAATATTTGAAGCTTTTACTTCTAGAAATAATGACTTACGCTATTTAACAAAAAAATATTATTAACATTAGCAGATTTAAAATACTTTGAAATATCATCTATATTCTTACTTTTAGATATTTGAATGTCCGCATAAATTGCTTTAAGTAATTGTGTTTTCCCTGTTCCATTTTATCCCATTATTATATTTATGCCTTTTGAAAAATTGACTTTAAAGTCTTTAAATACAGTGAAATTTTTGAATTTTCTGTCCTTCTGCTTATCTAAAAAAGGCACATAACCGCAACCACCACATATACACAGGATTCTAATTTAATAGCCAAAGTATCATTGGAAGAAATATTGATTGCTGTTTTAGCAGAAAATTTACATGAACCTTTTCTTATAGCATTAAATATTACCCAACCAACCACAGCTCCTATAGTATTCATTATTAAATCATTTATATCTGTAGCACGGTGCATAAATAGTTGTCCAATTTCAAGGTACACTATAAAAAAATACCCCAATATATAATGCATTACTCCTATGTTCTTTTTAAGATGTTTACTATCTTTATTAATAATAACATTTAATATACTAATTACAACAAACGATATTACAAGGCTTTTTATTAGAATCATATTCTTCACCTCCCTCTAATGCAAACATATGATCATTATATAATACAAGTACTTATCATCATTATATCTAAAATTCAGCAGCAGCAACCTCTGTGTCACCAGATTACATACTCCGCGCAGAATACAGATTAACCTACTTGTTTTCCTGTTATTTTCCCATACTATTGTATATAGCTAATGCATCGGTAATATTATATTGTTCCGAATGGTGATCCCCTTTCGCACCAGCTGAAATAAGAATATATTCTTCTCTACCCACTTTGGCTAGACTGGCCAGACATAAACCAGCTTCACGGGTATATCCAGTTTTTCCTCCTAAAATTTCCCCATTAATAATGTTTTGATTGTTGAGTTCTCCAAACATGGTACTGTAAAAAGTTATCCCACCAGGGTGCTTATTAGTGGGCGATGTGGAATAACGGGATGAAGTAAAAATCTCCCGAAAAGTATCATTTTGCAAAGCATAGTTTAGAAGAATAGCCAGATCTTTCACTGTTGTATAGTGGTTTTGATTATGAAGCCCAGTTGCATTTTCAAAATGGGTATTGTCCATATCAAGAGCTGCTCCCTTTTGATTCATCATCTTTACGAATTCCTGCTCCGAACCAGCAATTTGATCTGAAAGCCCAATACAAGACTCCGCACCACTTGGCAGCATTACTCCATATAAAAGATCAATTGCCCTGACCTTTTCACCAGGCTGAAAACCTGTCATTGATGCATCTGCTTCATACAGCCCCTGAAATGTAGAAGTGGTAAGTTTTATTTCTTCCTTCAGATTAGGTAAATTTTCTATTGCAACAATAGCCGTCATAATTTTAGTCAAAGAAGCAGGATAGATTTTTTCTTCACTGTTTTTTTGCATTAATATAACATTATCTTTCAATCGGATCAGAATCACATTGTGGCTGTTAAGCTTATAGAGAGCTATAGAGCTAGTTGAATCTGGTTCTATCTTAAAGACATGTTGATTTTGTTGAGTAATTATAAATTTATAAACACTAACGGCAATAACAACTATCAGTAAAGATGTTAAAAATATACGTATTCCTGAGTTTTTCTTTTCTACTTTTGTTACCATAATAAAACAGCTCCTTATTCTGTACTGATATTATTTAACCATAGAAAAAAGAGCTGTATTGAAATTTCATCTTATGAACTTCTTAAGATTTTCTTAAGATTTTCTTATTTTAATTAATAAAAGGACAAACTATCTTACTTAAACAGATAATTTGCCCTTTTATTGCTTTTGTGGAAGAACCACAGTAAAGAATGTTTTTTCTGTATTACTCTGTACGAAAATATTGCCTCCATGTGCCTTTACAATCTCTCTTGCGATAGCCAGCCCAAGCCCCGCACCGCCTGTATTGGTGGAACGAGATGTGTCCAACCTAAAAAATTTCTCAAATATGGTTTCCAGTCTTTCTCTTGGAATAGGATTACCTTGATTCGTAAAAGTTATAATAATATTTTTATCTTGCTGCCAAGCAGAAATATCAATGATGCTGTTTTCATAACTGTAGACTATGGCGTTTTTCAGGATGTTATTGAATACACGGGCCAGTTTATCTGCATCTCCCCACAAAGTGACACCCTCAGGCACATTGACCGCCACCTTCTTTTCCTGTGGAGTTAACATTGGATAAAATTCATCTGCCATCTGCTGGAGCATCAACAGTAAATTAATTTTTTCTTTATTCAAAACAATAGTTTGAAGATTAAATCGTGTAATCTCAAAAAATTCATTTATAAGCTGCTCTAATCGATAAGACTTTTCCAAAGTAATACCCACATATTTTGCCTTCTGTTCAGGAGGCATATCAGGAGCTTCATCCAGAAGACTTAAGTATCCTATAATGGAGGTCAGGGGTGTCTTTATATCGTGAGCCAAGTAAACTACCAGATCATTTTTGCGCTGCTCGGCATCAAGGGCAACTTTCTTTTGTTTTTCCAAGTTATCTTTTATCTGATTAATTTTATTTTCCATAAAATCCAATTCAGGTGATAATGTAATTTTATCATGAGATTCCTCTGCAAGTTTATCCATTCCCATACTGATCTCATCGAAATATTTAGTAAACCAAGAAACTGAAAATTTAAGTAAAACAATAAAAAATATGAAAATTGCAATCAATGTAATAAATTCAACATTATTAAGAAATGCATAGTGATAAATGGCCAGGGCCTCCCTGTCACGTAAATGCAGCCTATTCATTAAAAAACTTACAATGCTATCTCCAAAACTAAAGCATTCTTGAATTGTAAAACGCAGGAAGATAACAATTGCAGCTGCAGCAAAAACAATAAGGAGCATTTCAATAAATACTTTCCTCTTCAATTTGGAATAATCATTTTTTCGTTTATCTATTTTACTTTTCAATCTTATAACCAACCCCCCACACCGTCTTGATATATTTAGGATGTTCCGCACTGTCCTGCATTTTTCCTCTCAGATGTCGTATATGAACCATTACAGTATTGTTGCTGTTAGTATAATACTTATCTCCCCATACTTCACGGAACAATTCTTCCGAACTTACCACTCTTCCACGATTGGAGCAAAGAACCCAAAGAATTGAAAACTCCGTGGGAGTAAGATATAATTTTTTTTCATTCAGAGTACATTCATGGGTATCCATATCCAATACCAAGCTAGAAAAGGCAATCAAGTGTTCTTCCTGGTTTAGCTCCACGGAATTATATCTGGTAAATCTCCTAAGTTGTGCCTTAACACGGGCAACAAGCTCTAAAGGTCGAAAGGGTTTTGTTATGTAATCATCTGCCCCTAGTGTCAACCCTGTAATTTTATCAATTTCTTCTTCTTTAGCAGTCAGCATGATAACAGGAAAATTATGATTTTCCCTAATTTTCTGACAGATAGTAAATCCATCAATATCCGGTAGCATAACATCAAGTATGGCAAGCTCTAACTGTTCTGACTCAACACACCGTAACGCATCTTCACCGGTATAAAATTTATATATCGTAAAGCCTTCATTTTTTAAATACACTTCAATTAAATCCGCTATGGGCTGTTCATCATCTACAACCAAAATATTCATACTCATAAGTTCTATCCTTTCTTCCGATTAAACACTCATTATTATTATAATACTGCAAAATAAAAATTCACATCATAATAATTTTCTTAATAAAATCTTAAGGTTTTATTAAGATAGCTTTAACCTTTCTCACACTACTTTGGATTTCTCAATTATTTCATTATTAATTAAGAAGAATTACTACCTGTAAAAAACATTAAACTGACATACCAATTACACGATAAATATTATAGTAGCTTAAATTCAAAAAAGGAGGTAATTTTTATAAATATTAATTCTATTGGAACTATAAATAATAACATTAATATTTCAAATTATACTACTGACAAAACAAAAAAATCATATGATAATGTCAAATTAAATGATAACACTTCAAATGTTCAAGTAGGAAAACAAAATTTAGGAACTGACATATTTATTAAATCTAAAGAAGAAGATACAGAAAAATTATCATATGAACCTAAAAAAAAGAAACTCTCCACAGAAGAAATTGCATTCTTAAAAGAGGAACAAGAAAATCTTAAAACAGATCTTATAAAAAAGTTTATAAATGATACCATAAGCGCACAAAATACTCTACTGGAAAAATCAACTGGAAATACAATTACCGGAATGTCAGAGGAAACCAAAGATTTACTTACTAAAATATTTGGTTCCCTAGAAAATGCATATCCTCCACTTGCAACAACACAAGAAGATGCTCAAAAAGCTATATCAGAGGGCGGATCATACTCTATAGATGCAGTGGCAGACCGTATTATGACCATGGCAAAATTTATGGCAGGAGACGATCCTGATAAATTACAACAGATGAGAGAAGCTGTAGAGAAGGGATTTTCCCAGGCAGGATTGGATTTTAATAACGCAACTGACAGTGATTTACCACAAATCTGCAAGGACACCTGTACGGAGGTTATGAGGAGATTTGATGAATTACAGGGAGTCACTAAAGACGATACTGACAGCCACAATAAAAACACTGCAGATAAAAAATAAAATGGGTACAAACCTTAAATTAAATTATTATATTTTTAGAAAATACCTATTAATCTGAGCAAAAATGGGGATGTGGCACCAAAAATAACTATTATTCTATATCCATATAAGTTATTTAATGCTTCATCCCTTTATCTGAAAGGCTACCGTCGGAGAAGGTATTCCCTGAAAGCAAACTTCACCTGTCTAAGAATCACTTGACAAAATAACCCTACTCTTTAAAGTTTTATACTATAAAATCCACTTGCTGAACAGTACCTACGGTACCATTTTCTTCCATAAATATTCCAGAACTTTTTACTTCTGCCATACTTTTATTTTGACTATTTTTCATTGAAAATTCACTACCTATATTTCCTAAATAAATAGCTCCTATGCTCTTTTCTCCCAAAGCAAAAAGCTTATCATTTCCTTCTTCATCTTTAGTCCATATTCTCAATTTATTAAAAATATCATCGTTTTCATCAATCCAATTGTTATGATCACTATCATATTTAGCTAAATCTTCAAATCCATTTCCGGAGTTAGGACCAAACAATTCTCCCCCATTATTTATAACTCCGTCACCATTTAAATCCAGTGAAAGAAATCCACTTCCACTTTTCAGAGAAGAAATTTGATCTTCTTTCCCATCTGAATCCAAATCAAAGCTGAATTTCGTAGAAGTAAGCTCTGCTGCCTTTCCATCAAAATTGATTACTAAAGGATCAATCCTATTCTCCGTTTGAATAGATAAATTAGTTTCTGTATAAAAAGACCTACTCATGCTAAGGCTTATATCAAAATTTATTTCTTTTCCATCTGCAGTATGAATTAAACCGGACGATTTAAAAGATGTTCTCTCCTTTTCTAAATAGGATTCATTTAGGTTGTACTGAAAGCCCCTTCCTATTTGAGGACTTCTGTTAGAATTTATGTTTAACGCCGGAAAATTCATATATGAATCAAAACTGATACTCTCTGGCATTTGAATATTCAATTCCACAGGAGACCAAAATCTAATATTCCTATTAAAAATAGACCTTAAAAGATCCTGTAAAATCTTAATTTTTAAATCATCTTCTGTTGTAATCATATAACTCATATCTACACTAGTAGTTACTCCGCTAAACTGTAAAGCTTTTCCCATATATTCCATTCCCTTTGAAAGTTCTTTTTCTTTTTCCATAAAATCCTTTGCTTCATCTGACAGTTCTAGTTTATCTCCATCCACCAAGCTTTCCTCAAACTCTTTAAGCTGTTGCGACATATTGTCCCCATAATTTTCCCATAAATTTAAATTTTCTACTTTGCCATAAATTTTTGCTAAACTGTGCTGACTAGACATTTTAATACTTGAATCTTGAATTTTCATAACTTACCTCCCTGTTATTAATCCATTCTTAAATCCAAATAGAGTATAGTATAAAAGCCTCTTGTCCGTCTGAACCTCAGAATGGTCTATCCAAGACCTATTAATATTTGCTCCTTATTTTAAAAATATGGAGAACAAAAATTATAGCCTTAAGATAATATTAAAGCCACTTCCCTGTTAGCTTTTGAATTATTACACACAGTATATTAAAATACGCCACAAATAATTCTATATAGTTTATCGTATTTTAAAAATTTATCTTAAATTTCCATAATAATTTTACATACATTAATTATCTTTAACTCATTATTGATATATTATTTATATTATCCTCGTTATATTAATAATATATTAAAAAATCACTTGTTTTTTTAGATTTTTTATATTAAAATATAAAAAATTCACCATTATAAACTTTTACTTAGGAGGTAATTATATTATGGAACAAGTTATAATAGAAGTTATAGAATCTAAATGTAGTTGTTATAAAAAGGGGGACAAAATATCTATAAAAAATACACTTATAGATATGGAAAACACAGATAATGTATGCGTAATGGCTCTACAATCCTTTTTTCCTTTTGTATTTGCTACTAGAAAAGGTGTCACTCCACAACAAATGGGATTTGGAGAAAAACTTATAGTTCAATGTCCTGATTACTGTGATGAAGTTATTTTTCAAATCAAAAAAATTTAATCAAGTATTTTTAAAAATTATTCTTTATAAATAAAAAACACCCTTTCAAGGCAATAATTTTAAATGATAAATTTATAATTATTTATAAAAAAGAGTGTTTTTTATTATAAAATTGTAAAGTTTAATTTAAACAGTTATTATAGACTTTTACTTTTTTATTATATGTACACAAAACAATTTATATTTTATAATTTAATATTCAAATACTCCCATATTTTCACATAAGTAAATCATAAGTTTTTTATCCTTTAGTATTTTTTTATAAGAACATAAAAATTCATTTAATTCCGTATCCTGCAGATTTATCTTTCCTGTACTTTCTAAAATTACTTTTTCTTCGTTTATAAATATGGATAGATTATTTACAGAATTATTTATACTATATGTAGTCATTAACACATTTCCTATGTCTTTTTTATATTTTTCCTGAAAACTCAATGTTTTTCTAATGGTTTCATAATCATTTCCCTTTTCTAAAGATGATATATCAATTCCCATACTCTTCATTTGCTTTTCCACATCTTCTATATTAAATCCATACCTTTTCATAAGTTCTTTTTGAATATTAAATAGTTTTTCATGGGATATATTATTTTTCTCCATGTATTTTTGAATCTTCTCAGAAAAATCTCCCATAGTCAATTTGCCTTGAGACATATCATAACTTAGTCCATATACATAATCTTCAAATTTTTCCACGTCTTTTTCTCTGGCCTTATTTTTAAGAACATTAAAATCCACAACTCTCTCATCATCCACAAAAATTCCTCCTCAATAATATACTATAAGATATATTTGAATACCTTCAATTATTATAATACTATAAATCACAGTAAATTTCCTGCTTTATCGTAGATTGGAAGTTGTAAGTGAAATATACTTGATATTTTTATCACAACTACAAAATATCTAATTCCCTTATTTATTAATTATACGTAAAAGATTCATTATTATTCTCTATGGAAGAATTAAAATAAAGGGTTATGTCATATTTAAATGTTTAAAATCATATATTTTCTCAAATGTATATCTCTATTAACCCTTATATTTATCAGTTAGGAGATGATTTAAATTGGAATCTACTATTATATTAATAATAATATTAACTGCTTCTGTTCTTGGAAAAGCTAATTCTGTAGCAGTAGCCACCTGTTTTCTCTTAATTCTGAAGCTTTTAAATGCAGATAAATTTATATTTCCCTACTTGGAGGAAAAGGGATTATTTCTGGGATTAGTAATACTTATAGCATCTATTTTAATACCTATTGCCCAAGGAGAAGTGTCCTATATAAATATTAAAAGTGTATTCACCTCATGGCTTGGAATATTTGCCCTCTTAGTTTCTCTTTTTACAACTTATTTAAGCGGACTTGGTGTAAACTACCTAACCATTCAAGGTCACAGCGAAATTATGCCTGCTTTAATTTTAGGCTCTGTAATTGCAGCTGCTTTCCTAGGTGGCGTTCCTGTAGGTCCCATGATAACATCTGGTCTGATAGCATTAGGTTTAAAACTATTTAATAAAATAGGCTTGTAAATATAACTGTATCACTATCTTATACTAAAGTACTTTGTTAAAAATATTTACTTGTATTATAAAATTGAAAGGATTATACTTTTATATAGAAAACGTTATAATGGACATAGGTTTGCAACTGCTGTAAACTTAAAATAAATAATTGAAAAGGATGTGTTTCACATGACAAAAAGAAAAATTTTAATACCGGTAGATGGCACCGAGCGAAGTATGCACTCTCTTAATTGGATAAAAAAATTATTTGCAAAGGATGAAATACAAGTAACTCTTATGAATGTTGTAGAAATGTTTATGGCAAAAGATACCATGATAAAAGACAAAATGTTTAGAGCCAAGCAATCAAGCCATAGAGTTTTAGAAAAAGCTGAAAAAGAACTTGAAGGTTATGATGTGGAAAAATATCTTACTTTCGGATATGCAGATGATAAAATCCTCAAAAAAGCGGAACAGGATAAATTTGACATGATAGTTATGACAAGATCCACAAAAACAGCTTTGGATAGAATGATTGGCTCTGTAACCAGCAAAGTTATAAAAAATGCTAATACCCTGGTTGCTATCATTCCAGAATAAAACTAATTATAAAATTTTACTAAAAATATATATTTATATTATGGTAATTATAATATAGGAACTTTTATTTAACATATTATTGAAAAGGATGTGTTTTACATGACAAAGAAAAAAATTTTGGTGCCTTTGGATGGAACTGAACGAAGTATGCATTCTATTGACTGGCTAAAAAAGTTATTCAAAGAAGACAGAGTTACAATAACCCTTATGACTATTAGAGAGATCGTTATGGCAAACGATATGACCATAACAAACACCACTATAGAACAAGCTCAAAAGGATATGGATGAAATATTAGACAAAGCTGAGAAAAAACTTGAAGGCTATGACGTAGAAAAATATAGTGATTTTGGCTCCGCTGCTGATAAAATACTGTTAAAATCAAAATTGGATAATTATGATGTAATAATTATGACTAAATCCAATAAAAAAGGACTGGCTAGAATTATTGGTTCTGTAACTAACAAGGTATTGAAAAATGCCCATACATTAGTTATAGTTGTTCCAGAATAAAGGCTCGCTATGCTTATCATCTTTAGGGTCATAACACCTTCAAAGTATTATGACCCGAATACATTTTTAACTTTTTCCAAATATATTTATCCTTTAAATCATTTCACTTTAAACTTCTTAACCTGTTCCCTCATAAGTTCTGCCTGACTTGAAAGTTCTTCACTGGCAGAGGCACTTTCTTCAGATGCAGTAGAATTTTGCTGTACCACTTCTGATACTTGCATTATTCCTCCCTTAATCTGTTCAAGACCTGCAGCTTGTTCACTGGAAGCAGCAGCTATTTCTCTTACTATATTGTCCACTTCTACAACACCCTTTACAATTTTATCAAAGGCTTCCGCCGTTTCATGCACAATCCTGGTGCCTCTTTCTGACTTCTTAATTGAATTTTCTATGAGAGAAGTGGTTTCCTTTGCCGCATTTGCTGATTTGGCAGCCAAATTTCTCACCTCTTCTGCCACTACTGCAAAGCCCTTTCCATATTGTCCTGCCCTTGCAGCTTCTACAGCGGCATTTAACGCCAAAATATTTGTCTGGAAAGCAATTTCATCTATGACTTTTATAATTTTATGTATATTTTCCGATGCAGCATTTATCTCATCCATACTTTCAAGCATTTCTCTCATATGTGAACTGCCTTCTTTTGCATTGTTTTTAACTTCTTCCGTGAGTTTATTTGCTGTATTTGAGTTATCTGCATTAAATTTTGTATTTGAAGAAATTTCTTCTAAAGAGGCCGTGAGCTGTTCTATGGAACTAGCCTGCTCAGAAGCTCCTTGAGAAAGAATTATACCCGAATCTGCTATTTGCTTAGAGCCTATGGCCACCTGATCTGCCGCAAAATTGATACTTTTTATCACTTCATTCAAGTGAATTGCCATCTTTTTAAAACTATTTTTAAGTATTCCTATTTCATCCCTAGAATCAACCTTGATCTCAATATTTAAATCTCCTTCTGCAATTTTATTTGCAGAATACATAATTTCTGTTATAGGTTTACTTACAGATGATGATATGAATATACCAAGTAATACCGCAACAATTATTCCTATAACCATTAAAACTGTAACTAATGTCTTTACTATACCAGCAGTTTCATCATTACTATGTGAAAAACTTTTAGCATTGCTTTCTTTAAGATTTACAATAGTTTTTAGATCATTTTCCACATTCCCTTGAATTTTTGCAAGTTCACTGTAAATCAAATTAACAGCTTCATCTTTTTTATTATTTTTTGATAATTCCATAACCTTGTTAGCTACATCCATATACTTGGATTTGTTCTCCTTAAGAGTTCGAATTTTTTGCTTCTCCATATCAGTTACAATAGTTTGTGAAAATTCTTCTAGTTCCTTATCAAAATTATCACTATCTGCTCTTACATTATCTGAATATTTGGTAATGTTAACTCCATCTCGTGATAAAGTCACATCTCTTAAATCGGCTTTTATATTATTATAGGAACTAGTAATTGTTACTAATTGTCCTAAGGGTACTGTCATATTTTCATATAATTCAGTATCCAACTTATCAACCTTACTTATACCATTTATGCCTATAAGACCAATCACCAGTGCAATTGCCATTATCATACCAAAACCAATTAATAATCTACTTCCTATTTTTAAATTATTAAACCATTTCATATCTTATCTCCTTTAATATTAAATATTGTCTGAGAATATATTTACCTCTTCATCACTTAACAGCTTGTTACAATCCAAAAGCAATTTTATACTATTTGGAGATTTTCCAATACCTTTTATAAACCTATTTTTATGATTTCCTATTTCTGGCGGCTCTACAATTTCAAAATCAGGTATATCCACTACCTCCAATACACTGTCCACAACTAAACCTATAGTTACATCCTCCACTTCTATCACTACAATACATGTCCTATTGTTATATTCCCTATACTCCTCTTTAAATCTCAGCCTTACATCCATTATAGGTATAATTTTACCTCTCAAATTTATTATACCTTTTATATATTCGGGCAGCTCTGGTATCTTACTTATAGGTTGAATCCCTATTATTTCAATAACATATTTAATATCTATGCCATAGAATTCATTAGCCAGTATAAATATAAGATACTTGTCTTTTTGAGTATCTTCTCCATTTTCCATAAAAATATCATATACAGCCTTAGTCATATCTACAAATATCCTCCCTATAAAACAAATTATTTTATCGAAACAAGTTTTTCACCTGACACTATCCATCAATTATACTTATCAATTCACCTACATTAAGTATTAAACTAATATTTCCACCCCCTAATACTGTACAACCAGATATACCCTTGATATTTTTGATCTTTTTTACATAATCGGGGAGAGGTTTTACTACCACCTGCTGTTGTCCCAACAATTCATCTGCAAATATACATACAAGCTTATCTTCATTTTTTGCCATAACAATTATTCCATCTGTTAACTTTTTGATACCCTTTTCAATTCCATATACCTTATGTATACGAATTACAGGATAGCATTTCTCTCTTACCATTATCATTTCATCTTTTTCAATATGAAAAATATCATCAGATTTTGGTCTAAAAAACTCAGTTATTGCAGCAATAGGAATAGTATAATAATAATTACCCACCCTCACATTTATTCCATCTATAATTGCAAGAGTACTTGGTATCTTTATAGTTATTATGGTTCCCTCATTCTCTTTACTTTGGGCTGTAATCATACCCCCAATATCTTTAATATTTTTTACTACTACATCCATTCCTACCCCACGGCCACTAAATTCTGTTACATTTTCCTTTACAGAAAAACCCGGAATAAATATTAAATCATAAATTTCCTTGTCACTCATTTCATCCGCAGGTTTTTTTAAAATTCCTTTTTCAGCGGCCTTTTTTAAAATTCTTTCTTTATTAAATCCTGCCCCGTCATCTTTTATAATCACTACAACATAGTTATCCTCATTCTTTGCCTCTAAAACGATAGTTCCCTCTTCACTTTTACCAAGAGCTTTTCTACATTCTACAGATTCTATTCCATGATCAATGGAATTACGCACCAGGTGCATAAGAGGATCTGATATGTGCTCTATTATATTTTTATCTACTTCTGTATCTTCTCCAATAAATTTCAACTTAACCTTCTTATTCAACTTTTTATTCATGTCATGTACTATACGATTCATCTTGTGGAAAGTTCCATATACAGGTACCATCCTCACAGACATTACTGTATCCTGAATTTCCTTAGTAATTTTACGAAGTTGTCTTACAGATTTCCCGAAGTTATCCAGTTTCAATCCCTTTAAATCTGGATTCTCAGTTACCATAGATTCTGCAATAACCATTTCCTCCACTAAATCCATAAGTTTATCAAGTTTTTCCACCCTTACACTTATAAAATTCTGCACACCAGATTTATCCAGTATTTTTTTCTGCTTTCTATCCAAAACAGCATGGACAACATGTTCACCTAAATCCGAATTTTCTTCTGAGGTGGAAACACCACAAAATCCTTTCTCCATATGCATAAGTTCAAAGCTTTTTAAAAAAATTGTATGTTTTAAGATCTCCTCTACTTCCTCATAGGACTTATTACATTTTACAAATAATTTGAATCCTTCCCTGCGTATTAAATTACAAGTATTGTCATCCTCAATTATATTTTCAGGAACATAATATATTTCCCTGCAAAATTCTTTAAAAGTTTCCACTACAGTATAGGCCCTTAAATTTTCCATCTGACAGTTATCTTCAAAAAATATTACAGCTTTATAGAAAATATTTTTATCCTGAATATTTTCACCTTTATTTTCTATTGATAAATCACACTTACTTAATTTTTCAAGGAATTTTACATTTTCACTTATCATATCATCACACATTGCCTGTACTGTATCTCCAGCCTTTATTTTATCAATTTCCCCTTTTATAAAGTCTACAGAGTTTAGTATAAGATCGGATAGTTCCTTATAATCCAGATATTCAGATTTATTTTCTCTTATAAAATACAATAGATCTTCTATGGAATGTGCCAGCATTGAAATATAATCATAGGACATCATAGCAGAAGAACCTTTAATTGTATGCACAATACGAAAGATTTCGTCAATAGATTCCTTACTGTAACAATTTGAATTTTCATTATTCAGTGCTAAAGTTTCAAGCTTATTTATTAAATCACAAGTTTCAAATATATAGGATTCAAGTATAGGATCCTTTGAGTATTTATTTGTCATACCTTTTTACCTCTTAAATAATATCTAAATAAACATCACTTTATTAAGTGTTTCAATCAACTGTTCCTCTTTAAATGGTTTAACAATAAATGATTTGGCCCCATTTAATATAGATTTTTTTACCATAGATTCTTGCCCCATAGCAGTTATCATTACAATTTTGGCTTCCCTATCAAATTTCTTAATTTCTTTAAGTACTTCAATACCATCCATATCAGGCATAGTAATATCCAAAGTAACAATATCAGGATTAAACTGCTTATATTTAGAAATTGCAGTTTTTCCATTTCCAGCCTCCCCAACAACCTCAAAATCATTACTCTGCAGCATAGTCCTTAAAGAAATTCTCATAAAAGATGCATCATCCACAATAAGTACCTTTGTCATAAAAATCCTCCTTATATTGTATTTTTCCATTCAATTTGTTGTAAAAATTTATTTTATGATAAAAATGAATTTAATTATAAAAATAATTAAATATAATTACAATAAATATATATGTTCTACATTTCTCACGTTTTTCCTTTATTTTTATGATATTTGGAACAAAAAAAATAAGAGTCCTGCTCTTTAAAGTGCACTCCAGACTCTTTTCAATTGTTTATAATCTTCTAAATTTTTCAGGCTTATATCCATATTTGCCACTTAAAACATCATCAATAAGTGAAATAAGCTTTTCCTTATCCTCCGATAAAGTTCCACTTAAAGCTACATAATTTGATGCATGGTTACTTCTAAAAACACAATTGTTGGTATGAATATTTTTAATTAATTCCCTTGTTTCCAGCATAATTTCTTCAGGGCTTAAAAGCTTGAATTTTCCACTATTAATATCATCATACATTTTTGTTCCAGGTTCTACCATAAGAGTTAAAAGTCCTACATAATCAGGGTTGATAGCAGTTATAACCCTGGCAGATTCTCTGGCATTTTCCTGCCATTTTTCCTTTCCGCCTATACCTGAAATAAATGTTGCAGAGATTTTAATGCCGCTTTTTTTAATTTTTTGTCCTGCCTCTATTATTTCCTCTGAGGTAACTCCTTTTTGTATTTCCTTTAATATTAAATCACTTCCACTTTCTATTCCCATGTAAAATATGCCCATGCCTAAACTCTTCAATTCTTTAAGATCCTCAAGAGACTTTCTCAATATATCTTTAGGTGTAGCATAGGCAGATACTCTTTTACATTCTGGAAACAACTCTTTTATTTTAAGCAATATTTGTGTTAATTTTTCCATAGGCAGTACAATGGAATCGCCATCTGCCAAAAATATACGTTCTACATGTCCATACATTTGTCTTGCTTCATACAGATCTCCATATACCTCTTCCAAGCTTTTTATTCTGAATTTTTTAGCTTTATACATATTACAAAAAGTACACTTATTATGTGCACATCCCACACTAATCTGAATTATCAGGCTATAGGCTTCGCTAGGTGGTCTGTAAATAATACCCTCATACTTCATATAATCTCCTCCCTTTTTATAAACATATTAATAAAATTTATTCATGAAGAATATTTTTCTCCCTTTAAATTTTAAATTATACTGCTAATTATAGCATTTTTATTATATACTATAAACTAGGAAAGTGTGAACTTATTATTTGACATCTAAAGTTCCATAGACTTTCCAGCTTCCCAGAGTATGATGTAAATACTCATATATTGGATACCTGAGTAACTATACCTCCGTCTCGGGAAACATAATTACCTGAAGAATTGATTTTAAAAAATTAGAAATAAATCAATTTTAAATATTTAAAATAAGTACCAGTTTATAATACTTTGTCCTAAAAATACTGTAATAAAAGAAGACATAACAATAAATGGACCAAAGGGTATATAATCCTTTCTGGATTTTTTCCCAAGTAAAATAAGGAAAAATCCTATAACTGCTCCCATAATAAAAGCCAAAAACATCATAAACACAGTATACTTAAATCCTAAAAACAATCCACATACAACTACAATCTCTACATCTCCCCAGCCCATGCCTCCTCTTGTTGCAAAGATAATTAAAGCTAAGAATAATCCTGCGAATAACCCTCCATAGATATATGTTTTTACGGGAAAACCCATGTAAACATATATTCCCAAAAACATTAGTGCAAAAATTATGCCCACAGCTGTAGTTTTAAAATAAACATCCGTAGTGTCAAAATCTATCACTCCTATTACAATCATAATACTGACAAATACCATATACTTTATAAATTCTATACCTATTCCCAAATTAATGTAAATAAGAAAATATAAAAAACCTGTTGCAAATTCCAGTATACAGTATCTCGGCTGTATTTTTTCACTGCAATACCTGCATTTTCCCCTTAAAATGATATAACTTACTATAGGAATCAGATCATAGGGCTTAATTTTTCTATTACAATTTACACAGTGGGAAGGTGGATACAAAATAGACTCACCCCTAGGTATTCTATATATGCAAACATTTAAAAAGCTTCCCAGGATAGTCCCAAAAATAAAAAACAAAATTCCATAATAAATATCCATAATTATTCTCCATTTTTTAAAAACAAAACCCTGTATCCATAAAATATAAATACAGGGTTGGTTGCAGCACTAACTCCAATACACATAAGATCATCCAAATTAAAGTATACGTCTTATAATTTCTCCTTATTTGTTTAATTTTAACATAAAAGTACTCCAATTTCAATAAACTTTGAAAAATAATTTATTGCATAATATGACATTTTATTATAATGAATGTATTTAATATAATATGCCAAGATGAAAGAAACTCTGTAGTTCACATGTTAAAAAATTCATCCTACGAAGAGTTTCATTTTAATACCTTCTACTGTAAAAAAACAACTCAAAATTTCCTGTGGAAGTGTCCTTTATTCCAATGGAATTAAACTCAAATAAGGTAATTTTAAATTTTGCAAAAGATATCACATCACAACTGCAACAGGAAGAAAACATAGAAATTCTGGCTTCTATTGTAGAATATTCAGAAGATGCCATCTTAAATAAAGACTTAAATGATATTATTACAAGCTGGAACAGAGGTGCTGAAAAACTCTATGGCTATAGAAAAGATGAAATTATAGGAAAACATATATCCAAACTTATACCTGATGAAATTATAAGAGATGTGGAGATAATTCTGGATAAAACAAAAAAAGGCATATAAATATATCATCATGAAACTACACGCCTAACAAAAAGTAGGAAAAAA
This sequence comes from Clostridium sp., assembly GCF_036781005.1. Taxonomy (GTDB): domain Bacteria; phylum Bacillota; class Clostridia; order Clostridiales; family Clostridiaceae; genus Clostridium_B. The sequence continues at coordinate 42,028 of NZ_DAIQBT010000017.1, read as the reverse complement.
ATACAGGTATCAATATGCATTTCCCCTATTTACAATAGAGAAAAAAAATTGTAGGAGCCTTTGCAATTGCAAGAGACATAACAGATAAAAGATCAAAAGAACAAAAGCTAAAAGAAAAATATGAGGAACTTTCCGCCATATACGAAGAACTGGCTGCTGCTGAGGAAGAACTAAGAAGTAATTACATTGAACTAGAAAATGCAAAAATAGTAGCCGAAAATGCAAATGCAGCAGATGAATTAAAATTAAGACAGGTTCTCATAAACCTATTTAACAATTCACTTAAATATACAGAAAAAGGACATATATTATTTAAAATCAAGAAAATATCTCAAGTAAATGAAAAGGTAATTTTAGAGTTTTCTATAGAGGATACGGGTACAGGTATTAAAGATAAATTTAAAAAGCAGATTTTTAAAAAATTTGTTTATCAAAATACGTCTTTGGAGAATTATTATTCCTCCACCGGTCTTGGACTTTTAGTATCCAAAGAACTTGCAAAAATCATGAATGGAGATATATGGTTTGAAAGTACTGAAAATATAGGAAGCACCTTCAACTGCTAAATTTTTACTGTATTTCAATAAATATGAAAACAACAAACTAACACCTGCATCCATCAATTCTACTGCTGTAAATAAAAATATTTTAATAGTAGAAAACAATGAAATAAACATGCAAATAGCCTGCAGTATGTTAAAAAAACTAGGCTACAATTTTTTAAGTGCCTATAATGGGGAATCAAGCACTAAAAATATTGGAAACCATGTCTGTGGATTTAATACTCATGGATATACAAAATGCCAGAGTTAAATGGTCTTGAAACCACAAGAATAATAAGGAAAAATGAACTTTACGAAAAACATCGCATACCTATAATTGCACTAACTGTATATGCCATGCCTGGTGATAGAGAACTCTGTATCGAAGGGTGAATGGATGATTATATCTCAAAACCTTTCGATATATATACTAAAAAATATTCTACAGCGATTTCTACAATAAAGAACTAAAAAATTTTTCTTATTTGTATTGACACAATAATATAAATATGATAATTTTATGTTGCACAAGATGCACAAAATTGATTTGAAGGAATCGTATAACCGGCGGCAGTGGAATTAACCACAAGGAGTACGATTTTTTAAAAGCCGACCGCCTGGGCAATCAAAAAGTCCAGGGGGTCTTTTTGATTACAAAATTTAAGATAATTTGCAATTTAACCTGTTACAAATTACCAGAATATTATTGAAAAGAGGGGCTTTTATGAAAAAAGAATGGAAAAATTTTAATTCAGGAAATTGGATGGAAAATATTAATGTAAGAAATTTCATACAAAAAAATTATACTCCTTATAATGGAGATGAAAGTTTTTTAACCTCTCCTACGGAAAAAACTAAAAAAGTGTGGAAAAAATCTGAAAAACTTATTTTAGAGGAAATTAAAAATGGCGGTGTATTAAATGTAGATACAAATACTGTATCTGGAATTGATAATTTCAAGCCTGGTTATATAGACAGGGAAAATGAAGTTATTGTAGGACTGCAGACAGATGCCCCACTTAAGAGAATAGTAAATCCCTTTGGTGGAATAAAAATGGCTAAAGATGCCCTTACGGATTATGGATACAAAATTGATGAAAATATGAATACTATATTTACAAAGTATAGAAAAACCCACAATGAAGGTGTATTTGATGCATATACAGAAGAGATAAGAGCCGCAAGACATGTGGGTCTTATAACAGGACTTCCAGATGCCTACGGAAGAGGAAGAATAATAGGTGACTTTAGACGAGTCGCACTCTATGGAATAGATTATTTAATTGAAGAGAAGAAAAAAGATTTAAAGTCCTTAAAAAGTGATAATATGCTGGAGGATATATTAAGACAGAGAGAAGAAGTATCAGAGCAGATAAAAGCTCTTTACAAAATTAAAAATATGGCTGCAAGTTATGGAATAGACATATCAAATCCAGCTAAAAATGCAAAGGAAGCAGTGCAATTTACTTATTTTGGCTATCTTGCAGGCATAAAAGAAAATAATGGAGCTGCAATGTCTCTTGGAAGAGTTTCCACATTTTTGGATATATATATTGAAAAGGATCTTGCTGAAGGAACTTTAACTGAACAGGAAGCTCAGGAACTTATAGATCAATTTGTAATAAAATTAAGACTTGAAAGACATTTAAGAACTCCAGACTACAATGAACTATTTGCCGGAGACCCTAATTGGGTAACTGAATGTATAGGTGGTATGTCCATAGATGGAAGGACACTGGTTACCAAGAACTCATATAGATTTTTAAATACCCTTACAAATCTAGGATCTGCCCCTGAACCAAATATAACAATACTATGGTCACAAAATCTGCCGGAACCTTTTAAGAAATACTGCAGCAGAATGTCTATTGAAACAGACGCACTGCAATACGAAAATGATGACCTTATGAGACCTGTGTATGGAGATGACTATGGTATAGCCTGCTGCGTATCTGCCATGGCTCTTGGAAAAGAAATGCAATTTTTCGGTGCTAGATGCAATATTGCAAAATCCCTTTTATATGCCATAAACCAGGGTTCAGATGAAAAAACCTTTGAAAAAATAGTACCTCATATAGAAAAAATGGAAGATGAAATTCTAGATTATGAAAAGGTAAAGAAAAATTATTTTAAGGTACTTGAATATGTGGCAAAATTATATGTAAATGCCCTTAACACAATTCATTATATGCATGATAAATATGCTTATGAAGCAGGACTTATGGCTCTTCACGATACCAAAGTCCACAGATTCCTGGCTTGCGGTATAGCCGGCCTTTCAGTAGCAGCAGATTCACTAAGTGCCATAAAATATGGAAAAGTTACCCCAATCAGAAACCAAAAAGGCATAGCAGTGGCTTTTAAAACAGAAGGAGATTTTCCAAAGTATGGCAATGACGATGACAGGGTAGATGATATAGCTGTTGAAATTGTAAATAAATTCATAAATGAACTCAGAAAAACCCAAACCTATAGAAATGCAGAACATACCCTCTCCGTACTTACCATAACTTCAAATGTAATGTACGGTAAAAAGACAGGGTCCACACCAGATAGGAGAAAATCAGGAGAACCTTTTGCCCCAGGTGCCAACCCAATGCACGGAAGAGACAAAGAAGGTGCTCTTGCATCTTTAAATTCCGTGGCTAAGATACCTTACCGTTCTGTATGTCAGGATGGTGTTTCAAACACCTTTTCCATTGTACCAGAGGCCCTTGGAAAAGACTTGAATACAAGAACAAATAACTTAGTCTCCATTTTAGATGGATATTTCTCAAAGGGGGCACACCATTTAAATGTAAATGTAATGCACCGTGAAACCCTGTTGGATGCTGTAGAAAATCCTGAAAAATATCCAACTTTAACTATACGTGTTTCAGGATATGCAGTTCATTTTATAAAACTTACAAAAGAGCAGCAGGAAGAAGTAATCAAAAGAACTTTCCATGAAAGAGTTTAAAAGGTGATTTTATGGGGAAAATTCATTCCATAGAAACCATGGGACTGGTAGACGGTCCTGGAATAAGAGTGGTGGTATTTTTTCAAGGATGCAGATTAAGATGTGCCTTCTGCCATAATCCAGACACCTGGATTATGGATGATGGCAAGGAAATAACAGCTGATGAACTTATAAAAAAAATATCAAAATTCAAGGTGTACTTTGAAAAATCCGGCGGAGGGGTTACCTGCTCTGGAGGAGAACCTCTTATGCAACCTGAATTCCTGCTTGAATTTTTCAAACTGTGCAAAGAAAACAACATAAACACGGCCTTGGACACCTCAGGCTTTGGAAAGGGAAACTATGAAGAAATTTTAAAATATACAGACCTTGTAATTCTGGATATAAAACATGTAGATGAAAAAGGCTATAGAGATTTGACGGGATGTTCCATGGAGGAATTTTATCACTTTCTTGAATATGTGAACCATACAAATTGCCCTCTGTGGTTAAGACATGTAATGGTACCTGGAATTACAGACAGCTTTCAAGCCATGGATAAACTTGCAGATATAATTCAAAGTAATATACCCCTAGATAGAATAGATAATTTCGAGATTCTTCCCTACCACACACTGGGGGTAAATAAATATGATAATTTAAAAATACCCTATAGGCTAAAAGGTATAAACAGTATGGATATAGCCCGGGGAAAAATCTTTGAAAACTACCTTATAGATAAATTAAAATTAAAAATCACAAAGTAAATTAAGCCCCTATAAAAACTAAATTTTTACCAGGGGCTTAACTTAACTCTTTTAAATTATACCTAATTTTTAAAATCTTCTATTCTTATAACATTATCTATTGTAATTACTGATTTTAAACTCATAAGTTCTTTCTTGGCATTATTCACATCTGCCTCACTGCTCTTGTGGGTAAACAACACTATTGTCACTTCACCTTTTGAGTTTTCCTCTCCTTTTTGTATTACAGAACGGAGACTTACATTGTATTTTCCTAAAGTTGTTGTTATTTCCCCCAGCACTCCTGGCTGATCTGTTACAGTAATTCTTATATAGAATTTACTCTGGCTTTCACTAATATTTTGCACTTCCCTGTGCCATAGATCATTTTGTGCTATATGACTATAATTTGCTACATCTACATTGCTTCTCAGTATGGCAACAATGTCACTTACCACAGCACTGCCTGTAGGAAGACTTCCTGCTCCTCTTCCATAAAACATTAGATCTCCCACTGCATTTCCTTTTATAAATATGGCGTTAAAAGAGTCATATACATTTGCAAGAGGGTGTTCTTTTGGAATCATTGTAGGCTGAGCCTTAAGTTCAAGCTTTCCATTATTTTCTTTTGCAATGGCAAGGAGCTTGATTACCATATCAAACTTTTTGGCATATTTCATATCTATGGATTTAATTTTTGTAATACCTTCCCTGTACACACTATTTACATCCACCTTTGTTCCAAATGCCAGGGATGAGAGTATAGCAAGCTTATACTGGGCATCAAATCCTTCAATATCAGAAGTAGGATCAGCTTCTGCATATCCCATGTCCTGGGCCTGCTTTAAAGCCACATTAAAATCCAGCCTTTCCAGCTGCATTTTGCTCAAAATATAGTTTGTGGTACCATTTACTATTCCATAGAATTCTTCAATTTTGTTGGCAGTAAGACTCTCTTCTATTCCCTTTATTATAGGAATACCTCCTGCCACACTGGCTTCATAGTTAAATACTATACCTTTTTCATGAGCTTTTTGAAAAAGCTCATCTCCCTCTGTTGCAATAAGCATTTTATTGGCAGTTACTATATGTTTATTCTTATCCATGCACTTTAACATATATTCTTTAGCAGGTTCTATTCCGCCCATAACTTCAATTACAATTTTAATTGAATCATCTTCTAGTATATCCTTAAAATCCGTGGTTACAATTTCATCTGGAACTTCCACATCTCTTTTCTTATCTTTATTTCTCACAAGAATTTTTGCCACTTCCACATCATAGCCGGATCTTTTCATTATCTCTTTTTTATTGGAATTTAAAATCATCCAAACTCCCGTTCCTACATTGCCAAGTCCCATTAAAGCTATTTTCACTTTTTTCATATTTCTATTCTCCCTCCTACATTTTAATATCTATATTTACAAAACATTTTATGCTTCCTTTAAACAGGATTATTATAGCATATTTCCAGCTTATTAGCCATATAAAAACATATAAATGACAAGTTAAGGTTAATCCTGTCATTTATATGTCTTTTTCTATATGTCTTTTTCGTTTTATTCCCGTTTATATTTCTTTTATAGCTTATTATAGGTTTAATCTGCCAGAGTTATATTTGTGGTAATATTATCTTTGGTGGTACTCACATCCAGTGTAGAAGTACCAAGCAGATTCTGTTTATTATCGTATAGATAAACTTTTACTGTGTCCTGTGATGCAAATAAAACCATATTGCTTCCAACATCAAATAAGTTGCTATTACCTTCTATTTTATACTTGACAGCAGAAGGTAAATCAGTGGATATACTTATCTGCTTAAATATAGGAAGAACTGGAGAAACTGTTACATTGGCCGAAGCAGTATATCCATTATTATCCTTGGAAGCTACGCTGAAATTCAATACAGCAGATTTTGGCAGGTTCTGTCCACTTTTAGATTTAGCATTTTTATTTATAGTAAGCTTATAGTTATGTGATAATTTATATCCTCCGGAAGGTGGATTGATACTTGCAGAATTTTCATCATCCCCTGCAGAAATACTTATGTCAACGTCACCTCCATCTGTAATATCTTTTATACCCACACTATTATTTAAAGAATCCATATCTACCGGCGATTTAAATTTCACCGTCCATATTTTGTTCACATTACTTATAACCCTGTTTCCCATATCGTTAACATCTTCTTCTGCTGAAACACTGAAGATGCCGTAAGAAATAGAGTAAATCACTGCACATATCAAAATAAAAGCAGCTTTTTTTATAAACTTGTTCAATTTTTCTTTTCCTCCTTTTTGGGGTATTAATTCAAGGAGGAAGGTATACCTTCCTCTTTATAATAACCTTATTCCTTACCTGTTGTGATGCATTAACTCCCTATCTCTCCTGATACCAATTCATGCTCATAGTAATCACTTACAAAAGAACTTCCTGTAGCTTTAACTCTTACTTGAACCTTGTCGCCTGCAATAACTGTTGCTGTACTCTCTACTAAAATACTTGTACCAGCTGTCCAATCCTGTTTTACAGTGTTTCCAGTACTGTCTACTATTCTATATTCTAAAGTACTGCCAACATTTATTGATGTTTTTCCTAAGGGACCTGCTTGAATTATTACATCTGATGCCACTGGCTCCGCTGGTTTTGCAGAAACAATTACAGTTTTACTCAATCCTAATGTTGTGGAAGTTGCTTTATTTCTTACATATACAGTTGTTGAACCACTAGCTGGTATAATGCCACTTAAGTCAATTGAAGTTCCACTGACATCTGTCCATGTGCTTCCTCCATCTTCTGACCACTCCATAGCATTGGTAACACCTGTTATGGTTTCTGCCGAATAATCTATACCAGCTGCTGGTGCTGCCTGTACAGTTATAGCAGTAGGATTTCCTGCCATTGCCGTACCTGATGCTTTATTTCTTATCTGAATAGTACTTCCTGCTGACATAGAAGTAATGGATATTGTTGATGAAGCATCTGTCCAACTACTTCCTCCATCGTTGCTGTATTCCATTGCCGATGTTGTCCCAGTTATTGATATATCTCCAGTAAGATCTATAGAAGATGTTACACTTGGCGGTGAAGCCTGAACAATGTCAATAATCTGTGGATCTGATGCTTTATTTGTTCCTGCTGCTTTCGTACGTACCCTTATATCATTAGAAGCTGTGATACTGGATATTTCTGATGATAAATCTGGGCTATCAACAGTAATAGCTGTCCAACTGTTTCCTGCGTCCAATGAGTACTCCATATCAGTTGTTGCATTCTTCAATTTACCTACATCTGTTCCATCAAAGGAGAATGTAACTCCACTTGGTGCATTTGGTTTAGTTAAAGTAATAATTTGAGGAGCTGAAGCTGGTGTACTTCCATTAGCCCTATATCTAACTAAAATTTTATTGTTAGGATCATTATTTAATATATTTATTTCAGTTGATGTAAGTGTCTGACTTCCTGATGACGTTACTGAAGTCCATGCCCCTCCTCCATTTAAGCTGTATTCTTCATCTGTAGTAACTCCACTGAGAATACCGGTACCAAAATCAAAATTGACTCCTGTTGGTATTGTAGTCCCACTATTTATTGTAAAGGTAATTTTTTTCTCAGTGGTAGCTCCATTTATATTATTGGTTGTATTCAAAATCAACACATAATTTCCATTAACTGTTAAATCTCCTCCTGTTTGAGTACCTCCACCAATATAACCAGAAGCTGGTATTATATAATCAGTTGTATATCCATCCCTCATTATAGTTGCCTTAGTTACACACTTTGCTACATCTTTTATTTTTATTGCATTGCCAGTACTAGATGTAAGAGCCGTATAAACTCCTCCTTCAGTTATACTTGTCACCGTTGGAGAAAGTGCCTTATCAATACTTTCAACATTAAATATTTTTGTAGTTTCAGTAGTTGCCCCATTTTCTCTATTTGTAGTTATAATCTTAAGTTTATATTGACCATTTTGAGTTATGGTAGTTCCTTTAACAAAAGCTACTTCAGCCGGTGAAGATACATCTGTATAGGTTACAATTCCAGCCGTACCTGATGCAGTTTTTGTCATTGTAATAGTGGATGAACTATAGGTTCCTGCTAAATCACTCCATGTTGGTGTTGCCTGATAGTAAGTAAATGGATCTGTAGTCACAGGATTGTCACTATTATCCTTAGTTCCTGGAGTTTCAGTAAATGTTATATCAACAGGTGCCGGTTTAGCAGAACTTAATGTAAAACTTATAATTGTATTTGCATCTGCTGTCTGTGCAGGAGAAGTATCACTACTAGTGCTATAAATATTCCTGGTAGCAGTTGCCGTTAGCCTGTAATTATCTCCAGTTAAAGATGGATTGTTCAAAGCTGCAATAGTTGATAAATCAAGGGAATTACCTGATAAAGTTCCAAGACTTATTGTTGAATAAACATTATTTCCACTAGAATCAACTGTTACTTTTTCTAATTTTAAACTATATTTAGTAGTTACTAAATCACTCTTATCAGAATCATCCACAGGCCAGCCTATGGTAGGTGCTGTAGCATAAGTACTTCCATCTGTAATTCCTGTTATTACAGGTGCCGGGAACAATGGTAATTGTTTAACATCACTTTCTAGATAAGCTCCATTAGCCTTCATTTTAACAAATACCTGTAATGATCTGGTCATAGAAATAGGAGTAGTACCATTTGTACAGTCAGCCCATGCAGTATTGCCATCATAACTGTACTGCATGGAATTGGTAGTTCCAGTGATTCTTCCAAGATTCAAATCTGTGGATACATAATCTGGAACAACTTGCTTTCCTACTTCTACTGCAGCTGATGGATTGCTGGAAGCCGATGTAGTATCGCTAACGGCAACAAGCCTCAGCATCAGACTTGTAGAATTTCCTATCGGTGTTTTCAAATCTATACTTATAGTTCCGCTGGGATCTACAGAAAGTGGTGTACTATTCAAAAGGTTGGCTGAACTTATGCTAGGCAGTTTTCCACTACTATCTTTGCTATCTAGATAAACTTTATATTTGTACCCTGATTTTAGTCCTGTAATTTTACCATTCTGTGCATCTATTGTAAAGTTTGTTGGAGCTTCCGGACCATAAGGTACTGTAATCTTTTGTCCTTCAGCTTTTCCACTTTTAGTTATAGTTAAATATAAATATCCTCCGCTTGAATCTAAATTCAATCCAGTAATATTAACATTGCCATTGGCATCGGCAGTTGCTGATTTCAGTGCCTTTGTAGCTGTATAATCATTATATACGCCAATAATATCTCCCGGAGTTAAGTTAGATACAGCTACTGTATCAGTACTTCCTACATTATTTGTAACTACAACATTATTATTTGTAACATCTATAGTACCAGAATCCAGCACCACAGATATATTAACCTTGTTTCCGTATCCCAATAAAGTTCCTTTAAAAGTATACACTCCTTTTTTAGGACTTGGTATAGTTTTATCCCAATTAACTACAATTTCTTGTATATTTCCGTCACTCATTATACAGGAAACTCTATCTGGGAAACTAAAAGTATTTATATCTGATGTTGTAAATGAAGGTAGTGGCTCTATAGAAGACACTTTCACAGTAAGCTTAGGCTTTTTCACAGCTGTTCCCTTTTTACTGCTGCTGCCATTTAAAGATGCAGTATATGCTTTTCCATTTTTTATATAATAAAGAGTGCTGTTTATTATATTCATATAATCTGCAGAATCGTCCACCAGCTTATATCCATTGCCAGTTTGATCTAATCTGTATATTTTACCTTTATCCGCATTACTTGTGTAATAAATATTATCATCATCTAAAGCACACAGTATAGTTAGTATATCACTGGTGGATTTGTAACTGGTACCGGTACTTGAAGCCTTCTGAGCTATATTTGTAACCACAGACATTGGAATGGCAGTTTGTCCCGCAGAATTAGTGGATCTATACAAAACTCCATCTAATCCGGTGTAAAATATAAGATAATCTGATGTAGCATTTATAAATTTAGTCTTTACATCACTTATTTTGGACTTTGTAGCATTTGATATATTATAACTATACAATTTATTTGAATCTGATTGATTTATATAAAATAAGAAATTTCCCGTAACACTTAATGCAGATGCTGAATCCCCAATAAGCTGTCTTTCCCCCTGTGAATCAAGAACATATATCCTCGCCCTGTCAGAGTTATTTATATAGTAAATTTTACTGCCGATTACATTAATATAAGATGCCATATTATCATTTAATTTTTGCCTCTGGGTACCATCTGTTCTCACCTTGTAAATTGCCCCATTATCATCATAATTACTATAATATACCCAGTCTCCAACTACATTAATGTATTTTACATTGTCATCGCTTATAACATAATTATCTACGCCTGTTACATTCTGCTTGTAAAGCTTATTCTTATCCGCTGTATTGCTGTAATAAATCCACTGATTGTTTTCATCTACTGCTGCAAATCCAGTGTTAACTATATTCACAGCAGTATTGCCTTTGATTGAATCATCATCTGGATCTGCTGCTGCAGTGGAAGTAAGTGTAATATTAAGATTCTGCTGTCCTGTTGTATCGCCACTTGTACTTAAGCCTATTGTGCCAAAGGCCAGTTCAGTAATTCCATCACTGGCATATATATGAATTTGATCTCCTGAAGAAAGTGCACCTACATAAGTTGCCGTATCTGTTAAAGATACCAATCCACTATTTGATGCCCTAAAATATGCCGCATTACTCACCCCTGTAAGTTGATTTACTTTAAAATTAAACACATAAAACCCTGCTGAAAGCTGTTTATAATTTATATTAGCTATAGCATACATAGTAGAATTTTGATCTGTTGGAGTTTGAAACTCTCCACTGGCATCTTCAAGTATTTTCTGTGTTGTTCCATATTGAGTGGTATAAGTCAACGTATTTCCTGATTTAGCGGCTATTTGGCTGTCACTTACCGTAGAGCCAGTAAATATATCCATTGCATTTCCATCTGAACCCACGTAATATATAGAACCTAAATTATTCATTATCTCATCATTTACTGTCTGCATAACACCTGAATGTGTAGTTAAATATGTTAAATTATAAACATTACTTCCAACTACAATAGAATTTGCCGGTAATACAGCTTTAACTGTACAACTTGTTCCAAGTATAACAGCTGAAGTAATTACCAACATTTTTACCTTATTCATTTTCCCACCTCCATGTATATAAAAGAAAATTAACAAAATATCTCTTTTATCAAATGATTTAAAGGTTTAGATGGAGTTTACTTATGATAAATACTTATCTCCACCTACCCCTAGAAAAACTTATAATAGCCAATCTGACAAATTATATGTTAAATTCAACATTACACTATCCTAATCCAATAATAGTTAATCGGTGACTCTAATTGTAACTGTTACCGGTGAACTATAATATTTTATAGTTGCCGTAACATAATAAGTATTTGAATCACTTATATCTATAACTGGCGGATTCCATAAAAGAATGTGTACCTTCTTTGCCTCTCTGATCCCATCCGGTTTCTTTATAACTGCATTTATCCTATCTGATAAATCACTCATGTTAAATGCACCACCCGGATAATCACTTCTTCTGACATTTATAACTATAGCCGGTACATTACTTGTGCCGTTATCCACATTAAGTGTAATAATTCTCGGTATAATTCCTATGGTAGCTTTTACCTCCGTGCCATCCTTTAAAGTACCCTTTAAAGTAAATTTGGCAATTCTACAATCATCTATATATTCACCGCTATCCTCAAAATTAGAATCAATACTAACGGCCTCTGTCCAAGTAACTGCCACCTGTTTTCCAGTAGAAGGATCTTTTACTGTAGTCGGATAAGACTCGTCCTGCATTATAGCATCCAATTCTCCTAAATCTTTCGAATCATCTGGGTTATCAGGATTATCTGGATAGTCTGGATCATTTGGATCAGTTCCTCCTTCTCCTGTAACTATAAGCATAAGACCTACCTTTTTACTGTATCCACTTACAGTTCCTTCATAAGTATATACTCCGGTACCATACTTGGTTTCATTTCCCCATATTACAGCCACACTTTCAGTAGAGCCATCACTCATTAGAGCTTTTACTGTAGTTGGTCGGGTATAATCAGACTTTTTAGCTACAGTTGCCTTTATATTTGAAATACTCTTTATAGTTTTTTCAGACCCTGTAGTAATCGTCAACGTAAGTTTAACCTTTTTACTATATTTATCCACTGTACCATTAAATATATAAACCCCCGGCTTATTTCCAGATTGTGTACCATAATCCCAGGTTACAGCCACATCACTGGTAGTACCATCCGTCATCTGGGCAGGAATAGTAGATGGCAACTTATAGCTTGCTTTACTACTTGCAGTTTCAGTTAAATTTTCAATTTTATAAGGAAGAGGTTTAACTGTAAGGGTAGTATATACAATCTTGTCACTGCCGCTTAAAGTCCCTTTAAATGTATAAATACCAGGTTTCGTAGTATCTATATTAGTTAAATTCCACTCCACAGGAACTTCCTTTCTGCTTCCATCTGTAGCAGTTACTACCACAGTGGACCTTGGAGTATATTTTTCATCCTGCCATATGGTATCTGTAAAATTATTTGTACTTCCTATATCCAAAGGCAAATTTTTAGCAATAGTTTCTAGATCATAACTTATAGAACCTGACCCTCCAAGTACTTTTAAATTATTCACTATATGGCTTTTAAGAAAAGTTGAAGTAGCCTGGTCCATGGGACTATCTACAAACAATACTGGTGATGAGGTTTTATATGCCAATGCCGATGCTCCCAGAGAATCAGGAAAATCCTTAGCAGAGGCTATGTAAAGAGTGCTTGTATCTATTTCCCCTGCAAAGGCTTCTATAACACTTACATTTTTTCCATAGGCATTACCTGTACCTATCCTCTTCACATTGAAAAGACTGCTTATAGCCTCATCACTTATGGTATTTGCATCTCCTACTACATACACCTGATCCATTTTGGAGGTATTATTTAAATATTTTTTAACATCCGCTGGCATATACGCTCCATCTGTCAATATTATAGGTATTTCTTTTAAGGCAGCTATTGAAGCTATAGTCATCCCGTCTCTAAAATCATTTCCATTTACAAGAATTACTTCCTTGGACTTACCTACTTTTTTAGCTACTGCCAAGGCTGTTTCATATCTGTCATCTCCTGAAAGTCTTGTAACTTTTACATCTTTTGACTTTAGTGAATCCTCCACACTTTGGGATACTACGCCTTTTCCTCCCACTATAAAAACATTTTTTACATTCAATCTGCTTATTTCAGAGGATGTATAGGCATTTAAAGTATCCGCACCGGTTAAAAGTATAGGTGCATCATATTTTGCTGCAAGGGGCGCAGCTGCAAGGGCATCAGGGTAGTTTTCCCCATTTACTATTACAGCATAATCTGAACTGTCCCATCCTGCATCACAAACCTTGGCTGCTGTTTCATATCTGTTTATGCCACTGTATCTTTCTACCTGTGGTGAAGCATGTACTTCTTTAGTACCCAAAACGCCTAAAATTGCAATAGATGTAACAAAGAAAGCCAGCTTTTTACTTTTAAATATGCCTTTTGGTTTTAAATTATACATAAATATGTAAGTTCCTCCCTCCTTTAATTTTGTTCCAACACTGAATTTACAGCATTAAAAAAATTTCTGTATCTATCATACATATCTATTTTTTCTTCTGCAAAATCCTTATCTTTCTGTTTTTCCTCCAGCATGTTCTGAAGGCTGTCAATAGTATTTAAGCTGCTGTAGCCGGTTCCTTGAAGGCCGATTAATTGAATTTGGGCTTTTATATTTTGTATATCATCTGTACATCTCTCTACCAAAGTTCTGTAATAATCATACCTGTAATCTGCATATTGGTAGTTAATCTTATTGATTGCCTTCTCCATATCTTTTGCATCATAGGATGAGGAAAGCTGGTTTTCCAAATTTGCCACTTGTGAATTCATAGCATCTTTTTTACTGATATCTGATATTTCATTTTCTATACTTGTCAAATCGTCATTTACATTTTTAAGTTCCAAAGAAGACATTCCCCCTAAAGTTATCTGCCTCTTAAGCCAATCCATTTCTCTTTTAAGATTTTCCAGTATATCACTATAAGCACCTATATCATAGGGACGATAGAGTACCCTGAATCTCAGCTTGTCATAATCACTATATTTATAAACATCCTCAAAATCACTTATCTGTGTTTTTATTAGCCCATCTATAGTAGAATCTTGGGAGTATGTGATATCTCCACTTATAGAACTTATATCAAAGTCTCTATAATAAAGAGAATTTTTATAAGAAAGTATTGGAGTATAATCCTGTATTGGATTATCCTCTAAATATAATGTATTTAAATTTTTGAGTCCTTTTAAATAAGTTAAATCATCAATTCTATTATTACTTAAATTGAGATATTTTAACTTGGTCAAATACTGCAGTGGTTCCAAATCATCTCCATCTATACTGCTATTGCTACTTAAATCAAGATAAGTCAAATTTACCAATTCTTCTAGAGGATCCAGATTACTTACACTGGTATCACTTAAATTTAAAGTAGTTAAAGTTGTAAGTTCCTCTAAGTGTGTGAGACTGCCTACACTTGTCCCTTTTAAATTTAAAGAGGTAAGCCTTATTAAATACTCCAATTCATCCAAATCGGAGCTGTCTATAGAATTTTTAGAGATATACTTTACATTTGAATTGCTTAAATCCAAAAATGCCAAATGAGCCATATTTTTAAATACACTGTCACTAGTTTTATCATAATCATCGTCATCATCATCTTTGCTATTTTCCCTTGAATGGCCAAGGTCACTTATATTATTATCACTTAAATTCAACTGCTCCAAACTTGTAAGATTGGATAAATAGGAAACATCTGATATTCTATTATGACTTAGATTAAGGTCTTTAAGATCATATAACTTCAAAAGAGACTTTACATCTTTTATTTGATTATAACTTAAATCCAGGCTCTTTAGGTTTACACAATTTTCCAGACCACTTATATCTGTTATGCCTTCATTGCTTAGATTTAAAGATGTGATATTTTTCAAATCCGAATAGGTAAGAGTTCCAGTAGGTTTTCCAACTTTATCCCTTATAAGCTTTTCCAGTTTGGAATCCTCAAAGGTAGTAACAGATGAATCTCCCGTACTTGCACTTTTGTCTCCAATTATATACCCAAAAATCTCTCTTATTCTGGAGTCTGGCAGTACTCCCTCTCCCCCTAAAACTGTAATGTATTCAGGATTGGTACTGTCATAATCATAATTGGGTATTTTAGTTAAAATAAGATCCTTTATAAGACTTGAGTTTGAATCACCTGAAAGTATGACAGGTGCTCTATTTTTAGCTGCTTCTGCAGCACCTGCCAGTGCATCTGCAAAACCCTCTCCTGATGCCACAAATATATTGTTTAAGCTAAACAAATCATATTTGGTAGAATAGTCAGTTTTTGTATAATCATCGTCGTCATCATCATACTTCACATCTGTTCCAGTGGATTTTTCAAGAAATCTGGCTATTACATTTATATTTCTCTCATATTTATCGCTGCCTATTATTCTCTCCACATATCCGAACTGTTCATTATTTACATCATCTTTAAAGGTGTTTTCAAATTCTCTTGTTACATTATCACTTACTACACTGTTGTCTCCTACCACAAAAACTTTTATATTTCTAAATTCCCCTTCATTGCTGCTGTTTGTGGTCTGCCCTTTTTGCTTGTTATTATACTCTGAATTTATTACAGTATTTAATTCTTCTATATAACTTTTAGTACTCTCCGGCATAATATTTTTAGGTACCAGAAGCACCGGAACCCCCATTGCTCCAGCTGCAGAGCCTATGGATATGGCATCTGCATAATCCTCTCCTGTAGCCACTGTAAGTGTATTTACCTTTCCAAATTTCTCTGCAATTTTCACAGAAGTATCATACCTGTCTACCCCTCCTATTCTCTCCGTCTGTATATTAAGAGAATTCAGCTGACTTAATATAGTATCGCTTATAGAAGCTGTTCCTCCTATTATAAACACTTTTCCCACTTTAAGACTTTTAAGTTCTTCAACTGTGGAAGGCTCTATATAGGTTCTATGGGTTAAGAGTATAGGGGCATCATACTTTTTTGCCAGAGGTACAGAACTTAGGGCATCCGGATAATCTTCACCACAGGCTAAAACAGCATAATAGGAAGAATCCCACCCATCCTGTGCCACTTTCAAAGAAGTTATATATCTATCCTCTCCTGCCAGCCTTTTTCGGGTAGGATAGGAAGCATTTACCTTATAGCACAAGGTAGAACTGATTACAGAAGCTAATATTAAGGTTAGTATTTGTTTTCTTTTCCTAAGCAATTTTTCCCTCCAAAATTTTTATTAATATTTTAATTTATCCCTTAAAACTTAAATCCTATGGGAATTCAGCCACATAGGATTATCCATTTTAAGAATCCAAAAAATTAATACCTTTTTATAAAAATACTGTATTAAAATCATGGCGTAAATTAAATATCAAAATACGTATATTGTTTAATTATCGTATAACATACCTCCATACTTTATAGTTACATTCTAATTCAACTGAGCTCTCAGCCTTTTTAGTGCAGGTTCATAATCACCACATTTTCTATAATATTTTAAAGCATCTTCCCTAAATCCCAGCACATCATATATAACACCTATATTATAGTAGGCAACATAGGTGTTTACCCCTTCTACCCTGGCATAAGAAAACTCGGTACACTTTAAAAAACTCTCCACAGCCTGGGTAAATTTAGCATTATTCATATATATCAGTCCCAGAATAAAATGAAAATCAGCAAAATTTGAATAAACTTCAATACAATTTTCAAGTATAAGTGCTTCTTGGTATCTTCCACTATTAATCAAGGCATATCCATAAGTCTCCACAAGATCTTCTACATATTCCAGATTAAAATCCAGCGGGAAAGATAACGCCTTTTCAAAATGCATTACTGCATCATTATAATTTTTTAGCATATAATAAGATTTACCAAGCTGAAAATAAAGATAAGGATCTTCGAAATTATCCTTTAATGCCATTTTTAACAAATCCATATTTCTTTTAATTTTCCCTGTCTTATTTAATGCCTCCAGGGTATATCCTACATGGTCTGCTGTTATATCCACCATTTCCGTTTCATAGGGCTTTCCATCCAGTGCCACAACCTGTTCATGAATTATACCTTCATAATTAAAATAGTTCCTATTAAAAAGTCTGTTTATTCTTTCTATGTATTTACTGTTTACATAGGAATCTTCCATAAAATTTATTCTTTTTATCCTGCCCACCTTGTTTCTATTTGAAGGATTTTCTATGAATTTTTCCACACTACTCCTTGAAAAATCCACAATAAATTCATCTGCATCCAGAACGAGTATCCAGTCATTAGATGCCTTTTCTATGGAATAATTTCTGGCCTTTGAAAAATCACTGCACCATTTAAAATCATATATTTTATCTGTAAACTCCAAAGCTATATCCTTTGTATTATCTGTAGATCCTGTATCTACTATGATTATTTCATCTACAAAGGAAGATGCTCTAGATAAGCTCTCTTTAAGAGTATTTTCTTCATTTTTTACTATCATACATAAAGTCAGCATATATTTCACCTCTGAAACATTTATTAAAAGTTATATTTGTCAATTCATATATTTTTTTATATTGTTTATTTCTTCCCATTGAAGTCCTGTTATCCTTATAACTGTCAATAAATCCATTCCTAATTTTATAAGATTTTCTGCTTCTTTTATAGGAGTTATCTCCATTTCTTCTTCATCTTTTTCCATTACATCATCCATTATTTTTTCCAAATTATATATCATACTTCCTCCTATTATCTTTTAACTATATTTTCTAACTTAATTATACCAAATCCATTTAAATTTTAGTAATAATATTTTCTATTCCAGATATTGGTAATTTATCATATGCTTCTTATACCATAAAATTATCCTATAATTATTCCAAAATTTAACACAGAAAATATGAGAACTTGAGTTTTCATACATATTGATGTTATAATAGAAAACATTAGTAGGCTTTTAAGACTTGATAATTATTTTAAGGAGGAATAACATTGAATAAAAAAACCCTATGTGTTATTATGACGCTGGCACTTATGATAATCCCCTGTGGTAACATTACTGCTGCATCAAATTCCACATCTGAGGAATTAACTCAAACTCAAAATGACAAAAATCAATTGCAATTAAAAATAGATACTTTAAATACGCAAATTGACAAAGTTATAAGTGACATTTCAAATAATAAAGATGCCATGAATAAAATTGCTCAAAATATAAAAAGTACCCAAGCTAAATTAGAAGATGCAAAAAACAATTCCAAAATTCAAAACAACCTATTCAGAGATAGAGTAAAAGCCATGTACATAAATGGCAACGATGCTTATCTTGAGGTACTGTTATCCTCAGAAAGTTTAAGTGATTTTATCTCTCGAATGGATACTATAACCCGGGTAATGCAATTTGACAACAAAATTATTGCCAAATTAAAGCAAAATGAACAGGACATAGAAAAACAGAAACAATCATTATATTACGAGAATAGTAAATTACAAGCCTTAAAAGCAAATAATGAAGTTACTCTATCTAAATTAAATGATGATATAAAGGCACAAAAAGAACTACTGGCCAAAACTACTGAGAAAGAACAACAGTTAAAAGAACAACAATTAGAAGAATCAAAAACCTTATATGCACAGACTTCTCTTGCCTATGGCAGCAGTGATTTAAGTGGTCAAACCCTATCCCGAGGTGGAATGCCTTCTTCATTTTCCCAGGTATTAAATGTAGTTGCAACAGCATACAGCGGTGATGGCATTACAGCATCTGGTTCTCCCACTAAACGGAATCCAAATGGCTATAGTACTATAGCTGTAGATCCCAGAGTTATTCCTTTAGGTTCAAAGGTTTATGTAGAAGGATATGGTTATGCTATTGCAGAAGACATAGGCGGTGCTATTAAAGGTAACAGAATAGATATTTTTGTAACCTCAGAATCCGAGGCACAGAGTTGGGGAAGAAGATCCGTAAATGTATATATATTAAACTAATATTTCACCTCCTGAAAATGGAGGTTGTTTTTTTATAATAATTTATGTACACTTTGAAAGATTTTACATGATCCTTATAAGTAAAATAATGGATTGTTAAACTCAACTTATTGTATTATACTTAGCACTATGCAAGTAACACACCAACCACTGACAATTTTAGCACATTCTATTCATATAAGAGGAGGTTAAAAAATGTTTAGAAAACTATCATATATGAGTTTTTTGCTTATAATACTTTTTATCTGTACTAATCCCTGTAGGGTATACGCCTACCAAAATGCAGATGATTACTACAATGAAATAAGCAACATATCTTATTCAGATCCCTATACTGCATTGGAGTTACTTTCAAAAGCTCACAGTATTTACCCTGATGATGAAAGATTTATAAATGGTTTGAATGAAAAGGCGGAAATTATACTGAATTGGAGCAGAGGAACCAATTTAAAAGGAAACTATGCAGATGCCCGTCAGGGCTATAATACCATACTAAATACCCAGGGAGTATCTGAATACATAAAAGATAAAGCAAATATACTATACCTAATTGCAAAACAACAAAACAGTTCTATTAAAAATGTATTAACCCAGCCAGACAACTTCAATTTAGTAGAACAATACCAGAAATATTATATGGATTCTGGATACCAATACCAGGACATAGGATATTATGATACCTTTGACAACTATCTGTCTATAGAAAATGCAGTGAGTTATACAGATGACAGCATAATAAAATTTGATGTAACAGGAATACCTATGGTAAATTATAGCGGCAATTATTATTATAACCCTGTCACCATAGATCAATATGCTCTATCCTACTATAATATATATCTTAATTCTAAAAAAACAAATAAAGAAAACTTATACATGAAGCAGGAATTTTTAAATGCTGCAGAGTGGCTCATAGATAATATGGACAGCACTGGAGCCATTAGATACCATTTCAATTATAAACATTATCTAGATGATACTGAATTTAAGCCTGGCTGGATATCTGCAATGGCTCAAGGACAAGCTCTTAGCGTATTTGCCAGAGCATATCACCTTACAGGAGATAAAAAATATATTTCCGCCGGAAATTTGTCCCTTGATTTTCTGACTACAAAGACTTCTCAGGGAGGTCCTATGGATAATTTAAGTTTCCTGGGAAAGCAGATGGCAGATTATATATTTTTTCAATTATATGTAACAAATCCACCCTCATATACTTTAAATGGACATATGTTTACTTTAATAGGGCTATATGATTGGTCAAATATTACAAATAACAAAGAGTATAGTGACAAAGCATCTGAATATTTTAAAAAAGGATTGCTTACATTAAAGTACATACTCCCCTATTATGACATAGGAGGTTTTGTATGTTACGATTTAGGTTACGTAACCAAACCAGGTACAACTCCCACAGTTAATTTTGACTACTATGGAGTCCATTTGACTTTACTAGATGCTCTAAATATCATAACAGGAGACAGTGATTTTAAATACTACAGAAATCTCTGGACTTCCTATGTACAAAAATACTAATGAAATATCTCCCCAATAATAATTAGAGTCCATAAAATTTTATGGACTCTAGTTATTATTTCAACTTAATTATGCTGTATAGTTTTTTCAATTTACAATTTAAGATAAATTTAAGATATGTAAATATTATGTAAAACTTGTTACTAATTCTTGAAATCTCATTTCTATAACTATATAATTTAATCTATGAATTATATAGTTATAAAATATTTAACTATTAAACATTTTACTTATGTACTAATTGGCAAGGGAGGTATTGAAATGAACAATGAAAATAATAATTTATTCGTTATTGAAGATATAAAAAAAAGTTTTGATGATTTTTTTTTACTTATTAAATATATAATGAGTAATAGTTTCAGATATAAAGAAAAACTTCCTATTGCTCAACTATTTTTCCTTCAGCAACTTAACGATCAGGGGGAATATAAAGTAAGTGAACTTGCAAAAGATCTTGGAATAACTCCTAGTGCTGTTACAAATTTAAGTAACAAATTTGTGAATAAAGGCTTTGTACAGAGATATAGACCAGATAATAATAGAAGAATTGTTATGCTTTCTCTTACTCCTGAGGGCATTGATTACCTGGAAAAGCTAAACAAGATAAAATATGATTTTCTAGAAGAAGCTGTTTCTGTTTTAAATAAAGAAGATCTAAGAAACATAGTTTATGGTTTTTCAAAATTAAATTATGCTCTTAAAAACTATAAAAATAAAACTATTATATCTATGACTAAGGAGGGTAAAAAATGAACTTAACTGAACTATCTGTTCGAAAACCGGCAGCAATAACCATGTTACTGTTATTCTTGTTAGGTCTTGGGATATTCGGATATAGTAATTTAGGTGCTGATCTTATGCCATCTATAAATGTACCTGTAATTTCTATATCCACCACATATTCCGGTGCCAGTGCTGAAGACATAAAAAAAGACATAGTGAAACCTATCGAAGATTCTGTAGCTGGTATAAGCGGTATCGACACCCTGCAATCTACAGCAAGTGAAGGATATGGACAAACTACCATAATATTTAAAAGCGATGCAAATATGAACACTGCCTTTTTAGATGTACAGAAAGCTGTAGACACTGCACAGGCTAAACTTCCTAAAAATGCGGACAAACCTCTTTTGTTTAAAATGGACACAAACGCCATGCCTGTTTTAATGTTATCCGTATCCGGAAACGTGTCCCACGAAGAACTATATAATGAATCTGACAATATAACAGACTCTCTCAAAAAGGTAGAAGGTGTAGGAAATGTATCTCTCCTTGGAACAAATCAAAAACAACTCATTATAAAGCTGGATAAAGCAGCAGTGGAATTTTACGGAGTAAATACGAGCCTGTTAATTTCCAAACTGCAATCAGATAATGTTAGTTTTCCTGCAGGCCAGATAAAACAAGATAATTTAAACGAAACTGTAAGAATTATGAGCCAGCTGGAAAATGTAGACGAAGTAAAGAATTTATTAATACCCACCTCCGCTGGTGGTACCGTTCGCTTATCTGACATAGCTGATGTAAATTTAGAATATCCTGACGAAAATCAATACATAAGAATAAACGGTAAAGACACCATAGGAATAAGCATACAAAAACAAAGTGATGCAAACGTAATTGAAACTGTAACTAACATCAATGCAGAACTTGAAAAGATCAAAAAAAAGCTGCCAAAAGGAATAGATTTAGTAGCTGCCTATGACAGTACCAAGTTTATAACTTCATCTCTTTCTGAAATAAAACGTACCTTAATAGAAGGCATAATAACCACAGCTTTAGTTCTATTTATATTTTTGAAAAGCTGGAAGTCTTCATTAATAGTACTTGTAGCAATACCTACTTCCCTTATTGCCACTTTTTTTATGATGTATGTTATGAAATTTACATTGAATATGATGTCCCTTATGGGTTTATCCCTTTGTATAGGAATACTTGTGGATGATTCAATTGTTGTACTTGATAACATAAAACAACATCTATCCATGAAGAAACATCCCCACCAGGCGGCTATAGATGGACGTAATGAAATAGGTCTTGCAGCTATTGCCATAACTCTCTGCGATGTGGTGGTATTTGCCCCAGTTGCATTTATATCCGGCATGGCGGGACAATTTTTTAAAGAATTTGGATTAACCATAGCTTTTGCAGCATTATTTTCTCTATTTGTTTCATTTACCATTACCCCTATGCTGGCATCTAGAGTATTCAAAGGGTCTGATGAGGCTCCAAAAAAACCTTCTAGAAGGTTTAGTAAAATTAAAAATACCAGACTTTATAAAGCCTTTAGTTCTCTTTCAAAATCCTTAGATAATATAACAGTAACCTATAAAAAAGCCCTTATATGGTCACTGGATCACAGAAAAAGAGTGCTACTTATTAGTATAGTTGCATTAATAGGTACTATTTTATTGATACCTGCAGGTGCCATAGGTACGGAACTTATTCCTACTACAGACCAAAGTTCCTTTAATATAAACATGACTTTTGATTCAGGAGCAACTTTAAATCAAATGGACAATAAAGTTAACCAGGTAGAAAACTACCTGCATAAGGTTAAAGAAGTGAAAACCTATTATTCTATGGTAGGATCCAGTGGTGACAGTGTAAATTCCAGTACCTCAAATACTGCAAGCATATATGTAGAACTTTACCCTAAAGATGAGAGAACCCTCTCCCAATCGGAAGTAGCTAAAAAAATTCGAAACTGGGGAAATGCTTCCCTTTCAGGAACAGACTTTTCTGTGGTTGAATCTGATGTAAGCAGTGGCAGCAGTAAACCTATATCTATCGAAATACTAGGAGATGATTCTGATACAATAAACGAAATATCCAATAAGGTGGAACAGACAATAAAAACAATTCCAGGTATTACAGATGTAGATAATTCCACTAAGGTAAGTGAAAGTGAATTAAAAGTACAGATAGACAGATTAGCAGCAGTACAATACGGTGTATCCATATCAGATCTATCTTCAGTACTTAGAACTGCAATTCAAGGTTCATCTGCAGGGATATACACCACAAAGGGAGACGACTATGATATAACAGTAAAATTTGATGATAAATATGTAAAAACCGCTTCAGATATAGGCTCCATAAAAATAACCAGCAGTTCTGGCCAATCCGTTCCTATAAATGAAGTGGCAAAGATAGTAAGATCTGATAGTCCAAAATCTATATCAAGAAAAGATAGGCAGGATGTAGCTACTGTCTCTGCAAATATTCAAGGAAGACCCCTTGGAACTGTAAGCAAAGATTTAACTGAAAAGTTAAAACCAATATCTGTTCCAGAAGGCTATGAAATTAAATTTGGCGGAAACCAGGAGAGTATGTCAACTAACTTTACCTCTCTCATACAAGTATTAATTGTTTCCCTGGTCCTTATTTACATGATATTAGTTGTACTATATGAATCCTTCCTAACACCATTCATTAGGATGATATCTCTTCCTTGCGCTCTCATAGGAGCTATAGGAATACTGGCCATTACCGGCAAAACTTTGAATATGATGTCTCTTATAGGATTCATAATGCTAGATGGATTAGCTTCTAAAAATGGTACACTTTTAATTGACTATACAAATACCCTGATGAAGCGAGGAAAAAATTTAAGAGAAGCCCTTATTGAATCTGGAGAGAGAAGGCTGAGACCTATTATAATGACTTCGGCAACTATGATTGTGGGTATGCTTCCCTCTGCCCTGTCCCTTGGAGAAGGCAGTGAAATAAAATCCAGCATGGCTCTCGTAGTTATAGGTGGAATGATAGCTTCTACTATTTTTACTCCTATAATATTACCTGTAGTTTATACATTATTGGATGACCTTAAACACTATATGCTTAGAAAAATAAAGAAACATCCAAAAATCCAGGAGGTGTAATCATGAGTAATGTTATAAAAAATATTATTTTAAAATCAAAAAATAATATTGGTAAAATAATATTAATTGTACTTGCGGTTTTAATTGTCTTCAGCATAGTACATAATATAATGAAAAACAAACATACAGAAACTACAAATACCATTAAAAATGTAAAAGTAATTAAAGTAGACCTTTCTTCCTTATCCACAGAAGTAAATTATTCAGGAAAATTAACTGCCAAAGAAGAAGTTTCAATATCTCCCAAGTCACCTGGAAAAGTTAAAACTTTAAATGTAAAAGTAGGAAGTACAGTGAAAAGCGGAGAAACATTGTTTACTCTTGATTCAGACTCTCTTCAGGCTCAGTTAAAACAACAACAGGCAAGTATAGACTCTGCCAAAGCTAATTTAAATAAAACAAAGAGTTCAGGAGTAGAACAGCAGGTTGTACAAGCCCAGCAAACAGTAGATAGTGCCAAAATAACCTATGATGATGCAAAAACCAACTATGATAGAATAAACTTATTACACTCTGCTGGTGCTGCATCAGAGCAAGAATTAGATACAGCCAAGACTAAACTTGACAGTGCATCTGTGGCCCTATCTTCTGCTCAAGAAAATTTAAGCTTAATTCAGCAGAAAATAGGTCCCGAATCTGTAGCTGTAGCCCAGGCCCAAGTGACCCAGGCTCAAGCTGCTGTGGATTCCATACAATCGCAAATTAATGATACCATAATCAAAGCTCCTATTTCTGGTACTGTATCTGCTGTAAATATACATCAGGGAGAAATTTCTCCCGCCGCAACAGCTTCCATAACCATATTGGATTTGAGTTCACTTATAATAGAAGTAAATGTACCAGGAAGTATGCTTTCAAAAATTAAAGTAAATCAATCCATACCTATAATTATTCCTTCTCTGTCTAATAAGGAAATTACGGGTTCTATAGAAACTATAACTCCCAATGCAGATAGTACAACTAAAGAATATCTTATTAAAATAAAAGTATCTAACCAAGGAGGAGAACTAAAATCAGGTATGTTTGTTAAGGTATCCTTACCTGATGAAACAGAAGATAATGTACTTACCGTAGCAAACCAGGCTGTAAAAATGGAAAATGGAGTTTCCTACCTGTATAAGGTGGAAAACAATAGAATAAAAAAAATATCTGTAAATACCGGACTTTCAAATGATAAGAACATTCAGATAATATCTTCTAAAATACATGAAGGAGATATTATAGTACCAGAAGGTCAAACCTTTTTAAATGATGGTGACAAGGTTAAAATTTTACAATAAAGTTAAAGAAGCCATAGATTTTACAATCTATGGCTTATGCCTTATACTAAAAAACTTAAATTAATACCTACCTGATTTTAATCTTTTAATCCCTTCAACACCGCTAATTTTGACATGTCAAATATGGAATTTCTCTCTTCAACTATAGTTATATTTTCTTTTATATATTTTTTATCCTCACTCAGTGCAAATAAAGAAGCTACATTTCTATTAAAAGAATTATTCATCAAATTCTTAAGTACTGGTCTTGTTTCCTCCCTGCTGTGAAGTTTCTCACAAAGTTTTTCTATTGTACTATCCACTTCTAAGATATATCTGTCCTTTAGTAATTTTTTCTTCTTTATCTTATTCAGTACTAAAATCGATAATTTTAAAATATCATATCTTACATTAAACTCTACTTCATCATAGCTTTCACAGATAAAATTTACCGCTTTATTCAACTGATTTGTGTATATATCTATATTTTCCTTGCCTATAATAAAAGCAAGCATAACCATAGCTGTGGTTTCTATTTTATCCTCTATACTACTGTCTTCATAGTCCACAAAGACTCCATCGGCAAACTGATTCTTTGCAATTATCCTTAAAAGTTTTTCTCTTGGATACTTTTTATCCAGATACTTATTATCACTACGACTTATTTCCACATCATCTTCATATATAAAGCTTCTGTATAAAAATCCTCCTGAATCTTCACCTATCTTATTTTTATTATTTACTACATTTTCTTCTACTTTTATAGGAATTATATCCCTGAGTTGTATCCCAAGTACAGGTTCTTCCCTGAGTTCCATCAATATAAATGTGGTCTCTGAACTTATAAGTTTGTTGTCCTTTGAAAGCTCTATTATCTTTTTTCTCATACTTTCCCTTATTGTTCCTCTTTGAGCTCTCATGTTTATTTCCAGAGATTTTATTCTTTTTTTAGCCCATATTTTTTTTAACAGATTGGCATTTTCTTCTGTGTTGAAGTTATCTATATCCACCTTTTGCATATATTCTTTTCCAGCTACATTTCCCTTTAATACTATCTGCCCTCCCACTTCTCCAAGTACATTTGCAAATATGGAAAAAGGTTCTCTGTCATACATGTATTCTATGGTTCTTGGATAAGAATTTTTAACCTTAAGTTCCCCCCAGTCAATTTCTATGTTATCAACCTGGGGATTTTGTATTCTATTAAATTGTCTCAATACTACATCTTCTATTCTCTCCTCCCTATCTATAAACTCCGCTTTTCCACAGCTTTCATGAGCCAGTTTATTTAAAAAGTAGTTATTGGCAGATGAATCTATTCCAAAAGTAAATATTCTATTTTCACCTATATTTTCTTTTACATAGCCAAGTATATCTTCCTCATCATCTACCAGATCATCCGTAAATAGAAGTATGGTATTTTTATCACCTTCTTTTTCAAGACTGTACCTTATTGCCTCAAATATATCCGCATCTTCTTCTGTATCCAGATTATCTATCCATTTAGAAGCTTTTCTTAAAGAATCCTGGGTAAATTCTATCATTCCATCTTTTGAAAAATCCCTTAAATTTACTCCCATAGCTATTATATCAAAGGTATCTCCCTTAGACAGATTTCTTATACAAAGCTGAAGTGCATTTTTGGCCTGTTCCAGCTTTTCACCTTTCATAGTATCTGAAATATCAATTAAAAATATATAATTTTCCTTAACCTCTTCCTCATAAGGGTCAAGCTTTGGAATCATCCTTATATATACTATTCCCTTTTCTTTGTCATTTTCTTTATATTCATATATCATTCCATCTGCTTCAAGAGTTTCCTTCTCTTTTATGAACAATATAAATTCCTTATCCATTAAATAATAATCTTCTTCCAAAGTTATCTTGGCTACTGTGTCTCCTTCCCTCTCCACTTTTATCTTATGGTAGGGACATCTAAAGTCAACTCTACTTAAAGATTCCACTATTATACTTACTTTAAATTCAAAATCTTTATCCTTACCCTTTTTTATTTCCAGTCTATTAACCAAACTACTCCTTAACTCTTCAATTTTTGATTTGCTCCTTATTATTTTAGGTTCTGAAATTGCAGGTACAGTAAGTTTAAAGGTACTATCTTTATAATCCAATTCATCTATATAAGAAAGTTTTATTTTCACAGTTTCTCCAGAAATTATTTTACCTATACTTATTTTGAAGAAATGGGGACTAAATTCCTCTAGTGAAAAAATACTGTCTCCTCGAATTCTTGCATTCTCATAGACTTGCAGTGCCTTATCCTTTTCCTCCACTATTGCTTTTAGGGTTCTTCCACCTATCTCTGCTTCAAATCCAGATATTACTGCTGTAGCTGGTATAGGAAAAATATATACTCCTTCTATATCTTCATCACTGCAGTTTTCATAAACTTGATTTATAAATACTTCTGCATACCCTGCACAAAGGTTACCTGTAATACTCACTTTTTTCAATAATATTCCATCATCAATCCTCTTATTTATTTTGCCATAAGGCAACATAATCTCGCCTCCTTCTCAATTTATCCGAAAGCTACCATTGCTAACACCCCCATCTTCTTCAAGTGGGGGATAAGCACTGCTATACCCCTGGATAAGTGATTCTAAGATTCAGATTACGATGTGCATTCCTTATAGGCAGACTCCACCTGAACCTAAGAATTACTTGATATATAATATGTAAAAATGATACGTTGTAAGTGTTAACGTTGTCAACTGTCTAACTTTATTAATTTAAAACTATTATTAATATTTCATTATAATATGTATATTATTATACCATATTTATTCTTATTTATTTTTACACAAATTAGAAGTATAAATAAAAATTTGGAAGCTCAAGGCCTCCAAATTTTTATTTATACTCTATTTACTATTTATCCAGGACATCATAGACCTAAGTTTTTTTCCAACTATCTCAATAGGATGTTTCTGTTCTTTTTTCCTCTTTGCAATAAATGAAGGTCTTCCTGTCTGGTTTTCAAGTATCCAGTTCTTTGCAAAGGTACCATCTTGAATTTCTCCAAGTACCTTTTTCATTTCTTTTCTTGTATCTTCTGTTATTATTCTCTTGCCTATGCTGTAATCTCCATATTCTGCCGTATCACTTATGGAATATCTCATATAGCTTAGTCCGCCTTCATTCATCAAATCCACAATTAATTTCATCTCATGCATGCATTCAAAATATGC
This sequence comes from Clostridium sp., assembly GCF_036781005.1. Classification (GTDB taxonomy): domain Bacteria; phylum Bacillota; class Clostridia; order Clostridiales; family Clostridiaceae; genus Clostridium_B. The sequence continues at coordinate 12,762 of NZ_DAIQBT010000017.1, read as the reverse complement.
ATTTTCAGGTGCATATCCTGCCTCAACCAATGTTTCAAATCCTGCCTTTATAAGTTCTGATATTCCCCCGCAAAGTACTACCTGTTCTCCAAATAAATCTGTCTCTGTTTCATCTTTAAAGGTAGTTTCAAGAACTCCTCCTCTTGTGCCTCCTATTCCCTTTGCATAAGCCAGTGCATAATCCTTTGCTTTTCCGCTGTAATCCTGATATACTGCATAAAGACATGGAACTCCTTTTCCCTCTGTGTACTCTCTTCTTACAATATGTCCCGGTCCCTTTGGTGCAACCATGATTACATCTACATTTTCAGGAGGGGTTATCTGGTTGAAGTGTATATTGAACCCATGGGCGAACATTAGCACTTTTTCCCCTGTCAAGTTATCTTTAATACTCTCTTCATATAAAGCTTTTTGCTTTTCATCCGGTATAAGTGTCATAATCATATCTGCTTTTTTTACAGCATCTTTTGATTCCATTACTTCAAAGCCATTTTCCTCTGCCTTTTTCCAGGATTTACTCCCTTTATAAAGACCAATTACCACATTTATTCCACTGTCTTTTAAATTCTGTGCATGGGCATGGCCCTGACTTCCATAGCCTAGAACTGCCACTGTTTTATCCTTCAATAAATCCAGATTCCCATCTTCATCATAATAAATTTTTAAATTTTCCATTAGTATTTCCTCCTATATTGTTATTTTCTAAAAATAACACAAAAAAATAGACCTTCTGCCTGGGGCGAAAGTCTACCGCGGTACCACCCAAATTTGTTACTTATGTTTTATAACGGCTTTTACCGGCACAGCTTACTATAGTTCAGCTTACAACTCCAGGGGGAGTTTCAACATGCAACATTTATGGATTCCCAGCTTCAACCACTCTCTTTAAAATGTCAATCACATCTACTTGATCCCTGTCTCAGTTTTTAATGTTATTTTTATAATCTATTACATATGTTATTTTATGTCAATATGCCTGCCAAGCTGTCAAAAAAATTATTTCTTTTAATTGTATCATTTATAATATTAGCTGTCAATAATTCCTCCTCCAATTAAAATATTATCCTTATAAAATACCACAGATTGTCCTTTAGTAATTGCCCTTTGTTTATTTGTAAATCTTACTTTTACTTTTTCCTCATCCAGATAACTTATAGTTGCCTCTGCTGGTTTTGAGGAATACCTTATTTTAGCTTCTACCTTCATAGGGGATGTCAATTTTTCAAAAGGAAGAAAATTTACGTCCTTTGCCACTAAATCTGTTTTAAATATATCCTCTTCACTGCCAAGTACAACTTCATTGGTATAAGGTCTTATATCTGTGACATACATAGGTACACCAAATGATAATCCCAGTCCTTTTCTCTGACCTAATGTATAATAAACTATCCCCTTGTGTTTCCCAAGTACATTTCCTTCTTTATCTATAAAATTTCCTACTTTTACCTTATTTTTCATAATTCTCTTTATATAAGCTCCATGATTGTTATCTGGAATAAAGCATATTTCCTCACTATCCCTCTTAGAATGAACCATAAGACCTATTTTTCTCGCTATTTCCCTTATTTCTTCTTTTTTGTATATTCCACAGGGCATTAAGGTATGTGCCAGCTGAAATTGAGTTAAATTATAAAGAGCATAAGTTTGATCCTTATTATAATCCTTTGATTTTTTAAGGGTATATCTATCATTAACTTTTTCTACAGTAGCGTAATGCCCTGTAGCCACATAATCAGCTCCCAAACCCATAGCTCTTTTTAAAAGTTCATCAAATTTTATATGTTTATTACATGCTATACAAGGATTTGGCGTCTTTCCTTCCATATACTCCTGAACAAAATAATCTATTACATTTTTTTTAAATACCTCTTTAAAATTCATAACATAATGAGGTATATGAAGATTATATGCCACCATTTTAGCATCTTCTACAGCACTTAAAGAACAACATCCACTTTCCGTATCTTCATAATAATCATCTTGCTGCCAGACCTGCATGGTTACCCCAATAACCTCATAACCCTGTTCTTTCAAAAGATATGCAGCAACAGAACTATCCACTCCTCCACTCATACCTACTACTACCTTTTTTGCCATTTCATCACCTATTCTAATTTAAAATTTTCCTAAATTCCATTTTGTATTATTTTTCCTTAATCTAAATACAGTATTTTTTATAATATCTGCCACATAATAAATATCCTCCTCTGAAGTACCTGCCCCTAAACTAATCCGAATAGAAGACTTTGCCCCATCATCTGAAAGTCCTATGCATTTTAATACATGAGATGGCTCTATGGCTCCGGCAGAACATGCACTTCCCGCAGAAACACATATGCCCTTATTATCTAAAGCCATAACCAAAATTTCTGCACCCACAGAATCAAAGGAAATATTCACATTACCTGGAAGTCTGTTTATTTTATGTCCATTTAAACTGGTACCTGGTATGCTTAAAAGTTCTTCTATCATCTTATCTCTAAGATAACTTAGTCTTTTACTCTCTCTATCCATATTTGAAGCTGCAATCTCAAGAGCTTTTCCCATGCCAACTATGCCAGAAATGTTTTCCGTTCCAGCTCTTTTTCCTCTCTCTTGGGAACCTCCGTGAATTAAACTATCTATCTTTACTCCTTTTCTTATATAGAGAGCACCTATGCCCTTGGGTCCATAAAATTTGTGAGATGACATGGACAAAAGATCTATATTCATCTCCTTAACATCAACAGGAACAATACCCACTGCCTGAACCGCATCTGTATGTAGTAAAACCCCTCTTTTTCTGCACATATCTCCTATTTCTTTTATGGGTTCTAGGGTACCTATTTCATTATTGGCAAATATCACAGATACAAGCAATGTATCTTCTCTTATGGCTCCTTCAAGTTTTTTTATATCTACTATTCCAAATTTATCCACAGGAACATAAGTAACCTTAAAGCCTTGCTCCTCCATATACCTACAGGTATTCATTACAGCAGGATGCTCTATTCCAGTAGTTATTATATGATTCCCTTTTTCCCTATTTGCAAAAGCTGTTCCTTTTATAGCCCAATTATCCGACTCTGATCCCCCACTTGTAAAAAATATTTCATCCCTGTTTGCATTTATAATTTTTGCTATCTTTTCTCTAGCATTCATTACAGCCATCTTTGTCCTTCTGGATATACGATAAACAGAAGAAGGGTTACCAAAATATTCATCAAAATATAATTTCATTTCCTCTATAACTTCCGACTTTACAAAAGTTGTAGCCGCATAATCCATATAAATTTCCCTATTCACCTTGATTACATCTCCCATAAAAGTAATGTTTGAAAAGCTGATAATTATTATACTAATTTTATTTTTAAATATACTTTTTGTCAACATAACACATTTTAATTGTATAAAATCTTCACTTTGTGATATTATAATTGTTACTATACAAAAAAGAGGTTAATATTATATAAACTTAAAAATCAAAGTTAACATATATGGGAACATGCTGTACTGTCTTTAAAAAGCTGCTGTAATAACAGCCACGGCTCCCCTTCTTACAGCTGTCATAATAAAACAAAATGTAAAAATTATAATCACTGCAAAAATACAATTTCAAATAAATCATATATTAATAATATAAGCCTTATAAGAACAGAAGAACTATATGATGTCTTGAAAAATTTTCCAAACTACAGTGATGTATGGAAAAACACACTACTAAATTTCATAGAACTTGAAAAAATCAATTTATCAGATAAAGAAGAAATTCAGGTAAATAATATTATTAATAAAGGATTTACCCCTCCTATAACTGTAATTGACGGTATAATAAGATACTATGCAGGTATATCTAATATATTGATTTACAAAGATATAAAAGAACTCCTTGAATAATGAAATAACTCTTAAAACTGTCATTTTTCTACTATAAATTTCCCTATAATCGCAGGCAAAGATATTGATAATCAATATCAATTAAAGTATAATAAACTATAATGGTTAAAATATCTATAAAAAGTAAAATTGTACTAATGTACTCACTTTTTCTTTTCCAGTATAAAATATGGACTTAAAATGAAATACTATACCATAGAAAGGAGAAAAACTAATGCAAACCATACAGTGGCAAAATGTATTTGGTTCAGATCTAAAAACTATAAAACAACACCGCTATTGTACCGAATATCACATCGAAAATCAGAGCGGTACAGGAAAACTTATACAGTATGAAGTACTTCCCGGAATTCAATTGACATATAATTTGTTTCAACTAGATATAAATCCAAATAATAATATAACAAATACAAATATTATAGAAATCAATCATTGCCTGGAAGGTAGATACGAATGCCAGTTTAAAAAAAATGATTACATATATTTAAATGAAGGTGATTTATCTATCAACAATTTTTCATGTAAAAAAATTTCATCCAATTTCCCATTGGGATATTTTAAAGATATATCTGTTATGATTTATTTAGATGAAGCTGTAAAATCCATTAAAGAAATGAAATTACCTGATTCCATTGATTTATATAAACTTATGAAAAGACTATGTACACAGGGCCACTGCCTTATCCTGAGAGCCAAAAATCAAATAAAACATATTTTTTCAGAACTTTATCCAGTAAAGGAAGAACTCTGCCGCACATATCATCAAATAAAAGTAATTGAACTATTGCTTTTTTTGAGCAGTGCAAATGTTTCAGAACAAAACCAAGAAAAACCCTACTATTCAAGAAAGCAGATAACCATTACCAAGCAGATAAGAGAGTATTTGATTATACATGTAAATAAACACATTACAATTGAAGAAATATCAAAAAAATATGAAATTGGTGCAACCACACTAAAAAATTGCTTTAAAGGCCTTTATGGAACAACCATTCGAAATTATATGAACCATCACAGAATTAAGACTGCCACATTTATGCTTCAAAATTCTTATGACAGCATTGCCGTCATAACAGCCAAAGTAGGCTATGAAAATCAAAGCAAGTTTGCAGCAGCATTTAAGAAAATAACTGGTATGTGTCCTTTAGAATATCGAAAATTCAAGGATGGAACTTGAAATTAGACAAGCTAAAAACAGTATCATCTAAGAAAAACCTTTATACCCTCTTCTTATAATAAATCACAGGTATTTTTAATTAAAGGAGTTTTATATGATAAATTTAGAAAAATATTATACTAAAATAAATAGAAATCTTTTTAATCCTGATTCCAATAAAGAATTTTTGAATAACACAGTTGAAAATACACAGAATTCCAATAATATAATTTATCTGTCCTTTGCCTATGGTTTGAAAATTGTTATTATTAAAAATCTGAATTTTGAAGCAAATTTAAATATTGAAAATATTTTTTCTTTACATCCATACTTACTTTTTATATTTATACATAGTCAACTAATGATCCACTTTTTTGCACGCTGTTGTTCAACATAAACATGTGCATACCAGCCATCTTGTTTTAATAATGCTTCATGATTTCCAGCCTCTCTGATGACTCCCTGATCTAACACAATAATGTTGTCAGCTTGCATAATAGAGTGCTGTAAAACTACTCTTTTAAAGCAGCTTTACAGCACTCTTTTGTTTAAAAGTCATTAATCACTGATAAAAAGTATTTTCGCTGTGACTAAAAAAGTATTTTAGAACTTTTCATTGAATTACTAACTTTATTCTGCACTTTCAAAAAGTCTATCTGTCGTTCCAATTTCTGCTCCGTCAGATACACCATCTATAGTTACATCTACAGTACAACTTTCAATAGTACTTCCTTCTGCTCTTCCAACTACTGTTTCTGGAGTAACAGCATCGTTTATACTTCCTTGAACTTCACAATTAGAAATTGTAAATACACTTTCCATATCGTACTTATTCATGTATAATCCTGTACCAACAAGGGCAGCAGTATGTGTAGCATTTTTACCATTTATTGTTACAATGATTTTGCAATTGGAAATTTTAGCTGGATTTTCTCTATCAAATGTTCCAGAAAATCCACAAAGTCCACCTACACCATGAGCTGATTCTCCAGCATTGATAGTCACATTTGCATTACAATTTGTAATGCTTGTCATATTTTCAAGGCAGCCACCTACACCACCAAGTCCCATAGCATTACTTCCCTTGGAGTTTACTACACCCTCACTAGAGCAACCATCAATTGTTCCTCCAAAAGATCCCCCCACAATAATACCACCGCATTCTGCATTATCAGGTAAAATATATTTACCATCTTCAAATATATTGTCGCCTAATACATTTATTGTTGCAACAGCAGTACAATTTTTAATAGTTCCCTCATCATTTCCTCCTAAAATACCACCAATGCAGTTATATCCACTTATTGTGTTATCTCCAGACAATGTAAGATTTTCAACTATGCCTTTGTTGTAGCCTACCACAGCACCAACTGACATCGTACCTTCAGCTGTCACATTCTTCATTTCCACATCCTTTACTATTGAAGAACTTGAAGCAGTACCTATCAATCCTACACCTACAGAATCTTTTTTATTTGTAGTTAGATTGGAAATAGTATGATTATCTCCATCAAAGCTACCTTTAAACGCATTTACAAAATATCCTGCTTCATCCCCAGCCTGTGGATTAAATATACCAATAGGTTCCCAGTTTGCATAACTTGACAAGTCAATATCGGCTGTAAGAATAAAGTTTTTGCTTAAATAATTTCGTACTTTATTCAGCTGTGCTGCATTTGCAATTTTATATGGAGAAGATACGGTACCATTGCCTCCTGCAAAAGGATTGCTTCTGGAGGAACCTCCTCCACCTCCACCGCCGCTGCTAGGTTTCTTTGGATTATCCTGTTTATCATTTTCACCAGAAGAATTTACATTCACTACACTGGTTACTATATTTTCTGATACAAGTGAAGTTCCCCCTATTGCTATTACCTTGCTGTCTTTATCAACTTTGGACTTTATTATACTCACTGTATCCTCGTTCATGGTAGCACTTACCAATATTATAGGATTGCAATCTTTAGATGCCAGAGCAGAAACAGACAATGCATCTGCAAATTGATCTACCCCATTATATTGTGCAGCTGCCAGGTATATACTGCTAAAATTTATGTCATCTTTAAATTTGTCAAGTATTTTTTCATTACTCTCATATCTGTCTTTTCCGTATATTCTCTCAGTATTTTTGAATATACTCTCTATATACTCTCTATATACTCTCTATATCCTTTGATACCAGGGATTCTCCCCCTATTATGTAGGCCTTTTCTACACTATTATTCTTTGAATACTCTGATACATCTTCTTTCCTATCTGCCAACAAAATAGGCATTCCCTTATTAGCTGCTATATAACTTATGGAAAGTGCATCTGAGAAAGCCTTTCCTGAGACCAGCACCACTGAGGAACTTTTTCCCACTTTATCTGCAATGATTTTTGAAGCTTCGTATCTTGTGGCTCCCCCCAGTCTTGTTACATTACCTGCCTTAGGTGATGCAGCTTTTATTTCAGATATTACCTTGTCTGATATAACTCCGCTCCCACCTATTACTGTGACCCTATCAGGATTCAACCTTGATAATTCTCCCTTTGCACTTTCACTTAAAGCTGATTTTCCAGTAAGCAAAATTGGTGCATTGTATTTCTTTGCAAGAGGTGCTGCACAAAGTGCATCTGGAAAATTTTCTCCATTACATATTACTACATCAGATGCAGTTTCCCACCCAGTTTTACTTATAAGTGATGAAGTTTCATATCTGTCTTTTCCAAAAATTCTTTTTTGGTTCAAAGAATATGAAGACTCCGGAAAAACAGTGGTTGAAAATAACATTACTGTACCCACTATTAATCCTAAGATCTTTTTCACTTTCAAATAGATTTCCCCCCTTAATGTTTTATTTGAATACAACTCAGTTAGATATGCCTAACCAAATACTATTATATGAAAAATTATTTTACAATACTACTCCTTTTAGACTTTTTTCACTCCAAATAGACTTTTAGTTTTCTATTTGCACCAGTAATACACATTAATTCTTTATTGTAATTCCCTTTTCATAAAAATTATAGATATAAAAAAAGCCGGTTATAATCCAAATAACTTTTTATAGTCATTATTTTCCATTTTAAAGATCACTTATTCATTTTAGCTGCTACTTTTTTTATAGCTTCAAAGCTTTCTTCACTGATTACATGCTCAATTCTGCATGCATCCTCTGCGGCCTGTTTCTCACATACACCTAGCTTAACTAACACCTTTGAAATAATTATATGACGTTCATACACTTTAGAAGCTATTTTCAATCCATCTGAGGTTAGTTTAATATATCCCTCTTCATCCATAATTATATAATTATTTTGTCTTAAATTTTTCATAGCCACACTTATGCTTGGCTTTGTAAACCCTAATTCTTTCACAATATCAATTGACCTTACAGAACCATTTCGTTTGCTTAACACCAATATAGTTTCCAAATAATTTTCTGCTGATTCTTGAACCTTCATTTAACCACTTCCTAGAATTTAATCTTTTTCTATTAATTATAATCTAATTATAATCAATTTTTGAAACTTTCCAATCCATTAAAAAATAAAGAGGAGGCCAGTATAGCCCTGCCTTATACTGACCTCTTAAAAAATACTCTCTTAGTTTTAAAATCTTTTTTCTGCTTTCTATTCTATAAATTCCGCTATAGATGCACCTGGTGGAACCATAGGGTGTACTTTTGCCTTAGTATCAATAACACATTCTATAATAACAGGTTCATTTAAACCCAATGCCTCTTTCAGACATTCCTCTACTTCACTGTTGGATTCTATTTTAAATGTTTTTATTCCATAGGCTGCTCCAAGCTTCATAAAATCTACTTCAGGGCCAAATTCCGTATGTGAAAATCTTCTGTCATAAAACATATCCTGCCACTGATGAACCATACCAAGAGCATGGTTATTAAAAAGCAATTGAACTATAGGAAGCCTGTATCTGGATATGGTAACCAATTCTGTAGAATTCATTTTGAAGCTTCCATCTCCTGCCACATTTATTACCTTTTTATCAGGATTTCCCATAAATGCTCCTATGGAAGCTCCAAGTCCATATCCCATAGTTCCCAGTCCACCAGAGGATATAAAAGTTCTAGGTTTCAAGTATTTAAAATATTGTGCAGCCCACATCTGGTGTTGTCCTACTTCAGTTGTCACTATACAATCTCCTTTAGTAAGATTATAAAGTGTCTCCATTATAAATTTAGGACTTAACTCACATCTATCCTTAAAAGGATCTCTTTCACTTTGTTTCCACTGTCTTATCTGATTCATCCACTTATCATGATTTAATCGATTCAACTTTTTGTTAAGTCTTTGGAGTACATCTTTAACATCTCCTGTTACAGGCACATCCACATCTACAATTTTTCCAAATTCCTTTGGGTCTATATCTATGTGGATAATTTTTGCCTTTGGTGCAAAAGCTGAAACCTTACTGGTAACCCTATCACTGAAACGAGCTCCTACAGCTATAAGCAAGTCACAATTACTCACAGCACGATTGGAACAAGGAGTACCATGCATACCTACCATGCCCATATAATACTCATTGTTTCCTGGAAAAGCTCCTATGCCCATAAGAGAACAAGTAACAGGTGAATCTATTTTTTGTATAAACTCTTTAAGTTCTTCTTGTGCCCCAGCTATTATTGTCCCTCCGCCAGAATATACTACAGGTCTTTCACTACTTTTTATCATATCTGCTACTTTATCTAAATCATCTTCACAATTTTTCAGTTCCAAAGACGGTTTTTGCTGTACTTCATAGTCAATTTCCGCTGTCTGCATATCCTTAGGTATATCTACTACTACAGGTCCAGGTCTTCCACTAACAGCCATTTTAAAAGCCTCTCTTACTATACCTGGTAAATCCTCTGGTTTATCTATAATATAATTTTTCTTAGTTATAGAATCTGTAATACTTTTAGTGTTTACTTCCTGAAAAGAATTCTTTCCAAGAAGATTCAAAGGAACCTGCCCTGTAAACACCACTATTGGAATGGAATCCGCATAGGCCGTAGCAATTCCTGTTATAGTATTAGTCGTCCCTGGCCCTGAAGTTACAACAGCAACTCCAATTTTTCCCGTTGATCTTGCATAACCATCAGCTGCATGAGTAGCCCCTTGCTCATGAGCAGTCAATATATGCTTTATTTCCTTGGTACTATATAATGCATCATAAATAGGTATTACAGTTCCTCCCGGATAACCAAATATGGTATCAACACCTTGTTCTATCATACATTTTAATAATACTTCGGCTCCTTTCATCCTCATAATAATAGCCCCCCTTTAGTTTATTCTCCACACATCTTTATCTCTTCTAAATTTATTATTATTTACTATTTATCCAGGACATCATAGACCTAAGTTTTTTTCCAACTATCTCAATAGGATGTTTCTGTTCTTTTTTCCTCTTTGCAATAAATGAAGGTCTTCCTGTCTGGTTTTCAAGTATCCAGTTCTTTGCAAAGGTACCATCTTGAATTTCTCCAAGTACCTTTTTCATTTCTTTTCTTGTATCTTCTGTTATTATTCTCTTGCCTATGCTGTAATCTCCATATTCTGCCGTATCACTTATGGAATATCTCATATAGCTTAGTCCGCCTTCATTCATCAAATCCACAATTAATTTCATCTCATGCATGCATTCAAAATATGCATTTTCAGGTGCATATCCTGCCTCAACCAATGTTTCAAATCCTGCCTTTATAAGTTCTGATATTCCCCCGCAAAGTACTACCTGTTCTCCAAATAAATCTGTCTCTGTTTCATCTTTAAAGGTAGTTTCAAGAACTCCTCCTCTTGTGCCTCCTATTCCCTTTGCATAAGCCAGTGCATAATCCTTTGCTTTTCCGCTGTAATCCTGATATACTGCATAAAGACATGGAACTCCTTTTCCCTCTGTGTACTCTCTTCTTACAATATGTCCCGGTCCCTTTGGTGCAACCATGATTACATCTACATTTTCAGGAGGGGTTATCTGGTTGAAGTGTATATTGAACCCATGGGCGAACATTAGCACTTTTTCCCCTGTCAAGTTATCTTTAATACTCTCTTCATATAAAGCTTTTTGCTTTTCATCCGGTATAAGTGTCATAATCATATCTGCTTTTTTTACAGCATCTTTTGATTCCATTACTTCAAAGCCATTTTCCTCTGCCTTTTTCCAGGATTTACTCCCTTTATAAAGACCAATTACCACATTTATTCCACTGTCTTTTAAATTCTGTGCATGGGCATGGCCCTGACTTCCATAGCCTAGAACTGCCACTGTTTTATCCTTCAATAAATCCAGATTCCCATCTTCATCATAATAAATTTTTAAATTTTCCATTAGTATTTCCTCCTATATCGTTATTTATCTTATATTCAACATCTTGTGTTAAACTTATTTACTTATTAAATTAAAAAATATGCATATAAAAAGACCAAACTTTTTGCCCTATGGGGCGAGAAGTTTGGTCCGCGGTACCACCCAATTTTTTTACTTGATTAATTAACGGCTTTGCCGGAAAAACCTACTATAAGTTCAGTTTAACAACTCCAGGGTGATTTTCAATAGCATTCAATTTATGAGCTTTCACCTACTCTCACTCTCTTTAAAATATTTTGCCATTTACTCTTCCCTATCACAGTTTTTATAATAGAAATACTCATTTACTTAAAGTTACTTCATTTTTAGTGTATGTGACGATAATAATACCTTCTGTTTTAAATGTCAATACTTTTTTTAAATTTTAAAACTAATTTTTTTTATTCGATTATTTTTTACTATTATATTAAATAACATACTGTTTACATATTAAATCGATTTTATATCTACTATCCTTCATTAATAGCACTATTCTTATATCCATATACAAAATAAAGTATTAAACCTAAAATAAGCCATACTACAAATCTAATCAGAGTACACTTTGAAGGTTTATTATTAAAAATATACAAGCTGCCATGGAAAGAATAGGAGTAACCGGTGAAAATGGAACTTTGAAAGCTCTTGGTCTATCTGGTTTTCTCTTCCTTAAAACTATAACTGATGCAGATACTATAACAAAAGCTGTTAATGTACCTATGTTAGTAAGCTCTGAAACCACTGCAATAGGGGTAAATCCAGCTATAATCATAGTTACAATTCCAACAAGTAACGTACTTCTTAAAGAAGTATGAAATTTTGAATCACATGAGCAAATACTTTTGGAAGAAGTCCATCTCTTGCCATTGCAAACATTACACGAGTTTGTCCAAACATCATAACAAGTAAAACTGAAGTCAGTCCACAAATTGCACCTACTGCTACCAAAGCAGAACCCCAAGCCCCAAGTTATTCCCACTTGCTGAAGTGCAAAAGCTACAGGAGTTGCTGTTTTTTTAAATTTAAGATATGGAACCATACCTGTTAAGATAGCTGACACTACAGATGTAAAATACTACATATATTTTAATATTCAGTATATTAAAATATATGTAGTATTTTATATCTTACTATATATTTATAATATACTTCATTCTTTTTACTGTTTTTTATTTATATTTTATCTCACACAATAAAATATGAATAAAAAAAGTTATTTTAAATCTCTCCAAGAGATAATCAAGGTAATTTTAATTGAAAACTAAATGCCGTGATAAATTTGAAAACAAATCTATCACGGCATTATATTAATAAAAATATGTCTATTAAATTTATATTCTATCCACCATAAGCTTCTTTAAATACTGCAATCAAGTCTTCCTTAGTT
>NZ_DAIQBT010000016.1:0-67611 GCF_036781005.1 Clostridium sp. | reverse complement strand
TTATAGTCTTTTTTTAATGGGACAGGCACCATTAAGTTTATTTTGAACTACGCCGCATATTGTTATGCTAAGGAATATGATGCTTTCAAAGATGGGATCACATGTGGACAATATTTTTTAAAAGAAGAACCACAGATTAAGAAATATGGCTTAAATTCTAAAGAAATCGAAATATATATCTTGAGAGATTTAAAAAATAATTATTTTGAATATAAAAGTATAAAGTCAAAAAAATCATTGTAGTATTAATTTATATCAGTATACTTAATATTAACGGCGCCGTAAATAAAATATAAAATAAGGAGAGTTATTTATGGAACAGTTTAATTTAAGAGTAATTGGGAAAATTTGTGTAGATAATAAAGGCATGAGGGCAGTTCTAAATAAAGAATATATACCTGCTCTTATAAATTTAGAGGGATTTGGTTATATAAATGTATTATGGTGGTTTGATAGGTGTGATAATTTTAAATCCAGAGCAAAACTTATTGAGAAAAATCCATATAAAGGTGCCCCAGAAGTATTGGGGACATTTGCCACACGATCCCCTGAGAGACCAAATCCTATTGGACTTAGCTGTAGTTGTATTACTTATATTGACTGCGAAAAGGGAATTATCGGTTTAGCTTATATAGATGCTGACAATGGAACACCTGTCTTAGATATTAAACCATATACCCCTAGTCTTGATAGAGTGGAAAAGCCAATGTCTCCAAAATGGTGCTCTAATTGGCCTGAAAGCGTGGAGAAGTCTGGAGATTTTGACTGGAGTACAGTATTTAATTTTTAATCTACAATAAAATTCAAGCTATTAAATATCTTTAGTTTTTTCCTATAGTATATTTGTATAAGTTTTTTAAGATTCAGATGGAGATAGGTATTTCTTTATGATAAACTTCATCTGAATCTTAAAAAATTGGCAGAAGTATGACAAAAATCATTAATAAAGATTATCTTTATATGATATAATATGGATGTTTGAAAAAGGGAACTTACTTTTATAAAAAGGTGATTATTTATTATGAAAATAACGGATAAACTTACTAGGCAAATTGATGAAATGAGATATCTTACAGCAGAAAATGCTTGGAGATATAGAACTATTTTAAGGTTTTTTTATTTACAATATGAAAAAATGAAGTATTGGATGTATAAAGAAGAAGTATTTGAAGAACTTAAAAAATATAATGAATTTAAGAATTACACCATAGAGTCCTGTCGGCAGGATTTAGATGTGCTTATATCATGGAAAAATCTTATGGCAGTTCAAGACACTGCAAAAGTTACTACCGTTGAGGAATTTAAAAACAAGCAATTTAGATATGAACTTTCTGAATACAGTGTGGAAATAGAAAGACTCACCATAAAACTTGAAAATTTGTTTATAGAAAGTGCCTCTCTTGAGCCTTCACTTCTTGAGAGAATAAAGGAATACATTGAAAAACTCACTGAAATGACTTCTAAAAATGAAAAGGAAGTTGGAAGCTGGTGGAATTCTCTAAACAATGACTTTAAAAGGTTAAATCAAAATTATCAGGATTATATAAGGGATTTATATGGTATTAAAGCGGATGAACTCATGAAAACAAGAGAATTTTTAATATTTAAGGATAAATTTATAGATTATTTAAGAGATTTTATAAAAAGCCTTCAGTATAATTCATCTCATATAGAATATCTTCTTGGAAATTTAGATAAGGATCAGGTAAATCAGGTGCTTCAGAAAGTTTTAACCTATGAAAAATCCATACCTAGAGTTGACATGAAAGTAACTGATGATATGTTGGAGGACAACATCTATGGTAGGTGGGAAAGTTTGTGTAATTGGTTTCTGGCATCTTCGGGCAGGGAAAGTGAATCAGAAAAACTTCTTAATATAACAAATGAAATAATAAGAAAAATAACCCGTTTTGCATCTCAAATAGCGGAAAGCAGAAACAGTGCTTCTAATAGAAGAGAAGAGTACAGAAAACTTTGCAGTATGTTTTTAAATTGCAAAGACATGGAAGAAGCACATAAACTTTCGGCAGTAAGTTTTGGGATTTTTAATATGAAACATATTAAAGCACACCCATATAGAAATACTGAAAGCATAAATAGTGGAATTTTTGAGGAAGAACCTTATGTGAAAAAAATCAATCCTAGAATTCGAAGTTACAGGGAAAAATCAGAGAGAAATTCCATAGTGGATAATAATCAGAAGAAGAAGGCCATGTTTGAAAAAGTAATGAAGGAAAGAGAAAGGGAGAAAGAAATTATGAAAGGGTATGTGAAAGATGGATGCATAGAGTTTTCAAAACTTCCTAAAATACCTTCAAGTGTGAGAATAACTCTTCTTAGGTGGCTCAGCAAAGGAATGAACAGTTCTGATGGGAGAGGTAAAACTGAAGACGGCATAAAATATATAGTAGAGATTCCAAAAGATGAAGAGGAAAGATGTACTTTGGATTGTGATGATGGCAATCTTTTAATGCCACCTTATATTATAAAGTTTGAAAGGTAGAATTTAAATGAATGATCTTAAAATATTGCTTGAGAATTACTGGATAGGGAAAGATAAAAATAAAGAATTATACTATAGATTAAAAGACAGTATAGCAGAGTTTAAAAGTTTTTTAACAGATAAACTGGGATATAACCTTGTTATAAATCCTTATTTAATAAAACTTGAAAAATTTCCGGGAAAAGCAGAGGGATGGATGGGAATTAAGGCTTTTGAAAGTACAATGGAATATGCATTTTTGTGTATTCTTATAATGTTTCTTGAAGATAAGGGAAAAGAAGAACAGTTTGTTTTATCCGAAATTACAGAGTACATACAGGCAAATTATCCGGGAGATGAAAGTGTAGATTGGACATTGTACAGACATAGAAAATATCTTATAAAAGTTTTAAGATTTGCCACTTCCATGGATATGATGATTGTTGACGATGGCGAAGAACAAAACTTTAGAAATAATATGGAAGCGGAAGTATTATATGAAAGTACAGGTCTTTCAAGGTATTTTATAAGAAATTTTCCCATGAATATATTAGACTATAATAGTTATCAGGATATTGAAAAAGAAGAATGGACTGATGTTGACTCAGACAAGGGATTTATAAGAAGACAGAGGGTATATAGAAGGATTGTGATGGGGCCTGTAGTATATAATTACGGGGCTGAAGATGTGGATTATAATTATATAAAAAACTACAGAGGTATGATTTCAAATGATCTTGAAAAGTACTTAGATTGCAGTGTTCATGTACATAGAAATGGAGCAATGATGGTTATAGATCCGGAAGACAATTTGAAGGATACATTCCCTGGAAACAGGGCCATAAGTGATGTAGTAATGCTTTTTAATCACTTGATAGTTGATGAGATAAAGGAAAAGAAAATTCAGCTGAATGTAGATGATACTGCGATAGTTTCCAAAGCTTATTTTGAAAGCTTGGTAGAAAAGCTTAAACAAAATTGCGGTATGGGTTGGAGTAAGGAATACAGGGAAATGAAGCAAAGTGAACTTGTTGGAGAGATAATGGTGTATATGCAGGACTTTAATATGATAAAATTTGTGGAGGATGGCAGAGAAATTAAAATACTTCCTCTTTGCGGTAAGGTAGTGGGGATATATCCACATAGTTTTTTGGAGAAAATAGAAACATAGGAGGATCATTATGGAAGATAACAGATGGATTATAAATAGAGCTGGACTTTTGAATTTTTGGTATTATGATGAAGAAGAGTTTGATTTTTCAGATGGCAAGCTCCTTTTAAGGGGTTCAAATGGTTCTGGTAAATCAGTTACCATGCAGAGTTTTATTCCACTCCTTTTAGATGGAAATAAAAGTCCTGAAAGATTAGATCCCTTTGGTTCTAAAGCTAGAAAACTAGAAAATTACCTGCTTGGAGATGAAGATAGTGGAAAAGATGAATCTATTGGATATGTCTATATGGAATTTAAAAAGAGAAAAACGGAAAATTATATGACCGTAGGTATGGGATTTAGAGCTTCCAGAGGAAAAGCACTGAAGTCTTGGGGATTTGTCATAAATGACGGCAGGAGAATAGGCCAGGATATTTTCCTTTATAAAAAATCTGGAGGAAAACTTCCACTTACAGCCAAAGAACTTCAAAATAGGATAGATTCAGGCGGTCAGGTAATAGAAAGTCAGAATGGGTACATGAAACTTGTTAATAACTACCTTTTTGGCTATGACAATATAGAGGACTATGATGAACTTATAAAACTTTTGGTGCAGCTTAGAACCCCTAAGCTTTCTAAGGATTTTAAGCCTACAGTGAGTTATGAAATAATGGAAAATTCTCTTCAGCAGCTTTCAGAAGATGATTTGAGGCCTATGTCAGAGGCTATAGAAAATATGGATAACATAAAAAGTAGATTGGAAGAAATGAAAGAAGCGAAAAAAGCGGCAAACAGAATAAAAGCTGCCTTTGACAAATACAATAGATTTTTTATAGTGGATAAGGCTAAACTTTATATAAAATACAACAAGCAGTTTGAGAATATGAAATCTGAAAAGGAAAACTGTGAAAGGGAAATAGAAAGAGCAAGGGCATCCCATGAAGCTGCAGAGGAAGAATTAAAAAATCTTGATATGGAAAAAAGTATATTAGAAGATAAGAAAAGAGAATTAGATAAACACGATAGTATAAAGATAAGGGAAAAAATAGAAAAATTAAAAGAGTATATTGAAATTCTAAATGTACAAAAAAGTCAAAAAAAACAGATACATGATAAAAAGAGACAGGATGAAGTTACCCTAAACAACAATATAAAAAAGCTAGGGGAAGAAAGAGATGCAGGACGGGATAAAATAGAACATATGTTAGCTGAAATGGATGAGATATCAAAGGAAATATATTTTGATGAACAGAGTTTTTTAAAGGATGAATTAAAGAGCAGTTTAGATAGAAAGTATTCCTTTAATTATGTGGAAAATAATCTGGAAAAGTACATGAAAAACATAGAAAAGGCATTGGAAGAACTAAGGAAAGAAAGAACAAAAAATATAGAGTATGATAGGGCTCTGGAGGAGCTTGAAAAAAGTAAACAATATAGAGAAGAAAAGCTTAAAATACTGGAAGAAACCAAAAATCTGCTTATGGAGATAAAAGGAGAATATATCGAGAAAGTATATGATTGGAAAAATAATAATATAGAATTTAAATTTTCAGAAGAGGGTATTGTATCTTTAACAAGGGCAGTAAATAATTTTCACTATTTAAGTTCCTTTGACGATATAATTGCCCAAGTTAGAAATGAATATAATAATTTTGAAAAAGAACTTAGCGGCATGAAATATAAAATGGAGATAGAAAAGGAGAACTTGGAGAAATTATTAGAAGAAAAAAATCAGCAAATAAAAATGTGGAAAAATAAAAAAGATCCTGAACCTGAAAGAGAAGAAAAGGTCGTTGAAAACAGGAAAAAACTCCAGCAAATGAATATTCCTTTTATTCCATTATATATGGCAGTGGATTTTAAAGAAGATGTTCCAGATGAAATAAAAGGAAGACTTGAAGAAGCTCTTATGGATATGGGTATTTTAGATGCACTTATAATTCCTAAAAAGTATGAGGAGAAAATTTTAGGTGTTAATTTAGATACTACTGCGGATAAATACATATTCCCATGTAAGGAAAAAGATAGGGATAATATATCCAGTTTTCTTAAGAGCGAATCTATTTCCATAGATGGAATCGACCGCCAGTATATAGAAGATATACTTGGAAGTATAGGGATAAATAAAAATGAAACCTGTGTTAACGAAAAAGGACAGTATTCCATAGGGCCTATAAAAGGAAATGTAACTAAGATTTATGTACCTAAATTTATAGGGTCAAGTGCTAGAAATAAGTACAGGGAAGATGTGATAAATAATCTTTTAAAGGAAACTAAGGAAGTAGAAGCATATATTTTAACCTGTAAAAATGATATAAATAATATTAATATGAGAATTAAAGTACTTGAAAAAGAGTTTGACAGTATCCCATCTAATAAGGATTTGTTTGAAGCTGTACAACAGCTGAAAGATGCGGATTTTAAGTATGAAAAAGCTTGTGAAGACATAGAAAACAAAAATAGTGTTGAAAGAAAAATATATGGAGAATTGAAGACTATTAAGGAAAAGGTATATGAACTAACCTATAAGTTGAATATAAAAGCTAATGTTAAGGACTATGAAGAAGTCCTTGAATGTGCGCAGGATTATAGACAAAACTTATTTAAGCTTGAAAAAATCCACGGTGAATTTTTACAGGTTCTAGAAAAAATTCAAATTTTCAAGGATAATTTGGAAGATATTTTGCAGGACATAGATAATATTATATATGATTTATCTTCGATTGAAAGAGATTTGAAAGAATCATCTATTACCATGGAAAATTCCAAACAACAGCTGGAACTTTCAGACTATGAATCTGTAAAAAATCAAGTAGAACAGTGTATAAGGCTTTTAGGGGAAATACCTGAAAAAATTAAGACCACTGCCAGGAAGAGTGAAAGAGAAAAAAGTATATATGAAGAGCAAAATAAAAAAATTAAGGATATTTTAGAGAAAATGGAAACACTTAAGAAAATTTTGAGTGTATATGAAAAGTCCTTTATGGAAGAGATTGAACTTGATTATGTAAGTACAAATAAGGATATGAAGATTTTGGAGATAGCCGGCAAAATTGTGAAGGAAACAGTAATAGATGAGAAAAGTTTAAAAGTAAGAGAGGATTATGGCAATGTGCTGTTTCAAAGATTTCAGGAAAACAATCAATATTTAAGAGAATATACTGTAAGAACTGATTATATTTTTACAGATGAGCTTGATACCAAAGATGAAGATTTAAAAAGAGCCAATGCCACAAGAAGAAGAGTAGACATAATGGCAAAGGTAAGGGGAAAAGATGTAAGCTTTTATAAGCTGGTTGATTTCATAGAAGAAGGTATAATAGAAAATGAAAAACTTCTTCAGGAAGGAGACAGGCAGCTTTTTGAGGATATCTTAGTGAATAATATAAGTAAAAAGATACGGGCAAGAATATTTCACAGTGAAAAATGGGTAAAGAAGATGAATGAGCTTATGGAATCCATGAATACATCCAGTGGATTATCCTTTTCTCTTAGATGGACCAGTAAAAAAGCGGAAACTGAACAGCAGTTAGATACAAAAGAATTAGTAGACCTTTTAAAACAGGATGGAAATTTAATGAAACCCTCAGATTTGAATAAACTTTCAGAGCACTTCAGATCAAAAATATCAGAAGCAAGGAGAATGTTAGAGGATAAAGGCTATAGTCAGACTTTTCACAGCATTATGAAGGAAATATTGGATTATAGGAAGTGGTTTCAGTTTAAACTGTACTTTGTAAAAAAGGGCAGTAATAAAAAAGAACTTACAAATAATGCTTTTTATCAATTTAGTGGAGGAGAAAAAGCTATGGCAATGTATGTGCCTCTTTTTTCTGCGGTTTATGCAAAATATGAAGGGGCAAGAGGTGACAGTCCAAGAATAATATCACTGGATGAAGCTTTTGCCGGAGTGGATGAGAGAAATATACGGGATATGTTCAGACTTTTAAATGAACTGGATTTAAATTATATAATAAACTCCCAGATATTATGGGGAGACTATGATACGGTTCCATCTCTTTCTATATGTGAACTTTTAAGACCTGATAATGTAGAATATGTTACAGTTATGAGATATAGGTGGAATGGAAAGGTAAAGGAGCTTGTGACATAATTTTATGGATGAAATATTATTGGAAGAGTGCGTTCAATATTTTAAAGATAATCCAGGTTTTAAAAGGGTATTTAAGAAAATTCAGGAGAAATATAGATCTCTTGGTTCTTTAGGAGGTACTATAAATTTAGTTAATTTAAGTGATTGTGAGAAGGATGCACTTACAGGATTTTTTAGGAAAAATTATTATGGAAAATCAGCATCAATTAAAGTTGAAAATTTTATCAGAGCCTTAGACCACACTAAATTTTCCGGCGTTGATTTTAAAATTGTAGTGGAAAAATATTTTAACCAAAAGCTGTATTCTAAAAAAGAAGAGAAGCTTGAATACCAGAGAAAAAGACAAGTATTCTATAAAGATATTATAGATGAAATTCAAGGTATACGGGTAAAACAATGGCTTTTAAATGTACTTGAAAATAATGGTGAGGGTTCAAGGTTTATAAACCAGAAATATCATGAAGATAAGAATAATTTAAAAAATAACTTAAAAGCTGTATGCAAGGCACTTGATATAATATCATTTCAAAAGGATAATTTAATAAGAATGGCAGTTTTGGCATCTAATGTTACGAAGGATCCTCATTTTTTTGATAATGACAGGGATGGTGGTAAACTTCTTGTTTTTGCAATAGTATTTTTTAAAGATATATCCTATCCTAAAAATGCAGAGGACCTTTCAGAACTTATGTATAGTGCTGGAATAATAAAAGATGAGGTTTCCAATTATACACTATGCAGTGGTATGCTGGGGTACTTAAAAAATAATGAAATACATCAGGGATGGCAGGGATTTTATAACAGTGGAGAACCTATACAGGTGTCACTTTTTAATGTAAGTAGGGTTTCAAGAATTGTAAGTCCCGGTAAAAAAGTGTATGTATTTGAAAATCCCACCGTTTTTACTGAAATACTTAACAGAACTATTGAATTTAAGCCTTCCCTTATATGTACCTTTGGAAATTTTAAATTGGCATCTCTTGTTTTAATGGATAAATTAGTTGAAAGTGGTGCTTATATATACTATTCGGGAGATATGGACCCGGAGGGTATAATTATGGCAGATAAACTAAATCTCAGGTATGGAAAAAAACTAATATTATGGAGATATGATATAGAGGATTACAAAAATATAATATCTGATGTGGAACTTACTGAAATAAGAATAAAAAAATTACATATGGTAAAAAGTGAAAAATTAAAAAAAATGTGTGAAACTATATTAAAGTATAAACGTGCAGCTTATCAAGAATTGTTGATAGATAAATATGAAGAAGATATTAGAAAGGATCTTTGAATTATTTTATTTGCTATACTTTAAAATATAAAAGTGTTTAAGGAGGATTAAAGTGCATATTAAAAAATTTTTATTAAAAAACTTAAGAAAAAAAATAGCATTGGTGGCTTTAACAACAGTATCAGCTCTTTGTGGATTATTAGGAATTAATCAGGTACAAGCTAATGTGCTTAGAAATACAATTGCCATTACCGAATCTACATCTAGTGGGTCAAGCGTGGATACTTCTTATCCAACTATAGTTAACAATAATGTAATAACTTTTAAAGATAAAAATTTAGAACAGGTAGTAAGAGATACACTAAATAAACCTACAGGTGATATTTATAAAAATGATGTAAACACCATTCTGTCACTGAATGCTAAAAATAGGGGAATATGCGATATTACTGGAATAGAAAATTTATCTAATTTACAAAACCTTGATTTGAGTTTCAATGAACTAAATGATATAAGTCCGTTAAAATCATTAATTCGCCTAAATACCCTTTCCTTAAATAACAATGAGGTGAAGGATATAAATCCATTAAAAGATTTAACAGGCTTGCAAAATCTTAATTTAGGTATTAATGAAATAAGCGATATAAGTCCGTTAAAAGGGTTAAATCATTTACAAACTCTTTATTTCAGCAGCAGTGAAATAAGTGATATAAGTTCATTGAAAAATTTAACTAACTTACAGAGTCTTTATTTTAAAGGTGATAAAATAAGTGATATAAGTCCATTAGAAGGACTGATTAATTTGCAAAAACTCTGCTTATACGGCACTCAAGTAAGTGATATAAGCCCATTAAAAAGATTAATTAATCTCCAAGCACTTGATTTGGGATGTAATCAAATAAGTGATGTGAGTGCGTTAAGTGGACTAACTAAGTTGCAAATCCTTAACTTGATTTTTAATCAAATAAGTGATATAAGTCCATTAAAGAATTTGACTAATTTACAAATACTCAATTTAGCCTATAATCAAATAAATAATATAAGTGAGTTAAAGCAAATGTCTGCATTAAAGACACTTTGTCTATATAAAAACTCAATTGATGAAGCTGATATAAAGATTTTAAGTGAATACTTGCCTTATTGTGATATTCAAGTTTTCAACATAATCTAGTAGTAATTTTTTTCATTTTATGCTATACTGAAGTCAAAGGCGATGGAGTTCGCCATAACCGCGAAATGCTGATGACTCCTGCAGGTAACAATTTTGTTATTTGTGGGAGTTATTTTGTTTTTAAGCAGTTTTAAATTATAATATAAGGCAGGGATAAAAAATGAGAAAGTATATATTTATTAGTATAGGAGGCATGTTAGGTGCTATTTTAAGGTATGTTATCAGAAACACTCCCATTAGTTATTATCATGGAAATATACCCATAAATACTTTAATTATTAATATCACTGGAAGTTTTATTTTGGCCTTGATTTTAACAATGGCCTATGAAATTTTAGAATTTGATGTTGATATCAGACTGGGAATTGCTACAGGATTTATAGGCTCATATACTACCTTCTCCACATTATGCAAGGAATTTACAACGTTGTTTTTTGAAGGAGATTATTTTTCGGCAATTTTCTATGTTATTATTTCATTGATTTTGGGAATTATAGCTGTGTATTGTGGAATAGTTTTTGCAAGAAAAATTATAGTAAAATTGATTAAAAAGAAAGAAAAATCAATGAGTAAAAGTGGGGTGCAGTGAATATGAATTTTGTTTTTGTTGGAATAGGAGGCGCATTTGGAAGCTTATTAAGGTATAAATTAGGTGAATTTATTTCAAAGAAATGTTCTAAAGGATTTCCTGTAGGTACTTTTGTAATCAATATAACAGGGGCTATTCTTCTTGGGATAGTGAGTGGTCTAGGTATCAGTAAAGACATGTACCTATTATTGGGAGAAGGTTTTCTAGGAGCATATACTACTTTTTCAACATTTATGTATGAAGGATTTAATCTGTTTCAGGAAAGAGAGAAATTAAATGCAATTAGTTATATCTTAGGGTCTTTAATATTAGCTATTATTGGGTATGCTTTAGGACTTTGTATAAATAGGCTCCTTTAGATAAAGTCTAAGTAAGTTAAGTGTTATCAGGTGACTCAGAGAATTAGGTGAAGTTTACTATAGGAGCTGAGTATCCCTTTTGGATAATCAACACTCATGAAGGGGGGTATATTATGTTTAAAGAAATCAGAAGAAAAGATCGAAAATTAGAAAATAGTGAGGCTGAGGAACTTTTAAAAAGATGTGATTATGGCATTTTGTCAACTTTGAATCAGGAGGGATATCCTTATGGAGTACCAGTGAATTATGTGTATTTAAATAATGCACTTTATTTTCATTGTGCTCTGGAAGGAAGTAAAATTAAAAACATTTCTATTAACAGTAAGGTGTCCTTTTGTGTAGTGGGTAAAACTTGTGTTATTCCTGATGAATTTACTACTAATTATGAAAGTGTTGTTGTGTTTGGAGTGGCAGGAGAGGTTCTTGGAGAAGAGAAGTATAATGCACTCCTTGAAATATTAAATAAATATTCCAAAGAATACCTAGAAACTGGAAAAAGTTATATAAGAAAGATGGAAGATAAAACTAAAGTTATAAAAATAGAGGTAGAACATATTTCAGGTAAAGCACGAAAGTAAATTAATGAGAAAAGTACTTAAAAGAAAAAACCGGCCAAAGGCCAGTCTAAAATAATTCGAAAAGGGAATGATATTTATAGTATGTCCAAAATCTTGAAATTATATACATATTCATTTAAATATAATATAAATGAAATAATTGAGTAAATATAGATTCAATAGTACAGTGAGTTTAATCCAGCAACAATAATAGTTTAATTGACAATTAGAAATAGAATGATTATATTTAATGCATATCTATTATTAAAGGAGATGGTGTTTTGAATTATTTAAATAAACCATTAAATACAGATAAACTATTATTAAAAAATAGATTGATTATGCCTCCTATGGCAACAGCGAAATCTGGAGCAGATGGAAAAGTAAGTGAGGAAATTTTAGAGTACTATGATGAAAAATCAAAAGGTGGTTATATTTCTCTTATTATTATTGAACATAGTTTTGTGTCACAGCAGGGGAAAGCCAGCAGCAATCAAATGTCTATTGCACAGGAAAGTATGGTAGGGGAATTAAAAAGATTAGCAGAAACTATTCACAAAAATGGATGTAAAACAATAATGCAGATAAATCATGCTGGAAGTGCGGCAAATACGGAAGTCACAGGTATGGAAATTGTGGGACCTTCTGCCGCTCCCAATCCTTTTGGAACAGGAATGACTCCGAGAGAACTTCAAAAAAATGAAATTGGGGCAATTGTAAATGAGTTTAAGGAAGCTGCAATAAGGGTAAAAAATGCAGGTTTTGATGGAGTAGAAATTCACTCTGCCCATGGATATCTTTTAAATCAGTTTTTATCGCCTATTACCAATAAAAGAGAAGATGAATATGGGGGAGACATAACAGGGAGAATTAAAATTCATAAGGATATTGTCAAAAGTGTCCGTGAAGCTGTAGGGGAATCTTTCCCAATATTTATGAGGCTAGGTGCAGCTGACTATATGGATGGAGGATTAACCATAGAAGACAGTAAATTAGCTGCACAGCAGCTTGAAAAAGCAGGAGTAGATATTTTGGATATTTCAGGAGGCCTCTCCAGGTATACTATTCCCGGGGTAAATGAAGAAGGCTATTTTACATCTCTTTCAAAGACAATTAAAGAAGTTGTGTCAATACCTGTAATCGTAACAGGTGGAATTGTTAATTCAAAAACAGCAGATGATATTTTAAGTAGGGGAGAAGCTGATTTGATAGGAGTAGGAAGAGCTATATACAAGGATTCAAATTGGGCTAAAAATGCAATGAAGTAATTGAAAAAAATAAATCAATAGACAGTTTAAATCTTTTAAAACTGTCTATTGATTTATGGAACTAATTTGGACTATTTGATTTTCTCTGCACTTATCTCTTCACCTGATTCATATAGGTATATTCCTGTGACTTCATCTTTGTTATTTGTATTAAATTTGATTTCAACATCATATACTCTTAGAAAAAATTTATTTTGTGATTGAGCAAAGAGTTCATATTTTTGTCCACTGTTGTTTTGTTCACAATACAGGTGTCCATCTTGTTTGGTTATAGATATATTACCAAGGTTGCCTTCAATTCTATAATTTCCCGTATACCTGTCAAGTTGGGTATCATCAATTTTTATTATGGATTTTCTCTTTGGCATTTCATAGTTTTTCCCAAGGGATATATCTGCCAGCGTATTATTAAGAGAATTTACGTTGTAGTATCCCACATTGGTAAGAATAATTATGGTTAAATTTTCATCTGGGTATCTTGCTATATTACTTGTAAAGCCCAGTGTATTTCCTCCATGATATATTTCTTCACCATAAGTTCCTTTGGATAACATCCACCCATAACCGTAGTATATTCCAGAGGATGCCATTTCTATATGATTTGAAAAAATATCTTTTAAGGTAGACTGTTTTACCAGCTTATCTGTATAAAGGGCTCTGTCCCATTTATACAGATCTTCTGTAGTAGAACACAAGTTCCCTGCACCATAGGCACCATTGAGTGTTATTATATCGCTTATAGGAAAAACGTCCAGGTATCCACTATATCCTGTAGAAGTATACATTTTTTTAGTACCGTCATAACTTAAGCCTGTATTTTTCATATTAAGAGGGTCAAATATATTTTTTTTAAGATAATCTATATAATTTGTACCGCTGACTTTTTCTATTATATACCCAAGCAATATATATCCTGAGTTGCTGTAGTTGAATTTACTTCCGGGCTCAAATTCAAGGGATTTATTTTTAAACAAACTTATTATATTATTTATATCTTTCAAAGAATCAATATCCATTGACCAAAACTCAGGTAAGTTTGTACAATTTACAATTCCGGAACTATGGGTTAGAAGTTCTTGGATTGTTATAATATTACCATTTGGGAAGTCTGGTATGTATTTGGATATTACATCATCTACATTTATAAGGCCTTTTTCAACTAATTGCATTATTGCCATGGCTGTAAATTGTTTAGTCATAGATCCTATGGGAAATGTGGTGTCTTTAGTGTTTTTGATGTTTTGTTCAAAGTCAGATTTTCCATAGCCTTTATTGAGAATTATACTGCCATTTTGTGCTACGAGTACACTGCCATGAAAGTTATCTGTGGTTTCCAGGGTACTTAAATAGTTGTCTAATTTTTGTGTAGTAGTTAAGCAATTTTCAAAACTTAATCTGTTTTTGAAATAATCTTCTATATTTCTTGAAGGAGTATATATTTCAATGGATTTTGTGTTGTTGTCCCAATTTATTGTCTTTCCAAATACTTCACTGAAAAATTCAAGTGGTACAAAAACAATATTGGTTTTAATAACAGGTGCTGTATTTAAAGTTATATTTTTTCCATTTACAGATATTTTTTTATTATTGTTTTGAATTTTTATTTTATAATTGGAAAGGTTTAATAGGGCATTGTCACCTTTTACTTCCAAGTCTGCATTTGTTCCCAGTTTTTGACATGACACATTGAGGGAAAGCATAACTACTGAATTTACATCTTGATAGGGCTGTACATATTTTGATGGTAGAGTGTTTCCGTCAATATTTATGCTGAACTCATTTGAAGTAGATGTTGTTTCAGCATATGTTGTAGTATCTATTGTATAACTGCTTGAAAGTACTAAAAAAATCCACATGAAAATAAATGCAAAAACTTTCTTAAACATTAAATTATCATCTCCCTTATTAAGAAATTAATTCTTACTATAATTATATCATAAATGAATAGAAAATTTTTACAAATGAAGTAAATTATTATTTTATTTTTAACATCTTAATTTTATTATATATGATAAAATGTGTATATCATGTAACATTAATGAAAATTTATGAATTTACAAGTACAAGGCGGGGATAACAAATGACAATTCAGATTTATTTGGTTTTTATTTTAACCTTTATTATTTACATAATAGGAACATTGGCTTATTCTGCAAGAATTGTAGGGGTAAGAACGGGGAGAATTGCAGTATCCTTTGCTGTATTTAATGTTTTTGTACTGATACAAAGAACGGCAAATACCATTCAGGCCCCTTTATTGGGAAAGACGGTTGATAATAGTATAAATACAGGACAGTCTACTGACCTACTTTATATTTTTAGATGGGTAATTTTTTCTATTACTTTAGCTACAATAGCAGGTGCAATTTTGATGCCCACTTTTATAAAAATATTCAGTAAGTTGGTTGAATCATTTAGTGTATATAGGTCTTTACCTAAATTGATATTTCATGCATTTTCAAAATCAGGAATTGAACAATTTAAAAATAGCATTTCAATTCCTAAAAAAGGTAACTTATATGAATTAAAAAATTTTAATAAGGCTCCTAAGAAGGTAATGTTACTAAATATGATTGCATTTTCTGTATCCAGCATAAGTATCTTGTCAGCATTATATGCTGCATGTTTAAGACCGGATTTAAGAACTACATGTAGTACTTTATCATCTGTGATTAATAGTGTTTCTACGATATTTATGTTTGTATTTATTGATCCTTATTTGTCCATGATGACAGATGATGTAGTAAGAGGAGAATCTACAGAACTGGAATTCAACCGCTGTATAATTTTTATTGTGGGAGGCTTGATTGCAGGAAGTATACTTTCCCAATTTTTATTAGTGCCTGCTTCAAAGCTAATAGTAATTATTGCAAAATTTATTTAATAATTTGTGGGAGGATTCTCATGTACTTTTATAGTAGATTGTTATTTTTATTAGCTTTTATATTAGTAGGGTTTTATACTTTTTTGCATAAAAGAATTAATGTTTCAGGTGTAAGGCCATTTATTATATGTGTTTTGTTAATAGCTGTATGGAATAGCACATATTCTATGGAATTATTAAGTTATACACTGAAGGCAAAGGTTATATGGTTTGTAATTAGAATGACATTTATAGTATACATTCCTGCATTTTGGCTAATGGTAACACTGGAGCTAACGGATAGGCGAAATTTTAAAAGCTGGAAAAATAGTATTCTTATTGTTATGCCTACCATTTCAGCTTTTCTAATTTTAACCTCTTTCTACAATAATTCGTTTATATATAATTTTCATATCGAATCTACACATGGATATAAAATTTTACGATTTGATACAGGCTTTTGGTTCTGGATTAATGCAGCTTATAATTATATTCTTAATACAGTTAATATAGGACTATTGATGCAGGCTGTATTTTCAAAACAATATATTTGGAAAAAGCAAGCCGTTACTATGATTGTAGGAATGTTCATACCAATTATTTGTGATATTATATTGGTGGGTAACTTGGGTTTCAATAAGAATTTAGATTTTACTCCTATTTCATTTCTACTTTCATTATTAGTTACTGCTTTTGGAATGCTCAAGTATAGATTTATGGATATTGTTCCTATTGCCCAAGAATATGCTTTTGATGACATGAACGAATTAATGATAGTGCTTAATCGAAATAAAAAGATTGTGGATATGAATAAAAAGGCACTAAAAATGTTTAATATTTCTATTGCAGAAGTAATTGGAATGCCAGTACATGAAGTTATACAGGATATTATAAAGTATGATTTTTCTAATCCACAGGATTCTTCGTTGCAAATTAATCTGAATTATAAATTTGAAGGAAAAGAGTTTTATTATTATGGTTCTATTAATATAATCAAAGGGAATAAATGTAATATAATTGGGTATCTAGTATTATTGGAGGATATAACAGAATTGACAATTACTCAACAAAAGTTAGAGGAAGCAAATGAAGAATTATGGAAATTAAATCAACAACTTTATAATAAATCTATTAAAGATGATTTAACTGGAATTTACAATAAAAAACAGGTTATTATGTTATTGCAGAATAATTTTAAAATAGCAATAAAAGATAAAATACCTCTTATAGTAGCTATGTTTGATATTGATAATTTTAAGCAAATTAATGATAATTACGGACATTTAGTTGGAGACAGTGTACTTAAAAAAGTAGCTGAGTTAATTAGAACAGAATTAGGAAATAAAGGAATTGTAGGGAGATTTGGAGGAGAAGAATTTTTGATGTTTATGCTATATACAGAATTAAATGCTTCTGCTGGATTATGTGATAAAATTAGGTTGAAGATAAGTAATTGCAAGTTTGAAGATGATAGATTAACTGTTACTGTTAGTGTAGGGGTATCACAGTTGAAATTAAATGATGATATTGATTCGTTAATAAAAAGAGCTGATGATTGCCTATATAAGGCAAAAGCTAATGGAAGAAATAAAATCGAATTGGAAGAAATACTTTAAAAGGGTACAAGTTTTTTTATGGGGTATTTTTGAAGGAATTCTATTTTAAAGTGAAAATAAAAAATAACATAAAAGCAGCAGTAATATTTATAGGTATTATTGCTGTTTTTACTTTTTCATTAATTTAAATTTTCTATATAATCTTGTGAAATATTGGCTTTATTATCCGTATTAATTAATGATAGGACAAAGTGAAAGGAGCTAAAAATGAAAATTAATGATGAAAATTTTTTATTAGAACTTAAGAGAAAGAATCCTATGGCTTTAGAGTACATAATTAATACTTATTGTAATTTAGTCTTTAAAATCGTAATAAATGTACTTGGAAAAGATAATTATGAAAATGCAAAAGAATGTATTAATGATGTATATCTTTTAATATGGAATAAAAGTCATTTATACAATTCTGAAAAATCTTCACTTAAAAATTGGCTTTTGGCCGTAAGTAAATATAAAGCTATAGATTATAAAAGAAGTTTAGTTAAACAGAATAACCTCCAAATAGAAGAACAAGTACTGATTTCTAAAACAGATATTGAAAGTGAGTATATATTCAGGGAAAAGAAAGAAATATTAATAAAATTTCTGCAGCATGAACATAAGCTGGACAGGGAACTTTTTATACGAAAATATATTCTAGATGAGGATATGGGAAGCTTATGTAAAAATTTTAGTTTATCAAAAGGAGCTGTTTACAACAGATTATGGCGTACTAAAAATTCACTTATAAGAAAATTGAATATTTCAAATGAAGTGGAGGAATTAAAATGAAACTAAATTTAAATGAAGATGATATATTAATGCTTTTGAATGATGTTAATATAAATGAAGATGAATTCAGTTATGAAGAAATTAATGAAATTGAAAAGAAGAGAATCTGTAAAAATATTATGGGCAGAGTAAATTCTAAAAAATCTAAATGCAAAAGAAATTTTATTGCAGCAGCTATTATTTTATTCATAACTATTCCTGTAATTATATCCCAAAGAAATGTTTTAGCCAATATGATAGAAAAGCTCACCGTGATATCTGGTATTGGAGAAGTGAAGATTTCTTCAGATACCCCCAAAATTCTTAAAAATAGTTTTAAGCAGGGAAACATAACTTTGGCTAATATGTATATAGACAAAAGTAAAATTGTAGTCACTTTAACCATTGAACCGGAAGAACCTGAGTGCTCTTATTACATTATTAGAGACGAACAGGGTAATTCCTATGAACTCAATAGGAGTGATAATCTTGCCATGATGCCGGATAATCATATAGGGTCATACAGGGCAGAATATAATGGCAAAGTAAAAAAGGCGGATAGTTATACTTTAAGTATTATAGATAGTGATAAAAAATTCACTAAAGCAACTTTTAAATTAAAAAGTTCTGACTTTAAAGAGGCACCTAAATCAAAAATATTATATACTGCAACTAATGGAATAACTACATTGAACGTAACTTCATTAAAAAGAGAGGGAGATATTTTAAAAGTAGATTACTATTTTATAGATACCCTGCCAGATTTTAAATATAAAAGAATAGATAAAGTCAATTGGGGGACCTTTGAAGAAAGCAAAAAATTAGGAGTGAAAGAACCAGTTAGTACAGAAGCAATAAATAAGGGTTCTATACAAGATTCCTATATTATAATTTCCGATGAGTATAATAACGCAGTATATGGACATAACAATATTAATTATCTGGATCAGGGAAATGAATCTCTATTTGATTTAAGCAAACTTACAGGTAAAAAATTAAAGTTAACTGTTCCAAAGGCAGTATATCATATTCAAAATGATTACCTGAGCAAAAATAATGATTTTAATATAAACTTAGATGTTCCTAAATCAGGAAAAAGTATTTTAAATAAAACTGGTGAGTACAAGAAAATTAAATATAAAATTATTAGTATTCAACGGCTATCAGATGACAGCGTAGAATTAATTTACAATTATATAAATAACAATAGTGGGAAATTGCAAACTTGGAACATTGAGTTTGGAAATTTTAATAATTGGGAGAATGGCAGTAGTAGTTGTAGGCGTATCAATGGCAATATTAAACAAACACTTCAAAAAGAGAAAGGAATAGGTAATAAATTGCAATTAAATGAAATTGATGCTTCTTTTTCTTCAATAGGCCCTTTTGAAATAGAATTAGAACCATCCATAATTAAATAGTTTTTAAAGAGCAAAGAACGGCAGTTATTTTACCCAATATCCAAGTAATAGTATAATTAAAGGCAGTAAACTAATTGTTTTAAGATAATAAACTGAGGAAAATGAGGTTTCACTTTTATGAAAATAAACAGATTATTGGCAATTATAGTTATGCTTTTAAATAGAGATAAAATATCTGCTGCGGAATTGTCTAAAAAATTTGAGGTTTCCATAAGAACTATTTACAGGGACATAGATGCAATTAACATGGCGGGGATTCCCGTAGCTTCAAAACAAGGAAATAATGGGGGATTTTATATTTTAGAGAACTATAAAATAAATCATCAATTCCTTGCACTGGAGGATATGATCTCCATAGTGGAAGCATTAAACAATATAACCGGGGTATTAAATAATAAAAATGTAGAAATTACTTTGGAAAAAATGAAGAATATAATACCATCTAGCAGAAAAAGTGAAGTTGACATGCATTTTAAACAAATTTTTATAGATACACTGCCCTGGGGATTCAAAAAGTGTGAAAGTGAAGATGTAAAATATAAAATTATATATAAAGCCTTAAGGGAAAACAGGTGCATAAGTTTTAAATATAGAAATTCAAAAGGAGAATATCTTTTAAGGGAAGCAGAACCTGTTACTCTTGTATTTAAGGGATTTTCCTGGTATATTTTTTCTTTTTGCCTTTTAAAAGGTGATTATAGAATATTCAAACTAACCAGAATGGATGGATTAGAGATTTTACACAAGGGAATTTCAAGGGAGCGAGTTTGCTACAGGGAATATATAGGTGGTGAAAATACTGAAAAATATCCTATAATACTTTCACTTAAATTTTCAGAAAAAGTAAGATATAGAATACAGGATTATTTCCATGAAGAGGAGATGACATTTCTTGAAGACGGAAGTGTTATAGTAAAGACGGAAGTTATAGAAGATAGCTGGATATATTCTATGATATTGAGTTATGGTGAGTATGTGGAAGTATTGACACCGGAGCATATAAGGAGAATTATAAAAGAAAAGTGCAAAAAGATAATTGATATGTATAAATAAATTCAAACATGACATAATGATGGCAAAGCTGTTTTATATAATGTAGATACCAAATATGAAAGGGGAAATATATTATGGAACAGAAATATTGCCAGAGTTGTGGAATGCCTTTAAGTGAGGAGTTTTATGCCAGTGAAGCAAATAATAAGAAAAACTATGAATATTGTATGTATTGCTATGAAAATGGAGAGTTTAGACAGCCAAACTTGACTATGGAAGAAATGATTGAGGTTTGTGTTCCTTTTATGAAGGAGGAAGGTATGGCAGAAGGGGAGGCACGATCTCTTATGAAAAATGTCCTTCCAAATTTAAAGAGGTGGAAAAAGTAGTAGAATATTTTAAACTTTACAGTAAAAGATGTAATGACAATGAAAACCCTGAAGTGGATATATGTGGTCATCAAATAATTTAAAATAAGATATTTCTATACAGATATCTATTGACATTAACGCTGCGTATAGGTTTATAGTTGAATTGTCAGGAGGTGAAGTTATGGAGTATACAGTGCAGAAGTTGGCTATTATGTCAGGTGTCAGTGCACGGACACTTAGGTATTATGATGAAATTGGAATCTTAAAGCCTGCTAGAATAAATTCATCTGGGTATCGTATATATGGGGAAAAAGAAGTAGATAGACTACAACAAATACTTTTTTACAGGGAATTTCAAATAAAACTAGATACTATTAAAAGTATTATGGATTCCCCCTATTTTGATAGGACAAAAGCACTTAAAAAACATCATAATAAACTTCTTGAGAAAAGAATGCAGTTGGATTTATTGATTTCCAATGTGGAGAAGACAATTGAATCCATGGAAGGGAGAATTAAAATGAATGACAGTGAGAAATTTCAAGGTTTTAAAGAAAAACTTATTTATGATAATGAAAAATTGTATGGAGAAGAAATCAGAAACAAGTATGGGAATGACGTGGTAGATAAGTCAAATAACAGGCTAAAAAATATGACCCAGAAAGAATATGAAGAAGTTACCAAACTTGAAGGAGAAATTCTTGAAACTTTAGATAAAGCCTATAGGACAGGTGATGCTTCTGGAGAACTGGCTCAAAAGGCCGCAGGGATGCATGCCAGGTGGATAAGTTTTTACTGGGGAAATTACAGTAAAAAAGCCCATGCATCTCTTGCCAAAATGTATGTGGAAGATAGCAGGTTTAAGGCATATTATGATAGAAAGCAGCCTGGAACAGCGGAATTTTTAAGAGAGGCCGTTTTAATTTATACAGGAATTAAAGAGTAATATTAGGTTAATGAAAGCATCTAACACTTGTTTCAGTTGGATGCTTTTTATCATATAATGCTTCTAGTTATTCTCTGGATGGGGAAGTGTTCTATAAGTGAAATTCTTGTTTTTGATTTTTTAGTTATAATTATTTTAGGGGCACTTGTGGGGGTAGATATATCAGACACTAAAATATCTCATATGCATACAGCATCTGTAGTTATTGCAATAGCTCTTTTTCAGAGGATAGTATCAGGCGTTATAATAAATCACAGGAAAATTGGTCGTTTGATTACTTTTGAACCTACCATAATTATTTAAGATGGGAGATTTATAGTCAATAATTTAAAGAGGATACGCTACTCCATAGATAATATACTTGAAATGATGCGTCAGCAGAGTATTTTTGATATAAGCGAAATACATCTTGGCATTATTGAATCAAATGGAAAGAGATCTGTACTGAAAAAGGACAGCAAGTCAGCTGTTACCATGGAAGATATGGAACTTACAAAAAATTGGCTGTATTCCCAGCTTAAAAAACTAAATGTTGAAAGTATACATGAGGTATTTTTTGCCTCTGTAAATGAAAAAAGAGAGCTTCAAGTTTCCATAAAGGATTGTCAAAAAAATAAAAATGAGCTTCCACCCATATATAATTAAATTACCATAAAAAATTATGTAGAAGCTATTTTAAATAAAAAGATTTATTGTCTAGGGCTCTCATGGTAGCAAGTATGCCATCTAAGTGATCATATTCATGTTGTATAAGTTCTGAAAGATCTCCTTGAAATTTTATGGAATTTTCTTTAAACTCCATATCCCTATAGGTTACTGTACAGTTTTTAAAACGTCTTACCTTTACTAAAAGATTAGGAAAGGACATGCAGTCATCTACTACTACCATCATTTCCTTGTCGGTAAAATTGAGTATGGGATTTATGAAAACTATAGGTTTTTCAATGTACATGTATATGAGTCTTTTGAATACGCCAATTTGAGGGGCAGCAATTGCCCTGCCTGCGTTGTATTTTTCTCTAAAATCCATTAAGGTATCATGTAAATTAGAAATGGTTTGCTTTATTAAATCAATATCCTTTCTTTCCACTGGTGAACTTTTTTTATATAAATCCTCATTTCCAAGAAGCAATATTTCTTTTACCATAAATATAAAAACCTCCTTATGTGTAGTACTTTTCCATACAATTTTATCATATAAGTAGGGGTAAAAAAAAGATTGTCTAATATTTAAGAGATGGTTTTTAGCAGACTGTGGTAAAATCAAAGTATAAGGTGGCATATAATTCTATTAATTTAGGAGGGTAAATTAATATATGTATAAAATAATGGTAATTGAAGACGATAAGTCACTTTTGGATAACATTACAGAAATGTTGGTTAAATGGGGATTCCATGCCCATGGAGTAATAAATTATTCAAATATTCTTACTGAATTCATTAAAAATAAGCCTCATTTAGTTTTAATGGATATTAATCTACCTTATTTTGATGGCTTTCATTGGTGTAATAAAATAAGGGAAATATCAAAGTGCCCCATTATATTTCTTTCTTCAAGAGATAGCAATATGGATATTATTATGGCTGTAAACATGGGGGCAGACGATTATATAACCAAACCTTTTTCCATGGATGTTTTGATTGCCAAAATAAGTGCACTTATAAGAAGATCCTATTCCTATGGAGAAGAAGATTATGAATTATTAGAGCATAATGGAGTGATATTAAATTTAACATATAAAATGTTGTCCTATGGTGAAAGAGAAATTGAACTTACAAAAAATGAATTTAAGATAATGTTACTTTTAATGAAAAATAATGGAAAAACCATATCTAGAGAGAGAATAATGAGAACACTTTGGGATGATGATAATTTTATAAGTGACAACACCCTTACAGTAAATATTAATAGACTTCGTGCAAGACTAAAAGATATAGGACTTTATGATTTTATAAAAACAAAAAAAGGACGTGGGTATGAAATATCATGAGTATAGTGACTTATATAAAAAACTCTCTTTTTAAAATAATATATTTTCTCTGCATTTTTACTGTAGTAAATCTAATATTATACAGCAGTAAGTCTTTTGGCGAATCGTTTTATGATATAGTTTACATGGATTTTTTGATTATAGCTATATCATTATTTTTTATATTTGTTGATTATAAAAAGTGGAAATATAATTATGAGGAAATATATGAATCTGTAATTAAAGGGGAGGAAATAACCTTAAATGTGGAGGAAAATTATATATTTGAAACCTGGCTTATAAAGGAAATTTTAAAAATTAAAGATAAGGAGAGAAATGAAGAGAGTCAGGGAATAAGGGATAAATTAGATGAAGTTAATGATTACATAACAAAATGGATTCATGAAGTAAAAACACCTTTATCTGTATGTGAACTTATATTAGACAAGATGGAGGAAACAGATATATCCGAGCAATTGAGACTTGAAATAGACAGAATAAAATTTCTTGTAAATCAGGTACTTTACATAAGTAGAACTTCAAATTTTTCAGAGGATTTCCAACCCTGTGAAGTCAATATAGGAAAAATTGTTAAAAATGTAGTAAAGGAAAATATGTCACTTTTTATAAGAAAAAAAATAAATTTAAATTTCAAAGATATAAATTTTAATGTAATAACGGATAGAAAATGGATTTCCTATATCATAGATCAAATTATAAACAACAGCTGTAAATATGTGTATGAAGGCGGAAAAATAGATATATGGGGAGAGGAAAATGAGAAGGAGGTAATACTTCATATTAAAGATAATGGAATTGGCATAGAAGAAAAGGACATAAGGAGAATATTTGACAAGGGTTTTACTGGAGACAACGGGAGAAAATTTGGAAAATCTACGGGAATGGGGTTGTATCTCTCAAAAAAAATAATAGACAACTTAAATCATCAATTAAAGGTTGAATCAGAAGTGGGAAATGGAGCGGAATTTATTATATGTTTTTATAAACTATCCGATTATTTTAACGTGACAAAAATGTAATGTTAAAAGGGAAAATGTAATTTAAATTCAATGGAAGACTGTAAAGTCAAGGAGTAAAATAACACTGAGCTTTTAAAAAGGAGGATTTTTAAATGAGTATAGTTATAGAGACGAAAAATTTAAAGAAAATTTATGGTTCAAAATCCATGTCTTTTACTGCTTTAAGTGGAATTGACTTACAGGTGGAAAAAGGAGAATTTCTTGGCATAATGGGGCCTTCCGGGGCAGGAAAGACTACTTTGCTTAATATTATTTCTACCATTGACGGTGCTACTAGTGGAGATTACTATTTTGAGGGAAAGGATATGTCAAAGGTTAAAGGCAAGGCTTTGGCAAGCTTTAGGAAAAATAAGATAGGTTTCATATTTCAAGATTTTAATCTTTTAGATAATATGTCGGTTCAGGATAATATAGCTCTTCCCCTTGCACTTTCAAAGGCGGAATATAGTGAAATAATAAGAAAAGTAAATGAAATATCAGATTTTTTAGGACTTAAAGAACACTTAAATAAATATCCCTATCAACTATCCGGGGGACAAAAGCAGAGAGTGGCAGCGGCAAGAGCCCTTATGACAATGCCTTCTGTAGTATTTGCAGATGAACCTACAGGTGCTCTTGATTCAAAATCTGCGGCAGAACTTCTAAGATGTCTTACAGATATGAATAAAAAATATAAAACAACCATAATAATGGTAACACATGATGCCTTTGCTGCCAGCTACTGTAGAAGAATAATGTTTATAAAGGATGGAAAAATTCATGCAACACTAGATAAGAATAGGGACAGAAAGGAATTCTTTCATAGGATTATGGATATGGTTTCTTCTATGAGTACTGGCTTGGATTATTATGTAGGAAATGACAAAGAGGGGGATTATTAATGAATTCTCTTGGTATTGCTTTTGGCAATTTTAAAAGGAACATAAAAGTTTATGGGCTTTATATAATGTCTATGATATTTTCTGTACTGGTATATTATAATTTCGTTGCCTTAAAATATAATCCTGATTTTGAAAGAGCAAAGGAATTTACACAATATATTAAAGGAACTTCTACGGTAGTAGCATACCTTCTTCTTTTATTCATCATATTTTTTGTGTGGTTCTCCAGTTCATTTTTTTTGAACCAACGAAAAAGGGAAATAGGCATTTATGCTTTTATGGGAGTTACAAATTCTGAAATTGCCCTTATATATTCCATAGAATTTATTTTTATGGGGGTTACAGCAATTATAGTAGGATTACTCCTTGGAATTATGTTTTGTAAATTATTTCTTATGATGCTGGCCAAAGTTGCCATAATGAATATGAAAATAAGGTTTTTCATATCCTACAAGGCAATAGTGGAAACAATTATTACTTTTTTTATAATCTTTCTTATAAATTCAATATTGGGTTATATAAATATAGTAAGAACCAGGCTTATTGATCTTTTAAATGCATCTAAAAGAGAGGAAGTTTATCCTAAAGTAAGTTATATAAAAGGCATATTATCTTTAATATTTATAGGTATAGGGTATTATTTTGCCAGAAAGGCAGGATGGGGAAATGGAGCAATCTTTATAAAAAATCTGCCTTTAGCTATTGTATTTGTGGTGATAGGAACTTATTGGCTATTTGGAGCAGCCTGTTCTGTAGTAATGAAATTTATGATAAACAAAAAAAAGATACTTTATAGGGGAGTAAATATAGTGAGTATGTCAAATATTGCTTTCAGGATAAAAAACAATTATAGAACCCTGGCGGCAGTGGCTATTTTAGTGGCTATAACACTGACTTCCTATGGCACTGTGTCATCTCTTAAATATTTTGTTAGCATAAGAGATTACATACAGGCTCCCTATGAAATTTCCTATATTTCAAAGGACAACAGCAAAATAAAATCCAAGGTGCATGATAAATTAAAAGAAAGCAATAAAAATTTAATACTCGAGGAGAATGTAAAGTTTCTTGTTTTAAAACCCCATATAGAAAATAAAACTGAATTTAAAATGGAGGATTCAGATACAGCGGTGGTGAAATATTCTGATTTTATCAGAGTGAGCAGGGATTTAAAGGCAAGAAATTTAAAGGAAATAGAAAAAGAAAAACTTTTGAAAGGGGAAGCTTTTTATATTCAGACGCCTACAGTAGTAATGAGCCTTATAAATCTTGAAAAGGTAAAGGCATATATAGATGGCAAAAGCTATTTTATAAAGAAAACATATAAAACTCCCTTGTTTGGCAATGGCATACCAACAGAATGTCTTATATTAAATGATGAGGATTATAATCTTCTTAAAAATAAGAATGAAGAATATGATTTTTCAGGATTAAAAATAAATAAGGCAGATGATATAAAAAAGACAGCTGGAAAATTAAGAGCTATTGATGAAATAAAAGACACACTTTATGTTACTTCTGGCAAGGATGCTTCAAGTTACAGTACCTTTGGGATAATTTATTTTCTTGGTGCCTTTTTGGCTCTTGTATTTATAATAGCCACAGGAAGTATAATATATTTCAAACTTGTAAGTGAAGCTTATATAGATAAGGGAAAATACAGCATTTTAAAGAGAATTGGAATGACTGATAGAGAAATATATAGTGCTTCTGCAAGACAGATAGGTATTTCATATTTATTTCCCCTTATAGTAGGAATAGTTCACAGTTCTGTGGCCATGTCTGTGTTAAGTGATCTTATGAATTACAATATAATAATGCCTGCAATCTTAAGTATAGTAATATTTATTTTTGTATATGGTATTTATTTTATTGTAACTACTAAAAAGTATTTAAAGATAGTATTATAAAGTTGAGGAATATTTAAGTGAAAAAATGTATAGTGTCACTTAAAGGGAAGGAATATTGTCTATAAATGTAGAAGTCATAATAAAAGGAGTGATATATAATACATGATAATAGACATACACGTACATTGCTTTCCAGATGAAGTGGCTCAAAGGTCAATAGCAGCACGTTCACAAAAATTTAGTATTGTACCTGTAACTGATGGAACTACAACACAATTAAAAAATTCAATGAAAAAAGCAGGGGTGGATATAAGTATAATGCAGCCTATAGCATTGAAGCCTGAACAAACTATGAAAATGAACAGGTGGTCATTAAATGCAAAAGGGGATGGAATTGAAAGCTTTGGTACAATACATCCAGATTTCCCTGATTGGAGAGAAGAGATAAAGTGGTTAGTGGATAATGGATTTAAAGGAGTAAAATTTCATGCAGATTGTCAGGGATATTATGTAGATGATCCCCATATGCTGAATATATATGAAAGAATACTTGATGCAGGACTGATTATATTATTTCATTCAGGCGTAGATCATGCCTTTACCAAGCCGTTCAAGTGCACTCCCTCAAGGATAAGAAAAGTTATGGATTCACTTCCAGGTGGAAACATTATTGCGGCTCACATGGGTGGGTATAGATATTGGGATGAAGTAGAAAAATACTTATTAGGAAGAGATGTTTATTTTGATACTGCATATTCCATACATGAGTTGGGAGTGGAAAGAGCAGAAAAACTTATTAAATATCATGGGGTCGAGAAAGTTCTCTTTGGTACAGATTGTCCATGGAGAAATCAAGCTGAGGATATAAGACTTATTAAATCTATGAATTT
Source organism: Clostridium sp. (assembly GCF_036781005.1). Classification (GTDB taxonomy): domain Bacteria; phylum Bacillota; class Clostridia; order Clostridiales; family Clostridiaceae; genus Clostridium_B. Next base: position 39,093 of record NZ_DAIQBT010000016.1, on the reverse strand, counting down.
ATCTAAAAAAGATATAAAAGCTATATTAGGGGAAAATGCCAGAAAAATTTTAAACTTTGTATAACCCTTTCCATTTATTAATTAAAGTGCCAAAGATCTATTTGGTGCTTTTATTATATATAGTTTTATGATATTAAATATAACTTTATATTAATTGGCGGAGTATAATTAATAAATTTATAAATTAACAAAAGTTATATTGAAATTAACAAAGATTAATTATATTATGATAATAAATATTAGTTTGAATTAATAATTAGTCTTTATAAGGAGAATGTTTATGAGAGATAATTTGTGTTATAAAGAAAATTTAAACAAAAAAATTGAGATAACTAGAGAATTACTCCATAAAAAAATAGAAAAGGGGGCTAGTAAAGGAGAAATACAGCGTATAAGTGAGATTTTGGACAAACTTATAGTTGATTACTTTAAATAAATCAGAGGATATGTTTTATTTAAACTCATTTAAGAACTGTACGTATAATTTTTATTAGATTTAACTTATAAAGTATAATCCTATGTTTTAAATCGATATTAAAACGGAAGATATATTAACGATTTCGTGATTTTAAGAAGATTTTTTTGATAAATTATCAAAAACTCTATTGTATTTTAATAAAAGTTATGATATAGTTTAATACAAGTTATTATTCAAGATAATGTTAATTTACATTCAACAGAAATTAATTACTGTGAAAATCATCTCATAAAGCATTACAGCACACTTTTAATAGTCTTGTAAAATAAAACTAGATTTAATTCCGCTTTTTATTGCAAACTCAATTCTATAGCAGCTTGTTAATAAGAATAATTATAAAACTAGCACAAATAAGTATATCCCTTCAGTTTTAAAAACCAAGAGATACACTCGTAAATAAGTCAAGATCCATCAAATCTTAACCATGTACATTTTATCATTTAAAAAGATTGTTTGTCAATCTAAAATTTATACTTTCTGGAATTTGTAATAGTGTGTACTAAATATTATACTTTGTAATATTTTGGTTTTAGCAGATAAATGCACACTATGGAAGGATTAATAAAAATAATTTTTTTAAAATAAGGAGGAAATAATTATGCCATATCATGAATTTAAATGCAGCCAGTGTATTCCTGAGAGAAAAAAACATGCTGTTGTAAAAGGTCCCGGTGAGAACTTAACAGATGCCCTACCACTAGGGTATCTAAACACAATTCCTGGAACAATATCGGAACGGGGTTGTGCATACTGCGGAGCAAAACACGTTATCGGTACACCTATGAAGGATGCTATTCATATGAGCCATGGACCTATAGGATGTACTTATGACACATGGCAAACCAAGCGTTATATTAGCGATAATGATAACTTCCAACTTAAATATACCTACGCCACTGATATGAAGGAAAAACATGTTGTGTTTGGTGCTGAAAAATTACTAAAACAAAATATTATTGAAGCTTTTAAGGCATTCCCAAACATGAAACGAATGAGTATTTACCAAACCTGTGCTTCAGCTCTCATTGGAGATGATATAAATGCTGTAGTTCAAAAGGTTATGAAAGAAATGCCTGGTGTAGATATTTTTGTTTGCAACTCTCCAGGGTTTGGGGGGCCCAGCCAATCCGGCGGGCATCACAAAATCAATATTGCTTGGATTGATCAAAAAGTAGGAACCCTTGAACCGGAAATTAAAAGTGACTATGTCATTAATTATGTAGGGGAATATAACATTCAAGGTGATCAAGAAGTAATGATGGATTATTTTAAGAGAATGGGTATTCAGGTTCTTTGTACTTTTACCGGTAATGGATCTTACGATGACCTGAGAAGTATGCATAGAGCACACCTAAATGTACTTGAGTGTGCACGTTCTGCAGAATACATCTGCAACGAGCTTAGAAAAAGATACGGGATTCCCCGTCTTGATATCGACGGATATGGTTTTAAAGCATTGTCTGCATCACTTAGAAAAGTTGGTTTATTCTTTGGTATTGAAGATAGGGCTCAGGCTATTATAGATGAAGAAATTGCTAGATGGAAACCGGAACTTGACTGGTACAAAGAACGACTTGCAGGAAAAAAGGTATGTCTCTGGCCCGGAGGATCAAAACTTTGGCATTGGGCTCATGCCATTCATGAAGAAATGGGAGTAGAGGTAGTGTCTGTGTATTCAAAATTCGGCCATCAGGGAGATTTTGAAAAAGGTATTGCCAGGTGTGAAGAAGGTGCACTGGCCATAGATGATCCAAATGAACTTGAAGGACTAGAAGCCATGGAAACATTGAAACCTGATGTTATTTTTACCGGTAAACGTCCGGGAGAAGTTGCCAAAAAAATTCGGGTACCGTATTTAAATGCACATGGATATCACAACGGTCCTTATAAAGGATATGAAGGGTGGGTCAGGTTTGCACGTGATATATATAATGCTATTTATTCCCCTATCCACCAGCTAGCCTACCTAGATATCAGCAAGGATGAAATACCTACAGATGCAGGATTTGTAACACAAAGATTAATTTCTGATGTAAATTTAAGCCAAGAGATAACTTCTTCGGATTATCTGAGAGAATACACAGGTAAATACGATAATATTTCAGAATTGTCTAAAAAGACGTACCCAAGTTTTCCATCTAAAAAACAACTGTCGGCATTATAATGGAGGTAAAATTTATGGAAGTAATGAAAGATAGAATTGAACAGCTTGTTGATTATATTATGAAGAACTGTCTGTGGCAATTTCACTCCCGTACATGGGACAGGGAAAGACAAAATAAGGAAATACTCAAAAAAACTATGCAGATATTGTGCGATGAATCTTTAGATCTTGATACTTCTTATGACAGATGCTACTGGGTAGATGCTGTATGTCTAGCGGATGACTTCAAAAACAATTATGCTTGGCTGGCTGACATGGATAAAGCAGAAATTAAGATATTAATGCAGGGACTCAAGGATCGCATGGATTTTTTAACTATTACAGGTTCTCTCAATAAAGAACTTACAGCCCCACTTTATTAGAAAGGAATGATTTTTATGTCTTGTGAAGTGAAAGCAAAAGAGCGTGCAGGGGTTATAAATCCCATATTTACATGCCAACCCTGTGGTGCACAGTATGCTAGCATAGGGATAAAAGATTGTATTGGAATAGTACATGGCGGACAGGGTTGCGTTATGTTCGTACGTTTGCTATTCTCTCAGCACTTCAAGGAAAGTTTCGAACTTGCCTCTTCTTCTCTACACGAGGATGCTGCGGTATTTGGTGCCTTAAAACGTGTAGAAGAGGCAGTAGATGTGCTTTTGATGAGATATCCCCATGTAAAAGTTGTACCAATTATTACAACCTGTTCCACGGAAATAATAGGTGATGATATTGATGGTGTTGTCAATAAACTTAACAAAGGACTTTTGAAGAAAAAATTTGCCGATAGGGAGGTATATCTTATTCCAATTCATACACCAAGTTTTACTGGAAGTATGGTGAGTGGGTACGATATTGCGGTAAAAGATTTCGTAAAATACTTTGCTAAAAAAGGTGAGACTAAGGGAAAAATTAACTTGATTACCGGCTGGGTGAATCCTGGAGATGTGACATCACTGAAGCATCTTTTGTCGGAAATGCAGGTGGATGCCACTGTTCTTTTCGAAATTGAAAGTTTTGATTCCCCTCTCATGCCAGATGGAAATGCAGTTTCTCATGGCAATACAACAATTGAAGATTTGACTGGAACAGCTAATGCCATTGGAACTATTGCGCTTAACAGGTATGAAGGTGGTCAAGCTGCTCAATACCTGGAAAAGGAATTTGGTGTTCCGGCTATTATTGGTCCTACACCTATTGGTATACGTAATACGGATACTTTTCTAAAAAATTTGAGCAAAATCACAGGAAAGCCAATTCCTAAATCTCTGGTTCATGAGCGTGGAGTTGCCATTGATGCAATTACAGATGTTACACATATGTTTTTAGCGGATAAAAAAGTAGCTATTTATGGTGGCGCCGATCTTGTAATAGGCCTTGCCCAGTTCTGTTTAGATATGGAAATGAAACCCAAACTGCTGCTTTTGGGAGATGACAACAAGTCTTATGTAAAAGACCCGCGTATCAAGGAATTGCAGCAAAATGTAGATTACGATATGGAAATTATAACCAATGCGGATTTATGGGAACTGGAGGATCGTATAAAAAATAAGGGACTTGAACTTGATCTCATTCTTGGACATTCTAAAGGTCGTTTTGTATCCATTGACAATAATATTCCTATGCTGAGGGTAGGTTTCCCAACTTATGACCGTGCGGGACTTTATCGTTATCCAGTAATGGGATATACAGGTGCCATATGGCTTGCTGAAGCCATGGCAAATACATTGTTTACTGATATGGAATACAAAAAAAATAAGGAATGGGTGTTGAATGTATGGTAAAATTAGGTCAGGTATATTTATAATTAATTTAATATTATATGATTTATCTTAAATTTTATTAGATTTTGCCAAATCCAGCTTATTGTTGGGTTCTGGCAGAATCATTAAGAAAGGGTATAAATAATGATTAATATAAGAATACACTATTTGCAGCATGTGCCTTTTGAAGGCCCTGCAGGTATAGTAAAATGGGCACGAAAAAAGGGGCACAAGCTTACAGGAACGCATTTATATAATTATGAGGTACTTCCACATATAGATGAGTTTGATTTTCTAGTGGTTATGGGAGGGTCTATGAACATTTATGAAGAAGGGGATTATCCTTGGCTTAAATATGAGAAACAGTTTATTAAAGATGCTATTAAAAATAATAAAATTGTGGTTGGTATATGTCTTGGGGCACAGCTTATAGCTGATGTTTTAGGGGGAAAAGTTACTAAAAATTCAGAGCGCGAAATAGGATGGCTTTCGGTTACTTTTAATTCAATGGCTTCAAAATATGACTTTTTTAAAGATTTTCCTAAAGAGTTTTATGTTTTTCAGTGGCATGGTGATACTTTCAGTACACTACCAGAAGGTGCTGAGTGCATTGCCAGCAGTAAAACATGTAGTAATGAAGCATTTGTCTATAAAAAAAATGTAATAGGCCTTCAATTTCACATGGAAAGTACTGAGGATAGTATTTCACTGCTCATAGACAACTGTTTGGATGAGATAAAAGAAGGTGGCAGCTTCGTGCAATCAGAACATGAGATTAAATCCAAAATGAATTTTTTAAATAATGTCAATATGTTGATGGAGAAGCTATTAGATGAACTTGAAGCTTATTATGTAGAAAGGAACTAATAATATGGAGAGGATAAGTTATACATCCAGAATATGCAGTGATGAGAAAAAAATCAACAATTTTTTAATTCAAAAGAGAGTGGGAGTATTAGGTATGTGCGATAAGGAGGGAATGCCTTACTCCATACCTGTAAATTATATATATGAAGATGGAAAAGTATATATTCACGGTATGGGAAGTGGGAAAAAAAATAGTATACTTAAAGAAAAATCTTCAGTTTGTTTCACTATTTTTGAAGAGTTTGGAACAGTTAAAGATTCCGTTCCTTGTAAATGTGATACATCTTATTTTAGTGTGGTTATCTTTGGAAAAGCAGTTCTAGTAGAAAATTTAGAAGAAAAGGCCAAAATACTTACATTAATTGCAGATAAATTTGTCCCAGGGTTTTTTAAAAATGCACTTTCTAAAGAATTTATAGCTAAGTATCATTCCTCTCGTGATAATAATACTACAGCTGTCTATTGTATTTTTCCAGAGGATATTACAGCTAAAGAAAATCCCGTTGATATGGGGAATATGGTGTAATTTGATTAATAGAAAGGAATTAAAAAAGACAGTATGAAATATTTTTTATCACATAAATTGTAGGGAGTAATTTTATCGTTTAATTGAAATAATATAATTATTATTATAAAATTATAATAATAAATTCATACAGGAGGTTTTATTGTAATGGAGATAAGAAAAGGAAAAAATAAATTTTATATAGGATATGAAGAAAAAGAACCTTTGGCTGAAATAGTGGTAGATGATTTTAATAAAAATCCAGTAACAATTGAACATACCTATGTGTCAGAAAAATTAAAGGGTCAGGGTGCAGGCAAGAGATTAGTTAAGAGTGTTGTTGATTTTGCCAAGGAAGAAAATAAAAAGGTTATACCAGCATGTGAATTTTCAAAGAAGGAATTTTCAAAGAACGAGGAATGTAGGGATGTATTGGATGATTCTGCAAATATTTAGGTATAAGCACTACTAAGATTGGATTAGTAGTGCTTATATATTTGTATATTTCCCAAGAAAAATTTATTTTCACTAAATTCTCCTTCTCCCAAATTGGAAAGAGTATCTTGAAATTGATATATGATAGCATCCATTTCATCTAGTTTGTTTAATAGTTGAGCTTCCAGAATCATTGGTCTTCTAGGAGAACCGTTTTCTTCTGAGCCATGATGAGAAATTAAAATATGTTTCAAAACCATTTCATCTTCTGCAGGAATATTTAATTCCCTGGCTGCATCATGGAGCATAATTACTCCCTGTACTATGTGTCCAACTAACTTGCCTTCTTTGGAATAATCTTCTACTACACCGTTTTCGTTGGAATCTAATTCATTTAACTTTCCTATGTCATGCAGTATGATCCCTGATATAAGAAGTTCTGTATTTATATCATATTTATATATGTCTGAAAGGGCAATTCCGCTTTTATACATTCTGTATATATGATATAAAAGTCCTCCTTGTATAGCATGATGAACTGTTTTTGCAGCAGGATAGTAGAGAAGTTTGTCTCTATTATCTTCTAGGAGTTTTTTAACTATTTTTTTGAAGTTCTCGTTTTTAAAATTGGATACTTTCATTAAAAGTTCATTATATATATCAGAAGGCTTTACAGGAGAAGTTTTTATAAAGTCCTCTATATTTATATTGTCATCTTTGGTAATTGTTCTGCACTGCAATACTGTGAGCTGGAGAGTACCTTTATAAGTTTTGGGAAGGGTTCTTATTTTAATAATGCTTCCTGATGAAACATGGGGAAGATCTGTAATACTTTTATTCCACAGGACTCCTTTTATTGAATCTCTCCCATCAGTAAAAGTAAATTTGATGTAGGGGGAATTGTTAGAGGTTACTCCTTCAGCCATGTCAGCTACCATAAGAAAAATATCATTAGGTTTATTGTGAATCAATTCTTTAATTTTCATTTAATAATACCTTCTTTCGTTTGATTTTGCGTCACTAAATATTATAATAATATAAAGGAATTCTAAGAATAAAAGTACCATAGATATAGTTAATATTATACCCTAAGTTCAAATTTGTTGTAAATGAATAACATAAAGTCAGGAAGGATATGTATATAAAATGATGTTTGTAATTCAGTTATTAATTAAAACTTCTGTAGAAACCATATATCTCATAGGAATGATAACTTTAATCGGGTTACTTCTTGGAGTATTAAGAAATAATTCCATGAGAAATTTTCAGAGAAGCTTTGGAAGCAGGGCATTAATGGTGACAGGGGTTATAGGAGTACCTATACATGAATTAAGCCATGCTGTTTTTGCCTTATTATTCAGGCACAAGATCAGTAGAATAAAATTGCTTCAAAAACCAGATTCTCAGGGAGTTATGGGATATGTGCAGCATAGTTATAATAAGGGAAGTATTTATCAACAGATAGGAAATTTTTTTATAGGCGTGGCCCCTATATTTGGAGGGATTGCTTCCATTATTGTGTTGATGAAGATTATAATACCTGATGCCTATGAAAAGTTTACCAGTATATTGATAAAAGGATTAAATATTACAGTAATTAATGGAAGTACCATGGATATAATGGTAAATTCTTATGGGGAATTAATAAAAATTATATTTTCAGCAAAAAACTTTCAAAGTATATACTTTTACATATTCTTGTTTGTAGCTGTATGCATATCATCTCATATGTCATTAAGTATGGCAGATATAAAAGGGGCTTCCAGAGGCCTTATAGCCATATTTATCATATTACTATTGCTTAACTTTTTTAATTTATCCAAATATTTAGCTTCTTTTAACTTTATAAAGTATAATATTATAGTAACAGGTTTTTTGCTTATTGCTGTAATACTCTCTGTAATAACATACCTGATAAGTTTGATTTCAATTGCCCTGAAGAGAACTTCTCTAATATAAAGAGCGAGGAGGAAATATGGACAAATATAACGGTAAAACTGAAAATGCTAATTTTTATGTGAGTAAGGATAATGACATAGAAGAGTATATTGTAGATGGTGGTATAGAAAAGTATATAGTTGAAGAAAATATGGAAACTAAAAAAGAAAATTTACCTGATGTGGTAAAGAATAAGAAGAGAAAGAAAGATAAAAAAGGTTTTTGGGGTATAATTGGAATTATTATTGCAGTACTTATAAAACTTAAATCTATAGTAATACTTATTTTTACTAAGCTAAAGTTTTTATTAATATTTTTTAAATTAGGTAAATTTGCTTCAACTTTAATATCTATGTTATTAATGATTCTGGTTTATGCTAAAATCTATGGATGGGCCTTTGGTCTGGGGTTTGTGCTTTTGTTATTTGTTCACGAAATGGGACATTACTTAAGTGCCAAAGCTGTCAGACTTGATGTGACACTTCCTCTTTTTATTCCATTTGTGGGAGCCTTAATAAGTATGAAAGAAGAACCTAAAGATGCTGTAACAGAAGCTAAAGTTGCAATAGGTGGTCCTTTAATTGGAAGTCTGGGAGCATTAATTTGTTTCATATTGTATTTTTCACTTAAAGAAAATTTTTTAATGGCACTAGCTTATACGGGTTTTATGCTGAATTTATTCAATCTTATACCTTTGCATCCTCTTGACGGCGGCAGAATTGTGTCTGCGATATCTCCTAAATTATGGATTGCAGGAATACCTATTGCAGCAATTGCATTGTTTAAGTTTTTTAATCCTATTATTTTATTATTGCTTGTACTTGGAATTCTTCAAGTTATTAACCAATATAAAAATCCTGATAAAACTTATTATGAAGTGAAGCCGGCTACAAGGTGGATATTCGCATTTATGTATTTTGGATTGATTTTATTTCTTGGAATGGGAATAGCATATATCCATGGTATCCATGAATATATGCTGGTTAAGTAGAAGAACTGTATTTACAGTTCTTTCTTTTTATATATATTTAAAGATATTAAAATGGAAATTATGAAAATTACAATTGATATTAGTGGCAAGATAAGAGAAGGCTTATTAAATATTTGTTTATAGGGAACATCTATATTAAGCTTTAAAAAAAGTACTACAATGATCCAAGGTGCAAAAAATACCATCAGTACTATTAGTCTGCTCTTTTCTACTCCGTATTTAAATAATATGGGCAGAATAATGGATATATATAAAATTCCCACGGTAGAAAGTATAGTGGATTCAAATAGCATTTTTTCAATTTCAGTTGAACCCATGAGCAAATTAAGTACTATATTAAGAAGAAAAGCTGCTGCGAAAAAAAATATACTTATAATATATTTACTTAGCACCATATCATCTCTGGAAAGAGGCATGGATAAAGCATATTTATCCCAATTGGCCTTTTCATCATAGGACATAAATGTTGTAGGAAGGATGGCACACATTACTATAATCATTGCTCCCATAGAATTACTTTTAGTTGATACAGACATAAAACCATAAAAAATTAAAAATATAGCCCAAACTTTCCACTGTTGTTTTAAATTCATAAAATCTTTTAATATTAATCCTTTCATTATAAGGCCTCCCTTGTATAATACAGCATTATATCTTCGATATTTGGCGGATCTATGGTATATTTCCCATGAATTTTATCTCTTAATACTAGTACCTCTACTCCAAAATTATTTTTACGGTATCCTTTCACTGCCGATTTATCCATAGCTTCAAATTGTGAAGGGGAACATTTTAATATACCATAACTTTCTATTAACTCATCTTTAATGTGACTGAATATAATTTTACCCTTATGGAGAAAGGTAATGTAGTCACAGATTTTTTCTAGATCACTTATAATATGGGATGATATGAGAATAGAATGTTCTGCATTCTGTATAAATTCTAGAAATACATCTAGAATTTCATCTCTTACTATAGGATCAAGTCCACTAGTGGCTTCATCAAGTATAAGGAGTTTTGAGTCATGGGATAGGGCAACTGCAATTGAAAGCTTCATTTTCATACCTCGTGAATACTCTTTTATAATTTTGTTGTAGGGTAGATCAAAATGTTTTATATAAAACTGAAAGGTATCCTCTTTCCAGGTTTTATAGATATTTTTCATAATAATATTAATATTTTGGGGACTTAAATTTTCAGGAAAACAACTCTCATCCATAACAACACCTATATGGTCTTTTACTAGTTTAATATCTTTTTTGTTATCATGTCCTAAAATACTGATTGTACCACTGTCACTATTAATCAAATCAAGAATCAACTTAATCAGGGTGCTTTTTCCTGCTCCATTTTCCCCGATGAGTCCCATGATAAAGCCGGCAGGTAGGTTTAAGGTTATATTATCTAGTTTAAATCCATCATATTTTTTTGATACTCCTTTAATTTCTAAAGCATAATCCATTTTTTAATCTCCTTTATATATTAGTGTCATTATTTCAATCAATTCCTTTAAACTGACTCCACAGATATTTGCAGATTCAACTATTTGATGCATAAGATTTTCAATGTTTCTAAGTTGTTCTTCTCTTATAAATTCAGTATTTTTATTGGCCACAAAACTTCCTTTACCTGTGATAGATACAATAAATCCTTCACGTTCCAGTTCTTCATATGCCCGTTTTGTAGTTATTACACTGATGCGCAGCTCTTTTGCCAAAAGCCTCATAGAGGGAAGAGGTTCTCCTCCTTTTAATTTATCTGATATAATCATGTTTTTAATTTGAGATACTATTTGTTGGTATATAGGCTGTCCGCTTGAGTTACTTATAATAATATGTATATTCAATTTTATGCTCCTTAACAATATTGTATATATATAATATATACAATATTCACAAAGGTGTCAAGGACAAAATATTGGATTAATCAGGCAATTAAAGAAGGAAGTACATGACTTGTTTCTCGTAAATTAGTTAGGGAAAAGGAAAAAAGGGGCTTTGAAAAATCAAAGCTGCCATTTTTGTTCTTTAGTATTATTTTTAAATATTTTGTACAAGTATATAACTAAAAGCAGTAATATAAATATGGTAGAAAATCTATACATAAAAGCGTAAGTGCTGTGTTCTGCAACAAAACTTAAAAGAATAGCTCCAAGGGTGTAGGATAGATCCATGGAAGATAAAAAAGTTCCATTTGCAGCTCCCTTTCGATTATGTGGAGAGCGGTTTACTGTCCATGCTTGTAGAGAGGGCTGAACAGCACCGTATCCAAGTCCATAAAATAAGGAGGATATTATAAGTAGTAATGTGGAATTTGCATAGGATAGTATTACTAGTCCTATTATCATGGAAATTGATCCTGGAATTATGATAATAACATGTCCTCTTTTATCAAATACTCTTCCTACAAAGGGCCTTGTAATTAAGATCATTGCAACAAATCCTATAAAATAAACCCAAATGGAAGATATATTACTCTCTTTACCGTATAACATTATATAACTCATAATGCCACATAGTGTTATTACCAGAAGAAAACAGAGTAAAGATGGTAGGGCAGCTCTTTTTTCAAAGGAATCTGCTGGTGAAAAAATTTTCTTTGAGTTAGAGGTTGAAGCAATTTTCTTAGGTGTTTTAACTTGAAAAAGAAATAATATTCCCACAATTACTAAAGCTATTGATATAAAAGCAATATTTTTAAAACTGTATAAGTTCATTAAAATTATTGCAACCATAGGGGACAAAGCCATGGATATTATCATAGAGAGAGAATAGTATCCCATACCTTCACCACGTTTTTCTTTAGGTATAATGTCGGAAAATATAGCGGCAGCACCGGTAGAGGCAAGTCCCCAGCCTATGCCTTGAATAATACGGACAATTATTATGGCATCCACAGGAAGCCATATATAAGACAGTGTAGTCAGGTTAAGGATTATTCCCCCTATTAAAAGCAAAGGTTTTATTTCAAGCTTATCCATTATGCCCCCGGAAATTAGTCTAATAAGCAGTGAAGTTATTGAGAAAGTGCTTACTACAAGACTTGCTTCAAAGTTGCTTCCACCACAGAGTTTTGTATATGCAGGCAGAGTTGGTACAAGCATGTAAAATCCTAAATATATAAATAGATTTGAAAATAGCATTACTATGTAACTTTTAGTCCATAGTTTTTTAGGTATTGGTTGAATTTCTTCTTCCAAGATGATTCCCCCTTAAGTGTAATTGATATTTTTGTTAATCTGCAATAGAACTTTGCGGTATATTTTTAATTCATCATAAGATATATCACAAAGTATATCTTTAAATATCTCCTCTAAAAAGGGAGTAACTCTCTTACATATGTTTACACCATCTTGTGTTATATGTATTGCAAAAGAGCGCCTGTCTTCTTTAGAGCAATGTCTTTCAATAAAATTTTTTCTTTCCAGTATATCAAGTATTCTGGTTAATGTGGACTGATCTTTATCTGAAATTTCTGCTAAAAGTTTTTGGCTTATTTTATTTTGTTTGGATAAGTTCATTAATACCAGCCATTGTTCAGTGGTCAGATGGAATTTTTTTAGTTGTTTATTCAAATAGTGTACTAATTTTTTGGAAGTTTTGTTAGTCAACATTCCAATATCTTCATCATAAGATTTGAACATATTATTTTTCACCTCCTTAAAATAAATTTGTCATATCAATAGTTTGTACAACAACTAATTATAAACACATTTATATGCATTTTTCAATAGGTAGTATATAAAAGTAGATAATACTAAGCCAGAAATGTTTGAAAAAGTTATTCCAAATATTTTTCATGCATAAAATAAGCTATTTCATGCTTTTTGTATTGTAATATTATTCTTATTAAGAATATAATGGTATTATAAGAGATTAACTACACCTTTAATTTAGAGAGATCACGTGATAAAAAGGAGAAGATTAAATATAAATGTTTATAAAAATATACAATGTAATGAAAAGGTATTTAATAGAAATAATAATATTGATACCTGTAATTATCATATTGATAAATACTCTTTTTATTTATCCCATTATAGGAAAATGTGATAATGGAGATTTTGAGAGATTGTTTTTATATGGGGGACTCTCAAATTTATGTAATAATTATAGTGAAATTTACGATGGATTTGTACATATACATTATTTGATATCATCACCAAATATTTTTTTAATATTCCTGTTATTTTATAAAAATTGGGTATCTGGAAGCATATTGCTAAAAGTAGCTGTAGTTATTTCATTACTTGTAAATAATTTTAGCAGCAATATATTTGATATAAGATACTTGGCATTTGTATATTCAGCAATATTTACGTTATCCATATTTCTTATACTTAGTTTCAAAAGATTTTCTATTTTATTAAAATTATTAGCGGGTATTTATATAATTTTAATTTTTACAGACACATCTTATATATCTTATTTTAACTCCTTTTTTGGAGAGGCAGGTACAATTGTTTTCTTTTTTTTAAGTATTGGAACGTATTTGATGTTAATAACTAAAAATAATCCTGAAATAAGATACTTTGTATACTTTTTTGCAGCATCTGCAGTTTTTTTGACATCTAAGGCGCAGGAGATTCCTTTATTTGTTTTTATGATTATAGTGTACATAGGATTATTTATTTATTATAGAGATAAGAAATGCAGAAAGTGTATTATGATATCTTCACTAGTTGTATTTATCCTTTGTGGTATCTCTTATATTTCATTGACAGATAGAATGAATCAGAACAATATGTATCAGGCAGTTTTTTCAGGCATTTTAAGAGGCTCTGAAAATCCAGAAAAAGATTTAGAGGAACTTGGATTGAATAAAAAATTTATAGTTTTTTACGGAAAATCTTTTTATAACAAAAATTCTAATGGGGATCCACTAGGAAAAGATATGATGGAACAATTCTATCCTAATATATCACCTATAAAGATTTTGTGTTTTTATTTAAAACACCCAGATAGAATGTGGCAAAAAATTCAGGATTCTGCAATGAATGCTTATAGTTTTTACATACCAGGTAAATGGAACTTTGCTAAAGGAGAATACTCTACCAATAAAAATATAAACACATTTAGGACAAAACTTATAAGTAGATATCCAAAGTTACATCATAATATTTATATTTTTATTTTATTTTCAACTGTATATATATGTGTAGTAATGATTTATCTTATAAAGAGAAAAGATAAGACTACAAGGCTTATTCTGTTAATGCTAATATTTATTTTAGCAGCAGGGTCATCACAATTTATTCTACCAGTTATAGGGTCTGGACATGGGGATTTTGGAAAGCATTTATTTCTATTGAACTTATGTTATGATACTATGTTTGGTATTTCTTTATTATGGTGTTTAAGTATTATAGTAAAATTATTATCCTATGGAATTACTATGTGTACTGGTAGTCAGAAGATAAAAAAGTTTAAGAAAAATTGCTGAACTAAACAGTTCTGGATTTTGTCATGTACAATAGTAGTGTAAGAGCTTATCCCTAAATTATTTTAATCTTTCTGAAAGCGATAAAAGCACAGGCAAGCTTAATAAGCCCCAAATAGGCTGCATCTGTTTTCTCAAATCGAACAAGCAATTTTCTAAAACGATTCATCTTAGGGATAAGCTCTAAGAATACGTTAATAAGGTTCAGATGGAGAATAGTATTTTTCATGGACAAACTCCACCTGAGCCTAAGAATCACTTGATAAAGTATTCAAAATAATTATGTGTATTATCTTTCTTTAGACAAATAATTTTCAAATGTAGATATCTTCAATGAAATACCTGTAACTTCTTCATCGTATGTGAAATCAGGTATGGAGATACCTATACTTAACATATCAATTCCTGGATTCGCATTACAAACTGCAGCTCTGTTATCAATTCTATCATCTATTATTGCTACAGGTGTACCATAGTCTTTGCGTATTTCTTCTTGCTTTAAGGCCTTGCTTTCAGCATCACTTATCTTATCATGTTGAGGATTACCTATAAGCAGAACTGGATTGGATATTCCACCTCTTATTAGTACTTCTCTTGATGGAGTAAACTGTAGAGGATCCCATCTACCTGAAATAAATAAGGCAACTGCCCCCTTTTGCTCTATTTCTTTTACAAAATCCACAATACCGGCAACTAAGGTATCTTCAATTAGCCATTCTGTGGTCCAATAGGTTGTATGAAAAACAGAATAAACATTTGTTTCATCACCTGTGGCATCCTTATAGCCAAGCCATTTAAGATGTGGATATTTCTCCGAAAGTTTATTTCTACACAAGAAATTAGTCCACGCCTCACGAGTATAGCCTGGAAGCAAATCAAAATTTGTTTCTGGATTTAAGAATTCAGATATATTATACTTGCTTCCTGCTGCCTTTAAGGCTTTTATTGTTCTGTTGGCTGGATCAAAAGCTGTTAAATCAAGATCAATCTCAACTACAGGCTTTTCACCCTTTTTAATAACTTGATCAATTTTATCGAATAGCTTATTTATTGTGTTTTTTTGTACATCTTCTTCAATTACTTTGTTTAACTTGTGTTTTTTATTAAAATAGACTATTTTATCTCCTTGTGCCATAATTACTTCAGTAGCAAGGTTAATGAACAAACCATTTTCAACGAGGCCAACAATATTTGTAAGAACTTCGTTAAGTTCCTCTGGATTATTTATTTCATTAAATTTACAATCTAGAATATAGTTCCCCTCATCAGTTATAAATGGACTTTTGTCTGGATTTAAGCGTAAAATTGGTGTTCCTTTGTATTTTTTTATATGCTGGGCAACTTTAGGCCAAGAAAAAGGTATAACTTCTACTGGAAGAGGAAAACTTTCACCTAACTTTTTAACATATTTTCTTGAATCTACAATAATAATTTCTCTTTTTGTTGCAGAAGCAATAATTTTTTCATGTAATAGGTCCCCTCCACCGCCTTTTATGAGTGTTAATGTAGAATCAAATTCATCTGCTCCATCAACTGTTATATCAATTTTTAAAGGTACATTGGCATCTACCACAGGAATTCCTTCTTGTTTGCATAACTTAGAAGTTACATTAGAGGTTGGAACAGCTATAATATTAAGGCCATTTCTCACTTGCTCTCCTAGATACTTTATAAAATAAGCCGTTGTGGTACCACTACCTACTCCAACTACCATTCCATCTCCGATGAGTTTAGATGCTTCCTTTGCTGCTAATGCTTTTTCTTTTTCAAAATCAACCATTTCTTATATCCTCCCTAATTCAAGTTCATTCCTTTTATAAAGTTCTTCCACAAAACTTCTGGTCTTCGAAAATGCCTCTTGTGCCGTGTCAACAACCTCTGCAATATAAGCATCATCTGGAAGGTTATCATCCACTCCAGGAATTTTTATTCTGTCTCCATAACTATTAACTGTCCCATATTCTCTCATATGCTCCACTAATTTGAATAGAGGTTCCCAATATTCCCTGTGAACAAATATTGCTTTGACTCTGTGTCTTCTAAGATGCATGGTTTGAATTTTAGATAGAGTCTCTGCAACTTCCCATAAAGTGCCATAACCACCTGGCCAAAAGAGAATTACATGAGAGTAATTTAACATCATACCTTCTCTTATTGAAAAATTATTCATTCTTAGCCTCATGTTAGAGTAGATAGTATAACTATCTTTTAAATTAAAGAAATTATCAATGCCAAATTGACAATCTATACCAATTACTTGTGCATTCTGACTTCTTCCTCCCTCAGCTACAGCTCTCATTATGCCAGGGCCTCCTCCTGTGCAAAGTGGAACATAACAACCACCAAGAGATTTTTCCTGATCTGTTGCGGCATATTTTCCCCATAACATACCAAATTCTTTTGCGGAATTCCAGTACTTACTAGAGTTTCTTCTTATATCTTTTTGTCTTTTTATTCTTCTACGGATTCTATCAACATTCGAAGATAATGACTTTTTTGTCAGGGAATCTGATTCGGCTTCTACATTGTTGTTTAAACTTGAAAGATGTTGATTTAATACATCAATATGTCCATCTAATCTCTCATTCGAGTTTATACTTGCAGAACCCATTACACTTACAAAACCATATTTTGCCTCATAATCAAATAGTAATCCTGCTGCATATATGTCGGTAACACTTTCTTCATTTGTGAGATCTCTATCATCTGGGACACAATTAGCCTTTGTACCTTCAATCAAAAAGGAAGCCATGCAAGTAAAATCAGTATAATTGTCACATTTCATACAAAAACCATCTTGATTAAGGTCATAAGCTGAAATATTTCCATTATTATTTATGTTGCTTAATATAAGGCTGTAATTATTTAAGGCAGATGGATTTGAAACGTCAAACATAATTGACTCATTAAAGAGAATTTTCACTTTATTTTGATCTGACATATTAATTCTCCAACCATTACCGGATTCACTCCAGATGTTAGTTTTGGGATCGAAAGATATAGTTCCTTGGATTTTTATACTGTTAATCATTATATGTTCACCCCTTGATTTTGAAAGATTTTTTGTAAACCCGAAACGTCATTTTTAGAAAGCATCCCGCCTATTGTTTCATATATTTGAACTTGCTCCTCAGAAAGTGGAACTTTTTTATCTATTAGTGAAATATAAAAATTAATACTTCTTATAGCTCTACCTAAAACATTGTTTGGACCTTCGTAAGATATTTCCTTAACTCTTTTTAGACAAGGGTCTTTTAATAATATAGCAGCATTTTTTATATCTTGATTTAAAAGTACATTATATAAGTCTATTCTTATTTTATCTTCATCTTCATGAATAGTTTTCTCATAATAGATTCTATCGAGCTTGGCAAGGAAAAGAGCCGATTTTCCTAAAACGGAATTTTCTATTTCATTTCTCTTTTCTAGAGTGCTTAAGATTGCTTTTGGGTCAAAAGCTCCCATTAAATGTGTTTGCTTATCCATATAATGAAGGCTAGTACCTATTCCAAGTCCATCAACTCCAGTAATCACACATTTTTCAATATCCTCTACTGTAAGTCCTGCTGAAAAGTATGTTTGTAAACCATTCTCATGTGCAGTATGCACTAATTCTACAAATTCTCTGTGAGTCATTTGATTTATTACAGGAATACTTGGTACATGAATCGAATCTGCACCATCCCAGGTTATTCTGTCAAATCCTCCTGCAACAGCTATTTTTATACCTAGTTTTGCAATTTCAAAAGGTTTTGTTATTTCAGTATTAGAATATACATCATCAAATATTGGGGTATTTATATTAAATGCAGCTGCTAAGGTTTGCTTTGTTGAATCTCTCATAACATTGCCAACAACACTTTTCATAAACTCAATGGCATCTGACACTTGCATTCTTTCAATAGCTACCTTACAGTCACATACACCATTTTGAAACATTGTATTACATGCACTAGCCGTCATATGAACTGACTTAAGTTTGTCCATATCAAAATTTTCTTTGGTAACGTAACCTTTAGCTTGTATGTCCGGATAGCCATTTTCAAATACCGGTCTTCCTATAAAAGCAGTAACAGGAGCATCATCTGATATATGCAACCGAACCTTTACAGCATTAATTGCTGCAGGAAGTCTGTAAGCCTCTACTTTATTTTTATCCGTAACCATATCTCTATCTATATGTTCCACATGAACAGCTACACCATCCATTAATTTTTTATCCATAGCTGTTATTCTTATGTGATCATCCCCTGGATCAGTGCTGAATATAAGAGTTTGATGCCACTTTCTAAATCCCGAGGTTCCAAGACCAGTATATCCATAGTCCAAGGTATAACCTTTTTTTAGTAAAGAGTATGAAAACCATATTGAACTTGTCTCATCTGCAGTAAAGTTTCTTCCTTGATTTCTAACTTCTTTGCAAACATTCATTGCAGAAGTCATGAATTTCTTATCTATTACAATATCATCAAAATATTCTTTCAAATCGGGTGATTCCTCTATAAAGGTATCTGTACTTTCAATATATACATTTTCTCTATCTGCTTTTAAAAGGATATTAGTGCTGCTGTAATTACTTTCTTTTAAATATGATTTCTTTAAATCTGAAAAATCCAAATATGAATTTAAAAGTAAGTTTCCATTTCCACCTTGAGAATTAAATACTTCAATTAAGTTAGTTAAATAATTTAAAAAGGTTAATTTAGGATATAGAACAATTAATTCTTTAAGCTGATTTATAGATTCACTATATAGTTCTTCTGTTGTAAAATATTCTATGAGTTTTGTAGGCTCTCTCTTTTGAAATTCGGAACCACTGGTCTCCATAATACCAATTATTCTAAAAAAATCCAGTAACTCTTCGAAAATTTGGCGTTGGAAAGCTGATGAAGTTAATTTTCTAGTTATTATGTTATTCTGATCCATAATATGTTCTCCTTTCTGAAATTAGATCATTTTTACAGTCTATAACTAAGAGTATTTTATAGTATATACCACAAGTTAGAAAATATGATAATATTTATAGACACAGTAAAATTAATAATTTCAATAATGAACCTATTTAATTTTGTCAAAGATAGAATTATTGAAATTACTAGTGATGTTAATTAATAGATGCAAAACACTTATTTATAGGTATATTTACGACTGTAAAAATTATAAAAAATAGACAAATTCCACTTTTTATTCACATAAAATTTAATATTCTACAAATTGTAGTAAAATCCTTCTAAAATATTCTATTATATTAATTTTTTATATGAATATCTATGATATTACATGATATAGGATACTATTTTTGTATCACTGATAAATTTATGTTTAGGGATAGGCTCTAAGTAGTAGGAAATTGTGCTCTAATTATAAATTTATAAGAAGGAGAAAAAAATGGAATTAGAAATAATAGCAGATAAGGGTATGAAAGAAAATAAATATTGGAAAGATAATATTAGAGGGGCATTTTATCTGAGTTTTGGTAGCGAATTTGAAGATGTTAACGACTGCAAACCGTATACTCAAATGAATAAAATTCTCTTGTTATAATATAATTATTTTTAGGGGTGTTTTTATGGTTTATAGTGTGTTTAAAGTAAATGGAGAGAAAAGTATTAGTAATCTTATTATAAGCATTATAATAGCAGAAGGAATAGGATTGCTTAGTAGTTTTTTAGGAATGTCTAATTCAAAAACATATATGCAATTTAATAAACCACCATTTTCTCCACCAAATTGGGTATTTCCTATAGTGTGGATAATTTTGTTTTTGCTTATGGCAATAGCAGCATATAGAATATGGCTTAGAGGAAAACAGGGAGAAGATATTACAAAAGCATTAACATTATATGCTTTACAGTTAATATTGAATTTGTTCTGGCCAATTATTTTTTTCAGATTCAAGCTTTATGGTGTAGCTTTTTTTGAACTATTACTCTTACTGGTAAGTATTATTATGACAACTTTTGAATTTAATAAATCAGATAAATTGGCAGCTTATCTAATGATACCATACATATTATGGGTGTCATTTGCAGGTATATTGAATTATACAATATGGATGTTAAATAAATAGATTAAAAGAATTTTTAAGGAGGTTCTTTTAATAAAGGGGGTACATTTTAAACTCTGGTGTTAAAAGTGTGTCGTATCTTTAATTAAATGAGAAAAGTTTTTACCTGTAACGGTATAGGCTTTTTTGTCAAATTTGTTTATGGTAAACAGTAGTTAATCAACACGTGTGATAAAATGAGATAATCTCCCAAAATGGGCATAAGAAAAGCACCTGCCATTTCTGACAGATGCTCATCTTCAATTTCTTATTTGGTTACCAGAGCTGTCCGGGAAGTACCTTTTTTTCTTTTGCTGGAAAATGAGAATCGAACTCTTCAACCTCATTTTCATCAACGAAGTATCCTTGCGGTGTATGATACGTGCCGGTAACATCGTCAAGAAAGTCATCCTTCAGTTCCTTGAGTAGAAAGTATGGAACTTCCGAATCTCTTGGCTCTGCATAATAGTGAATCCCTTTCGTACTGGCAACAACAAAGCCGGATTTACCATAGAAGTCAATATTTCCTTCCATGC
Organism: Clostridium sp.; assembly: GCF_036781005.1. Lineage (GTDB taxonomy): Bacteria > Bacillota > Clostridia > Clostridiales > Clostridiaceae > Clostridium_B. The sequence continues at coordinate 17,946 of NZ_DAIQBT010000016.1, read as the reverse complement.
AAACGGCTCCTACACCGAGTGATTTTGCTTTATCCAAAGAATAGTCCAGCAGTGCTTTACCGTAGCCCTTCCGCTTATATTCTGGCACTATGCTGATAGGGCCAAATGTCATAATTGGAATATTTCGTCCATCATCAGTTTGCAGTGTCGTGCGTACATACATCACATGACCGATGATTCTACCGTCCTTCTCCATAACAAAATCAAGATCCGGCACAAAATCATACCTATTGCGATAGCAATGAAGAACATAATGCTCGGAGCAACCGGGTCGATATACATTCCAGAATGCCTCTCTGGTTAGGTTTTCCACCTCGTGGTAATCCGCGAGAGTTTCTAAGCGGATAATATAGTCATTTTTATTCATTGTTTTTCCTCCTGAAAATTGTTGACCGTCAATATTGGGAGGTTTGTGTGAGATAGTATTACGCAAACCTCCAGTTTACGCTACAATCTCCAAGGTGTTGTTTTTCTTCAAACAGCAATCTCCTAAAATTTAATTTGGCTGATTTACAGCATATTCACTATACCACAAAAACAGGAAATTTTCGAGACTTTTCATAGAATTAGGGTATTTGAAATAAATAACAAGTCAAAATTGAGTTATGGATGCTATTTTTCGGTTCATTATCTAAATTAACAATAAGTGTTTTTATATTTAAAAAGCAGTCTTTTTTGTTTTTATCAGCTGGTTCCGAATTTCTTTTGTTGTAAACAATATTTTCTCTTTTACTGTCCGTAGGTCAGCGTATTTAACCATATTTGAACTACGCCAATTAATATAGATAAAAAGGCAGTAAAAAGGATTATAGTAGGTTGTGCTGTTGAGTGTAAAGGAAGCATTGAGGATATTCAGGCAACAATATGGTATAAATAGCAGCAAAAATAAGTACTGGATCTTGGATTCTAAACTTAAATCTAGCCTTGGTAATAATTATTATTGTAAAATAAAGGCTGAGGCAGCAGAAATATTAAAAACTATTAACTTAGTTTTGGTGCAACTTTATGTTTTCAGACACAACATAATGATAATTTCCAATTATTGATATTGCAACTAATGTAATAGTGTGTATAATGATTAGTATAACTAATAATTAGTAAACCTAACTATTAATTATACTAACTATTGGTTATATAATTATCAATATATTAAATTGATAATATTAGAAAAGTAATATGAAAAAACATTTTAGGAGTGTTGTTTATGAATAAGAAAGATACCGATTTAATTAAGATTGATCCAATGGAATTAAATTTCGAGGTAATTGAAGAGATAGTTAAAGTATCAGAATTAATAAATAAAATTGGTGAAGAAGGATATAAAAAGTTTGAATTAACACAGGTACAATTCAAAGTTCTATATTATTTATATTTATGTGGTGATGAAGGAAGTACTTCATCTACTCTTAGTAAGAAATTAGGAGTAAAGAAACCTAGTGTAACAACTTTAATTGATAGAATGACAGCAAAAGGAATTGTCATACGACAGGAAGATGAAAATGATAGGAGGTATACAAAGATTATTATAACAGAAGAGGGTAAGAAAATTTTAGCTGAGATATTACCAGATAAAGAAAATATTATAGCATCTTTATTAGGCGTTTTACCAGAAGAACAGATGAAAATTCTACATGAATCACTTGTAAAAATTAGACAACGTTTAACTAACAGGTTCTTATAAGCAAATATATTAGTTGGTTTAGGAGGATTTACATGAAAAGAAAAAAAATTGGAGTATTATTAGCTCTAACAATTACAACAGGGTTGCTTTCAGGTTGTAGTAAAAATGCTGTTTTGACAGGAGATAAAATAGTAAAACAGCAAAGCGACCATTTAATTGTTCAAGGAAACATAGAAACTAAAGAAATAAATATAAATTCAAAAGTTGCAGGAAAAATAACAGCTATAAATATAGATGAAGGTGACAGTATAAAAAGTGGACAAGTTTTAATAACTATAGATAATAGTTCTCTAGTTGCAAAGGAAGCTCAATCAAAAGCTCAAATCGATGCAGCCACTGGACAAATGAAAGCAGCAGAAGCAGCAAAATCAACAGCACAAGCACAACTTCAGAAGGCTCAAAATGGAGCAAGACCGGAGGAAATTGATGAAGCTAAGGCTCAATACGATTTAGCCAAAGCTACATATGATAGGGTAAATGAGTTATATAGTAAAGGCTATGCAACTAAAGAGGATTTAGATAAGACTCAAACATCTATGGATGTGGCAGAAAATCAATATAATATTGCCAAAGATGGGTCAAGACCTGAAGATATAGCAGCATTACAAGCACAAGTAAATCAAGCAGATGCAACAATACAGGGATATCAAGCTCAAATTAAACAAGCTGAAAGTGGACAAGATGAAGTACAAAGTTACATAGCTGATACAACAATCACAGCACCAGCAGATGGAATTGTAAATCAATTAAATGTAGAGGTTGGTGAACTTGTATCTACAGGAATGCCTCTTCTAGTAATGACAAATACAATTGCACCTTGGATTGAATGTAATGTAAAAGAAACAGATCTTTCAAAAGTGAAGTTAAATGGAGAAGTATCTATAAAACTTTCGTCTTATCCTAATCAACAATTTAAAGGTAAAATAGTTAGAATTAATAAGGATGCTGATTTTGCAGTTAAAAGAGCAACAAATGATAATGGGGAATTTGATATATTATCCTATGGAGTTAAAGTTGAATTAATTAATATGAATAAACCACTCCATGCAGGAATGACAGCATTTGTTGACTTTGGAAAGAAGTGATGATTATCATGAAAGAAAAAATATTAAGATTTAAGTATATGGTAATTCCTATTTTAATGTTTATAATACTTGGCATTGGGGGTTCTATTATTTTAGCATTTGAATTTAGTGCTCATTCACTTAGCAAAATTCCAACTATTATTGTAGATCATGATAACTCTTTATCAACTCAAGCTTTTATTAGGGAAATAAAGACAAATTCAAAATTTAATGTAGTTGCATATAGTCAGATTGATAATGATGTTAAAGATTTAATAGACAAAGGAAAGGTAGCTATAGGATTTATTATTCCTAAACATTTTTCAAAGGATCTAACTGATGGGAAAGATTCCAAAATTATGGTTGTTTATGACGGAACTCAAATGACCATGACTTCTTCTAGTAAAACAAGAGTTGCACAGATTCTGGGCACTATTAAATCAGCATATTTAATAGGTGTAGCAGAGGGACAATTCGGATTAATGCCAGAAGTAGCTGCAAGTTACATCAATCCAATACGTTATAATTCTAGAATCATAGGAAACCCTACTGAAAATATGTTTAATTTTTTTATTCCAGGATTTTCAATCAATACCATTCAAGTCGGAATGATTATAGTCGTAATTTTATTAATAAACAAAGGTAATAGCTATAAAAAAATATGGATTAAAGGTATTATGGTTGGACTTCTGGCATCAATTTCAGTTTTTATTATTCTGGAAATTTACTGCAAATATTTTGGTCTGCCTTATAGGGGTTCTGTTGAGGCAGCAATTGTGTTAACTATTCTCTTTTGTATTGGAATGACATTCTTGGGAGTGTTTTTAAGTATCTTGTATAATGGAAATCAGTTAAATGCACTAGGCTTTGTAGGTCCAATAGCTATAACTCTATTTTTGGTTGGATACACGTTTCCAACTGTAGCTATGCCTGATAGTATTCCTATAATAGCTAAATATATTCCATTTTACTACTATGCCATACCCCTAAGAGATTTATCACTTATAGGGGGGAGTTTTCAAGATAACTTACCTAATATATTTTGGCTTACTAAATTTGTAATTTTTATGTGGGTGGTTACATTCCTCTTATATAAAATTAAAGAGACTAAAAGACTTAGGAATATTAAAATAAGTAACAAAAATAGTACCATCAATAGTCAAGATGCAGAGGTGATAATATAATGACGCTTTTTCTAAAACTATTAAAAAAAGAAATAAATCCTATTGTTAAGACTATTATACTCACTATTTTAGGATCACTTATTTTCGGTTATGCCATGTCTAATCCTTATATCGAAAATATACCCTTTGGAGTAGTTGATAAAGATAATTCACATTTGTCAAGAACTGTTATACAACAACTTAAAATTCAACCAGGTTTAAATGTTAATTATTACGCAGATTCGGATACTGAACTTGAAAAAGCAATAAAAGATCGTAGAGTAAATGGAGGTATAATAATACCTAAACATTTTGAAAAAGATGTAAGTTTGGCAAAATCACCTAGTGCTTTATTACTAATAGATGGAACTAGTCTTCCTAAAGAATCCAGTACTTTGGGATATGCTAGTCAGGTTTTAAGTACAATAAATGCTGGTGCTCAAATAAACGTTTTTCAAGGGAATGGTATGGTCCCATATTTATCTAAACAAACTGTTTTAAACTTTTCCTATGTTGAACGTGTACTTTATGAGCCGCAAAGTAGTTATCTTAGATATTTAATTTATACTTTGGTGTCTTTGGTTAATCAAGGGTTTTTTGTACCATTACTTTTAGTACCTGCTTTATTGAAAAAGAAAGAGCAATTTGCACAAATTAAGATACGTTCAAGAGAAGGTGTAAAAGCTATACTCGGTCTTATAGTAAGAATATTACTATATTCTACTTTATGTACTATATTAATTTTTACTTGCTTATGCATTCTTGATAAATTATTCTGTGTACCTCTTCGTGGTGATATATTAATATATATTGTTGTAATGTATTTATTTTTTATTAACCTTACAGCTATGGGATTAATTTTTGCATCAGTTATGGATAACCTTGGTTACTTTATACTATTTTTTAATATGATAAATATAGTTATATTTCTGACCTGTGGTATTATATTTCCAGATTATTTGTTGCCAAGTGGAATGTCAGATGCTCTTAATAGTCTATGGCCATTCAGACATATGACTATAGCGTTAAAGATGTTGAATTTAAAAGGATTAGGTTGGGATCTTATGCTTCCTTATTTACAAAATGAGCTTAAGTTTGGACAATTTTGGTTACCAATAGGAATTACACTATACTCTGCTAGAATTGCTTTTATGAAATATAAAAATAGTAAATTATTACAGAAAGATATTTCACAAGAAAATATAGTACAGGTATAGAGTTATAAAAAAGTTTAATATGTTAGAATAAAACGAATGAGTATAAAGCAAATTGGAGTTTAGTTTCAATTCGCTTTATACTTTTATAATTATGTTCTGCTCTAGCATAAGTTAAGTTCTTAAAGCTATTAATTTTTCAATTCATATAACTCAGTTTAATTCTATAGGTTGATTATCCTTAACACTTGTCCCAAGCAGAAAGGATTTTTTCTACTTCTTCAATTAAATTTTCTTCTGATAAATACTTTTTCTGGGTAAGCCACCATTTGACAGTATATATCAAAGCACCAGTAAAAAATGATGCCATTATTTCAGGAGATGTGGGTATAGTTATTCCATTCTTTGCACTAATTTTAATTTTCTCCGTAATATCAAATATAATTTTTTCTGAAAGTATATTAAGAAGTGTAAAAATCAAATTACTACCAGATGCCATATGAGCCAATTGTTCGTGTTCCTTTAAAAAATCCAGCATGTGGCAGATAATACTGATATAAAAAGAGGATGCATTTTGATATTCTGAGGAAGTAGGGCTTTTTTTATCAAAATCAGTCTGTAATTGCTGAACAAAAAATCCAAAAAACTCATATTTGTCTGCGAAATGCTTATAAAATGTTGTTCTGCGAATCATCGCTCTATCACACAATTCATTTACTGTTATATTTTCAAAATGTTTCTCACTCATGAGCTGCATAAAGGCTTCTGTTAATAACTTGTATGTTCGTATAATCCTCAAATCATTTTTATTTTTCATAAAGTATTCTCCTTTTTAGGTACATATTAACATTTGTGTCTCTTATATATCAAATAGTAATATTTTGACTCTTGTACTAGTATTAAAAATATCATAGACTTAAAAGTAACAAATGTCAATTATCTAACATTTGGAATTAGATGCTCTTGGAAACTAATGAGTAAATGATAAAATTTTATACAGTTTGATTTATCTCTGATTTTTGTAATGAAATCATTAAAAACAGACATAACAAATAAACCTTATTAAAAAGACTTAAAAAATGGTACTTACACTATAGCTAACATTTACGATTTAATTCTTGTAATAACTATCCAGCCAGACTAACACCATAGTTTGGATTTTCTAAATGTACCAGAAACTCATTGATTTACCTTAGTCATACGAATATCTCGTTCTGCCTGGTCATTATGAAACAGTATGTCAAAGTTTAATAATATAATCATATTATTCTTCATATTTTATATAACTCTACTAAGATTTAAAGCATTAGTTTAATTGGACACAGCATACAAAGTGATACAGTTAGTATATTTATTATAACTCCACTAGGAGTCAGCAGTTCCCTTGAATTCTGGAAAAAGGCTTATATGCATCTATAGCTCTACTTCTTCGCTAAAAGGTCATTAGAAAGTTAGAAAATATTTATAAATTTTAGGGGGAAACTCCAAGGAATCTTAGAAATGAAAATCGAGTAAACTGAGATGTCATAGAATTTCCGAGAGTAATCAAATTAAATTAGGAGGTTATAAAGTGAATACTGACATATTATTTGAGCCTATTCAAATAGGTAATGTAGAATTAAAAAACAGAATTGTGATGTCACCAATGAATATGGGTTATACTGACCCAGATGGATATGCTAGTGAACAGTCAAATGCTTGGTATGCTACGCGTGCAAGAGGTGGATTTGGCCTTATTATTACAGAATGCGTGGTAGCAAATCCCTATCCGTGGCGCGGCAGCGATTCACTTAATCCTCTTTTGCTAGACAGTCAGAAAAAATATCGCTATCTGAGCCAAATAGCAGATGTTGTTCACTCTTACAAGGGCACAAAAATCTTCATGCAGCTCTCTCCCGGATGGGGACGACAAGGTCATCCCGATATGGTGCATAATAATATTGCTTCTGGTGCACCGTCAGCCATTCCACTTGAAATGGATCTGCGTAATCTAAGTCACGGGTGGGCAAAGCAATTTAAACGAATTGGCATTACATTGATTGAGGATCTTGGTGGTATCGAAAAACTCAAAAGTCTTAGCGATGAAGAATACGAAAAAGTTAAAAAAGTAGCTTTTGAATCTTTAGCAAAACAAAGTCCTGAATTTTTTCATAGTGCCAAAGGTCATACGCCTCGTGAACTAACTATTGCCGAAATTGAACAAATGGAGGACTTTATGGTGGAACAAGCGTGTGCTGCCTACAAGCTAGGCTATGATGGTGTAGAACTTCACACACCTCATGGGTATCTACTGCATCAATTTTTATCACCGCGCTCCAACCATCGTACCGATTTATATGGTGGCAATACTGAAAATCGTGCACGGGTGGTTACAAATATTATTGAACGTATCCGTAAAAAAGTCGGTCCTGATAAAACATTAGGTTGCCGTCTTTCAGGCAACGAATTAATGCCAGGTGGTTTAGATCATGAAGAAGTATGTAAACTGGTAAAATTTTTTAGCGATGCAGGTGCAAACTATTTTAATGTCTCACAGGGTTGCTATGAAAATCCTGGGGCAGGATTTGCTCCAGATGGCGAAGACGACTTTACACGTTGGGCACCCGGTTTCAAAAAAGCCAGTGGCGGCATGCCTGTGATTACCCCTAACTTTATCAACCCTGAAACAGCAGCTGCAGCAATTACTAGTGGTAAAACTGATTTAATTTCTCTTGGTCGTCAATCTATTGCAGACCCCTATTGGCCAGCAAAAGTAAAAGTCGGGCGTTGTGAAGATATCATAAAATGCATACGCTGTCAGCGATGTTATATGAATTTATTTGAGCCACGCTGGATTCGCTGTTCTGTGAATCCAACCGCTGGATTTGAAAAATATTATCCGGAGCTTTGGCAGGATAATGGCTTAATGGATGTACATTCAAAACGCTTTATGGATAAAAGATTAAATTTACCTCAAATTTAAGGAAGGGAGCATATAGAATGAATGAAAAATATTTTAATGATAGTTTCTTTAAAATTGATCCTGAATGTCATTTAATTGGAGATATGGAGTCAGTAAACCATTTTCCAGGAGTGAAGATGTGGTGGCGTGCTATTGATGGTATTATGAGACCTATATTGCAGGGTATGCCTAAAAAGTATTCCGATATATTGGAACCTTGGGAAATGCAAAAAAGCACTGACCCTGAAAACATTATACGTGCAATGGATAAATATGGTGTGGACATTGCTTGTCTTTTACCTGAATCTATGATGGACACCACAGGTTTCTCCAGTCGTTGGTGTACAAATGGTGACACATGGAAAGCTGTAGAAACACATCCCAACCGTTTTATTATTGAGCCCAATCTTTCTCCTATTAAACACCGTGGTATTACTAATGCTATTTGGGAAATGGAATACTGGGTAGAGCGTGGTGCAAAAATTTTCAAATATTACCCACCGGAAGATACCTTTATTAACGATCCAGATCTTTGGCCGTTTTATAAAAGAGCTGAAGAACTCGGGATTGTTTTAGACATTCATACAGGATTTTCATGGGTACCACCTGGAAAGAGTAAATATTGTTTACCTATTCAATTAGATGATGTTGCCCGTGATTTTCCAGCTCTCAAGTTGGTAGCATTCCATATGGGTTATCCATATTGTGATGATCTCAATATGGTAGCTATGGGGCATCCAAATGTATACCTGTGTTTGAGCTTACTTGTACCGTGGGCGATTACTGCACCTTATAAATTTGCAAAAATCTTGGGAGAAGCACTCCGTTTTGCTGGCCCAGACCGTATCATTTGGGGTACAGATAGTGCTGGATATGGGGCACAGATCGGTGCGGCAGTTATGGGTCTGCGTGACTTCCAGATTCCTGAAGAGTTACAATGGCAATATGGCTATTTACCTTTAACTGACGAAGATAAGCATAAGATTTTTGGGAATAATCTAGCTGGTCTTTTGGGAATTGACCCTACCGTAAGACGTATCGATAATTACCCAACCTCATAAACTACTCATTTTAGTAAAAAAATAGGTAAGTATAGGTAATTTAAGTAAATTTATAATAAGGGACAAAGTAGTTGTTACTTTATGTTATATATTTTACACTACATAACATAAGGTAACATATTCATTTAATTGAAGTTCAGAACTGGAAAGTGTATAGGAATTTCCTTTATAGATTTTACAAAATTTTATGTATGCATCAATAGAAGAATATATTCGCATAAAGTTTTAAAGAAATTGTAATGCATGGTAAAGTTAACCATAAATAACGTTGAATTTTTGAACTCACGTTATATTAAAACAATGGAGAATTTGTTCTGTTGAAATTGGAAAGCAGGTGGAACATTTATGCAAAAAAGCGTGTTGATAACTGGTGCTACTAGTGGGATTGGTTACGAACTTACACATGCTTTTGCCACAGAAAAGTACAATTTGGTACTTGTGGCCAGAAGTAAAGAGAAACTTGAAACAATTAAAAAAGAACTAGAGAAACAATACCAAATTTCAGTTGAAGTAATTCCAAAGGATCTCTCAGTCAAAGATGCCCCTGAAGAAATATACGAAACTTTGTTTGCCAATAACAAGCGTATAGACATATTGGTAAATAGTGCAGGATTCGGAGATTTTGGCGACTTTGTAGATAGTAACTGGAACAAACAATATTCTATGATACAGCTTAATATTGTTGCTGTTATTCACATGACAAGATTGTTTTTGAAACCTATGGTTGAACGAGGAAATGGGAAAATATTAAATCTAGCATCCACAGCAGCATTTCAGCCAGTTCCATTTCAGTCAATATATGCTGCATCAAAAGCATTTATACTTTCTTTTTCAGAGGCACTATCAAAAGAACTTAAGGATAGTGGAGTAACAGTCACAGCTCTTTGTCCCGGAGCTACACAAACTGCATTTTATGATGTGGCATCATTACAAAATTCTAAAGCTTTTAAAACCCTTAAGGTAGCACAAGCCAGGGACGTAGCATCTTATGGATACAGAGAACTTATGAAAGGGCGACCGGTTGTAATTCATGGTTTCATAAATAGGCTGTTGACTTTTATTATTAGATTTATACCGCGAAATTTGACAAGAGAAATATCCTATAGAATCACAAAGAAGGTAAATTAATTAAATTTGTTTAGAAGGGCTAATATCCTATAATGCATATTACTGGAGAGTCAATAAATATTCATTTTTTAGTGTTCGGATAATTTAATTTAAAAATACCTATAGAATTTTAAATTTATAATGAAAAGCTTATATATTAGTATTGCAAGCTTCTCATTGATGCTAGTAAAAGTATTAATAAAAGAAATTCCTGTACACTTGCCATTTCTAAACTTTGTCATATATAATAGTAGTGGAACAAATGCTTCATACATTAATTCTACAAATCTGGTATAGCTTACAAGCTCAGGGAAATAGGGTCTTAGAACAGTTGATACATACTTTGTATAATAGGCTTTGAAATTTCTATAAGCTGATAAGTGAAAGTATATGATTATTGTCATGACTTCTCTACGTAATAAGTTTCTACTCTTTATTATTAAGAAATAACTACAGTTGGTTTTCTCTATAAAATGGCTCCGGCAGTATTCTTAAAAAGCTATACAAAGGTATTTTCATTGAAATACTCAGAAAAACTTTAAAAAAGAAAAGTATTAATATAGATATGATTGGCATAAAAGCATCAAAAACGGATAAATCAATAATATCTATACAGAGATTAATAGATAAACATTAACACCTTATCCAGATGTTATTAATCTACGTTACAAGTGCAAATCATTGTAAAGTAAAGAGTATTCTTACAGGAGGATGGAAAACATAATGTATCATTTGATTTAATTTACAAAGGTTTTAAAGAAATGTACCTAGATACATTAAGCAGCAGTGAAAGAGCAATTAAGCTTTATCAGAAAAATGGATTTGTGAAAACAGTAAGGTATAATGATAATATGGCTGCTGATGTTTTTATGAAAACAATTATAGGATAGTGAATAGTAATTTGGAGGTAAATTCTATGGATAATTTGCTTTTTATTGGATATGAATTTTTGACAGCTTTTGTTCCTTTTATTGTGACTTTCTTGATATTCAATAATATGAATAAACGTAAAGGTATATTAACATCAAGAATTAATTGTGGAATTACTATTGCTTTTGCAATTTATATAATTTCCGTATTTCATTTTACAGGAACAGGAACTTTATATGATATACTTTATTATCGCTTTGAAATAACGCAAAATCTAAACTTTATGCCATTTTCTAATGAAATTGATATAGTGGCATATTTACAAAACATGTTACTTTTTATTCCTTTTGGTATTATACTTCCTTTTTTGTGGAAAAAATACGATAAAGTGCTCTATATTCTGGTATCAGGATTTTTATTCTCAATGTTTATAGAAGTCACCCAATTATTAAACAATAGAAGTACTGATATTGATGATTTAATATTGAATACGATAGGTGGACTCATTGGATATGGTATATATAAAATGTTTGTTTATGTAATAAAAAATGAACCTGAATCATGTGATTGCTGTAAATGTGAACCCATCATTTATATAGTTGTAATGTTTATGGGACGTTTTCTTTTATTTAATGAGTTTGGATTTGCAAAATTACTTTATGGATTTTAAATGATTAGACAAATTCCAATTTAAAATTGAGTAATATAAAATAGTAATTTGACGGAGGCAAATGTATGGATATAGAATTTAAAGTTTTATAATATTAAAAATTAGTAAAGGTAAATTCTATGTTGTAGTATTAGATCCAAATTATAATATTATTACTAAGACTGAATCTAATGAGAAAACAAATTTAAGTTTTACAACTCCTAAAGATGGAAAATATATAATTAGAATTGTTGGTGAAAAGGCTAAGGGTAGTTTTAATATAAAAATTAGTTCAACCAGTAATATAGCTGTTAATCACAAAGAGCTTTTTGATTAACCTTATATACAGGGGAATTTATATATGTGCTTGAAGTCTATTGGAATGATTGAGGGTATGAAAAAGTAAGTAGAGTGTTGTTCAAATTTGAGGAGGAGACTAATATGGATACAATAAAAGCCATAGAAGAACGAAGACAAAATAAAATACTGCCAAAAGAAATGAATTTTATATTAGAACATGAAGATTTATCAAATTATGTATTAGCTGATAAATATGTTGATTTTGACAAAAAAATTATACAAAATAAAGTTAAAGAATTGTTTAGTGATAATTTGGATGAAATTCAAAAAATAAAAATTGCTTTTGAATATGTTCGGGATGAAATTTCACATTCCTGGGATATTCAAAGTGAGATAGTAACAAGAACTGCATCAGAAGTGCTGAAGCATAAGGAAGGAATCTGTTATGCAAAGTCAATGTTGTTGGCTGCACTATTAAGGTGTCAAGGTATTCCAACTGGTTTTTGCTATCAAAGATTGACTTTAGGTGATACTCCAGAGACAGGATATTGTATACATGCTTTAAATGCAGTTTTTCTTTCAAGTATAAACAAGTGGATTAGAATAGATGCTCGTGGTAATACAAATGGTAAGAATGCTCAATTTTTAATAGACGGAGAACAACTGGCATTTCCGATTCGTGCAAAATATGATGAAGTTGATTATCCAACTATATTTGCTAAGCCTATTAAAATTACTACACAAACATTGGAAAATAATACTAGTTGTATTGAAATGGTTAAATATAAATTACCTGATGTATTAAAGTGATTTTACCTGGGATTGAACTAGAAAAAGAAAATGGATCATATAAAAGCTAAAATATTAATTACAAGTAACAGGGTATCTTATATTCCATCTCGTAAAACTCTTAGTTCGTTATGGTTTCAATTTTTTACCTGTACCATCAATCCGGCCAAAACACACCATGAGTTTGTTTGAGGCAGGCTTGCATACTGTATAGACAGATAGCCTTTGCCAACAGCCATTGGACCAGCTAAGGATGAATGAATTACTATAAAATTAAAAGGAGAAGAGAAGCCATGCAAGTTGATATTATTACATGGATGCAGCAATACTTAAATAAACTCAAACACCTGTTCGGTTACCGGCTGGTGCTCGTCGGGCTGCAGGGCAGTTACGGCCGCGAAGAAGCGACGGATAGCAGCGATATTGACATGGTTGTGATACTTGACCATGCAGAACCTGAGGATTTAAAAGCATATGGAATTATGCTGGATTCGCTTCCCAACCGAGAGAAAATATGCGGCTTTATTTCTGGCCTTCAGGAACTGAAGAACTGGGAACGCTCAGATTTGTTTCAGTTTTATTATGATACGATACCGATTCTCGGCAGTATAGATTTTTTGAAAGAATTGATTGGCAAAGAAGATGTCCGACGTTCCGTCCGAATCGGAGCCTGCAATATTTACCACATGTGCGGACACAACATGGTTCATGAAAAGGACAGGGAGATGCTGAAAGCACTATATAAATCAGCGGTTTTTACTGTCCAGGCGATTTCATATCTTCAGATGGGAACCTACCGAAAGAGAAAAACGGAACTGCTTCCGGTTCTGCAGCAACCGGAACGTGAAATACTTGAAACTGCGATTGTCCTAAAACAACAGACTGATTTAACTCAGGTTGACTTTGAAAGGCTTTCCGAGCAACTTTTTAGGTGGGCGTCGCATTTGATTACAGAATACCAGCAGGACGAAACAAAAGCTTATATTGAAAGCGGGTGTTCTGATGTGTAAACCCTTGTCTAAAATGAAGCTTGAGGAATTGTGGGAGCTATTTCCCATTCAGTTGACGGATCACAAGGAATACTGGACGGACTGGTATTATGAAGAACAGGAGTTTTTGTTCTCATTTTTGCCGAAGACGATTCGAATTTATCATATTGGAAGTACAGCTATAAAAGGAATCTGGGCAAAACCAATCGTTGACATTTTAGTAGATGCTCCGCTCAAGGCTCATCAAACAATAAAGGAACTTTTGTTAGAGAATGGCTATCTTTGTATGGCGCAGAGTGAAACCCGCATGGACTTTAACAAAGGATACACACCGGACGGCTTTGCTGAGCGGGTATTCCATCTGCACTTGAGAAAATTCGACGATCACGACGAACTGTATTTTCGGGATTATCTAAATGAACATCCTGAAATTGCAAAGGATTATGAGCAGTTGAAGCTGTCCCTTTGGAAACCGTTTCAGTATAACCGGGATGGATACACAGAGCGGAAAGCCGACTTTGTTCAAGAGTATACACAGAGGGCAATTGAACGGTACGGAAAGGAGAAATATCAATGAGTGATTGGTTTACCATCTGACGTATGGACAGTTTAATGTAAAAAGTTTATATAATGGAAAGTCACTGAAATCAGTGGCTTTCATCGTTTTTTGTTAAAATTAATATGTTGGTTAGGCTAAATTATTTCATTAAAATTAAGGCCGAATAATAAAAATGCACTAGAGGTGTGTTTGCTTTTTAGCGAGAGTAATTAGTGAAACAACTATCAAAAATGTAATTTTAAAAAATTACATTTTTGATAGTTGTAATAAAATTTCTTTTGTGTTATGATTACATCATAGTAAATAAAGTTAATTTTAGAAAGGCACAATATTTTATGAAAAAGTTAAGTGAATTGGTTAGATTAGTAAGTGGATCACCTCAGTTTAGAATTAATGAGGCGTTTGATGAGAAAACACCACTTTTTACTTATTATAGTCAAATGGATTTAACAGGTGATTTAGTAGGTATTATTTCAAAAAATGTGGACAATAAACAAGTCAGAACCAATGATAAAGTAAATACCTTATGCCAGGGTGATGTGGTTTTTAGTTTAATCACGGGAATTGCAACAATGGTAAGAAAAGAGCACCAGGGATACCTTTATACGCAAAACTACGTTAAGTTATTACCTGGCAAAAACATTGATTCAAAGTTTTTGGTTTATCTTATTAATGAAAACAAAACAATCAAGAAACAGTTTGTACTAGGACTGCAAGGCTCACAGGTTTTAAAGTATACTCTCAAGCAACTTAAAGAGCTTGAAATACCAAAAATACCTTCCATAGATAAGCAAAAAATTATAGGACAAGTCTATTTTAATCAGTTAAGGCTGCAAACCCTTAGAAATAGAGCAGCAGAACTTGAAACAAAAATCAGATTATCCAAGTTAGAAGAGGCGAGTGAGAAATGAATGAAGAGCAATTTGAAACTGAATTAATACAATATATTACCAGTGGAACCATAACTAAGCCTGAACACCTAGAAGGAATCGGTGACTTTGTGATTAGTGAAACATCTGCTGATTACGTTGTAAAAACAAAGCTGTGGAAGTATGAACCAAAAATTAAAACTACAGAAAAACTTTGGGATAACTTTAAAGAGATTCTTGAGAGGCACAATCAAAATACCCTTGATCATCCACTAAGTACTGTGGAATTTAATCAAGTTAAAAAGATTATATCTGGTATTCAAACACCATATGAAGCTGGACAATTTTTATATGGACTTAATGGTGTATCGCAAATCGAAATTGATTTAGATGATGGTCGTCACGTGTTTTTAACGGTCTTCGATCAAAAACAAATTGGTGCCGGAGATACAGTGTATCAAGTAGTTAATCAAATTGAACGCCCTGCAATTATAAGTGGAAAACAAAATCGTCGTTTTGATACGACACTTCTTATTAATGGTTTACCTATCATACAAATTGAAGAAAAACGTGATACACACGATGTCAATGAAGCACTAAATCAAATGCATCAATATTCTGAAGAAAACCAATATGGTGATATTTTTTCAACTTTACAAATATTAGTGGCAATTACGCCAAATAACGTGAAGTATATGGCGAATACCACATCGGATAAGTTTAATAAGGATTTTGCTTTTAACTGGCAGCGTAAAAGTGATAATAGGATTGTGCGTAATTGGAAAGAGTTTGCTGATTCAATGCTAAGTATTCCAATGGCACATCAGATGGCTACTAATTATATGATTTTGGATGGTACAAAAAATAATCAAATGTTAAAGGTAATGCGTCCATATCAAGTATATGCTACCCAGAATGTAATTGAAAATTTAAAACAAGTTGATTTTGAACTCGGCACAAATAAAGTAGGGTATATCTGGCATACCACAGGTTCAGGAAAAACTATCACTAGTTTCAAAACAGCTTGGCTTGCAAGTCGCATGCCAAAAATTGATAAAGTTGTATTCGTAGTAGATAGAATTGCTTTAACAAAGCAAACAAATGAAAATTATAGTGCATATGATCCAGATGCAAGTGAAGATATGGTTGGTAGTGTTGAAAATACATATAATACTACTGACTTGAGTCGGAAATTAAAGAGTAAAGATAATAATATCGTTGTTACTTCTGTTCAAAAGCTTGATACCTTAGTGAAACGTAAATCTTTTAAAGCACCTGAAAAAAATATTGTATTTATTGTGGATGAGGCACACCGTTCAACTGGTAGTGAAAATTTTGAAAAGATACAAAAGGCTTTTAAAAGATCTGCTTGGATCGGTTATACAGGGACGCCCATGTTTGATGAAACTACTAGTGGTTTGCGAACAGAAGATATTTTTGGACCATTGTTACACGCTTATACCATTCGTGAAGCAATTGCAGATAGAAATGTTCTGGGCTTTAAAGTGGATTTTGAAACAACAATTGATGAAAAACAAATGAAATTAAAATATCTACCAATTTTTTATAGAGAACGTTATCCGAAGTGGTCTGAAGAAAAAATTATAGAAAAGATTAATAATCTAAGTCAAGAAGATATGGATGATGCGGTTGAACCAAGTTTCTATGATGAAAATTCGGATCACATCAAATTAGTAGTTGAAGATATTTTCAAAAACTGGCGAAATCGTTCAAATGAAGGAAAGTATAATGCACTTTTTACCACTCATGTTGGAGGTGGGAAAGCCAGTACTCCAATGGCAATGATGTATTTTAATGAATTTCAACGGGTAAATGCTGAAAATATGAAGAATGGTGGACAAATATTAAAAGTAGCAGTTACATTTAGCCTAAACTCATCTAATAATGATAGTATGCTTGCCACTAATCAAGGCTTACATGATGCTATTAAAGCTTACAACAAAGAATTTGGTACAAGCTTTGGTATGGATGATGTAGCAGGATATACACAAGATGTTACCAGTCGGTTGGATAAAACTGCTAAAGACAAGAAGTTCTTAGATATTGTGATTGTGGTAGATCAACTTTTAACTGGATTTGATGCTCCAGAACTTAATACCCTTTATGTAGATAGAACACTTAGAGGGGCTGGACTTATTCAAGCCTATTCAAGAACAAATCGTATTGCTGATATGCAAGAAAAACCTTGGGGGCATATTGTAAATTATCGTTGGCCTGCTCAAAATGAGAAGTTGATGAATGAAGCTCTCGCAGTTTATGCTAATAAAGCTTCCGCAATTTTATCAGAAGATGAACAACGTGAATCTAACCAAGAGGATGGTATTATAGCTAAATCTTTTGAAGATGTATTTAATGAAGTCAAAGAGGTTGTTGAGAAATTAGACAGCTTGACTAATGAGTTTCAACAATTACCACCTTCTGAGAAGCAAAAAGAATATATGCTTGATTTGCTGCGTGATTATAATGCTGGTATGGCTAAATTAAAACAATATGCACCTGAAGAAGTTGATGGAAATGCAGTAGGTTTCAATTACGAAAATCCTGATGAGTTAGTTGAAAAATTAGGGATGACAAGTGAAGAGGAAACCATGCTTACTACAGTTTTAACCAATGAGCTTAAACAACATATATCAAAAGAAAAGAAAATTCCTTTTTATCAAATTGAGTTAAGAATGACTCATGTTAAGGATGTGAAAATAGATTATGATTATTTAACTGAATTGGTGGAA
>NZ_DAIQBT010000015.1:0-71858 GCF_036781005.1 Clostridium sp. | reverse complement strand
ATAGTCTTTTTTTAATGGGACAGGCACCATTAAGTTTATTTTGAACTACGCCAAATTTACATTTATAAATTAAACACTTGAGCTTATTTATATAGAATATTTATAATAACTCACATTTCGGACCCTAAATAATGGTAAATAAATGTTTTAATATTACAATAAATCCAAGTAATTCTTTCAATTTCATACAAATTATTAAAAATAGTATATTTATAACCATGTCAATATAGGCTAATTTATGAACCCAAACCAATAAAATTAATTTTATATGTTTATTTCCATTGATAATTAAAACATTCGAACCTTAAATTACTATTATTTAACATATTTTATGAAAATCGTTCCGAAATATGAGATAATAAACAAAAAGCACTTAATTTACAAAAATAAAGCTATTCCGCAGTTCATCTTTATTGGTCCATTAAATTATCATAAGATAATATTTCATTTAAGTCAACGTTTAATATTTTTTTACAAATACTATATATTTAGTATATAATAATACAAGAAATGTTAAATAAATACATGAAAATATTCATTATGATACAAAAATAATGAAAAAAGTATTTATTAGTTATTTAAATATGGATTTATGTAATGATTCTACTGCAAAAAGTCAGTAATTGTACCTCCTTTTTTAAAAATACGGTATAATAAGAATGATTAAATCGTTTAATGTGGAGTGATAGAAAATGTTTAGGGAAAACAAAGAACATTTACAGGAAAAACTTTTTACAAGTATTTATTGGATGGACAAAAAAGTAAGAAAGCGTTTAATGAATGGCTGGGCACCTTTATATTATGAACATGTATTTTCAAATATAGATGAAACAATATTTTCTCCACTTTATAATGAAAAGAAATTAACATATAGAGAATTAGATATGCTGTCTGATAAAATTTCTATATTCTTGGAGAAAGAACTTGGAAACAAAGTTGGTAAAGAAGCAATAGTTGCTGTTTACATGAATAAAAGTAATTTATATGTAGCTACAACATTAGCAATATTGAAATTACAGTGTGCTTTTTTGCCTTTAGATATTAAGCTTCCGCTAAAAAGAAAAGAACATATAATAAATGATTGCGAAACGGAAATTTTACTGACTGATAATAGTGCAACTAATTTAAATTTTGGCTCATGTACTAGACTTAGAAATAAAATAAATTTACAGGAACAATTAGACAAAATAGAATATGAAACAGGGAAATTAAAAAAAAGAAAAATTAGCCCTGAAAATTTAGCATATGTTATATATACATCTGGAAGCACAGGAATGCCCAAAGGAACACTTATAGAACATAAGGGATTAGTAAATTTAAAAGAATTATGGCAAAAAAAATTTGGGGTTAGTTCTAAAGATAGTAATAATTTGGGTATTTATAGTATTGGGGTAACATAAAGGGTAACATAAAGGGTAGCCTATGCCTTTTTATACCTATAATATTGTATTATATTCATATATAACCATATAGGGTTGATACAGTATGTATATCAGAGTCAAAATATTATGAGAATTAAAATCACGCAGCATTTTATAAAAGCATTTATTGAAATATTTGGAATATTAACTTGTTATAACCATATATATGTTCATGTGTCAGACTGCTGAAGAGCAACCTGAGCGATTATTGGTGTTCTATGCAGGAACGGATAGGATAAAAACTATCCGTTTTACCCGTTCCTGACAGAACATATGCGATAAACCTCAGGGGTCCGGGGACAGAGTCCCTGGTGGGTGCTATGCTCCTTTGTTTAATATTTCGCTGAATAAGATATTAAGCTGATTTACAACCATATCTCAATTTTCATAAACATAATTTCTTAAAATTTCTTTAGAAATATTCGACATAAAAAACCACTCCTTCATGTAAATAATTGTAAATTTATCATCTGAAATTATTGTCTTGAAAGAGTGTTTTTTATTTACTTTACACAAAGTTTTTTAAAGGCTATCATGTTTTTTGTTTATATTTATATAATAAAACATTTTGATGGGATTTTTTATATCTATAACTCTTTTCTATTTTCGAACTCAGGTTAAATTAATTCTTATTTATTATGAGATAATTTTGATCTTTTTGTATATTTTTTCCCATTTGCATGGGAACCTATTTTTTTACCCTGTTCAATACCTATCTCTGCACCCATTTCAGAATACATTTTTCTTTTTTCAGCATTGGATTTTGGTCTGTCTTTTACTCTGTTTTTATTGTTATCCATAGTATTTCCTCCTGTAAAATTAATAAATTACATGTATATCAAGTGATTCTTAGATTCAGGTGAAGTCTGCTATAGAGGAATGCTCTTCTCCACCTGAACTTTAGTAACAGTATTCTTAGTGTCTTTAGCACTTAGAACACTTTATTCCTTTAGGGAAGAACTTATATATTATAGTATTTACTTAAGTCTAGTATTTTACTCAATGAACCTTTCAACATTTATTGAATATTATATAATTGAAGACAAGCTTATAGGCAAAAAATATTATGGGAAAGTAATTTCAGGAGGTATGATTTATGTTAATGGAAAACAATAACTATATAATAGATAGAAAAAATATTCCACAAGAAGTAGTTAGTATTCCAGTTTCTTTGTCTAAATCAATGCAGAGGAAGTATTTTGTAGGTCAAACAGAAGGTTTGTGGGTAGGCAGTAAATCAAATGCTTGGGCTGGCTTAGTAAATCCACATAATTCCGGTGTTGATTTATATGCAAATGTATTTACTATTTCAAATTTTTCTGATAATTATTTAACTGCTGAAATATGGCTTAATAGTAGTTTCCCTGAGAAAGGAAATGTATCCAAGAGAGTTTCTCCCAGTAATACTGCCTCAAGGCTACCTTCAAAAAATGAGGTGAATATTAGATTTATAAAATCTTCTACCAAGGTACCCGAAAATGGAGTCAATGTATATAAAAGAATAGTACCACCTAAGGCTACATTGGTAGCTGAAGAAGATGGGAAGTTTATAGAATCTCCAGGTGGAAGTTATGTTATAATTATAAAATCATCAACTTCAAAACTTAGTGACATAATAGTTGCATTTGGATGGTGGGAAAAATTAAGGTGTTAAAAAGAAAATTATATAGATTATAATATGTTGTAAAGATTTTTCAATTTAAAAACATGTAAGACAGGGTGTATTTCCTGTCTTTTTATATTATGCTTAGAAATTTAAAATCTAATAGGATTTATATGTATAAATTTAGAATGGTAATATAAGATATTAAAATATTTTAACATGTATTTTACATTACTATGCTTTAAATATGACATTACTATGCTACATTCGTATTAAATACCAATAGACCTGTGAATCATTTTATAGGGAGGAAAAGTTCAAATGTCATCTTTTAGAGTATTACATTTATCGGATATTCATATAGGAAAAACTTATATCAAATCTGAAGAAATAGCTTATAAGATTGTTTATGACATAATCCATAATGGATTATGTAACATTAGAAGTGTGGTTGTAACAGGAGATATTTTTGACGGACAAGTACAATTTGATGAAAGTTTAATTGATGAAGCTGTAAATTTTTTTCATATTTTACTAGAACAAATCAATCTTAATCAAGAAGAATATGATTTAACAAAAGATGATTTTATATTCATACCTGGCAATCATGATTTAATCAGAGTAGATGATTATGAATTAAGATGGAGTAAATATAATGGTTTTCTTAAAGGATTTTATACTGATATACCCAGGTGTTACAATACGAAAAATTATTCCGTATTGAGATCCTATGGAAAAGAAAAAATGGTTTTTATTGGATTTAACTCCTGCCAAATTGAAAAGAAAAAGATTTTTGATAAAACATATCTAAATATGATAGATAAAAATGTTAAGACAGAAACATTAAAAAAGCAGGGGATTGATAAGAAACAATTAATTGAACTCCTAGAAGGCGAAGTGGCAAATGAGTATGATGATTATGGAAAAGTATCTATGGCACAAATAGCAGATATTGAGAGACAGATTAGAAAATTAAATGGGTATAATGTAGTTGCCCTGCTTCATCATCATTTCTATCTTTTCCCAGAGGTGGCACAAAAATATGGAGATTCAAGTCTGGTCAGAAACTATACTGCTCTTATTCAACATTTAAAATATATGAATGTGAAAACTGTTTTGCATGGACATAAACATTTTGATTTAGAGCGTCCTTTTATTACAGATGATTATTATGAAACTACAGAAAGTATTATTGATGTGTTTGCAGGAGGCTCTGTGGACACAGACAGAAAAGATAGGCATACCTTTAGTATAATTGATTTTTATAGCCAAAGAGAGGATATAAAATTAATCCAGTATAAATTTATTTACAACGGAGAATCATTGGAGCCTATTTGTAAAAAGCAGATTCCTTCAAAGAATATATCAGGTAGAGTGGTTAAAATTTTGGAAATCTTAAAATCTATAAATTATGATGCTTATGTTAATTATATGACCTCTCTTGAAAAGCTGTTTAAAATCTATAAAACCTGCAGGGAAATAATAAATTGGATAAGTGAGGCACTAACAGGATTTTGTGAGGTTTATAAATATTTGGACAGGGACTACAGGAATATTATGTTTTTACTATATGCTGTTAGTTATAGGACATTGAGTTATAAAAGCAGCATAGAAAAGGATGAACAATATTTAGAGTATGCTTCCTGTATATTAGAAGAGATGTTTGATAATCTTTTAATGTGTTCTGATTTTCATATTAGTACCGCAGATTTTAATTCCCTGTTTAAGATAAAAAATTTGAGGCAATTAGAAAATAAATGCAGTTATTTATTAAATAAAAATACAGGTAAAATTACCAGACAGTATATGGCTTTTAGTATGATTGGCGTATTTTTTTCAGATTTATATTTAGTTTTTACAGAATATGCAGATGATTTTTATAATGAAAATATCAAGTATAAAGCAAATATTAATATGAAAAAAAACAAATTTCATGAAAATGTTCCTGCAGCGAGAATATCTATTGAATCCAATGCTGACAGAAGAAGTGCTTATATAAGATTTTTGTGCAATGAGGCCACAGTCTATAAAATTGCAGTTTTATTTGCTAAAGAATTTGATTTAATATTGGATAGATTTCAACTTTATTTTAAGTTAATAGGATTCAAAATGTATTATTTGATTCCAAAGATAGATAGAAATAATTTTAAACATGTACTTGATAGTTATAATTTTGAAGCCTATATTCCAACTTTGCTGCCTTTAGTAACAGGAGATAATATATATTCTTCAAAGGAGACATTTGCAAGAGAGGTGATTCAAAACTCCGTAGATGCCACGGCAGTTAGGGAAGCTAGAGGAGAAAGTGATCTTATAAAATCAATTAATATTGAGATTGGAAAAGATGAAAACAATAATTTGTATTTTAAAATTAAAGACAATGGAACAGGCATGGACAGATATAAAATTGAGAGGTATTTTACCAATATAGGGAGGAGTTACTATTCAGATGATGAGTATAGGAATTTAAATATTAGTTATCAGCCTATCAGCAATTTTGGAATAGGTTTTTTGTCTTCATTTATGGTGTGCAAAGAAATAGAGGTAAAAACCAAATATTTTTTACCTGACAGTAAAGGGTTAAAAATCCATATACCTAATTATGAGGGATGTTTTTTTATTGAAGAGGAAGAAAATGTGGATGTAGGTACAGAAATAAAATTATATTTAAATAAGGATGTGCATATAGATAATATAATAGAATATATAAAAAGAGTAATGTTAGATGTTAAATACCCTATTACTATAAATTATAAAGATGAAAATAAAAAACAACTCATTGAAATACCCTCTCATTGTATTAGAAAAGATAAGGAAGCTGAAAATTTTCAGTTTTTTATTCCCTTTAAAGAAAATGGGAAGGTTTTAAATATAAATTGGGAAGAGGAAGTGCTTTCAAAAAAATTCATTGATAAATATGAATATGGATTGTTAATAAAATCTAAGGACAATAGTTTTAGTGATAATTATGATGAAGTAATATTAAATGCAGGGATTTGGGTAGAGAAGGCATCCTTAGAGGAGTTATTTCATAGTAGACTCAATTTTTACAGAGCTGTATATAATAGCATATTTATAAACTTTCCTTCAAATTGGATACAAATTGATGTTTCCAGGGAAAAATTGAAAGGCTTTTCTGATATGATGAAGGGAATTAATTCTAAGTATACTGAGGCTTTTATTGGAGTTCAAATTGCCGAAGTCATATATAATCAAGTGATGTGTTTTTTAAGGTACAGCAGGGAAAATTCAATTAATATTTCTTTACCCTGGCTGAATGAAGTTATTCAGTATGCCTTATGTTTTTGTGAAAATAGAAATTCTAGTATTTATAAAAATTTATTGGGTTTAAAATCGATTCAAATAAAGTAATATTACAATATATTTATATATTGTAATATTAGGATATTATGATATAATAATATGAGAGTATTTAAATTATAAATTTGAAGGGAGTTTATCAGATATGTTTTTAAATTTTTGGAAAAAGTATTCTTTTATATTATTAATAGTTTTTATTTTATTAGGATTGTTTGATTTAAGGTTTGCAGTAGTAGCAATTCTTTGTATGGTTCTGCCTGTAATTATATCTGTATTTAGGGGAAGGTTCTGGTGTGGAAATTTATGTCCCCGGGGAAATTTTTATGATAATATAGTTTCTAAATTCAGTAACAAAAGAAAAGTGCCTAAGTTTTTAAAATCCCCTTACTTTAGATTGGCAGTGGTAGTATTTATGCTGTCCATGTTTACTTTTGGAATCAAGAAAAATTGGGGGGATTTTTACGGTGTAGGTATGGTGTTTTATAGAATAATAGTCATAACTACCATACTGGGAATAGTATTATCTTTATTTTATAATCACAGAACCTGGTGTCATTTCTGTCCTATGGGAAGTATAGCAGCTTTTATATCATGGCTTAGAAAAAATAAAAGGATACTTCAGGTATCACAAAGTTGTGTATCCTGTAAAGTATGTGAAAAAAAATGTCCTCTTGGAATAGTTCCTTATAAGTATAAAGGCAGTCCATTAAATCATTTTGATTGTATACAGTGTGGAAAGTGTGCCGAGGCATGTCCTAAAAAGGCAATAGGATATGAGAAGTCTGTTTAGAAATTTTGGATATTAAAGAAAAAACAGAAAAAAACTATTGATTTTTATATCGTAATATCGTAATATATAAATATAAAGATTATGCAAAATAATTTTAATATGTGAAACACTATAATTAAATTATAAATAAGGAGGATTTTAATTATGGCTAAAGTAATAAATAGCAGTGAATTTGAAGGGAATGTTTTAAATAGCAGCGAACCGGTATTGGTAGATTTTTTTGCAACTTGGTGTGGGCCATGCAAGATGGTTGCTCCGGTTATTGATGAGTTAAGTGAAGAGTTTAAAGGAAAGGTAAAAATGTTCAAGGTGGATATAGATAGAAGTGCTGAATTGGCACAGAGATATGGAATTCAAGGAGTACCTACACTTATGATTTTTAAAGATGGAAAAACAGTGGATAAGATAGTAGGCTTTCAACCTAAAGAAATACTAAAGTCCAAATTACAGAAGTATTAAAATTTAATTAGTAAATATACATTTTTAGATTCAGATGGGATTTTGTGTAAAGAAACATTTTTCTCCATCTGAATCTTTTTGTCTTTAAAAAATTCCCATTATAAAATGCTGCACTCCAAGTGAGGTAAAGGATAGAACTATCCAGCATATAAAACCCAGTAAAATTGGTTTTACAGCATTTTTGCAAAGTTCTACAATATTGGTGTTTAGTCCTACACATACCATTGCCATCACAATTACAAATTTTCCAGTCTGTGATAAAAATTTAGTTACTTCAGATGGAAATGGTATAAAGGTATTCACTATTGAGGCAGCTATAAAGCCTAGTACAAACCAGGGGAATATTTTAATTATATTGTAGGATCCTTTTTTGTTTTCGCTTCCATTTTTTGAGGCATAAATGGCCAAAAATAAAGTAATTGGAACAATTGCAAGAGTTCTTGTGAGTTTTACTATAACTGCCAGATTACCGGCTGCATTGCTGTAAGAGTAGCCAGCTGCTACCACAGAGGAGGTATCATTAACTGCAGTACCACTCCATAGGCCAAAACATTCATTGCTCATATTGAATAGATGTCCAAGCATAGGAAATAAAAAAGCAGCAATAGCATTAAATAGAAATATAGTTGATATGGAATGGGCAACTTCCTGTTCATTTGCATTTATCACGGGAGCTGTGGCTGCAATGGCAGAACCGCCGCATATAGAAGAACCCACACCAATGAGTGTTGCTGTGTTATTATTTATTTTTAATAATTTACCTATGATATAAGCGGTAATAAGTGATGCCGAAAGAGTAAAAATCATCAAAACCATCGTTTGTTTGCCCACTTTGAAAACATTGAAGAGATTCATGCCAAATCCCATAAGTATAATAGAATATTGAAGTAATTTTTTTGAAGTATATGTTATACCTTCATTGAGATAGCTTGGCCTTTTCCAAAATGCCAGGATCATTCCAAATAAAATTCCCAGTACAGGACTGCCTATAATTGGGAATATATTTCCAATTACCCATGCAGGAATTGCTATAATAAGTGCAAATATAATTCCATATGATTTGTTAATTATTTTTTTCATAATGTTTTCCTCCTGTCTAACTTACATAATATACCTTGATATTATGTAAGTAAAATATTATTATATTATAATAGTAATAAGTAAATGGTAATATATAAGGAGAATATTATGACTTTAAGACATTTTAATATATTTGTTGCAGTGTGTGATAAGATGAATATGACTAAAGCGGCAGAGGGACTTTTTATATCCCAGTCCGCAGTTAGCCAGGCGATTTCTGAGCTTGAAGCGCACTATGGGGTAAGACTTTTTGAGAGGCTTTCAAGAAAGCTTTATATAACTTTAGCAGGAGAAAAACTGTTAAGTTATGCTAGATATATTATAAAATTGAATATGGAATTAGAAAGTGATATGAAGACTTTAAGTGAAAAAGGATCTATTCGTATTGGGGCAAGTGTTACTATTGGAGCTTATATATTGCCTAAACTCATTTCAAAATTTGAAAAAGTAAATTCTGGAACTGATATAAAGGTATATGAGGAAAATACTGAAAAAGTTGAAAAAATGCTTCTTCAGGATAAAATTGATATGGCTCTTGTAGAGGGAGAGACAAACCATACAGATATTATAAACAGGCCATTTATGGAGGACGAATTGGTACTTGTATGTGGAAATAACCACAGATTTGCAAAACTTGAGTATGTTGAGCCCTATGAGATGGAAAAAGAAAAGTTTATTATTCGTGAAAAGGGAAGCGGAACCCGTAAGACCTTTGAAGACAAAATGAGGGAAAATTACCTGACCTGGCAAATTTCCTGGACATGTAACAATACAGATACTATAAAAATTGCAGTTGCAGAAGGATTGGGAGTATCGGTTATTTCAAGATGTTCAGTAACAGATGAAATAGCGCTTGGAACACTTTGTGAAATACCTGTTAAAGGAATTAAATTTAAAAGGCAATTTAAAATTATATATCACAAAAATAAGTATTTAACAGAGACAATGAAGTATTTTATAGAATTTATATTATGTATGGGATTTTAATTTTTTATTGATACCTTTACTAAAAAACCCTTAATATAGCCATTAGTGATTATAAAAGTTATAAGTAGAATAATTCTAAATTTATGCCTCATATATACATGTCTTGTTTATTGAAGATACTTTTCAATTATATTTTTATATTCTTCTTTAGTTCTTGAGCCTGTGACAGTTTCCAGTATTTCACCATTGCTGTTTACAAATACTGAGGTGGGAACCACATCCGTTTTTGACACAAAATCATTTTGAAACTTTTCATCTGGTATTAAATTTACAAAGGTTACATTTAATTTCTTTAATATGTCAAGTGCATCTTCTTTGTTCATTTCACCGTCAGACACAACCCCTATTAGATTGAAACCTTTTGCAGTATATTCATCATATAGTTTCTGGAGTAGGGGCATTTCTTCTACACAGGGAGAACAGAAAGTTCCCCATATATTTATCATGGTAACCTTTTTGTCTTTTAATATTTTTTCTGTAACATCATTGTTATTTATGTCCTTCACTTTAAAGCTGGGGATTGTATTTAAATCTCCCAAAGCAGCCTTTTTAACTTCTGCAGTTTTAGTTTCAGTACTATTTTTACCAGATGTACCGTTATTTTTTGAATTACAAGCTGTAAAGCTGAAACCTATAGCTAATATTATTATGGTAATGATTATCTTTTTCATTATAAGTATTACCTCCATAGAAATATAATTGGGATACTTTTCATAAATAACATATAAAATTTAACTATAGGGTAATTATATCATATTTAAAAAATAAAAAATTTAATTTTAGGCAAATAAGTTAAAATTAAATGAACCATTTAGCAGATATATCTATCTAATTAGTGTAAGGCAAAAAGTAGTACTACAATTTGCAAAGAAAGGTAGGAAAGTCAATTGAATAAAGATACATTTATAGACAATGTTCTTGAAGTTCGTTCCACTTTATATCATGTATCTAAATCAATTTTGACTTGTGATCAAGATTGTGAGGATGCCGTTCAGGGAGCAATTTTAAAGGCCTATGACAAATTAGATACATTAAAGAAAGAGCAGTATTTTAAAACATGGCTGATTAGAATACTTATAAATGAGTGTTATAGTTTAAATCGTAAAAAGTATTCACAGGTATCCTATGAAGAATACTTTCAATTTGTCGGGGAGGATGATAAAGAAGATTATAGTGAGTTATATTTGGCTATTTTAAATTTACCGGAGCGCATTCGTATTACAATTGTTCTCTATTATGCAGAAGGATATTCAGTAGAAGAAGTTAAACAGATTTTAAAAATACCTGCAGGAACTGTAAAAAGCAGATTGTCAAAAGGACGAAAATTATTAAAAATAAAGTTAGAGCATATGGAGGCAACTTATGAATAATTATAATTGGAATAATGCCTTTCCAGATACACCTGAAAGTTTTAAAAATAAGGTAGAGATAACATTAAATAGTCTGCCAGATGAAAAGGAGAATGATAAAATGATAAATAAAAAAGTGTCAATTAGGAAAAAAATTATTGTTGCATTAGCAGCTGCTATGATATTAGGAACAACAGCATTTGCTGCAGGGAAAGTATTTTTTATAAATTCACAGGGAAGTAATATACCAACCTATACTACTATGCCTACAGTAAAACAAGTAAATGATGATTTAGGGTTTAATCCTAAATTAGTTAAGGAATTTGATAATGGATACACTTTTGCAAGTGGATATACTGTAAATAATGAAGGAACTGATGAGAAAGGTAATTCAGTAGCAAAGACAAAATCACTTGATTTTACTTATACAAAAGGTAATGATAAATTAAGTCTTTCTATGGAAAATGGAAGATTAGGTGAAAGATCAAAGAAAGAGACTGTTATTGCTACTTTTAACGGTGTAGATTTATATTATTATTTCTATGCTAATAAACTTGTACCAGCAGACTATAAATTAACAGAACAGGATAAACAGGATGAATCTTCTGGTAAATATGTATTTAGCTATGGATCTGACAAGGTAGAAATATCTCAAGTTCAGTGTCTAAATTGGATGCAAGATGGAATTTACTATTCCTTATTGGCAATTGATTCTAATATGTCAAAAGATGAATTGGCTAAAATGGCACAGCAGGTGGTAAATACAAAATAGAAGATAATTTCCATATAGATTTAGAGTTTTAAATCAATTTAATATTTGTAATTTTTAAATTTATACATATCAAAAATCATAATTATTTGATATGTATAAATTTTTTTATTTTTGACGGCGAGAAGAAGTTATTCAGAGGTGCAGCAATGTTTATCACCCGCTTTAAAGGAAATAAGGGTGTTAGAAATGACAGCCTTGGGATAAATTTAAAACATGTAAAACTATATATGCTATAATATATAAAAATAAATTTTAATATAGAGGTGAGTATAGTGGTTGGTAGTGCTGAAGAAGTTTTACATAAATATTATGGCTATGAAACTTTTAAAAAGCATCAGAAGGAAGTAATTGAAAGCATATTAAGTGGAAGAGATACCCTTGCCGTTATGCCTACAGGCGGAGGAAAATCCATTTGTTATCAAATACCTGCCCTGCTTTTCAACGGGGTTACTATTGTCATATCTCCTTTAATTTCTCTTATGAAAGACCAGGTGGACAATATAAGTGAATTGGGTATAAAGGCATCTTATATAAATAGTTCTATTTCCCAGCAGGAAATTCTAAGCATATTTTCGGATTTAAGGGATGGAAAAGTAAAAATATTATATGTAGCACCAGAGAGGTTGGATTCTTCAGAATTTTATCAGCTTATGAAAAATGTAGAAGTTTCACAGGTGGCGGTGGATGAAGCACATTGTGTATCCCAGTGGGGACATGATTTTAGAGTAAGCTACACCCATATAAGCAAATTTATAGAAAATTTCCCCGAAAGACCGGTGGTTACAGCATTTACTGCCACAGCCACTGAAGAAGTGAGAGAAGATATTATAAAACAGATAAAATTGAAAAAAGAAGCTGTTTTTATATCAGGATTTGACAGAGAAAATTTAAAAATTTCCTGTCTTAAGACTGGAAATAAATTTCAATATTTACTGAATTATATTAAAACAAATGAGACACAATCTGGAATAATATATGCATCTACCAGAAAAGAAGTAGATAGATTATATGAAAAACTTAAGGCAAATGGTCTTTCTGTTACGAGATATCATGCAGGATTACCAGATAGGGACAGAAAAATAAATCAGGAAGATTTTGTATATGACAAGATAAATATAATAGTAGCTACCAATGCTTTTGGAATGGGTATTGACAAGTCAAATGTAAGGTATGTAATTCACTACAATATGCCGCAAAATATAGAAAGTTATTATCAGGAAATAGGCAGGGCGGGCCGTGATGGAGAATCCAGTGAATGTATACTTATGTTTTCTCCCCAGGATGTAATCACCCAGAAATATTTAATAGAAACAAGTATACAATCCCCGGAAAGAAGAATAAATGAATATAAAAAGCTTCAGCATATGATAGATTTTGTGCATTACAATGGTTGTCTTAGAAAATTCATATTAAATTATTTTGGAGAGGAGGTAAACTATAATCAGTGTGATAATTGCGGTAATTGTATAAATTCTGGGGAATATGTAGATAAAACTGTAGATGCACAAAAGGTTATTTCCTGTATATATAGGATGAAAAGGGAATTTGGAGTAAATATGATAGTGGACGTTTTAAGGGGATCCTCACAAAAAAAAGTACTCCATTATGGATTTGATAAGCTGTCCACTTATGGCATAATGAGAGATTATTCAAAAGAAGAGTTATCAAATTTTATAAATACCATTATAGCCCATAAATATATAACTTTAAAAGAAGGAGAATATCCTACTGTAGTGTTAAATGCTGAGTCCATAAAAGTTTTGAAAGGTGAAAAAAAAGTAGTTTTGAAAGAATCAGTTAAAGCAAATAAAATTAATGTGAATAATGATTTATTTGAAATGCTTAGGAACTTAAGAAGGGAAATAGCCTCAGAAGAATCTATTCCACCCTATATGGTATTTTCAGATGCAACTTTAAAGGAACTGAGTATAAGGTATCCAGTAGACTCAAATCAAATGCTTAATATATCAGGAGTAGGGGATTTAAAATTAAAAAAATATGGCGAAAAATTTTTAAATATTATAAAGAAATATGTAGAGGAAAATAAAATTGAGCCTGACTGGTGGTTTAAAATTGGTACTGCCAGTAAAACTGAAAGAAAAAGTGATAAACCCAAGACTCATCATATAACAATTAATATGCTTAAAGATAATATGGGCATAAGAGAAATAGCTAAAAAAAGACAGCTTGCCTTATCTACAATACTTACCCATATTACAAAATATTTTGAAGAAGAAAATGTTATGGATATAAATATAAAATTTGAAGAGTTGTTTAGCTGTCTGGAGGAAAAGAAGGTTTTAAAGGCTATAGATAAAGTGGGTATATCCAAGTTAAAGCCTATAAAAGA
This sequence comes from Clostridium sp., assembly GCF_036781005.1. Taxonomy (GTDB): domain Bacteria; phylum Bacillota; class Clostridia; order Clostridiales; family Clostridiaceae; genus Clostridium_B. The sequence continues at coordinate 57,726 of NZ_DAIQBT010000015.1, read as the reverse complement.
TTTGGTTCCAGATAGTATAGATTATGATAAAATAAGAGCTATTATAATAAAAAACTATATATTAAAAGAGGTGGCAAAATGAAATTCATAACTTATGATTATAAGGGAGAAGAAAAAATAGGAGTGTTAGAAGATAAAGGTATTTTGGATTTTGAAAGCATATTTTATAAAATAGGGGAGGAAAATCCGCTTAAGGATATGGTGAGTCTTATAAAATATCTAGATGAGGATAAATTGAATGAAATAGAAAAAGTTTTAAAAAATAATTCTTTACAGGGTTTATCTTCAGATATGGTTAAGTTAAAAGCACCTATACCTTATCCAAAGAGAAACGTATTTTGTCTTGGAAAAAATTATGAGGAGCATGCAAGAGAGATAAAGTTAACCAGAATAACAGGCAATGAAATACCAAAGGTGCCTATATATTTTACCAAGGTTGCATCACCGGCTATAGGCAGTGGAGATTCTATAGAATTTTCCAGTGAAGTTACCAGGCAGGTAGATTATGAAGTGGAACTTGGGGTGATAATAGGAAAGGATGGAAAGAATATAAAAAAAGAGGAAGCAGAAGATTATATATTTGGATATACCATAATAAACGACGTATCAGCAAGGGATCTTCAAGGAAGTCATATTCAATGGTTTAAAGGAAAGAGTCTTGATACTTTTTGTCCTATGGGACCTTGTATAGTACATAAAAATGAAGTACCTTTTCCTGTAAATCTAGACATAAAGTGTTTTGTAAATGGAGAGCTGAGACAGAACTCAAATACCAAAAACTTGATTTTTGATATACCCTATATAATAAGTGACTTATCTAAAGGACTGACCTTAAAAGCAGGAGATATTATAGCAACAGGTACACCAAGCGGTGTAGGAATGGGCTTTAATCCCATTAAGGTATTAAAAGCAGGAGATAGTATAGAATGTCATATGGAGAAAATAGGAAATCTGGTGAATAATGTAGTAGTGCTTTCTCATAAATCAAGTGATTCTTAGGTTCAGGTGGAGTTTGCTATAGAGAAATACTTTTCTTCATCTGAACCTTAGAGGAACTTATCCAGGGGCGTAGCAGTGCTTATCTCCCACTTTAAAGAAGATGGAAGTATTAGCAATGGTAGTCTTCGGATAAATATTCATCAATTAAAGTTGTACATATTGTAAAAAAGCATATTTTATGGTATATAATTCAATTTAAATGAATGTATATGTATAAATATAAGCTGTAATAGAGGATATATAATTATAAAAAAAGTTCAATTAAAAGTTCAATTATAAATAAAAAATTTTAAAATTATATTGAATTATTATTAGTATATATGTATAATTATAAGGTGTATTAAGCAATTGAGTTGTACAAGGCTAAAGTGTATTTAACCGTGAAATGAAGACTCTTTAAGAAAAGACAAAATGTGATTATTTAAATTTGGGGGACTGATAATGAAGAAAATAACTGCAATTATAATTACTGTTATATTTAGTGCAATATTATTCACAGGCTGTGGAGGTGGCACTAAAAAGGATACAAGTTCTAATCTACTGGAAAGCATAAAAAAATCAGGAAAAATTGTTATAGGAACTGAAGAAGGATATCCTCCTATGGAATTCAGGGATTCAAGCGGTCAGCTGGTGGGATTTGACGTGGATTTTTCCAATGAAGTTGCAAAGAGACTTGGAGTAAAAGCGGAGTTTTTGGTTATGGATTTCAATGGAATCATACTAGCTCTTAATTCCAAAAAATTTGATGCAGCCGTTGCTTCTATAAGTATAACCGATGAGAGAAAAAAGACCACTGATTTTTCTACACCCTATGTGGTAGGAGGACAGGTTATTACGGTTAAAAATGAAAGAGAAGATATAAAGGGAGTAGATGATTTAAAGGGAAAAGTTATAGCTTGTGAGCTTGGAACCACTGGAGAAAATGTGGCAAATGGTATAACTGGAGTTAAGGAGTTAAAAAAGTATGACAAGATAACAGAAGCTTTTCAGGATATGTCAATAGGAAGAGTGGATGCTACCATAATAGATCAGCAGGTAGGCGGATATTATATTCAGAAGAAAAAGGGCGAATTTAAAATGCTGGAAACTGTATTGAGTAAAGAGCCTATGGGAATAGCTTATAGAAAGGGAGATGATTCCCTTAAAAAAGAAATAGATAAGATAATTACAGATATGAAGAAGGATGGAACACTATCCAAGCTTTCTACAAAATGGTTTGGATTTGACGTCTATAAAGATTAACTTAGGAGGAGATATTTTGAACAACTTATATGGTAGGAGTTTTTTGACTTTGAAGGACTTTATGCCAGAAGAAATAGAATACCTGCTTAAACTTTCTAAAAAGTTAAAAGAAGAAAAATACAGTGGAAAAGAAAAGAAAAGACTGCTGGGAAAAAATATTGCACTAATATTTGAAAAAGATTCTCTAAGGACCAGATGTTCCTTTCAGGTTGGAGCCTATGATCAGGGTGCAAATGTAACCTATATAGGTTCTACGGGAAGCCACATAGGTAAAAAAGAGTCCATAAAGGATACTGCAAGAGTAATGGGAAGAATGTTTCATGGAGTGGAGTACAGAGGATTTTCTCAAAAAGATATGGAAGTATTTTCGAAATACTCAGGAATACCCCTTTGGAATGGGTTATCAGATGAGGATCACCCTACTCAGGTTTTAGCAGATTTTTTAACTATACAGGAAAATGTAGATAAACCTTTAAAAGATGTAAATTTTGTCTATATTGGCGATGGAAGAAATAATATGGCAAAGGCTCTCATGATAGGGGCCTCGAAAATGGGAATGAATTTTAAGATAGTAACTCCTAAAGAACTTTTTCCAGAAGGTGAACTGGTAAAAGAATGTGAAAGCATGGCCAAGGAAAATGGGGGATATGTGTTAATCAGTGAAGATATATATGAAAGTGTAAAAGGGGCAGACATTATATATACAGATGTGTGGCTTTCCATGGGAGAGGAAAAATCACTCTGGAAGAAAAGAATAGAAACCCTAATGCCTTATCAGGTAAATAGGAAGTTAATTGAAGCATGCCAGAACAAAAAAGTTAAGTTCATGCACTGTCTTCCAGCTTTTCATAATAGAGAAACTGAAGTTTCCGAGGAAATATATAAAGAATTTGGGTATGAAGCCCTGGAAGTTACAGAGGATGTATTTGAACATGAAGAAATTTCTATAGTATTTGAAGAAGCAGAGAACAGATTACATACTATAAAAGCGGTTATGGTAGCAACTTTGAGCTCAGGAAATATTTGAAAAGAGGTAATATTATGAATTCCATATTATATTTAGAAGATGGTACTGTATTTATGGGAAAGGCCATAGGGCATATGGGGATAACTGTGGGGGAGCTGGTATTTAACACTTCTATGACAGGATATCAGGAAATACTTACGGATCCTTCCTATGCAGGACAGGTAATAACCATGTGCTATCCTTATATTGGTAACTATGGCATAAATTATAATTCAAGTCAATCTGAGAAGATACAGGTAAAAGGTATAGTAGTAAAGAATATGTACAATGACACCTCTCATTATTTAAGTGAAAATAGTTTTGAAGGATTCCTGAAGGAAAACAATATTGTAGGCATAAGCGGGATAGACACCAGGAGCATAACTAAAAAAATAAGAGCCAGCGGAACTATGAAATGTGTTATATGCAATAAAAATGAATCCATAAATGAATTGAAGGATATGCTGAATTTCCATGATGATAAAAATCTGGTGGCAAAGGTAAGTACTCCCTCTATAAAAGAGATAAAGGGAAAGGGTCCTAAAGTGGCAGTACTGGATTTTGGGGTAAAAAACAATATTATTGAAAATTTAAAAAGCAGAAATTGTGATATAACCATATTTCCCTACAACACTTCTTATGAGAAAATAATGAGCATAAATCCTAAAGGTATACTTTTAAGTAATGGACCGGGAGATCCTAAAGATGTATATGATGTGGTGGGGGTAATAAAAAAGATGATAAATACCGTGCCTATATTTGGCATATGCCTTGGACATCAGCTTTTATCCCTTGCGCTTGGGGGAGATACCTATAAAATGAAATTTGGACATAGGGGTGGCAATCACGGAGTGAAAGACAAGGATACGGATAAATCTTTTATAACATCACAGAATCATGGATATGCTGTTAAAAAGGACAGTTTAGATAGGGATAGTATAGAAATAACTCATATTAATTTAAATGATAATACAGTAGAAGGATTTAGACATAAAACCTTACCCATATTTTCAGTTCAGTTTCATCCTGAAGGTTCTCCAGGACCTACTGACACAAGCTATTTGTTTGATAAATTTCTAAGTTTGATGACTTTAGTATAAATAACAAGGAGAAGTGATATAATGCCGTTAAGAGAAAACTTGAAGAAGGTTTTAATAATAGGTTCAGGTCCTATAATAATAGGTCAGGCAGCAGAATTTGACTATTCGGGAACACAGGCTTGTGAAGCCATAAAAAAAGAGGGTATAGAAACAGTACTTGTAAATAGTAATCCTGCTACTATAATGACAGATAAAAATATTGCACATAAAACCTATGTAGAACCTTTGACTGTTGAATCACTAGAGGCAATAATAAAAAGAGAAAGACCAGATGGGGTTCTGGCGGGATTTGGAGGACAGACAGCTCTTAATCTGGCCATGGAACTTGATAAACTTGGTGTATTAAAAAAGTACAATGTGGAGCTTCTTGGAATAAAAACTGAATCAATAAAAAATGCCGAGGACAGGGAAAGTTTTAAAAATTTAATGGAAGAAATAGAAGAACCTATAGCTTTAAGTACTATTGCTACAGATTTGGAGCAGTGCAAGTCCTTTTTAGACAAGGTTAGTCTGCCAATTATAATAAGACCAGCTTATACCCTGGGAGGAACAGGGGGAGGCATTGCAGACAATTACGAGGAATACATGGAAATATGCAAAAATGGACTGGAAGAAAGTCCGATAAACCAAATATTGCTGGAGCAGAGTCTGGCCGGATGGAAAGAACTTGAATATGAGATAATGAGGGATAAAAAAGACAACTGCATGGTGGTCTGCAATATGGAAAATTTGGATCCTGTAGGAATACACACAGGAGACAGTATTGTAGTTGCACCATCCCAGACCCTTACAGATGTAGAATATCAGATGCTGAGAAGATCCTCTATAAAAATAATAAGAAAATTGAAAATAGAGGGAGGGTGCAATATTCAATTTGCACTAAACCCAAACAGTAATGAATATATGGTTATAGAAGTGAATCCAAGAGTAAGCAGATCCAGTGCATTGGCTTCAAAGGCCGCAGGTTATCCCATAGCTAAAATAGCAGCCAAGATAGCTCTTGGATATACCTTAGATGAATTAAAAAATTATGTTACAGGTAATTCCAGTGCTCTTTTTGAGCCTGCACTAGACTATTGCGTAGTAAAAATGCCTAAGTGGCCTTTTGATAAATTTAAAAGTGCAAATAGAGGTTTGAAAACCCAGATGAAGGCTACAGGAGAAGTTATGGCAATAGATAGAAGCTTTGAAAGTGCCCTGTTAAAGGCAGTTATAAGCCTTGAGGGAAAAATAGTAGGGCTGAAATTAGATAAGTTTGAAGATATGAATTTATCGGAAATAATGGATAAATTGAAAAAAGAAGATGATGAGAGACTTTTTGCTCTGGCAGAAGCCCTTAGAAAAGGCATAAGCATAGATGAACTCTATGATATAACTAAAATAGACAAATGGTTTATAGGTGGAGTAAAGAATATCATAGACATGGAAAATAAATTGGTAAGTAATGTACCAAATGTAGATATTATTCATCAGGCAGAGTTAATGGGATTTACAGATGAATACATTTGTAATTTAATGGGTATGAAGCTGGAGGATCTAAAACAGCTTAGAGAAGTAAATGGCATAAGAGTAGTGTATAAGATGGTAGATACCTGCAGCGGTGAATTTGAAGCTAAAACTTCTTATTATTACTCCTGTTATGATCTTGAAAATGACAATGTTATTTCAGATAATAAAAAGATACTTGTAATAGGCTCTGGTCCCATTAGAATAGGACAGGGCATAGAATTTGACTACTGCTGTGTCAATGGTGTATGGGCTATAAAAAAGGCAGGATATGAAGCTATTATAATAAATAACAATCCTGAAACTGTAAGTACGGATTTTGATATTTCAGATAAATTGTATTTTGATCCCCTTTATATAGATGATGTAATGAATGTAATAAATGAAGAAAAAATAGATGGAGTTATAGTTCAATTTGGCGGACAAACTGCCTTGAACTTATCTAAAAAACTAAATGACAGGGGAGTAAATTTACTTGGAACTTCTTTTGAATCAATAGATTTAGCAGAGGACAGGGAAAAATTCAGGGTACTTCTTAAAAAGCTTGATATAAATTCTCCTATAGGGGGTTCTGTAACCAGTTTGGAAGAAGCTTATAAACTGGTGTCTGAAATAGGATATCCTGTTATTGTAAGACCTTCTTATGTAATAGGGGGAAGGGCTATGAAGGTGGTTTATAATCCTGAAGAATTAGAAAGATATTTAAAAGAAGCTGTAAATTTGTCTAGAGAACATCCGGTACTTGTAGATAAATATATACTTGGAAGGGAAATAGAAGTGGATGCCATATCAGATGGACAGGACTTGATAATTCCTGGTATAATGGAGCATGTAGAGAGAACCGGGGTACATTCAGGAGATAGTATAGCTATATATCCAGCTTCCGATTTACCTAAGAAAGTGTGTAAGAAAATAGAAGAATATACGGTAAATATAGCCAGGGAGTTAAATGTAAAAGGACTTTTAAATGTTCAATATGCTTTTGACGGAGATAAGATATATGTAATAGAAGTAAATCCAAGGGCATCAAGGACTGTACCTATTTTAAGCAAAGTTACAGATGTTCCTATGGTGGAAATAGCTGTTGAAGTTATGCTTGGCAAAAAGATAAAAGAATTTAACTATAGACAGGATATGTATAAATACAGTAATATTTTTGCGGTAAAAATGCCCGTATTTTCCAGCAAAAAGCTACCTGGAGTGGATGTAGCTTTAGGGCCTGAGATGAAATCTACAGGAGAGGTTCTAGGGGTTGATTTTGATAGAGATAAAGCAATATATAAAGCCTTTAAGGCAGCAGGAATTGAAATTTTAAGAAAAGGCAATTTATATGTGTGTATAAATGACAGAGATAAGTGTAGTTCACTAGGAATAATTAAAAAGTATGCTTCTTTGAATTTCAACATAATTGCTTCTTCTGGAACATTTAAGTTCTTAAATGAAAATGGTATAAAGTGCAGCAGACTTTCCATAGAAGATGCAATATCTTGTATTAAGGAAGATAAGATAGATATAGTTATAAATATACCTACTCAAGGGTATGATAGTACAAGAGAAGGCTTCAAGTTAAGGCATACGGCTCTTGCCCACGATAAAGTAGTATTTACTTGCATAGATACTGCTAGTGTGTACGCGGATGCCATATTGGTGGATAAAGAAGGGGTAGCTGTAGAATATAGACCTATGAGTGAATACCTACAGGGAAGTTTAAATAAAAAAATTATAAATATATGATATATTTTAAATTATAATTTGTGAAAACAATAAAATCGTTGATTAGTTACCTTTATCAGCGATTTTATTATTTTAATTCTACAAACTATATTTTGAGAAGTTATTCTGTATCCAGGGTACTTTTTATATCTTCATGAATAAGCTCTCCTATAATTTTGTCCAGTTTATTATTTACTTCTAAAATTTCTTTTTCTAAATGATCTCTTTCCTGAATTAATAAATTTAACTTTTTTCTTAGTTTATAAATATCTTTTTTTGACAAATCTAACACTCCAAATATATAGTTTAAGTTTTAAATAACAGATAATCTTCCCTTTAATTATACATAAATTGTATTTAAAAGTTAAAGTTTGCAGAGCAATTTCATAGTTAATTTTACACAATAAATATGCTAAATGCAAATAATATTTGTTTACAGCAAGCTTATTTATCTAATTAATGGTTATGTATAAAGTTATCTTAAGAGGTTAGACAGGAGTGAAGACAAATGAAGAAGACAAATACAATCAATAGACAGGAAATGGGGATTAGGATTCGTGAGAAGAGAGAGAAGTTAGATTTGACAAGAGAAAAATTTGCTGAAATTGTAGATCTTTCACCGCTTTATATTGGACAACTAGAGAGAGGTGAACGGCAGATGAGTCTCACAGCCCTAGTTAAAGTAGCAAATTCTCTTTGTGTAACAACAGATTATTTAATATATGGAAAGGGTAAATGTAAAAACAATGAAAATTTTACAAAAGAGGAATTTAAAGAATATACTTCAACAGCCAATAAAAAAAAGAGAAGCATATTACATAGTTTGCTGGAGACATGTTCTTCTAAAGAGTTGAATTTAATTGAAAGTATGGTGAAACTTATTTTACCTTATATTAGATAAGTAGCCAATGGTATAGGAATTTACATGTAAAATGTTAAAAATACTATACCATTGGCTATAGTATTTATATAAGTTAAATCAGGTAATAAATCCAATGTATAAGCTTAATATAGAGTGTATAACATAAATCTATATATTTCAAAGATTGGAGGATATATTTTATGAAAAAAATAATTTTAATCATAATATTTGGCTGTTTGTGGGCAAATCCTGTAAAGGCCTTGTCCAATAATTATAATGTTACAATGAAACAGGATATTTTATGTCTTATGATGGCATATAAAAATTATATAGTTGATATAGAAAAAGATAATAATGAAAATGTATATTTGATTGCTAAGTCCGGTAAAAAAATTTTATATGATGATAAAAAGAATAAAAGTTTTGAAGAAAAATTGAATAATACAGATTTGCAGGATATGTTGGAACAGCACTATCCAAAAGAACCTATAGACAAAATTATGGATAAGGATATGGACCCTGGAAGATTGAGAGTTTATTCTTTATTAAAGGAAGTATATGGATTAAATAAAAGCACTGTAGAAGCCAACTTGAAAAAAGTAAACCTGGGATATGGCAATTTTCAGTTCAATGGAAACAATGATGCTTCAAAGTCCCTGGAAAATGTTATGAAGGAACTTATTCCACTAGCCAGGAAAAGGTCGGATATTTCAAGATGTTTATTTCCCGGCAGTGGTACCTTTAATTACAGGTGTATTTCTGGAACTAGTTTATTAAGCCCCCATGCTTTTGGCATAGCTATAGATCTGGCCAGAGACAGAAGGGATTATTGGAAATGGGTATCTAAAGAAGAGGGAAATAAAAGACTTAGAGAGTATCCTAAAGAGATTGTGGAGATATTTGAAAAGAACAATTTTGTCTGGGGGGGAAAGTGGAATCATTTTGATATATTACACTTTGAATATAGACCGGAAATAATATTAAAAACAAGATATTTTGAAAATAAAAATGAAAATGATGACCATTGGTATGGAAATGTGCCCTGTGAAGATGAACTGGTGAAAAACTGTATAAAGAAAATAGAGGAAAAATTATAAATTAACATACTAAACACCTGAAATTTACAGAGTGATTATTATCTTTAATGGGAATAATAATTGTAAAATTATACGAACTCTGATAACTGTTAAATTATAATTTATGAGGAGTACAACTATGAGATTTTTTTTAAAGAAGCACTTTATACAGTTTGTTATAATAATTTTATTTATATTTTGCATATCGCCTTATATAAGAGCACAAGAAGAGGAAACTCATACTAAGGAAGAAATATCAAATTCCATACAGGAAATATTTCAAAATAGAAATAAGGCCATATTAAATGGAGACCTAAAATTAATAGAGGTTAATTATGATAAAAACACAAAATATGGTATGTGGGCTTATGAACATGAAGAAACAAAGAAAAAATATCTTGAAAATTGGGAAGAAAAACAGGGAGTGAGATTTACAGATATTACTCCTGATATAGTGATAAAAAGAATTAGAGGAAAAGATGACAAGTTTTCTGTAAACTTAATATGTTCAACGGAATATAAGTATGTATATGAAAATTGTCCTGAAATTATAAATAGGTGCAGAATAGGAACCACTCACATATTGAATATGGCTAAAAAGGACAATAAGTGGATAATAACAAAGGAGTGGTATAAGGATCCCTTTGCAGATTCTCTGAATTTAGATAACCTAAAAGTTGATTCCATAAAACAATATATACTATCTCAAAATGAAAGGGATTTTTCAAATATAGGGGATAGAAGAAAATCAGCAGTGGAATATGCGGATAAATACTGTGGCATAGCTACAGAAAAAAAATATGGTTTTTTATATAATAAAAAATATAGAAATTACAATTCTCAAGGAGGAGACTGTGCTAATTTTGCATCTCAAATATTGCATGAAGGAGGAAAATTCAAAAAAAATCGCTCTTGGAATTATGACGGATCAGGAGCTACTAGTGCCTGGTTAAATGCAGATGGATTTAAAGATTATATGATATACAGCGGTAGGGCGTCAGTTATTGCCCAGGGTAGCTATGAAAAAGTCTATAAGGCTTCCTATAAACTTCTTCCAGGAGATTTTGTAGCCTATGAAAAGAAAGGGGATATCACCCATATATCAGTGGTAACAGGTGCAGACTGCAGAGGATATTCTCTAGTAAGCTGTCATAATACAGACAGGAATAAGGTGCCTTGGGATCTTGGATGGAGTGATAAAAATATAAAATTTTGGCTGGTACATGTAAACTATTAAATGATTATAATAAATTCACAGTTATCGATTCACGATTCACAATTCAAGGTAATTTTTCTTAGAAAAATCTATAATTTATACCACATAAAACTGCACTCATATTGTAAACTGTAAACTGTGAATCGTAAATTGTGAACTGTGAATTGATAATACGGTGTATAAATTAATGGAAATGGGATATGATACAATTAGAAAAAATATTTTATCATAAATAACAAGGATATAAATAGGAGAGAGAACACATGGTATTTAGATTAGGCAGAACTGGGAAGGTATCAGGTAATGTATATGTGGTAAGAACACTTGTTTCCAACTTTTTTATTTATTCCAATTATGAAGCTGCAGTTTGTTTTAATTCAGGTTTTATTCCCTGTGTTATAAATAGGGAGTTGGATAAAATAGACATTAAGCCTGAATCTATTTCAAATGTATTTATAACTTATCCCCATTTCTATAACATGGGAGGTATCAAATTATTCAAAAATTCAAATATCTACATACCTTCAAAAGTATTTGATAAAAAATTAAAACATATGGAAGTCATTAAAAAGAAAAATAAAACAACATATATAAGAGTAAAGGATGGAGATGTATTGAATATAGGAAATATAAGAGTAAAGGCTATTGTGTTTCCGGGACATAAAAAAGGAGCTATTGCCTATATGGTGAATGACAGTATTTTATTTATATAAGTTTGTATATGCTAGATAAATTTAAGCAATCAAAGCTAGTAAGATACTTATTATAATTCAATGATAATTTTATTAACTTTGACTCTTTAATAATTTTATTATGCATGATAGTTTCCTCCTTTTTTAGGTGGTTTTTGCAATACTATCATGCATATTTTTTATTCTTTTTGCAAGTAACTATATGGAAATATTTTAATTTATTTGAAGATTAGGTGTCCACTTAATTACGTCTTCAACCACTAGATTATTAGTTAGAATAGTTGTTTTTTTGCAGGAAGATTGGACACATGGGTTTCAAATTGGATATTCCTCCAAGAATTTAGGATGTGCTTCAAATCGGATACTAAGTAGATTTTTGAGCAAAAATTTAAGATAGCTGCATGGTTTGAATTCATTAACCTCGGCCATTTCAATTATACCATAGATTATTGCATTAGTTTCAGCTTTTCTTTATATTTTGATAAATGTGAAATATCATATTATAACATTCAGTTTTCAATACATGATATAGTCACTGGTATTATTATGAAATAAATAGATGTTTTATAATTTTTAGGTGAAATTACAAATTACAACATATTTTTTATAATTTATATGATATACTCACAATAATCAAATTAAGGAGGGAAGAAAAATGAAAAACAAAAAAATTAAAAAGATTGTATCAATGTTATCATTAATTGTAGCTTTATCAATTCCAACAGTAGCATTTGCAGATACATTGTACACTGGAGACTTTTCTTATGGTGCGATGGCAGCTCATGGAGCTTTAGAGGTTTCATGGAGTGCTACAAGTTACGATAATGCTAAAGCATGGACGGCCATGAACCAACTTGAAAATTATAACTATGTTGCAACTGCATATGTAGAAGCTCAAATGAATTCGTCGGGAACCGATGTTCGTGGAGCAAGATTTGATTATGGATCTACCTATGCAGAAGTCAACTGTAACGATTATTCAGGAGTTTGGAGATTTAATAGTACCCATTCTATAGCTAATAAGTATAATGTTTATGTTGCATATGTCTCTCAACATCTTAGTGATTGGTAAAACGGGACAAGCTATTTTAAGAATGTAATAGTAGATAAACATCATCTACTATTACTATTCTTGGATCAACAACTCTTATACATAATTAGCTTGTTGATAGATATAAGAATGACTTACTTCGTAAATCTCCAATAGATAATAACCTATATAAACATAGAATAAAAATGGAACAACTATTTTCTGTACTTAAGGGTTTATGTGATCTGGAAAACCCAAGGCTCTGTGGTCAAAAGCGTTACGAACGTCATATTAAATGAATTTTTCTATCATACTATCAGATGAATTCAATGAAAAGAGCAAAGAATAGCATCAAGAAGATATCCTTGGAATATTTAAAGCTTCTAATAATAACTCATCTAATTATACGTGAATATAGTAATTTTTAATGTAATTAAGTATAATACATAAATTCTAGGGTATGGATTACACAACTTAATTATTCAACAAGTTAATAATAAAATTCAATAATGTCTGTATAACAGGTTAAATCTCTCAGCTTTCGGACAAAACTTTTAAGTCAACCTGGGACATGTAGTAAGATGATTTGAGGATTTTTATAGCCATCTGTTAGCGAAAATTATATCAGAGTAAGAATTACTGTACAAAAGTTTATTGGTTATATAAATAAAGTTCCTACTCAAATAATAGACATATTATGTATTAAAATGTAGAAATTTTATTACAATTTATACATACTTTTTCATTTTTAAATATACTTATTAAGGAGTAACAAAATAATGAATTTATGGAAGTTATTAATTAAACAGATTAAAGCACATCCTATCGCTACTATATTTTTAATATTTGGATATATTATATCTATTATACTAATTTCATTTGGTACTAGTAATATGGTAGAACTAAAACAGCTTGCGTTAGAACGAACTGAGGGGGCTCCTAAAAATGCTCTGGTTGTAAATTTAGCATTAGGTAAAAAATATAGCTTCGATAAGATTTTGAGCATATTTGAAGGTATGTCTGAAGATACTAGTGTAATATTTACTAATATATACACTTATATTGATTCATCAGATTCTAATCAGTTGTATCCAATAAGTGCTGAATTATTTTATAGCAAACCTAATTGGACATATCCAATATATAGTGGACGGTATTATGATGTTAAAGATATAGAAACAGCTGCAAAGGTTACTTTAATAGGAAAAGATTTAGATAAATATACATACAAAAAGAATTATAAGAAATATCTAAAAATATATGGTGAAGAATACGAAGTAATAGGACTTATAGGTAAAAACAAAACAGATACCCCGTGGGATAGTAGAGTTTTATTACCAATATCATCAATTCCTAAAATGATTAGAAGCGAGTTTGAAACGAGTGGTGTAATTAATTGTATACTACACAATAACAATATAACACCAACGGATGATTATAATATGATAAAAAGAAATGTATTAAGCTATAATCCAAATGCTATTATACAGGTTAGTGAATTAGAAAGTAAAAATGATGTTATAGCCAATGTGGTCGGAAATAATGACATGTTATTATATATATCAGTTTTAATTTATCTAATATCTTTAATAAATTCTATAAATATAACTTCTTATTGGATAAATGATAGAAAATTCGAAATAGGAGTAAGAAAAGCTTTTGGACATACTAATTTTAATATAGCTTCGTTGCTTTTCTTAGAAATAATATTAATAAATCTTGTATCTTGTTTATTAAGTTTATTAATTCAATTAATTTTAAATTGTTTTACTGAAAATATATTAGGATATACTACTAAAGTTTATGTTACTAATTTTATTATTTCATTAATTGTTATTTTTGTTTCATCTTTTATTACTTCAATAATTCCTATATATAAGTCGCTAAAAATTGAACCAATTGAAGTAATAAATAAATAGAAAGGAAATTTTCATATGACAAGTTTAAAATTAATAATAAAATCATTATTTAGAAGAAAGGTAGTAAATTTACTAATTATTATACAATTATCAATTACTATAATTTTATTGATTAATACTATTATACAAATTAGAACTAGCTTATATCAACAAAATGAAATAAAAAAATATCTTAATTTAGATATAGATAGAACTATTCATTTGGAAATATCGAATATTAACCAATCGGAACAATTTATAATTAATTACAATGAACTTGAAGAGTACATTAATGGCCTTTCTCATGTGAAAGGATTTGGAGGATATGATATTATTAATACACATTTTAATGAACTTGAGGATGATAGTAAGTTTATTGCTTTAAGAAATGAACTAGTAAAAGGGACTTTTAAGGCACAGTGGCCTTCAGCTATAGAACTAGTTAAAGTTGATAAAGGAACTTACAATCTGTCTAGTATTAAAGTCATTAAAGGAACTAATTTTTCTGAAAGTAGTTTTAATAAAAACGAAGAAATTCTTCCGATGCTAGCTGGCTCAGATTACATTAATATACTAAATATAAACCAAATTCTTACGGATCATATGACAGGAGCTAAGTATAAAATCATTGGTTTTATGAATGAAAATAGTAGATGGTTCAGTGACCAAAGCTATATAGGAGATATGTTAGTAAATTTAGATGATAAATTTATTTGTCCATTTCCAAAAGTAGATAAAACCAATATAAATGCAATTAGAGCTAAAGCTGGTGTTCTTTTCTATGAGATTGATGATATAAATAATCTTAATGAAACCTCTGCACTAATTACAAACAAGGCAAGTATGCTCAATTTAAAAATAACTAACAATTCCATAAGAAATGATATTAAAGAATATAATTCTAACTTCAAAAATATTTTTTATCTTAACTTAATTTTAGGATTGTTTATAGGCATAGTATCAATTTTAGGTATAGCTATAATAACACTTTCATCTATAATAGTTAAAAAAAGAGAGATTGGTATTAGAATGATGACTGGTTCTAGTATATTTAATATAACTATATTAGTTATAGGTGAGATTTTTACATTAATATTTATATCTACAATTATATCTATATCATTTATAATTTATAATAAAGCAAAACTTATAAAAACCAGTAAATTTAATGACGTTCTATTAAACCCAATGAACAATATAACACCAAAAATAATTGTATTTTCAGTATTAATTATAATAATACTAACCGGCGTTATATCAATAATTCCAATTTTACAAATAAAGAGACTACAACCAAGAGATCTTATAGGGGGAAAAGATTAATGAATTTAATACAACTTGAAGATATTACGAAAATATATGGGAAAGGTCCATCGAGAGTTATTGCATTACAAAATATATTTCTTAATATTAACCAATCAGAAATGTTATCAATAATGGGACCTTCTGGTTCAGGAAAATCTACTCTATTAAATATACTAGGATGCATGGATATACCAACAAGTGGCAGCTACTATTTAAACGGGGAATTGGTGAATACTAAGTCAAATTTAGAATTAAGTAGAATACGAAATTCTACTGTGAGTTTTGTATTTCAACATTTTGCATTGTTGAAGGATTATAGTGTTTATGATAATATAGAACTTCCTTTATTACATAGAAGAATGTCTAATAAAAGCAAAAAGGAAAAAATACTATATTATTCAACTAAATTAGGAATAGAAAAATTAATTAATAAAAAACCATATCAAATATCAGGTGGACAACAGCAGAGAGTTGCAATCGCACGAGCATTGGTAAGTGATGCGAATATAATCTTAGCAGATGAGCCAACTGGTGCATTAGATCAAAAAACTGGTGAAGAATTACTTCAATTGCTTAAAAGCATAAATAAAGAAAATAAAACTATAATTATAGTTACACACGATAACAAGGTTGCTCAATATTGTGACAGAAAAGTATATATAAGTGATGGGAGAATAACAGAAGATATTAGATTATGACTTACTCAGGTTTCAATATTTTAAATAAAATCCATAAAAATAATATTTATGGATTTTATTAAGGTGGGATTTATCGGTTTTGTAGGCTACACCTCTAGCCTACCTTAATCACATCTAGAACTTATAAAACCCAAATAATTATAAAATTGAAGGATCAGTGATACCAATGAATGGTCTTAGAAAAAATTATTATAATACAATAGCAATATTGGGATTGTTAATTTGCATTATTTGGGTTATAACAGTTAATACACAACCATTTTCTGACTTAAATTTTTGGTATTTAAAAATATTGACTAAATGATAGAATTAGTGTATTATTATAATAGAACACTATTATATGCGGAGGTGATAAAATGAATGATGAATTTGAACCTAATACACCAATATATATTCAAATAATGAACATTATAAAGAGAAGAATAATAAATGGGGAATTAAAACCTGGGGATAAAATTCCTTCTGTAAGGGAATTATCTGCTTCTTTAAAGGTTAATCCTAATACTATTCAAAGAACTTATTTGGAGTTGGAAAGAGAAAATATTGCTTATAAACAAAGAGGAATGGGTACTTTTTTAAGGGAGGATGAATCTATGATTGAAAAGCTGAGAGATGAAATGGCAAGGGATATTATATATAATTTCATAAAGGGAATGAAAGAACTAGGATTTTCTTCTAACGAAATAATTGAAATTGTAGAAGAAAAAGTACAGGAGGAAATATAAAAATGGAACCACTTTTAAAATGTAAAGATTTGAAAAAAATTTATTTTAGAAAATCGGCTTTAAATGGACTGAATCTTGAAATTAATCAAGGCAGGATAACGGGACTATTAGGACCAAATGGAAGTGGCAAGACTACTTTTTTGAAAATTGCAGCAGGAATATTAAAGCAGAGTTCCGGCGAAATATTTATAAATGGCAATAAACCTGGAGTAAAGACAAAATCTCAGGTATCCTATCTGCCAGATAAGGATTATATTTTTAAATGGATGAGAATAAATGATGCCATAGATTTTTTTAATGATATGTACAATGATTTTGATAGAAATAAGGCCCTGGAACTTTTGAAATTTATGAATCTAGAGGAAGAAAGTAAGGTTAAAACCTTATCCAGGGGTATGTGTGAAAAATTTTATCTTACACTGGTACTTGCAAGGAAAGCAAAGCTTTATATATTAGATGAACCTTTAGGAGGGGTGGATCCTGTAACCAGAGAAAAAATACTGGATGCAATACTGGAAAATTACACGGAAAATAGTTCCATTGTAATAACCACCCATCTCGTAAGTGATATTGAAAGATTATTTGATGAAGTGAATTTTATATCTGAAGGAAAGATAATTCTTTCAGGTAATGCAGAGGAGCTTAGGGATGAAAGAAAAATGTCTATAGATGGGATATACAGGGAGGTATTTAATGATGTTTAAATTATTAAAATATGATCTTAAGGGATATTTTAAGGATTTTATAATAATGGCTTGTAGCATAATAATTTTAAATCTGGCATTGCTTACAAGAATAAATGTATGGAGCTCAGATGCCATATTTTCTTTAAGTATGCTTATAGGGTTTGTTGCATCAATAATAGTTGTAGTTTGGAATGTAACTGTGTTCAGCAGGGATTTATACGGGGATACTTCCTATCTTTTGTTCACTATACCCAAAAGTGGAAAAAATATATTGATGAATAAAATTTTAACAGCCATTATTCAATGTTTTATAGTATCTGCTATTGTAGGGATTTTTACAGTTATTTTATTACAGATTTTAAGACTTACTAAAAATTTCATGATATTGGATATTGTGATGTTCGGAAAATTGCTTAATGCTTTTACGCCGCAGTTTATTGCAGTATGTATAATATTGAGTTTTTTGATGTATATTACGTTCTTACTTACCGTATATTTGTCTATAACACTTGGAAAAGTGGCTATAAAGAATAGAAAATTTGGGAAATTAGGTGCTTTTGGTATATTTGTAGTATTATCCATAATACAGGTGAAATTGGAATATGTAGTTTCAAACATATTTCCACAAAGTTTTAATTTGAAGATAATGGATATGAAAAATATTGCTGAAGCCAGTAATTATAGTGTATCTAATGGAGTTGAGTTAAATATAGCATTTATAGTTTTATGTATAATTATAATAGTGGCTATGTTTTATGCTGTGGCGTATCTTATAGAAAATAAATTGGATTTATAAAATTAAGAAATCTGTTTAATAGATTTAAAATTGTGCAATATTATAATAGAGAATTTAAATAATTATTATGATATTTATAAATATTTAAATTTTTCTTGAAATTATACTATTATAAAAGGAATTATTAAAAAAGAGAAGAATATAGTATATTAAGAAAGAGGTGAATATTACCATGGGGAAAAAACATGTTGTAAAATCACAAATAATAAAGGATAAAAAAGACAAGATAGAGAAAATATTTAGTGATTTAGGTAAGAGCTTTAATTTAGAAGAATTTACAAAAACATTTAAGGAAAGTTATCCAGAAGATTGGAACAGTATAGTAAAACGATACAAGGAACATAAAAAGTTATCTAAAAAGGGTAAAAAGTATCCTATGCCTGAACCAGATAAATATCTTGAAAATATTTACAACAATTACATCAGCACTATGAAGTAATTCTTAGGTTCAAATATTATAAAAACATTAAAAAAAATGCATTCTTTTTAATGTTTTTATAATTTACATATATATTAATCAATACTGTACAAATCGGCTTATTTCTTATATTATTATAATAACAAATAGGATAATTTATAATGTATCTTGTTAAATTATAGAATAGAAAGGAAAGATGAGCAATATGAATTTTTTCAAGCTAAAGAATAAAGACAGTGCTATATCTGATTTCAATTCTCATGATATTGAAATTCAATATCAAGAAAAATATGAAAAAGAAAAAAATGATATAAATCGGCAAACTTTTGAATTTTTAAAACAGCTACATAAAAAGATAGAAAATATAATAGAACAACACAACGCAGTGAATAGTGAACATGAAATTTTAGCGGAACTTACAGAGGATATAAAAAACCATATGGGTAGTATATCTACCATAACAAATCAGACCAAGGAATCCACCAGTGAGTTGTATGAAAAAGGGAATAAACTTCACGATATAACTGAAAGTATTATTGAAAAATCTATGAAAGGAAAAGAAGCAGTAGAATCTATTATGGGTATAATAACTTCTCTGGAGAGTGGAATAAAAGATGCATTTGACAGTATGAATAAATTAGCAGACAGATTCAAGGAAGTAAATGATATAACCAATCTTATAAGTGGAATAGCAAATCAAACTAATTTGCTGGCTTTAAATGCAGCTATTGAAGCAGCAAGGGCCGGAGAAAGCGGAAGGGGATTTGCAGTTGTTGCAGAAGAAGTAAAGAAGTTAGCTGAAATAACAGGCAATAGTACCAAAGATATATCTGTACTCATAAATACTATTAATGGGGAGACTAAAGATGTTCTAAAAGATGCCCAAAAAAATACGGATATGATTTCAAATGGAATTAAAGTTTCGGTAGATGCAAAAGAGAAGATTGACGATACATTAAATTCTTTTGAAACTTTAGAGGATATAGTAAAAAATTTAACGGATACAATGTCTATGCAAATAGACAATGTAGGTGAAGTTATGGAAAGAATAGATACCATAGATACCATACTGAAAGATACAAATGATCAAATTACACTACATGTAGATGAAGCTTCCGTGGTGGATAAGTATTTGACAGAGAGTGTAAAGGAATTATATGAATATACGGAGAGAATAAAGCAATAATTTATATTGATAAAAATTATTTTAAATCCTATACTTAAAAAGTATGGGATTTTATTCCAAATACAAATCCAAGAATTACTTAGTGAAAAAATTAATATATTTTAGGAGATATTTATAATGAATAAAACTGTTTTAATGGTGGATGATGAGGAAAGAATGAGACTTCTTATGGAAGCATATTTAAAAAGAGAAGGTTTGCAGGTTATTTTAGCAGAGAATGGTAAAAAAGCTCTTGAAAAATTCAAGGAAAATAAAGTGGATTTAGTGGTACTTGATATAATGATGCCTTTAATGGATGGCTGGACTGTATGCAGAGAACTTAGAAAAATTTCCAATGTGCCTATAATTATGCTTACAGCAAGAGGAGAAGATGAAGATCAGCTTTTAGGGTTTCGGCTGGGAACAGATAGTTATGTAACAAAGCCGGTAAGTCCCAAAATTTTGGTGGCTAAAATAAAAGCACTCTTGAGACGAACTTATTATGATGAAATTAATCAGGTTAAAGATAATACCTATGACGGACTTTTTATAAATGAAGAGGGGCATGAAGTTAAAATAGATGGGGAAAATATATATCTTTCTCCCAAAGAATTTGAATTTTTATGCTATTTAATTAAAAATAAGGATATAGTATTAAGCAGGGAAAAAATTTTAGATGCCATATGGGGAGTAGATTACTATGGAGAATTGAGAACCGTAGATACCCATGTAAAAAGACTGAGGGAAAAGTTAGGTGTGAAAGCTTATTTGATAACAACTGTCAGGGGAGTGGGCTATAAATTTGAGGTAAAAAAGGAATGAGAATAAAGAATATTATATATAAAAATAAACTTATAGAAAGGGTAAGAAAAAATATAACGTGGAAGTTATTTATAGTTACTGCTTTGATATTTACTATATTTATAGGAGGAACTTTGACTTTTCAGTCCTTATTTTTTGGGAAGTTCTATATAAATAAAAAGGAGAGAATTATAGAGAGTGAAGTGAAAAAGTTCAAAGTGCTTTATGATAATACAGAAGATGACAACCAGGTAACAAACCTTATAAGGAAATTTGAAGATGGTAATAATGCTAAAATAGTTATAATGGATAGTGAAGGGAAAATAAATTTTATAACAAAATTAGATAATAGGGGCTATGATGAGGAGAGAATAAAAATCATACAAGATATTATAGTGACATGGATAAGAGATTCAAATTTATTAGATGAAATAAAAAGATATAATAAATCCATAACATTTATTACAGAAAAAAAAATTAATGGAACAAGAAATATAATAACTGCAGTTCCAGATAATAATAGACAGGAGATAATATTTGCAGTAACTTCCCTTCAGCCGGTAGATGAAGCTTCTTCTGTAATAAAAGAGTTTTATATTTATTTTTACATGGGTGCCATAGTTCTTATTTTAATATTGTCTTT
Source organism: Clostridium sp. (assembly GCF_036781005.1). GTDB lineage: Bacteria > Bacillota > Clostridia > Clostridiales > Clostridiaceae > Clostridium_B. The sequence goes on along the minus strand of NZ_DAIQBT010000015.1, from coordinate 36,149 downwards.
AATATATACAAATACAGTTTCAAAGCCTTTGGTAAAATTAAATGATACTGCAAAAAAGATGGCTGTAATGGATTTTTCCGAAAAGTGCAGTGTTAAGAGTAAGGATGAAATAGGAAATTTGGCAGATACATTGAATTTTTTAGCGTATAATCTGGATAAGGCATTGACTTCTCTTAAAGAGGCCAATGTAAAGCTTGAAAAAGATATAGAAAAGGAGAGAGAAATAGAAAAAATAAGGAAAGAGTTTATAGCCTCTGTTTCCCATGAACTTAAGACTCCTATAAATTTAATTGGAGGCTATGCAGAGGGCTTGAGAGATAATATATTTGAATCTGGTGAAAAAGATTATTATATTGATATTATAATAGATGAAAGTAATAAAATGGGAAACTTAGTTACAGATATGTTAAAGCTTTCTCACTTAGAATCGGGAGTTTTGAAGCTTAATAAAGAAGAATTTTTTATGGATGAATTTATAGTGTATTCGTTAAAAAAATTTTCCAAGATAATAAAAGATAAACATATAACTATAAATTTTAATATGATATCTAAAGTTAAAGCATATGCTGATTGGGATAAAATGGAGCAGGTCATAGATAATTTTACCACTAATGCCATAAAAAATACAGAGGAGGGAGGATATATAAATTTTGCTATAGAAGATAAGGAAAAAGATAAAATTATTGTATCTGTGGAAAATACGGGAGAAAATATACCAGAGAGGGAATTGAATAATTTATGGAATAGCTTTTACAAGCTAGATAAATCCAGAAATAGAAAATTAGGAGGAACAGGCATAGGTCTTTCTATAGTGAAAAATATATTAATGCTTCATAACTTTAAATATGGTATAAAAAATACAGATATAGGTGTAAAATTTTATTTTATAATGGATAAAATATAAGTATGTACGAATTTGTTTCGTACATATTATAGAATTATTAACAAATTATTAATAAACTTGACATCTTAATGTCAAGTTTATATTATAAAATTTCTTTGAGTTTTAAAATAATTCTATAGAAAGAGGAAAAAAAATGAATTTTCAATATGTAAAAAATAATAAATTATATAAGATATTATTAAATTTTTTATATAATAACGTAGATATAATTCTGTTTTTTACATTAATCTGTATGAAAGTCATGTCTTATGCAAAAAATATAGCTTCCGGTTATCTAACGGGACTGGTAATTTTTCCTATAGTAGCTTCCGTATTGGTACTGGTTAGTTTCTCTCTTATTCTTAAGAAAAAAAGTAGAATTACTTTTTTATATATAGCAGATGTGGTAGTAAGTTTAATTCTTATAGCAGATTTAATGTATTATAGATATTTTAAGGATATTACTACAGTTGCGGCAGTAAGAAATGCTAAATTACTTCAAGGAGTATCTGCCAGTGTGGGCAGTGTGGCAAATATCAAAGATATTTATTATTTACTTGATATATTTATTTTATTGCCTGTAATCAGATTCTATAAAAAAAGGATACACAATATAAAACCTATATCCAAAAGATTATTAAATTTTTTAGTAATGTTTATTTTAGGTGCAGGTATTAATGCAGCTGTTTTTTATTGGGTGTCTAAAGTACAGCCTACATTGTTGACGGCTATGAGTAATAGAATATATCTTACTACTATGATAGGAAATATAAATTTTCATATAGTGGATTCATATAACTATATAAGCACCAATGTGAAGAATTCTAAAAAATTATCTGAAGACCGGGAAAATGAGATTAAAACTTTTCTGGAAAATAACAATAAGAGTACGGAAGAAAATAGTTTTAAAGGAGAAGCAGAAGGTAAAAATTTAATAGTAATTCAGGTTGAAGCACTACAGAATTTTGTGATAAATCAAAAAGTAAATGGACAGGAAATAACTCCAAACCTGAATAGGTGGGTAAACAAATGTATGTATTTTGATAATTATTTTTATCAGGTTGCAGGGGGAAATACATCTGATGCAGAATTTATGTCTAATAATTCACTTTATCCAGCACAATCAGGTTCTGCCTACTATACTTATAGTGGAAATAAATATGATTCTCTAGCGGCTGCCTTAAAAGATAAAAATTATTATACAGCAGCTATGCATGGAAACAGTGAAGGATTCTGGAATAGAAATGTTATGTATAAGGCACAAAATTTTGATGATTTTTTTGGGGAACATAGTTTCAATATAGATGAAAAAATAGGATTAGGACTTAGTGACAAATCATTTTTAAATCAATCTCTGGAAAAATTAAAAAGTTTTAAACAACCTTATTATGGATTTTTAGTCACCTTGACCAGCCATTTCCCCTATGAGGCCGTAGATAAATATGGAGAATTTGATGTAGGAGAATATGAGGGAACTTTTATAGGAAAATATTTAAAAGCAATACATTATACAGATGCTCAGCTGGGAGAATTTTTAGATGCTCTTGAACAGCAGGGAATAATGGATAACTCTGTAATAGCATTATATGGTGATCATTTTGCTATTCCAAAGGATAATGCAGGAGAACTTTTCAAGTTTGAAAATGAAGAAAAAAGTGATGATTTTACCTGGTTTAAATATCAGAAAGTACCTTTATTACTTCATTTTCCACAGGATCAGTATGCAGGAGTAAATCATAAATACAGCTGTCAGATGGATTTATATCCAACTCTTGCTAACTTATACAACTTGCCTGGAAATTATATGTTTGGAAAGGACATGCTTAATGGAGATAACGAAAAGGTTATTTTTAGAAATGGCTCTTTTATAGATGGGAAGAACTTATATGTATCCTGGACCAATAGTTATTATAGTTTGGAATCAGGAGAAAAGATAGATGAAACTGAAGAATTGAAAGAAGAAAAAAATGAATATACCAAGGAATTAAAATATTGTGATGATTTACTGAATCATAATTTAATAAAAACCTTTATGGAGAAAAAATAGAGATAGAAGGGTACTTCTGTCTCTATTTTGTTTAATCAATAATATAAATAACTTTTAAGCATAGTATTTATTTAGAGAATTTTTTTGAAAGGAAAATTTAACTATGCTGATAAAAAATATAGTTCAGATTATAGTTATCATATTTATAGTCACTATACCCTTTAGTTTAATAATATTGATAATAACAGATGTAAATGAATTTAAAAAAAAGTTGCAGAATATTCACAAAAAAAAGTAAAAATATTAATAATTGTTAAGAGGTATTTCATACCTCTTTTAAGGATTTTATGTTATAATTAATTAATCAATAACAATTAAAAAAGCATAGATAATTTGACTTTTTCAATTAGAAAAGAGAGGAAATAATATGGACTTTGCAGGTAAAAATTTTGCTGTGGTTTTTAAAGTAATATTGGCCATAATAATATTGGCTGTATTCATAAGGATAGTACCTTTACTAGCAGTGGCAGGAGTCTTACTATTCTTGATTTTAAAAGTAAGGAAGTATAAAAATAAAAAAGGTCATACATTTGAAGCCCAAAATAAACAGAACATAAAGAATGATAAAGAAGAACCTTTTGATCTATCACATAAAAAAGTTATAGATGTAGATTATTGTGAAGTTAAAAAATCAAGTGAACTTTAGAAGAACTTAAAATTTTAATGTTGTAGTTCTTCCAAGGTTCAGGGGGAAAATAAGAATTTTTCTAGGCTGTTTCCTTTTGGACCTTTGAGTCACTTGGTTTTAATTTTTGTTATCAATACTGATATATCAGTATTGATAATAGCTAAAAGAATGATATAATTATGTATACTTTAAAAATATTTAGTGATTCAGAGGAGGAATAACAATTGGAAAAGATTGCATTAATAACGGACAGCACTAGTGATCTACCTGATAATATTGTGAAAAAATACAATGTAAAAATGCTTCATTACAGAATAATATATAAAGATAGAGAGTTTTTAGATAAGATAGATATAACCTCAGAATATGTATATAATAATTTACATAGAGAGATACCCTCATCTTCAATACCTTCCATGGAGGAAATAGAGAAGGTATTTAAAGAATTAGAAGAGGAAGGATATACTCATGCCATAGTTGTAACGCTGTCTGGCGGATTAACGGGAATTTTTAACGGAATTAGAGTGGTTAGTGAAAATCATCCTAAAATAAAAACCTATATATTTGATTCTAAGTCTATTTCCATGGGGGAAGGAATAATAATAGAAGAATGCGGAAAACTTGTAGAAAAAGGTACCAGTTTTAGTGAAATAGTTGATAAAATACCTGATATAAGAAAGAGATTAAATTTATTTTTTGTAGTGGATACACTAGAATACCTGAAAAAAGGCGGCAGAATAGGTAAAGTGTCGGGAACTATTGCAGAACTTTTAAATATAAAACCTATAGTATCTATTGATATAAATGACGGTAAATATTATACTTATGATAAGGTAAGAGGAAGAAAAAAATCTTTAAGTAAAATGATTGAGATTGGAGAAAACATCCTGAAAAACAAAAAATGCAGATTATGTGTTGTACATGGATGTGCTTTGGAGGATTCACAAAAAATGTTTCAGGAATTAAAGAAACATCCCAATATAGTTTCTTCAGTTTTTGGAGGAATTTTAAGTCCTGTATCTGGTGTGCATAGTGGGCCGGGATTGGTGGGAATGATATTGTTTGAGGAAGAATAGTTTTTATGGGTAAATTCAATTTTAAAAGGGATACAGAGGAAAAAGAAAAACTTTTATACGAGGAATATAAGAAGAAACTTCTGGAATTAAAAAAAGTGAAAAAAGAACAGGATGCTGTAGGACAGGTCTTTACAAAAGGACTTCTCCCTATATATGTACTTTATATTTTAAATAGTAATTCTACTAATGGAAATGATATATCACATAAAATAGGAGAGAGGACTGGAGGCAAATGGATTCCAAGTACTGGAGGAATTTATCCTCTTTTAAAAAAAATGGAGAAAGACAAACTTATTGAAGGGAAGTGGGAAAATTCTAAAAATAAGATGCAGAAAATATATAAAATAACAGACCTTGGAATATGTGAATTTAAAAAAAGAAAAAATCTCTTGAAAAATAAAATTGAAGAATCCTTGGAGGTATTTAAAATAGTATATAATGACTTATATAATGAAGGTGATGAAATTTTATAAGGATCTATTATTGAATATATTTATCCTATAATAGATCCTTATGCTTTCAAGGATTAAAAGTGTTGATCCTTAAACTCTTTTAGTGAATAGGATACAGGTTTGTTTATCATGTATAATCCATATAATAGTACTATTATGGCAGCACCGAAGGATATCATATTTATTATTGTCGGGGAAGTAAAGTTATGTAGAAGGTTGTCCTCAAGAAGCATTTTAAAGGAAGTGTGGGCAAGTATGGCACCACCTATATATATGGTTATGGGATGCTTGTTCATAATTTTGGCTACATATTGACTACCGAAAAATATAATAGGAATGTTTAGTGCAAGACCAAATATTATGAGACTTATATGTCCTTGGGCTGTACCTGCAATGGCAAGCACATTATCTAGACTCATGGCCGCATCGGCTAAAACTATGCTAGATACTGCACTCCAATACTTGTTCGATGTTTTTACGGCTGTTTCTTCTGGTTTTGGTGGTTCTGGTTTTATAAAATTCCATGTGATTTTTATAAGCAGTATTCCTCCGATTAGTTTTATGGGAAGCCATTTTATAAGAAGTATATAAGTAATTAGACAGGCAAATACTATCCTTAAAAAAATTGCAGTAAATACTCCTATAATTGATGCAGATTTAGCATGTTTTTTTGGTAAATTTCTAGTGGCTAGTGCTATAACGCCTATATTATCACCACTCAAAACTATATCCAGTAAGGTGATCTGAAGGGCTCCTAGTAGAAAAGCTGTTAAATTATCCATATTGGTTACTCCTTTTATATAATAAAAATTTCTATAAAACATCAAGCTGTGGGAGAATTTATTTATGACATCTATTGTACCATATAAATGTTATAATATAAATGCTTTAATCATATAATATGGTTTTCATAGCTATATTATTTATATTAAAAGAATTATATGTTTAGAATATTAAATTAGAGGATAATCCAATGTTAAACGTTGAAGATTCTGACTTTTTTTATTTTATTTAATTTGCAGATGTGTTAAAATTAAATTTAAATAAGTAGTTATATAAAATTCAAAGACTTATGAATGGGAGGGAATTTATATGGAGGAATGTGTAAATTTATTTAGAATTAAGGTTAACGACAAATGGGGATATATTAATAAGTTTGGCAAGATTATTATACCACCTGTATTTCAATATGCATGGGATTTTAATGAAGATTTGGCTTCAGTTCAGATGGACAATAAATGGGGATATATTAACACAAAGGGAGACAAGGTAATAGATTATATATATGATGAGGCCTGGAATTTTTGCGAGGGATTTGCATCTATAAGGATGAATGATAGATGGGGGATTATAGACAGACAGGGAAACGTGATAGTACAGCCTATATTTAGATTTATTGATGAATTTTCTAATGGATTGGCACTTGTTATGAAAGGCAAAAAGTATGGTTTTATGGATGAAAAGGGAAGCTGTGTTATAGAACCTATTTATGAAAATGCTTTTGGTTTTTCAGAAGGAATTGCCAGGGTAAATGAAGGAGACTATTGGGAATACATTGATACAGAGGGAAAAGTGGTTTTGAAATGTGATTTTGATTGCGTTTTTGATTTCCATGAAAATATGGCTCAAGTTATGTGGAATTTTAAATATGGATTCATGGATAAATTAGGACATTTATTAATAGAACCTAAATATGATATTGCAGATGGTTTTTCAGAAGGACTAGCTAATGTAAAAATAGGTACAAAGTGGGGATATATAGATAAAGAAGATAAGGTTGTTATAAAGCCTAATTTTGATGATGCACTTAATTTTAAAGAAGAAAGAGCTTTTGTAAAAGTAGGGGAGAATTGGGGATGTATTGATAAATCAGGGAATTTTATAGTTAAACCTGAATTTGAACACATAAATAATTTTTCTAAGGGGCTTGCTATGGTAATATGCAATGATAAGTATATTTACATCAATAGAAAAGGGGAAAGAGTTTGGGAAGAAGAGTAAGTTCATTATAGTAATCCTTTACTTAAAGTAAAATTATTTTATTTATGGTAATTATTGCATTGATATGTTGATAGAAATTGACAACTATCTCTTGCAAAAGTATAATAAAATCGAAAATAAAAGTGTTTAGTGTTTGAGTGGAGGCATATTATGGGGATAATGGTTAAAAAAACAGAAGATATAGGTTTTGTGGAAGATAATGAGTTGTTGAGAAAAATATTGGTGGAGTTACAGTGGGATACCAACTCAGATAATAAGGATATTGATTTGGATATAGCAGCTTTTTGTCTTGGGAAAAGTGGAAAAGTTCATAAGGATTCGGATTTTGTATTTTATAACAATTTAAAACATCCTTCGGGAGCTGTGGAACATTTCGGAGATAACCTTTTGGGAGATGGAAAAGGTGAGCAGATAATTGTAGATTTAGCGTATGTGCCTTCTAATATTTGTAATATAACTTTTGCAGTTTCAATATATAGGGCAGGTGTTAAGCATCAAAAATTTGGACAAGATGTTAGTTGTTATATCAGGGTAGTTAATGCAAATAATAATGAAGAATTACTAAAATATGATTTAAGCGAAAAGTTTCCTGATGAAACTGATGTGGTTATAGGAGAGTTATATAAATATATCAGAACGTGGAAATTTGCAGAAGTAAGCAAGGGTGTTAAAGGTGGGCTGGCTGCATTATGTAAAGAATTTGGGGTGAATTATACTCAAAGTGATGACTAGTTAAATGCTTGTTTTACAGTATAGTGTTGAACAAGCCTCCTTGTTAAATTTTAAAGGGAGTCTGTTTCTATTTGTGTAAATAAAATATTCAAAGCATTTTTGACTTGTTGTATGCTTTCAAATACCTAAATTTATAGGATATATTTGATATTATTCAACAAATGTGAATGTGCTTTTTTTATTTACCCCAGGACTTAAAAATAAAAAGTTTTGAAAAAGTAAATAATATAATGGTAAAATTTAATCAGTAAAGATAATCAAACTAATATTGAATTTTTATATAAGAAATAATTTGAAAGGGTGAATTTATGTGTCAGTAGTTGTAGGTATAGATTTGGGAACCACGAATTCAGTGGTTTCGTATTTGAAAAGAGGAAGAGCAGAAGTAATACCTATTGATGGAAAGAATATTTTTCCTTCTGTTTTATCTATAAGAGATGGAGAAATTATTGTAGGAAGTCAAGCTAAGTCCAGAATGATGCTGGCTCCAGAGACTTCTGTATGTTCTACTAAAAGGGATATGGGAAAAGATGTAACTTATGATCTTGGAACTGAAATGTTTACACCAGAGGATGTAGCCTATTATATATTAAAAACAATAAAAGAAAAAGCAGGTTCTCAGCTGGGAGAGGAGATAGATCAGGCAGTGATAACTGTACCTGCATATTTTACTTCCGAACAAAGGGAAGCCACCAAAAGAGCAGCGGAGAGGGCTGGGCTTAATGTGCTGAGACTCATGCCAGAACCTACAGCAGCTGCTTTAGACTATGGTATAGATCAACAAAGAGATCAAATTATAATGGTGTATGATTTAGGTGGAGGAACATTTGATATTTCAATAATGAAGGTGGATAAAAATGAATTTGAAGTATTGGCTGTAGATGGTAATTCAAGACTTGGCGGAGATGATTTTGATGAATTAATCTGCAGCAGAATGTATGATAAAATAAATGATGAGTTAGGGGAGGATATTACTTCAAAGAAAGATAAAAAATATATTTCGGCACTTATGAAAATAAGAGAAAATGCAGAAAAAGCAAAAATGGATTTATCGGAACTGGAAGAAGTTGAAATAATAATTCCCAATCTAATAGATGACTATTCTTTTGAAATGACTTTAACCAGAGATGAATTCAATCAGCTTGTGGAACCTTTAATGGAGGAAACCATTGATAAAATTTATAATGCACTTAAACTAGCCAATCTTACAAGAGATGATATAGACAGGGTACTTCTTGTAGGGGGATCTACCAAAATGCCTATAGTGAAGGAAAAAGTGAGAGATTCTGTTAAAGATCCTTATGTAGCTCCTAATGTAGATGAAGTGGTTTCAAGAGGAGCCGCTATAATGGCCGCAAGTTTGTGTGTACCTGAAACTTATGATATATCACATCCAAATAATGAAATTAATAGAACCAATGAAGTTAATAGAGACAATGAATACCATGGTGTAAGTTTGGATAAAAAAATTATGGTAAAAGAAAAAGTGGTATTTACCTATGGAATAGATATGCTGGATGAAAATCGCAAATTATATTTTAGGCCTATAATTAAAAGGGGATCTACGCTGCCTGCCAAAGGTGCAGTACTTGGATATACTTCAACACCCCTTCAAAAAAGTGTAGTGATAACAATTTATAGGGGAGAGTCAAAGTCTGTAAAAGAAAATCAGTACCTGGGAGAACTGGAACTTGACATAGTGAATGTTTCAGAGAAGAATGTACCAGTATGTGCTTTATTTGAAATAGATGAAAATATGATAATTACATTTACAAGTATTGAGATACCTATGACAGAAGAATATAGAGAACTTGTGGACAGTTCAGGAAATGACGGCGGAAATATGAATGTAGATTTAATAAACAAATATTTACTTGAAGGTAAATTAAAAGGCAAAAAAATAAAAATAGATGCAAAAGCTCATTTAAAATAGGAGGGTAATTATGGGTATAGTGGAAACCAAGAGTTCATACGTTTTAGGAATTGATTTAGGAACTTCTACTTCTATTGCGTCCGTATATACAAAAGGTAAGAGTAGAATCATAAAAATAGAGGGGAAGGAGTATATACCTTCCGTAGTTTCATTTTTAGATAGTGATACCATAATTGTAGGGGCACAGGCCAAAGGAAGAGCTATAATAGACTCGGAAAATACCATAGAATCTATAAAAAGGCATATGGGAGAAGAGGGCTATACAGTTAAAGTGTTTAATGAGGAATATACTCCTCAGCAGATATCTGCTGAGATAATTCAAAGAATAGTAGAAGCAGCTATGAATTCGGAAGATTTTGATTCCAAGGGAAAATTGAAATATGCAGTTATATGTGTGCCGGCTAATTTTACAGATAATGCTAAAAAGGCAACTATAGAGGCTGCTGAAATTGCAGGTCTTGAGGTATTGTACCTGTTGGAGGAACCTGTGGCAGCGGCTATAAGGTATGGATTTAATTCCTCAAAGGATCAAAATATTTTAGTATATGACTTAGGCGGGGGAACTTTTGATGTATGTATTTTAAAGGCTGAAACTGAAGAGGAAGGAAATGCTAACTATGAAATACTGGCAAAGGAAGGTATCAATAAACTAGGAGGAGATGATTTTGACCGGAAGCTTATGGAACTTATTAATGAAAAATTCCGGGAGGAATGCGGCATGGATCTTTTGGATACTCAAAAGGATCAGGGAGTAAGCAGAAAAAAACTAAAAGAAGCCATGCAAAAGCTGAAAGAAGCTGCGGAAATGACAAAAATAGAATTAAGTGAAGCAGATGCCTGTAATGTTATGATACCTAATATAATTCAAAATGAAAAAGGGGAATGGCTTAATGTAGATGTAGAAATTGATAGAAAGGAATTTAATGATAGAATAGAAAATCTCATTTATAAAACTGAGGATACTGTAAGAAAAGCTCTGGAAAATGCAAAGCTTACTATTGATGATATAGATAAAATTATACTTGTGGGGGGCTCTACACTTGTTCCTATAATAAAGGAGAAAATAAAGGAAATGTTTGGAGTTGAACCTTATTCTAATTTTAATCCTATAACCATAGTAGCAGAAGGAGCTGCTGTTTTTGGAGCTACAATGTCTGTTCCTTCAGACTGTATAGATAATTATGAGGAAAAGCCGGAAGGAGATATAAATATAAATCAGATAGTTACCCATAATCTTGGTATCATGATTTCCGGTATGAGGTTTTCAAAGCTTATAGAAAAAGGAACAGAAATACCAGAGGGAGGATCTGTTGTAGAGGAAAAGGAGTACTCTACACAATTTGATGACCAGACAGAACTTAATATAATAATCTACCAATGTGACGAGGATATTGAATATATAAATGAGAAAAATGAGGATGATACTGATAAGGCTGTGTGTATAGGGGAATTCAAATTAAAGAATATACCAAAGGCGGCTAGGGGAAAGGAAAAAATAACCGTACAGTTTGAAGTTGATGAAGAAAATATGATTAGGATAAAAGCAACTTGTGCAAGTAATAATGAGAGCAATGAAATAACACTTAAAGTAGACAGAATTTAAGGTGGTGAAATTTATTGGATAATGAAAAAGAAAACCACTTTCCTTCAGATAATATTGAAAAATATAGAGAAGAATTTAAAAAGCAGAATATATTATATGAAAATTTGATATCAGACTATAGAAAGTGGATGTCAAGAATTGAAGAACTTATAATATATATCAAAAAAGGTTATAAAAATATTGAAGAAGAATCAGTAAGAAATGAATTGAATATAAAGTTGGATAAAATTGTACACAGGGATGAAGTAAGTTGTAACAAGCTTTTTAATATGGATAGTTTTGGGGATTTGACAGAAGAACAAATTAAAAGTTACAGTAATGCCAATTGGAATATAATAGAAGAAGTTATAAGAGAGAGGGATAGTATTGTTGACAAATATTTTGTTCTTGTAAATTCTCACATGTTTCCTCTGGTAGATAACTTCAATATTAAATTAGCTGCAATTATGGATATTGTAGAAAAAAAACAAAGGGAATTGCAAAAAATCAAAAAATATAAAGAACAACTTCAAAGTGACTATATAGCCTATGAAAAAAGTTTACTGGAGTATAGAACCTGGATTTTAAGAAATAAAGAGCTGGTTTTATACGTTGAAAGAAATTGCAGTGATATAGCTCATATTATAGAAAAATTTAATTCAAATATAGAGCATAAGATGGATATGTTGGAGGAAAAAGATAAAGAACTCCTGAAAAATAGAGTAAAAGGCATAAACATGATAAATAAAATGTGCGAAAATATGTTGAATACAGGATTGAATAAAATAAAAAATATTGAAGAAAAAAGTTATGATAAATTGTGTACTATAGAGGATTTTGAAAATGTTGAAGAAGAACAGGTTATTAACATATTTAATTCCAATTATAATATTATAACCAGTATCAAAAATGAAAAGGATTCTATAGTACGGGCATATTTTAAATTTATCAATTCCCAGCTGTTGCCTATACTTGATGGAGTGGATTCTGGCATTCAATATTTAAATGCAAATAATATAACAGCTTTGAAATATATAATATGGGATATATATCAGGACATGGATAAGGAATTAAAAAAATTGCTGGAAAATATAAAAATAAGGGAGATAAACACAAATAAAAGTGAAAGTATAAATTTTAATTTACATCAGGCCATAGATATAGAATATACTAATGTCCAGGAAATGGATGAGACTGTGGCAGAGGTTATTAGAAAGGGATATGAATACCTGGAGGATATATATAATACCGGTATTAATTATATTGTAAGGCAAGTGCAGGTTATAGCTTATAAATTCAAAGCAACTGAAAATACCCTGGTATAGTATGGAATTTAAAAAGGAAGAGGTGTAAAAATTGACCTATGATGCTCAAAATTCACCTGTAATTGGAATAGATCTTGGGACTACTTTCAGTTCCATTGCCAGATGGACTGGAGAAGAGGCGGAAACCTACAGTCCAAAAGGTGAAAGAATGGTAAGATCCGTAGTTTATTATGATGAAAAAAACAGCAAGTACATTTTTGGAAATACAGCATTTATGAGTGGTATATTAAATCCTGACAATGTAATTGTAGGAGTTAAGAGACTTATGGATGATAAAAATGCAAAAATAAAGCTTGGAAGTAAAATACATGATCCAATAGAAATATCATCTATGATATTGAGAAATTTATATAACAATGTAAAATCCATGTTTCCCTCTGGAGTGTATGAAGCTTCAGGGGTAGTGGTTACAGTTCCCTATTACTTTAAGGCCCATCAGTTTCAAAATACCTCTGAAGCTGCCAAAGAGGCAGGGCTTAAATTGCTTGGGATTATACAGGAACCTATTGCAGCGGCGCTGGCTTATGGATTTCACCACTCAAATAAACATTTAAACAGAGAAGAAAAGCTTTTAATATTTGACCTTGGAGGAGGTACTTTTGATCTAACTATAATAAAAGTAAAAGAAGATGATGAAAACCTGTTTTTTGATGTTTTAGGTATAGGAGGAGATGACAGATTAGGGGGAATGGATTTTGACAGGGCTTTTATGGATTATGTAATTCAGAAAGAGAAAATTAATTTTGAAAGTGTAAAAGATGAAAAGATAAAAAAAATAGGGAAGAAAAAGCTTCTTGATTCAATCATAAAAAGCAAGGAAACTTTAAGTGCTACAGAAAGTGTTTATATTGCAGTGCCAGATGTAGTGCCTGGAGTACATGTGGATGCGGAATATACAAGATGTGATTTTGAAACTTCTATAGAACCTTACATAATTAAAATTAAAAATATTATAAAAAAGACCATAGCAAGTGCGGGGATAGCTCCCTATGAAATTGACAAGATAATAAAGGTGGGAGGATCCAGCAAAATACCAATAATGAATAAAATAATAGAAGATGAAGTGGGGGAAGGCAAGACCTATTCAGATATAGACCCTAGTTTGTGTGTGGGAGAAGGAGCGGCTATATATGCTGCCTATATATCAAATAATTTAAATTACAATAAAAATATAAAAATAGAGACTGCAGCTGCCCATGCACTTGGAGTAGAGGATTCAAGAGGAGATTTTGTAGTACTTATTCACCAGAATCAAAAGACCCCGGCAAAGAGAACATTGACATTTACAACAGATGAAGACAATCAGACAGAAATTGACGTTAAAGTATATCAGGGTACAGCTAAAAGGGCTAGAGATAATGAACATGTGGGAACTGTGAGAGTTACAGGACTTAAAGCTTTAGCTAAATATCAGCTGGAAATAAAAATAACCTTTGAAGTGGGACGTTCTCAGGAAGTGAAGGTAACAATTGAAGAGATACAAAGTGGTATAAATAAAACAGAAATAATGAAATTGACTTAAAATGGGGGGATATTATAGTGATTTACGATAGTGTACATTCACCTGTGGTAGGAATAGATTTAGGAACAACTTTTAGTTCTATTGCCAGATGGACTGGATCTAAAGCGGAAGTTTATTGTTTGAAGGGAGAATACAATATTCCTTCTGTGGCATATAACGATGGGAACCAGTTTATTATAGGAAAGATTGCACTTATGAAAGGAATTTTAAATCCTGAAAATATGTGCAGAGGGGTAAAACGTTTAATTGGAAATGAATATGCTTCTATAAAACTTGGTGACAGGGATTACAATTCCATAGAGATATCAGCAGAAATTTTAAAGTACCTTTATAGAAATGTAGAGGAAATGTTTCCCCAGGGGAAATTTAGATCAGAAGGTGTGGTAGTAACTGTACCCTATCATTTTAGGGCAAATGAGATTTCAAACACAATAAAGGCCGCTAAAATGGCTAGATTGAATTTAATAGGAATAATTCAAGAACCCATAGCTGCAGCCCTTGCCTATGGACTTCACTTAAGTAATGACAGTTTAAAAAATGAAAATATATTGGTATTTGACCTTGGAGGGGGTACCTTTGACCTGACGTTATTTAATTTAAATAATTCCCAAAACAGAATATCTTTTAATGTGTTAGCCACAAGTGGTGATGACAAATTAGGCGGTATGGATTTTGATGAAGAACTTTACAAGTATATAGTGGACAGAGAGGGAATCAGACTTTCCTCTTGCAAGGATAAAAGACAGCAGAACATAGCTAAAAATAAGTTGATGGAACAGGTTATAAGGGCAAAGGAGGCCCTGTCTTTTGACAATAGTGCATATATACAGGCCTTTGATGTACCACCGGGGAATTTTGTGGATTGTACTGTTACATTATATGAATTAAAAAATTGTATCAGAGAATATACACAGAAAATAAAGAGAATTATAAGGGATATGTTTGAAGAGAGAGGAATAAGTCCGAGAAGTGTTGACAAGGTAATAAAAATAGGAGGCTCCAGCAAGATAAAATTTATAGATGAGATTATAAATGATGTGGTGGGAGAAGGCAAAATATATGGAGATATAAATCCGGAACTTGCAGTTTGTCAAGGAGCAGCTATTTATGGAGCTTATTTAAATAACAGAGTTTCTGAAAATAAAAAATTAGAAGTAACTCTTATAAACTCTCATGCGTTAGGATTAAAAGATGATAATGGAGATTTTGTAGAAATTATTCCTAAGAATGTGGCAATTCCATATAAGGAGACTGTTACATTTACAAATTCAGAGGATAATGAAAGGGAAATAAGTATAGAAATCTATCAGGGAGAACATAAAGAATGTCAGCATAACAAGAAGATAGGGGTAATAAATGTTTTGGGATTAAAGGAAAGTGCAAAGGGAACTTTGAATATTCCTGTTACCTTTTATATAAATAAAGATCAGACAATTAAAGTTATTGTGGAGCAAAAAGAAAGTAACATATACATTGAAAAGCAGTTTTAGTTGAAAAGGAGCTTTTTTAGGACCGGATAAGTTATTGGTTCCTGGAATGGCTTCTTTTGATCTGAAAAATTAAATATTATACACTTTGAATTTAAAGTGTGTTAAAATAATTTTAAGAATAGTATACTTTAAAAGCTTATGGGGTTGTTTGAGATGCCGCAAAAAACTATTTTAAAAGAAGATTCAAAAGTTGAAATAAGAAGACCACTTATGTATAAAGTTATCATATATAATGATGACTATACTACTATGGAATTTGTAGTGGATGTTTTAGTAAAAATATTTAAAAAGAGTGATGTAGAAGCTCTTAAAATAATGTATGATGTTCACAAAAAAGGTATGGGCATAGCTGGCGTATATGTTTATGATATAGCTGCTACTAAAATGGCGCAGGCTATCAGTATGGCAAGAAATAGTGGATTTCCACTAAAATTTAGTATGGAAGAGGAATAGTTGTTATGAAACTAGATAAAATAGTAAATGAAATTATGACTGCAGCTTATAATGAAGCAAGGTATTGTAAACATGAATACTTTACCCCTGAACATGTATTGTATGCTGCATTATTTTTTCCAGAAGGAATAGATATAATAGAAAGTTGTGGAGGTAATGTAAAAAATATAAAAAGGGACTTATTACAGTATTTCAATGATAATATAGAAACCACGGAAAAAAAAGAACCACTTGAAACCATAGGCCTTCAGAACATACTGACTTCAGCAGGAGAACATGTTTTAGCTGCTGAAAAAGAAGTGATAAAACTAGGGGATATTTTTATATCAATATATGATGAAGAACAGAGTTTTGCCAGCTTTTTTCTCAGAAAACAGGGCATAAGGAGAATTGACATATTAAATTATATAACCCATGGAATTTCGGCTACTATGTTTGACTACAATATTGAGGAGGATTCCAAGTATTTAGTGGATGAAGAAGATACACAAAGTGTTTTAAATATAGGAGATTTTGCAATAGAACTTACTGAAAAAGTTAGAATGGGAAATATAGATCCCCTAATAGGAAGGGAAGATATAATTAATAGAACTATACAGGTACTGTCAAGAAGAAATAAAAACAATCCCATCCATGTTGGAGAGCCTGGGGTAGGTAAAACTGCCATTACAGAAGGTCTTGCAAAATTAATAGTAGAAAATAAAGTGCCTAATCTGTTAAAAGATAGTAAGATATATTCTCTGGATATGGGAGCTATTTTGGCAGGAACTAAATACAGGGGAGACTTTGAAGATAGAATAAAAAATACACTTAAAAAAATTCAAAAGGAAAATAAACCTATTGTATATATAGATGAAATTCATACCATAATAGGAGCAGGTTCTGTATCCGGGGGAGCTTTAGATGCTGCAAATATTTTAAAGCCTTTTTTAACCAGTGGAAAGATAAGATTTATAGGTTCTACTACCTACGATGAGTATAAAAAGGTATTTGAAAAAGACAGGGCACTGGCAAGAAGATTTCAAAGAATAGAAGTACCAGAACCAACTGTGGAGGATACTTACAGTATACTTTCAGGTATAAAGGAGCATTATGAAAAATTTCATAATGTAATTTATAAAGAGGAAGCTTTAAAATCCGCAGTGGATTTATCTGTAAAGTATATAAATGACAGATTTCTTCCAGACAAGGCTATTGATGTAATAGATGAAACGGGTGCCTATGTAAGGCTTCACAGTGATGATGATAAAAAAATAACTATTGATAAAGTGCATATAGAAAAGACTATAGCAGATATGGCTAAAATACCGGAGCAAACATTATCCCAGGATGAAACTAGGGTATTAAAAAATTTGGATAAGGTTCTTAAGGAAAAAGTATTTGGTCAGGAAGAAGCTATAGATTCTCTGGTAAGAGCTATAAAAAGATCTAGAGCGGGCTTTAATGAGGAGAATAAAACTGTAGCTAGCCTCTTGTTTGTAGGTCCCACAGGGGTAGGAAAGACAGAGATAACAAAACAGCTTGCCAAGGCTTTAAATATTCCCTTTATTAGATTTGATATGAGTGAGTATCAGGAAAAGCATACAGTAGCCAGACTTGTAGGTTCTCCACCAGGTTATGTAGGTTATGAGGAAGGAGGGCTTTTGACAGATGTTATAAGAAAAACTCCCTATTGTGTACTGCTTTTGGATGAAGTAGAAAAGGCCCATTCAGATGTGCTGAATATACTGCTTCAGATTATGGATTATGCCACCCTTACAGATAATGCAGGAAGGAAAACTGATTTTAAAAATACCACAATTATAATGACTTCAAATGCCGGTGCCAGATCTGTGGGAAAAGCACTTATGGGATTTGGAGATAGAATGGTAAGAAAAGATGCAATTGCTGAAGAGGTAAAGAGAATATTTTCCCCGGAATTTAGAAATAGGCTGGATGATATAATATATTTCAACTCAATGGACAAAGAAATGGCATATTTAGTAGCAAAAAAAGTAGTAGGCCAGTTTGAAAAACAGCTTCTGTCCAAAAATATAAAGATAAAAGTAACAGACAAATGTTATAGATGGTTGGCTGAAAAGGGTGTATCACTGGAGTATGGAGCCAGAGAAATAATTAGAATAGTCCAGCAGGATATAAAACCTTATTTTGTAGACAGAGTGCTTTTTAATGAAAATATTGAAAGTACAGTTAGTCTTATAGATGTGGAAAATGAGAGTATAAAGATTAAAAGTGAAGAGAAATAGATGATTAAAATGACTTATATTGAGAGGGATGAGTTAAAATATTAAAAAAAGATAAGAAAAATATAATTTTTTTAATAGCATTAATTGTAATACTTTTAGTAATATTTTTTGTAAGACCATCTTTAAGTGGTGAAGATGGGGATAATAGTCCTGTTCATGGAAAAGTCATTAAAATACATTCCACAGAAAATAAAGGTTCTGAGAGATTTTCTAATGCAGATGTTAAAATAATTTCTGGAAAACTTAAGGGCAAGGTAATTACAGTTCAAAACTTTGTAGGGGGAAAGATTAAAGATGAAGGCAGCAGTACTCAGAGTTTTGTAAGGGTAGGGGATGAAGTATTAGTTAATATTGACCGGTATGGCGAAAAGGGAAATGTAGAGGATGCATACATATATGAAATAGTAAGGTATAAGTATTTATACAAACTGGCATTGTTTTTTATAATATCTCTCGCAGTTATTGGAGGGAAAAAAGGATTAAAATCCATTATAACTTTGATTATAACTGGATTTATGGTGATAAAGGTACTTATACCTCTTATAATACAGGGATTTAATCCTACACTGGTGTCCTCTCTAATATGTATTTTTGTAATTATAGTGAATCTTCTTATAATAAGCGGAAAAAATGAAAAGACTCTGGCAGCTATCATAGGAACATCAGGAGGAGTTTTAATTGCAGGAATTATAGCCCTGCTTTCTAACTTTATAATAAGGGTTAATGGACTTACAGATGAAGAAATGCAGTCTATTATATATACTTCACAAAACGCCAATTTTAATTTTCACGGATTGCTTTTTGCAGGTATAATTATGGGGGCTTTAGGGGCAGTTATGGATGTGAGTATGTCTATAGCTTCTTCCATAAAAGAAATTGAAAGTGCAAAACCGGATATGAATTTGCAGGAACTTATAAGGTCGGGTATGAATGTGGGAAAAGATATCATGGGGACCATGGCAAATACCCTTATACTCGCCTATGTAGGAGGAGCCATGTATATAATGATTATGGTTTCTTCATATTCTTATAGCACATCTATTTCCACTGCCATAGATCAGGATATTATAGCTTCAGAGATATTGAAGGCATTGGCAGGCAGTATAGGGTTGGTTTTTGCAGTTCCAATTACTGCAGTTGTGTCGGCAGTACTTGTAAAGATGCATTCAAATAAAAAAACTGAAATCAGTAAAGGTTAGTTTAAAATTTCAAAGGTAACATTTTTGAATGTGAAATAATATAATACAGTGAAACAGATTGAAAACAGGAGGATGTACAATATCATGGAGATTACTGTAAATTTTTATATTGTTTCAGATGACATTCTAGAAACTTCAAAGGAATTCCATAGTCAGATAAAAACAACTAATCCTATATATCTAACCCTTCAATCGGGAGATTCTATAGTGCTTAAAGATGACAGCGGAGAGTATGCAGTAGTTAGAACTATAAAAGATCTGAATAAAGGTGAGCTTTGTGTATATATATCTAAAATAAAGAGTAAAGATGAAGTAATGAGTGAAATAGAAGACTTCACCAATAAGACTATAAAATCAATATTTGAATCTATCAAAGATACATTAAATTCTGAAGAAGAAAAGGATTCTAGTAAGGCTTAAAATTAAAGAATACTATTAAAATTCCTGGTTTTAATAGTGTTCTTTCTATAAGTATTTAAAAATGAGGATAGAATACATGAATAAGAACATATTGAAAAGTTTTGCAGTTAAAAGCAGAAAAGAACTTGTAGAAAAAGTCAGGATAAAGGCTGAAAGAAAAGGTATAACAGAGGATAATATTGAGAATTTATATGTGATTAATCATCTTGGAGAAATAGTAGGTAATAAAAGGGAAAAATTACTGATAAAAATGATTATAAACAAGATGGAGTCTTTAAATAAAAATGGAGAAAAAGGTTATGAGGCAGTTATTGAGGAAATTGCCTATTCTTGGTTTAACAGATTTATTGTTTTAAGATTTATGGAAGTAAATAAATACATACCTGAAACTTTTATTAAAGAATATGATAAATGTAACTCCATGCAGAATATTTACGGAATAAATTTTTATTTGAATCTGAAAAAAATCCAAAGCATGAAATTAAACAGGGACAAAGAGGGCATTTTAAAGTATATTGTTTTATCAAGATGCAGTGACTTGAAGGGTTCTCTGCCTTTTGTATTTAAAAGATGGCCGGAGTATACAGAATTATTGTTTCCTGAAGGGCTTTTAGGTGAAAAGGAATTTCTCTTTAAACTTATACATGCAATACCGGAAAAGCTGTGGTATGATGTGGAGATTATAGGATGGCTTTATGAATATTATATATCCCAGGAACAAAATAGAATAATAAGTTCCAAAAAAAAGTATACCAAAAAAGAAATACCCTATGCCACTCAACTTTTTACTCCAGGCTGGATAGTAGAATATATGGTTCAGAATTCTCTTGGAAGGTATTGGATAGAAGCTCATCCAGAACATGAGGAGCTAAAAAAAAACTGGGAGTTTTATATAGAAAATGAGGATAGGTATGGGGAATTAACACCTTATGTAGATAGAAATTTAAAAGTTAGAGACATAAAATGTATGGATCCTGCCTGTGGGTCTGGACACATACTGGTGTATATGTTTAGATTATTATATCAGGTATATAGAAAATGTGGCTATGATGAAAATAAAATACCAGAGATGATTATACAAAATAATCTCTATGGTATGGATATACATTATGGAGCCTGCCAGCTTGCCTGTTTTAGTGTTGTCATGGAGGGAATGAAATTTGATAAATATCTCCTTGAAAAAATTAAGAAGAAAACCATAAAGTTTAATATAATTTCCATAATGGAAACTAATGATTTCAATGATGAAGATATGGAGTATATATCAGGTGATAATTATAGTATTTTAAAGGATTTAATGGATCAATTTAAAGATGCAAAAATATATGGCTCTCTTATAAAATTAAGGGAGTTTAAAGAGGATGATTTATTAAATGAGTTGGAATATATAAAAAATATGAGGGAAAATAATCCAGTTAAAGAGAAAAGAAGAAAAGAAATCATTGAAAAACTGTCAAAATTAATAAAACAGGCTGGCATAATGGGATGTACCTATGATATTTTGGTAACAAATCCTCCCTATATCAGTAATAAATATTTACCTGAACTTCTGGCAAAATATATTGGAGAGAATTATCCAGAGGGGAAAAGTGATATATTTTCTGCTTTTATGGAATATGGCTTTTCACGGGTAAAATATAATGGTCAATTGGCATTTATGACTCCTTTTGTGTGGATGTTCATACAGTCTTACCAAAAGTTAAGGGAAAGAATACTTCATTATAATAGCATAACCAGTTTAATTCAACTTGAATATTCTGGATTTGAGGAAGCTACAGTACCTATATGTACATTTACTTTGAGAAATTATAAAGTTAATATAAAAGGCAATTATATAAAGTTATCAGATTTTAGAGGAGTATATACTCAACCAATTAAGGTGAGAGAAGCGGTGGATAACCCCCATGTGAATTATAGATTTATTTTGAATCAAGACAAAATGGGAAGTATTCCCGGCAGCAGATTTGCTTATTGGCTTACTAGAGGGGAAATTGAAATACTGAGAAGGGCAAGTATAATGGGAGATGCATCTTTTCCCTGTACTGGAATGCAGACGGGAAATAACAATAAATATATAAGATATTGGTTTGAAGTAAATTATAGTCTTATAAATTTTAATGGTGAAAGTAATAATATAAAATATTGGATACCTTATCAAATGGGTGGAGAAGCAAGAAAATGGTACGGCAATATTTCGGAGGTAATCTACTGGAAAAACAATGGAGAAAAAGTAAGAGGGGAGAAAGGGTCACTTATAAGAAATGAAAAATTTTTCTTTAAAAAAGGTATAAGCTGGAAGAGAATTACTTCTGGGAATAATACCATAAGGGTTTTAAATAAGGGATTTATTTTTGACCAATCTGCAGATTCCATATTTGTGAAAAATCCAGAGGAGTATAATTACATATTGGCTTTTTTTAATACCAAAATAATGATGAATATATTTAAATTTATATCTCCTACCCTGAACCTCACTGCGGGAACAGTTAAGCAAATTCCCATATACATTGAAAAAAATCCAAAGATAAAAAGGAAAATTGATGAATTATGTGAAGAATGTATAAGTATATCCAAAATGGATTGGGATTTTTTTGAGACATCCTGGAATTTTAAAAGACATCCTTTTATGTCAATGTGTGAAGGCAGAGAGAATTTACTAGATAATTGTGATTCACAGATTCAGTATTATATAGGCTATGTATTTAACCTATGGGAGTCCTTTGTAGAGAACCAGTTCAATAAATTAAAGCACAATGAAGAGGAGTTAAATAAAATATTTATAGACATTTATGGCCTGAAGGATGAGTTGACACCGGAAGTTTTGGATAAAGATATTACTATGAGAAGAGCGGATAAAACAAGGGATGTTAAATCATTTATATCCTATGGAGTAGGGTGTATGTTTGGCAGATATTCTATTGATAAGGAGGGGATTGTCTATTCTGGTGAAGAGTTCTGTAGTTTTTCTGGAGAAAAAAGTAGAAATTTTATCCAATATTTACCAGATGAAGATAATATTATTCCAATACTTTGTGAGGGCTGTTTTGAAAACGATATGGTATATAGATTTATACAGTTTGTATCTGTAGTTTTTGGTAAAAAATATTTGCGTGAGAATTTAAACTTCATAGCAGAAAGTCTTGGAAAAAAGGCAGGAGAGACGGATGAAGATACCCTAAGAAGATATTTTATAAATGATTTTTTCAAGAACCATGTTCAAATGTATAAAAAAAGGCCTATATATTGGCTATTCACCTCTGGAAAATATAAAGCCTTTAATTGTCTGGTTTATGTACACAGGTATCATAAAGGAATTTTATCCATAATGAGAAACTGTTATGTAAATAAGGTTAAGGATAAAATATATAAGGACATAGAATATTTATCTCATAAAATGGAGTATTACTGCCAAAAGGACAAAAAGACCATGAGAAAAAAATTGGATACTCTCTATAAAAAACAGCATGAATTGCATGTATATGATGAAATGTTGGTACATAAAGCAGATATGAATATAGAATTAGAGCTGGATTTTGGTATAAGTTATAATTATAAAAAATTTCTACCCTTGGTGAAAAACTTGGAAAAATGAATATGGTAATTTTAAGTTTAATATAGGAGGTGCAGTATGCAGATTAGAATAGAAAAGGATTTACTTGGAGAAAGAGAAATTGATGATTCTTCTTATTTTGGCATTAACACCAAAAGGGCTCTTGAAAATTTTAATTTAGAGGGAAAAATTGTAAATTTAAACTTAATAAAGGAGATTGCTCTTGTAAAAAAAGCTGCTGCCATTGTAAATAAAGATTTAAATGAACTTCCAAAAGATAAGGCAGAGGCTATAATTAAAGCCAGTGAAGAGGTTATAGAAGGAAATTTTGATGACCAGTTTTTTTTAAGTGCATTTCAGGGAGGGGCCGGCACATCTACAAATATGAATGTAAATGAAGTTATAGCCAATAGAGCTATAGAAATACTTGGAGGGAAAAAAGGAGATTATAATATAGTTCATCCTCTAAATGATGTAAATATGTCGCAATCCACTAATGATGTGTATCCTACTGCTTTAAGAATTACAGCTATAAGGAGCATAAGAAGATTAAGCAGCTGTCTTTCGGATTTGCAGGAGGAATTACAGGTAAAGGAAAATGAATTTTCAGATATAATAAAACTTGGAAGGACTCAGCTTATGGATGCACTGCCTATGATGGCAGGACAGGGGTTTGGGGCATATGCAAAAGCTATAGCCAGAGACAGGTGGAGAATATATAAAGTAGAGGAAAGGCTGAGAGAAGTTAACATAGGAGGCACTGCTATAGGCACAGGACTTAATGCAAGCAATAAATTTATATATGAGATAACAGATGTGCTTCAGGATTTAACGGGACTTGGAATTGCAAGATCGGATTACCCTATGGATGTAACTCAAAACTGTGATATATTTGTGGAAGTTTCAGGATTATTGAAGTCTCTGGCAGTAAACCTTTTAAAGATTTCAAATGATTTAAGAATTTTAAATTCAGGACCTGTAGGGGGAATTGGAGAAATTATACTTCCAAAAGTTCAATCTGGTTCCACCATTATGCCGGGAAAGGTGAATCCGGTTATAGCAGAAATGACAGCACAGGTAAGCATGAGGGTAATATCAAATGATACTGCAATTACCATGGCAAGTAGCTTTGGTCAGTTGGAACTAAATGCTTTTACTCCTTTAATTGCAGAGTGTCTCCTTGAATCCTTGGAACTTTTAGAAAAAGCAGTTATAATATTTAGAGAGAAATGTATCAAGGATATTAAGATAAATGAAGAAAATTGCAGAAAAAATCTGGAATCGTCTACGGCCCTGGTAACAGCTCTTGTGCATTACATAGGTTATGACAAGGCAGGAAAGCTGGCGGAGAAGGCTTTAAAAGAACATAAGACTATAAGGGAAGTTTTATATGAAGAAGAAGTACTTCCAAAAGAAAAGATAGATGAAATAATAAATCCATATCAACTTACAAAACCTGGAATACCTGGTATGTAGTTTTTTGGCTATTTTTTAAATTATTAAAAGAGGAGGTGAATTTTAGTGGGAGTTTAAAAGCTGTATTAATTTCTCTCACTAAAGGATAAGAATGAGTTTAAATGAAGCACCCCGCTCTGTTAGAGTACACATAGCTCTCTTTGGAAAAAGGAATGCGGGAAAGTCTAGTATTATAAATGCCATAACAGGGCAGGACATAGCTATTGTATCAAATGTAAAGGGAACTACTACGGATCCTGTGTATAAATCCATAGAAATTCTTCCTATAGGTCCCTGTGTCATAATTGATACAGCAGGAATGGATGACAGCGGACAGCTTGGAGAACTTAGAAAGAAGAAGACCCTGGAAGTTTTAAATAAGACAGATATATCATTGGCAGTAATAGATTCAACTATAGGGGTTACAGAGTATGACAGGTACATAATTGATGAAGTTAAAGGTAAGAATATTCCTCTTATAGGGGTTTTAAACAAGGCTGATATATCTCATATAGATGAGAAGGATATTAAAACCATAAAGAAAGAGTTGAATATTCCCCTTGTAGCTGTATCTGCTGTTACAGGAAAGGGAATAAGGGAATTAAAGAACCAGATAGCCGATATATTGCCTAAGGAAGAGGATAAATTTAAAATAATCGGGGATCTAATAAGTCCCGGAGATTTTGTGGTACTGGTTACTCCCATAGACAAGGCTGCACCTAAGGGAAGACTTATACTGCCCCAGCAGCAAACCATAAGAGATATACTTGAAAGTGATGCTATTGCAATAGTTACCAAGGAATATGAACTTAGGGAAACACTTGAGAGTTTGGGTAAAAAACCTAAAATAGTAGTTACAGATTCCCAGGCGTTTTTAAAAGTAGCTGCAGATACACCAAAGGATATTTTGATGACTTCATTTTCTATATTGTTTGCCAGATTTAAGGGGGATTTAGTAGAACTTATAAAAGGGGTTAAAGCTGTAAAGAAATTAAAAGATGGAGATAGAGTATTAGTAGCAGAGGGATGTACCCACCACAGACAGTCTGATGATATAGGAAAAGTAAAAATACCCAGATGGATAAGGCAGATTACAGGTAAAAAAATAGATTTTGAGTTTTCCTCCGGGGTGTCCTTTACAGATGACATAAAAAGATATTCTCTTATAGTTCACTGTGGGGGATGTATGTTAAATAAATCTGCAATGCTGCATAGAATTAATACTGCCAAAGAGTTTGGAGTCCCTATAGTTAACTATGGTATGCTTATTGCCTATGTTCAAGGAATACTTGACAGAGCATTAGCTCCATTTCCAAGGGCTAAAATGATATGGGATGAAGTGGAAGAACATTGATTTTGTAATTGATATTTTGATTTGAATCTGGTAGAATGTAACTAATATTATGAAAGGGCAAGGTATGTAATTAATGAAAATAAACTAATTCAGCTTTAAGAGAAATTAAATTTAAATTTTATGGTCTGAACAGGCCTTTATTTTGCTGGGTTAGTTTAAATGGATAAACACTATAAATATGATTAAAGTACTGTAAATTTAGGTATAATGATATTTGCATACCTGTTTTTTCATTTATCTTTCCAGCTTTTGCAAAGGAGAGATTTTTTATGCTTATTTTAGAAGCTAGAAATTTAAAAAAGTATTATGGAGACAGACTTATTCTATATGTGACGAATCTAAAAATAGAAAGCGGAGATAAAATAGGAATTATAGGGAGAAATGGTGCAGGCAAAAGCACTCTTTTAAATATATTATCAGGAAATGAGAAAGAATATGAAGGTACTATTTACAGAAACTGCTCTGTTTCATATATTAAACAATTTTCAAATGAGCATATAACAGCTCATGGAAAGGTGTTAAAAGAGTTTAAAGTAGAGAAAAAAATTTATAAGGATAATGTAAGCGGAGGGGAACATACAAAGTTGAATATTGCAGCTGCATTAAGTGAGGGAAGTAAGCTGCTTATGGCGGATGAGCCTACTTCTAATCTGGATTATGACGGTACTTGGCTTTTACAAAAAAAATTATCTAAAGTAGAAACATTTGTGTTAATAAGCCATGATAGTGATTTTATGGATTCACTCTGTAATAAGATTATTGAAATAGAAAATGGAAAGATTGCTTTTTATGAGGGAAATTATTCCTCTTATATAAAACAAAAATCCAGGGAGAAAAAAAGTATTCAAAATGAATATGATAAATATATAGATGAAAAATCAAGGCTTCAAAAAGCTATTTCAAGTATGGAAAATAAATCAAAGTCCATGAAAAAAACTCCAAAGAGAATGGGAAACTCTGAAGCAAGACTCCACAAGAGGGAAAGCTTTGAAAAGAGAAAAAAGGTAGAAGGGGCTGCAAAATCTATGAAAACCCGTCTGGAAAGATTGGAAATTAAGAAAAAACCAGATAAAATTCCAGAAATAAAGTTTGACTTTTCATTGACGGATCCCCCTAAAAATAAAGTAGTTGTATCTGGAAATAAAGTAAGTTTCAGCTATGATAGTAATACTATATTAAATAATATTGATTTTAAAATATACAATGGAAGTAAAACTGCTTTAGTTGGAAATAATGGTTCTGGAAAAACCACATTATTGAATCTTATAAACAGCCACTTTCCTTCCATATATACTGTACCTAAGGGGGTAATAGGATATTTTTGTCAGAGGTTTGAAAATTTAAACCATAATAAAACTTTGATTGAAAATGTAATGGAAGATTCCATTCAAAGTGAAAGTTCTGTAAGGACAATTTTATCAAGGTTATTGTTTTTTGGAGATGATGTATACAAGAAAGTTTCTGTATTAAGTGGAGGAGAAAGAATAAAAGTTTCCTTTGCAAAACTATTTGTATCAAAAGCAAATGTATTACTCCTTGATGAACCTACAAATTATCTTGATATGCAGTCTATTGAAGCTCTTCAGGGTATTCTCAGAATTTATGAAGGTACAGTATTATTTGTATCCCATGACAGCAGGTTTATAAATTCAGTAGCAGACAGATTAATGTTATTAGAAGAGGGAGAAATAAAAGAATTTGAGGGCAATCTTAAGGAATTTAAAGAGCAGCAAAAGTTGAAAAATCACAACAATCACAGCATTGAGAAGTCAATTTTAGAGATGAGACTTACTAAAATTATTTCTAAAATGTCACTGCCAAATTGTAATAGGGAAGAGCTAGAATTGGAATATAAAGGTGTTTTAGAAAAACTAAACAAAAATAAGTAAAAATGGAGAAAACATGAATATCACTATAATTGCAGTAGGAAAATTGAAAGAGAAATATATTAAGGATGCAGTGGGGGAGTATTCAAAAAGGCTCTCCCGGTACTGCAAGTTAAATATTGTAGAAGTACAGGATGAAAAGACTCCCGATAATGCTTCTGAAAGTGAAGAAAATATTATAAAGGAAAAGGAAGGCAGGAGAATACTTAAGTATATAAGTGACAATATGTATTTAGTTGCCCTTGACTTAAAGGGAAGTATGATGATTTCTGAACAGTTTTCAAAGTTTATAGGAAATTTAGCTCTTTCAGGAAAAAGCCATATTGCCTTTATAATTGGAGGTTCCCTTGGTATTTCCAGTGAAATTTTAAAGAGGGCTCATTATAAATTATGTTTTTCGAAAATGACTTTTCCCCACCAACTTTTTAGAATAATGCTTCTTGAGCAGATTTATAGGGGGTTTAGGATAATGAAGGGTGAACCGTACCATAAATGACGGGGGTTTTGTGTGGGATGGGTTGATATGAGTGGGTCTGAGAAATTATATCAAAGATAATGTTTACTAAAAATTTATTGAAAATATGATTTTGAATCATAAAATGTGTTATAATATAAATACGAAGAGAGAAAATAAAAACAGGATGCGTCAACATCCTGTAGTATACAATCTAGTTGCTTAGGCAACTGGTATTACTAAGTTTATTAAATAAAAATAGTAGCGTCCAATTGCGAGTCGGGGCTACTATTTTTTTATTTCTTTAATAAGTAATACTATAAATGTTAACAGTGAAATGAGGAATAATCCTGCTTCAAAAAGTAACATTAAGATGTCATTACTCATTGTATCACCTCCCTTCAACAGGGATGAGTGATACCAGTAGCCCACAGGCAACTCTATTCAATTGTACTAATAAATTATAGCATGTCTAATAGGATAATTCTACAGTTAGTATTATCTGTTACTTTAAATATATATTATAAAAAAGAAAAGTATTTGTTGATGTATAGTCAATAAATGCTTTATTTTTATATTTGGAGGATGGAAAGATGAGAATTATCAAAACACTAAAAGACATTGAACTACTGAAGGAGAAATCACAGATTTCAATCTCACCTGGTCTTGCAGGTTTTGATGGATATTTATGTTCTATTGCTTGTATACCTGTTTTTTCATTACAACTTAGAATATGAAATCCTCTTCTTGTTGTAGATTATTACTGTTGAGATAAATCTGCACTATATCTGTACGTCTTTCAAATTCTTCCGGATCTTTTAATTTATCTTTTAAGTTTAGCCAGCCTTCAAATTGGTGTATTTTTAAGTCTATTTCCTTCAAATATCTAGAAATTTGCCTTGCTGATATACTTTCCACAATAGTATCTTTTATAGCTTTGTAAGCTAATTCCCCTGCAGTCCAATAATTTATTGGTAACCCAACTGATTCCATGGTTTTCACGGTCATATATTTTACGGTGCCATCCACCACGGAAAAGGCTCTGACATAAAATGGTGTGTCAAAGTCAGGCTCCAAAATACCGGTTATGTGGCAGGCAAAGAGATATTCACCGCCTTTTTCCTGTGCCGTAATACTGTTTCCATTGACTAAAACGGAGTCATAAATTGTAATGGTTATACTTTCGGAGCTAGTGCTGCTGTCTCTTTCCGGTGAGGAATTAGTTTTGAAAAAGATAAAACCCACATTGTCCGCTGCTAAGGTGTCGATCACAGCAAAAACGGTTATGGTGACAGTTCCATCATCTGTGGTAAATTTTGATACATCCTGATATTCCGCAAGACATCCATAGTCGTCCTCGCTGTACAAAAGGTAATGGTGCCCTAAAGAGTTTTAGCGTAAATCCTGGTTAATGCAGTAAAATCACAGTTTTCCACGCTGTTGCTTTGGCTCACCAGCTCCTTCAAGCTGGTGAGCCCGCTGAGGTTCATGGCACCAGTCATATTGCTAACGGGTACATTTATTTTTGTAACACGTTTTTCAGTGGTGTCATCGCTTGTCCATATGATGATACTCATCCAACCTTTGAGAATAGTACTCCCATCTGTTGGTGATTTGTCCAGTGTAAGTCCGTTTGTATCAATGATGTTGTTAATTACCGCAATATCATCGGTATTATAGTTTGCTGCACTGACGTTTGAGGACGGGACGATGAGAAAAACAGAGCAAAATAGCACTGTCGCCGGAAAAAGCTTCAAATATTGTTTTATAAGTTTCCTCCTTTATTATATAAAATGTGCATAAAAAGAAACAAGTGTCAATTTTGCTTTCCAATCCAACGAAATTAGATCTTGACAAATGCCAATAGATGTGATTTGTATTTTTAGTTAGCTATTTGTTTTTTAGCAAATCTTGAGATGCTTTCTGCACTGTCAAAAGTACATTGCAATATATAGTAGTTAATGATATAGTATACATTGCGGGGTGAAATTATGGACATTGATAAAGAAGTATTAAAAGGTTGCATAGATACCATGTTAATTTGTTTACTCAATTATGATGATATGTATGGGTATGCATTAGTAAAGAAAGTAAGAGAGGTCAGTGAAGGGACATTTGAATTAAAAGAAGGTACTTTATATTTAGCATTAAAGAGGCTTGAAAAAAATGGAATAATAGAATCCTATTGGGGTAAAGAGAAAAGTGGCGGTGGAAGGCGTAAGTATTATAAAATAACAACTATTGGTAAGGAATATTTACAGAAGAAAAAACAAGAATGGATGTTTTTAAATAGTATGATGAATAAATTTTTAGGGGGAATTTAGAAATATGATGAGTATTAATGAATTTGTTGACTCACTATATAATGGAATCAATGGAAGTGAAAAAGAAATTAAAGATTTTAAGGAAGAAATGAAATCACATCTTGTTGAAACTGTCAATGAATTAAAAGATGAAGGTAAAACAGAAGAAGAGAGTCTTAAAATCGCATATGAGCGTTTTGGAGAAAGGAAAATAATTAATAATGGATTATTTAAACTGTTTAACAAACAAAAAAAGTTTATTAGAATTCTTTTAGTTTCTGCTATAGTTTTTTTATTAATTGGAGTTACTTCATATATATTTATATCCCAAAAAGATTTAAAATTTCAAAGTGAACAGAAGATATTAACACAGGGAGTTCTAAATAGCATTGGCAATGAGAATAATGTTACAAATGATACAAAAGTTCAAATACAAAATTTAGTTAAAAAATATGATTATATCAATTATATTGCTTTATTTAAAGCCAGTGACAATTCTGAATTTAAGGAAGCAATAAAAAAAGATGATACAATGAATATATATGGAACTTATAGATATCCATTTAATATAAAAAATGCTAGAGTGGTATATCCTAGTAATGTACAACCATTAGCAAATTCGCCATATGCTTATGATCGTTCGACAGTAGTAGCAACAAATGGAAATTGGATTGTCCAATACGAATACAAAAAATCAATTTATAGGTATGTTGAAAATTATTCCAGTAGAATAGTGTATTCTAATTTGGATTATAATACTGCTAGTTTTAATTATAAAGATTCAATTTATCTTATAGTTATAGGAGGAACTCTTTTAACTATATGGGTAA
Organism: Clostridium sp.; assembly: GCF_036781005.1. GTDB lineage: Bacteria > Bacillota > Clostridia > Clostridiales > Clostridiaceae > Clostridium_B. Next base: position 4,328 of record NZ_DAIQBT010000015.1, on the reverse strand, counting down.
TAATTAAAGTTTATAATAAATTTAATTTTAAATTATTCGATTAAAATAAAAACAATGCAAAATAGGTAATCATAAAGTTTTTATTTCAATCAATAGCCAATAGCGTCAATTTCTTCAGGTGCAAAATATAACTTTATGCGGTATGGCGAACTGTATATACGTAGACAAACAAATTGCGTATGATTAAATGTTAAGAAATAAGACAATGATATTAAGAGAATCACTTACTTATGCTATAATAAATGTATAAATAGGTTTGTTGGGAGGAATATTATATGGAAAATAAAGAGAAAAGCTTATACAATATTTTTTTGAGTTATTCATATAGTGATTTAATGAAACTATTCTAAAGTGTAAAAACAAAAGAAGAAAAAGATTTTTATGCTAATTTATGAAATATGATTCTTCAAAGAGAGCAGATGAAAATTATAGGCAGGTAAGATGAAAGTCTATGCTATATTTACAGGTGTAAATGGTGTTGGAAAAACCTCTATATATAAATCAATTTATAGTAATGAAAATAAAGATGAGAAAAGAGTAAATACTGATGAGATGGTAGCTGAAGCTATAGAGAAAAGATATGTTGAATCATTAGTTGACTTAAATAGTGTTATTGATATGTGTGATAAAATTAATATATATGATAATATAGAAATGTTAAAAATAGTGATGTCAATTGAAAAAGGCAAAATAGTATGGAAAGATAGGAAAATACATAATTAGCTTTGTAATTCTTTTAAAAATATATATGAAAAAATATGATAGGATTTTTAAGAAATTGGTTAAAAGATTATAAAATATATATGAAAGATACGGTGCTTGTTTTTGAAAATTCCATTGAAGAGTATTATGGGGAACTTTCGATAGGAATGTTATTGAAAATGTATATGGTAGAAGAATTAGAAAGGATGTTTCTAATTCTTGCTATTATTTCTTGGTAATTTATAATATATAATTGTATAGTAAACATCTCAATATTTTGGAGATGTTTATTTTTTTGAGAATGTATGTTCTGTTTTTGCTTATATTAGGGTATAATAATTTAGTAGCAAAAGAATAGAGTGGAGGAATAAAATTGTGAAATATAGCAAGTTAGCCACACCAGTTGTTAAATGGGTTGGTGGAAAAAGACAACTTTTACCTGAAATAAAAAAATATATTCCTAAGAGGATTTCAACTTATTATGAGCCGTTTTTAGGAGGAGGTGCAGTATTATTTGATCTCCAACCTAAGAAAGCCATTGTAAATGATATAAATGAAGAATTAATTAATTTATACAGGGTTGTAAAAGAACATGCAGAAGAGTTAATTGAAGACTTAAAAAAGTATGAAAATGATTCTGAATACTTTTATAAGATTAGAGAGTTAGATAGAAACGAAGAAGTATTTTCAAAACTTTCAAATATAAAAAGAGCTTCAAGAATACATTACTTGAATAAAACTTGTTATAACGGATTATTCAGAGTTAATATGGCAGGACAATTTAATTCGCCATTTGGTAATTATAAAAATCCAAATATAACAAATGAAATAACAATTAGAGCAGTAAGCAAATATTTAAATGATGCAAATATTCAATTTAAATGTGGTGATTATGAGGATGCTTTAAAAGGCATTAGGAGAGGTTCTTTTGTTTACTTTGATCCTCCATATGATCCAGTATCAGATGGTTCTAACTTTACAGGATATGCAAAGGGAGGATTTGATAGAAACGAACAAACTAGATTGAAATTATTATGTGATAAGTTAAATTTAAAAGGAGTAAACTTTCTACTTTCTAATTCTTCTACAGAGTTTATTTTAGATTTATATAAAGATTATAATATTGAAATAATAAAAGCAAAACGCTCTATTAATTCAAATGGTGATGAGAGGGGAGAAGTGGATGAGGTGTTGGTGAGAAATTATGAGTGATACTAAAAATGATAGTGCGTGGGGACAACTATTCGAAAAACATAAGGTTCTTACTGCTGTTCAAAAGAATGGCAGTTTTGAAATTACATCTGCTGAAATTAATCAAGTTAGAGAAGCTAGACTTATGACAAAATTCGATCATAGAACAAATTTACCTAAGATATTTGCTGATAACAATTTATCTATTTTGCCGATTACTAGAGGAAGTTATGTAATCTCACAATTTGATGCTTATAAAGATTTTGAGAAAATAAATACAGAAATTATTAGAGTTTCATTTCCCCAATATATAAGTAGTATTGATTATGAGAATATAAGTAGTGAAGCTACGGCTATAAATTGTGCCTATGTTTCTGGGATAATTGCTGATTTTGTAGGTGATGAACATTTAATGCCAACAGTTAGTGGAAGAATGAGTTCTAGTTCTTTTGATTTTAATATAAGAAATGTGAATTTAGAAAAGGATATGCCTATAAAAGTTATAAATTCACAAATGGAAATAGATGGAGGATATGAGGGCTTAAAATACTTAACACTAATTGAAGCAAAAAATTCGATTTCTAAGGATTTTCTTGTTAGACAACTTTATTATCCGTATAGACTATGGTGTGAAAATATTATAAAGAAAATAAAAACTGTGTTTATGGTTTATTCAAATGGAATTTATAACTTATATGAATATTTGTTTGAACAAAAAAATAGGTATAATTCTCTTGTTCTAGTTAACCAAAAAAATTATAGTATTGAAGATTTGGATATAGGTTTAGATGACATTATATCTGTGTTAAATAGAACAATAATTGTCGCTGAACCACAAATTTCATTTCCTCAGGCAAACAGCCTTAAACGAGTTATTAACCTATGTGAACTATTGTGCCAGAACGATATGACAAGAGATGATATTACTACAAATTATGATTTTGACCCAAGACAAACTAATTATTATACAGATGCTGCTAGATATTTAGGTCTTGTAGATAAAAGAAGAGAAAATGGTTCAGTTGTATTTTTCTTAACGAGTGAAGGCGAAAAGCTATTTAAATTAAAATATAAAGCAAGACAATTAAAGTTTGTTGAATTGATATTAAAACATAAACCTTTTAATGAAACCCTTGGAAAATGTTTAAAATCAGGAGACATTCCTTTAAGAGATGAAATTGTTACAATAATGGAAAACACAGGAGTGTACAGGGTAGAATCTCAAAATACTTATGAAAGGAGAGCGTCGACAATTTCAGGTTGGATAAATTGGATATTAGATTTACAACGATAATAAGACAAGCCAAAATGAGGTAGCAAGTTTCTATACCTTCTTTAGGTTACCTGTTTATATAGATATACTGAACTATACCATAAGTGAAGTAGATTTTTTATGGTAAAAGATTAATATAAACAGGATTGGGAGGCAGGTACCTTCTGCATATTAGAACTATGCCATGGCTATTAGGATGCAATTCTAAGCTTTGCTATTAGTTTAGAAAAATAGTTCAGCATGAACAGCACACGAGTAAGTAGTATCTCCACTAATTCAAGGTGTCAGTCTTAAACGAGTAGTAATTCAGTAAGCGAAGCTACAGGATGGTGCTAGAGCCAACCCTGTTTAACTAAACCAAGAATAGTTTAGCAGGAATACCTGAAAGTTATTCAAAGAATGTGATTTTTATGATACAAACTTTGCAGCTATCCATTCAGATCTTTTATGTCAATTTATAAAGTTATCAAAGAACAGTCGCACAAACTGTTTTATAGATATCTATGGTCATATTATATGAGGAAGGTAGAGTCATGAAGATATTTTTACGCATGCATCCGAGAAATCGCTTATCCTCTGTGCAATTATAAAAGTACTATTGGACAGAGGAGTGTATATTAAATGAATAGATTAAATAAACCAATTTTTACAAAAGAAACAATCAAAGACATGGAAGATATGTCATTTTTCACATATGCTAAGATTTTTGACGATTTGCTAATTATTGCACAAAAGCAGACAAACTGTTTTGTATTGAAAACAAGTGCTGGGCTGATAGTAATAGATGCTATTTGGCCGGCAAAAGAAGCTTTTGAGGCAATAATAGATTCCATTAGGGATGTTGGCTGGAATCCTAATACAGTAAAGAAACTGGTTTTGACACATGGACATGTTGATCATACAGGATGTGGGAGATGGTTTGTTGAGAGATATCATGTTGACACATATCTTTCTAAAATAGATGATATTTTTTGGAGAGATCATCCGACAAAACCTGACAGACCAGAAATGTGGAAAGATTACAAAATTAATGGTTATATTCGTGACGGTGATACCATAACATTAGGTGATAAAACAATATATGTTTACAGTACTCCTGGGCATACTCCCAATGTCGTCAACTTAACAAAACAGTAATATAAAAATTACAATAAATTTAAAA
>NZ_DAIQBT010000014.1:0-78388 GCF_036781005.1 Clostridium sp. | reverse complement strand
TATAGTATAACTAATTTGTTTGAATTTAATGTAAAATTATTTTCATTTCTTTAATATGAAGTGGTTTCCTGTGGAATTTTATGGGAAACCACTTCGCTTTTAATTTTAAAATTGGCGGCGAAAATTAAGAAGAGAAGAAGGGTTACTTTAAATATATAATATGTGATATACTATAATTCAAATAATTTCTGTTAATAAGTATAATAATTAAAAATAATTAATCAATATTTGTTTGGATTTAGAATAATATATAATCTGAATATTAAAACTAAAGGAGGTGTATGAAAATGACTTTAATGGATTTTTTGTTTAGAGTAATTACAGCTCTTATTTTAGGAGGAATTATTGGAATCGAGAGACAATATAGGCACAGAATGGCTGGAATCCATACAAATGCATTGGTGTGCGTAGGCTCTTGTCTATTTGTATTTTCATCTTTTTTAATAGATACGGGAGATAAGACACGTATTGCGGCTCAGGTGGTTACTGGCGTAGGATTTTTAGGCGGCGGTGTGATAATGAGAGACGGGTTTAATATAAAGGGATTAAATACTGCAGCTACACTGTGGTGTACAGCTGCAATTGGAGTGCTGACAAGTGTAGGAAATTTTACTTATGCTTTCATAGGGGCACTGGCTGTAGCAATTATCAATAGCCTGTCAGCACCCATTTCCAGAAGGATATATAAGGTAAGATCACAAGAAGATGAAGGAGAGTATTTATATACTATAAGTATAAAATGTGATGAAAGCGAAGAGTTTCATATAAGAACTTTTTTAATGCATATGTTGGCGGAAGAAAAAATTGTTCTTAGAAATTTGGAAAGTGATAGTACGGAAACCCCAGGAATTGTATTTATTACATCTAAAATCATGAGTATGGGGAAGAATGACATGAGCATAGAAAAGATAGTAAGCAAGATAAGTTTAAGTTCCGGGGTTTTGGCAATTGGATGGGAAATAAATCAGTAATATTTGTTAAGTTTTGAGAGGAGATTTATCTATGGAGTTATTAGTAAAGAGGATTAACGAGGAAGCCATTTTACCCTTTTATGCCCATAAAGGAGATGCAGGACTAGATTTGTTTTCTGTGGAAGAGGTTTTAATAAAACCCATGGAAAGAAAATTAGTATCTACAGGTATAAAAATCCAGTTGCCTCCAAATACGGAGGGACAGGTGAGGCCAAGAAGTGGACTTGCATTAAATCATGGTATCACCCTATTAAATTCACCAGGAACTATAGATGAAGGATATAGGGGAGAAATAAAAGTTATTATGATAAATTTTGGACAGGAAGATTTTTTAATAAAAAAGGGTATGAAAATTGCCCAAATGGTCATAAAATCAGTAGAACAAGTTTCAATAAAAGAAGTAGTGGAATTAAAAGATACAGAAAGAGGGGAAAGAGGATTTGGTTCCACGGGAACTATGTAACAGAACAGCTATTTTTAAATTAAGAGTAAAGAAAATAATATTATTCCTTACTCTTAATTCAAATCTTTAAAATGCTAGAATTGAAATAGCTGACCTCTGTGGGTTATCACTAAAGATTGGGATGGAAGGTTTTTGGTAAGAGCTGCAAAATCTTTTGTTATTCCATATTTATTCCAAAAGTGCATTGGTATAAAAAATTTAGGTTTTAGTTGATTCATAAAATATTCTCCTCCTAAAGAATAGTATTCTTGAAGTCTTGGATCTACTGGGAAAAATGCAAAGTCTATATTTTCATGCTTTAGTTTGCATATTTCTCTTTCAAAATTTTCTTTGGCAGCGACTTGTTCTTCCTTTGAGTCATCTTTCCAATACCATAAATTTAAGTCTCCTGCATGAAATAGATTGATTCCTTCTATTTCAGTGAAAAAGGATACTCCTATATCTGTAGAACCATAGGCTTTTATATATATGTCATTTAAATTTAACTCTTCATAGGGAGAAAGCTTATAGTAATTTCCTTTAAAATTCTCAATATGTATGTCACTACTAAATATATATCTTATAGAGGAATTTAATTCCTTCCATTTCAATATTTTGGGATTAAAATGATCGGGATGACCGTGAGAGCAGAATACTAGTATGTTTTTTTTATCTTTTAGAATATCTTCTGATATAAATGCTTTTTCCAAGGTTTGGTCCAAAGGGTTAAAAGAATCCTTATAATAGTCGAATATTAAAAAATGGTTTAAAGTTTCTACTGCAAAACCACTGTGATATAAATAATAAATTTTAATATTATAATTTTTCATGAATTTTCACCTTCCTGTGATTTGAACTGTTATCATTATATCATAATAATAAATATGATATTGTGATATAATGGTAATAAGAGTATATAGGAGAGTGATAATTATGAGATTTATATTTGATCATAATAACATAAATGTATTAAATTTGGAAAGAAGTATAAAATTTTATGAAGAAGCACTTGGATTTAAAGAAATAAAAAGGAAAGAAGCAGAGGATGGCAGTTTCATATTGGTATTTATGGGGGATGGGACAGGAAAGTACAAGATAGAACTCACATGGCTAAGAGATAGAGTGGAGCCTTATAATCTTGGAGATAATGAAATTCATATGGCTGTGAGAACAGATGATTTAAAATCTGCATATGATTACCACAGCAAAATGGGGTGTATATGTTATGAAAATAAACAAATGGGACTTTATTTTATAAAAGATCCAGATGGATATTGGACAGAGATTTTAAGCCTGTAGGAGAATCACTTCATTAAAGTAGCTACTGAATAAATTGGTTTAAACAGGATATAATTATAAAAAATCAATTTGGAGGTTAAGGTATTGAATAATGTTAATCTTATAGGCAGACTTACTAAGGATGCACAAATAGTTGAGATGAAGTCAGGTAATAGAAGTGTTATAAATTTTGTTTTAGCAGTGAATAAGGATTTTGTAAATGAAAGAGGAGAAAGAGAAGCAGATTTTATTCCTGTTTCTTATTGGAGCAATCATGGGGAAAAGTTATGTTTGTATTTAAAGAAAGGTAAACTTATAGGAGTAAATGGAAGGATATGTGTTAAGAGTTCTGTCAGCGATGAAACAAAAAAATATTTTACCACTGTAGATGCACATAAAATTGAATTTTTAGAACATAAGAAAGAAGTTTTAGCATAATTTTGGAGAATATCATTTAAGGAGAATAATTAAGGCGAAACTTTGGAGTTTTAGCCTTAATTATATTCTGTCTGAGAGAAGATTATTTGAATTACTGAATACCTTGAACTTTCGTTGACAGAAGTATAACTACATTGATAAAATATAAATATATGTAATTATTGATTTTAATTGAAGATAAGCCCTATTTAATTGCTAAAATTAGGCTTGGAAGGGTGAGGTTTATTTTATGGAGAAAAAAAAGATACTTATAAATAAAGATTGTATAGATAAAATAATTTTGGGATTAAAAAGTATAAAGGTTAGTACCACAAATAAAGTTATAATAAAAGATGTGGAAAAATTACTGGATTTATTGAAAAAAGAATTAAGTGAGGAAAGTGTTCCCTTAAAGGATAGGATACTTGAAAAGATGAAGGAGACAAAAGGAATAGATCCTGATATGAATGCCAATTTGTATATATTGTACCGTAATTTAGATAATGGGCATATTACCGAACGGCAGGCACAGGAGTTGTTTAATACTTATGTGAAAATGGAATCCTATAATAAAAAAATTTATTGATATAGATTCTTTATATATGTACGATATATTGTATAGGAAAGGAGGGAACTTTGTGAGATTAAATTACAATATGCCGGCTTTGACCATGAATTTTATTCAAAATAGAGCCTTAAATAGACAAAGTGAGAATTTACTCAGAATATCCAGTGGATATAAAGTAATTACTGCTAAAGATGATCCCGGTGCATTGGTAAAAAGCGAGAATATAAGAATGCAGATAGGAGGTCTTCAATCTGCCACTAAAAATGTTCAAGATGGTGTAAGTATGCTTCAAAGTGCGGAAGGTGGACTGCAGGAGATAACAAATATGATTCAGAGAGTAAGACAGCTTACAGTACAGGCCGGGGGAGTAACTAATGAAAATGACAGACAGATAATACAAAATGAAATAGATGAAACTTTAGACGGAATAAATTCCATGGCCAATAATACTGAATTTAATGGGTTAAAATTATTGGGGAAGAAGAAAAATTTAACTATGCCTATAGGGGGAAATTCGGGGGAAAGCGTTACTATACCTCAGATAGATTTAACTAATGGCAGTAATAGCGTTATTTCAGAATTATACAAAGTTAAAACTGCCCAGGGAAAAGATATATTGGGGGAGGATAATAGTGATGCATTGGATGCTATAGATGGTTGTTTAAATACCGTACTTTCTTTAAGAAGTCAATATGGTGCACTGGAAAATAGATTTCAATCAACTTATGATAACATGCAGGCATTAACTGACAACATGACTTCTGCAGACAGTAGTATACGGGATTGTGATATAGCGGAAGAAATGATGGAGTACTCCAAAGAAAGCATAATAATACAATCATCTACAGCTATGATTGTACAAGCAAATAAATTACCGCAGGATGTTTTAGAAGTATTGAGAAATATTAAATAATGTTGAAATTTAGTATAAATATATAAGGAATAATTGTTTAGAAAATAAGTGAGACTATTATAAAAGGTCTATAAATTAAATAAAAAGATAAAGCTTTCTATGATAAAATAAAAATTATAGGAAGCTTTTATTTATGGCAAGAAAAAAGATGTTTACAAGGTAAAATCAATGATTTTATGGTAAGAAGAATATTATATTTTCTCTTTTAAACGAGTATGATATGAAATTTGCAGAAGATGTTCAGAATACATTGAAGGATTTATCTAGAGGCATACAAAGTGGTAAATGAATTTATGGAATTCTACAATTAAGAGTCTAAATTTAAGAGAAATCAAGAAATTATTAAATTTTGTCCAAGAAGAAGGTGCTAATCCGATTTGTTACGCTGTAGAAAAAAGTTTCGAAAAATTTAAGTACAGCCATTGTATTGCCGACCGGTGAACACAAAATGAAAAACCCTTCAGCCAGCGTCGCAATTACCTAAATAGATATGCAGTACACTCCAATACAGTAAAAACTTTTTGTTCATATTGTTCAAATTTTTTTAATTAATATAATACCCTGCTGTAACAATAAAGTCATATAATAAATAAATATCAGGAAATGGAGTTTGCCTATGGGTATAAATTTAAATAGAGATTTTTATTTTGACAATGTAAAATTTATTCTAAATAAATTCTGAAATAGAATTCACTAGGTAGTGGAATTAAAAGTATAATGATTTTATCTATAGGATGGTGAATAGGATAAAAAAACAAATAAAAGAATAAATTATTATGTAGAAAAATCAGATTTTGAAGAAGTTAATCAAGCATTAAAAAATAATCCTAATAAGATAATGCATATAAGAAGATATGTTGAATATTCTTTTTAAAGATGAATCAATGATACGTAACTGTCAAACTATATCAAGAACATGAATTCTTTCTTTGAGGAAATGATAAATCCCCAAATACCGAAACAGAAATAAAATCCAATAAAATTTAAACATACATAGGTGATAATATACATGAAAAAAACTATTTTGTGTTGGGTATCTATAATTTTGAACATAATTTTTATTTTTTATGGGATATACATGATTTATACGAATAAGCATCATGTAAACCATCCTTGTTGTGTCATGACGGGTATATGAATCCATACATATTTATGATAGATAACTAAGGTATTATAAGAGGTGAAATTCCAATGAAAAATGCCGCCTACAGAATAGTTTATGTTGGAAACAACATGATATTCAGCTTTGACATAAACAAGTTTGCTTCTGTAAACAGACTGGGTGAGGTAGAAAAAATATACGATCTTGGAGACCAGTGGGCAATACATCATGACTACGCTTACGACTCGAAGAACAACTGTCTTGACATACTTGTTACAAAGAATAATACAAAAACAGTTGAAGATTACATAATAAAACTTGACCTTAAATCTGGAAAGGTAACCCAGCCTATGGATTTTAAAGACTACATGGCAGACGTGGAGAAAAAAGCGGATGAAAAAACCACTGAAAGCGTAAGAAGCAGTACCGATGGACTGGACTGGATCCACTTCAATACCATAAATGTGGTCAATGGTGGTGATTTGATCCTAAGTTCCAGAGAGCTTAGTACTATAATAAGAGTTAACAATGTGTATACAAAACCTGTTCTTGAACACTTCATAGCAGACGATTCAGTATGGAATAGCACAAAATATGAAAAGCTAAACCTGAAAAAAATAGCAAGCTTTACATCAAATGCAGGACAGCATAGTGTAACTTACATTAAAGCTCCATCCTTAAAAGATGGTCAGTACTATCTGATTATGTTTAACAACAACTACAAAGGTGCAAAATCCCGCCTTGATTTTGACTGGAGTTACTACAAGGGAGCAGGAACAATAAAAGAAGGTGACAAGTTTATGTTCTACAAATATCGTGTAGATGAAAAAGCAGGAACCTACAAACTTGTACAGTCAATTGACCTGCTATACTCACCTATAGTAAGCAGTGTTCAGGAATACTGCGGTAACTATGTAGTAAATTCTGGATACCTAAATTAAGTTTACGATGAATACGATACCTCTGGAAAAACTATAGCCCAATTTAGTTATACAGCAAAGAACATAGGATAGCGGGTATAAGTACTGCTATAAAAATTTTAGCCGTGAAAATAATTATGTGTATTCTCTTTCTTTAGACAAATAATTTTGAAATATTATGTGCAGTTACTTCAGATAAAATTATGATATCTTATATTATTAGCTATAATTATAACTTTTTTATCAAGATAATCTTCAGACAGCTCATTTTAAAAAACAATTCAAATTCTTAGTATTTCCTTTATTATTATGTTAATCCCAAAATAGATTCGGACAGTACTCTTTGCATATTTAAATAAACAGAGAATTGAAAAAGCTGTTTCAATTCTTCATCTTGCTTTTAAATAGTAATTGCCTGAATTCTTTTGAAAATCTATTTATATGTTTCTTTCTCTTTATTTGTAATAAAATTAATATTTTTGTCAGATTCTAATTCTGAAGCAAATTTGTTTCCTATATATCCTTCATCCTCTATTATGATTAATGTAAATAAAGTATAAGTTAACTTGCATACTGTGGTTCTACCATTAATATTGACAGAAATTAAAACAAAATTAGTAACATAGTCATCGAGTGTTATTTCTCAGAATCAATAAAAATAAGTCCATTAACTAGGACGTGTCTGAAAAAGCAAGTTCCTAAACTATTTGCACAAAATAAATGTAGAAGCACAATAAACAAAGGCAGGAAAAAAGATGCTAGATTACTGTATCGAGTTATAGTCTTAGGAAAATACCGATTTTATTAAAAAATTATTCTACTAAGTGATATTTTTTGTATAATCGCCAATCACATTCTCATGGATTTTGAGTATTGGACTTGAGGAGAATCATTTACGACACCTCTTTGAATGAAATATATTTCATTCAATCAATTTTATATTATGAATAGGTACTTTTTATTATTTTTAGAATATTTTTTGGGTTTTAATTCCCCTTTTATGTGTATTTAGTTTTAAAATATTACAGTATGTACCATGATATTTTTCAATAATTTGTTTTATGCTTTTGTATAATCACAAATTTTTTTTTTTTTGTATATTTAAGGTAGAATGTAGTATACAATTATGTTAAAATAAAGTATATTAGGTATAAAGTTTTAATGGAAAATAAAATAAGATTAAAATTTTAATACTTATAGGGAGAATAATGCCTTATATTTCCATAGAAAGGAGAAGTTTATAGTGTATATAGGAAATGTGTCAAATGACCAATTAGTAAATATTCTATTAAAAAAAGGATTGGATGCTGCATCAGAAAGAAGTGAAGCTATATCTGATAATTTGGCAAATGTAAATACTGAAGGATATAAGAGAAAATATGTCACTTTTGAGGAATCTTTAAAAAATAGTGTATATGATTTAGAACTTAAAACAGATGATGAAAAACATATCAGAATAGGAAATAATTATGGACAAATAGAAACAAAAACGGATAGTAGTAATAGTATGAGAGAAGATGGAAATAATGTGGATATGGATACTGAAATAGTAAATCAAGCAGCTAATACTCTTATGTACAGTGCACTTATAAATCAAATGAGCAGCAGATTATCCATGGAACGTTATGTAATAAGTGGAAAATAGGGAGGATAAATTATGATTCAGGCTTTTAACACCTTGAGGATAAGTGCCAGTGGTCTTTCTGCAGAAAGACTTAGAATGGATACCATAGCTTCTAATATGGCCAATGTAGAGACTACTAAAGGAGATGATGGAAATCCTTATAGGAGAAAGATAGCGGTGTTTCAAGAAAATTTGCAGAAGCAATTAAATGAAGATGGAAAATATGAAAATGTATCAAAGGGAGTAAAAGCTGTGGGTATAGTTCAGGACAATTCTGAATTCAAAAGAGTGTATGATCCCACTAATCCAGATGCAGATGCAGATGGATATGTTTCTATGCCCAATGTGAATATATTGAATGAAATGGCAGATATGATGGTAGCTGTAAGATCATATGAAGCTAATTTAAGTGCCATTTCTGCTGAGAAAAGTATGTTTTCAAAAGCTTTAGAGATAGGAAAGTAGGTGGTATGTAAATGAAAATAAATGAATATGTACCTGATAGTAGCATATTTGATTTTGATAAAATAAATGAAAATAATAGTAATGATAAAAATAAGAATTACATATCTGATTTTACTTCTGTGCTAAAAAATGAATTAGATGAGGTAAACAACAAGCAAATAGAGGCCAATAACAGTACAGAGGAATTTATACAGGGAGATAGAGTAGATATACATAATGTTATGCTAGATACAGAGGAAGCAAAAATGTCGTTAGAACTTGCAGTACAGATTAGAAATAAATTTGTGGAGGCATATCAGGAGTTAAATAGAATGCAGATTTAGAAGGAGTGCTAATTAATGGGTAGGCTATCACAAATTTTTAAAAATTTAATAGATAAATTCAAGAATCTAAGTAAAAATAAAAAGATAGCTTTTGGAGTGATAACGGTAGGGGTTATAGCAGCTATTGTGTTTGCGGGGATATCACTTGGAAAAACAAAATATGCGGTTTTATTTTCTAATATGGATTCTAAAGATTTATCTTCTGTGTATAAACAGCTTCAGGAAGATAAAGTAGATGTTAAGGTAGAGGGGAACTCTATTTTAGTTCCTGAGGATAAAGTGGATTCAACTAGGATGAAGGTGCTCTCAGAAGTAAAAGTTACCAATGGCAGTGAAGGATTTGAACTGCTAGATGAGAGTAAATTAGGCAGTACGGATACAGAAATTAAAATAAATTATCAAAGAGCTCTTCAAGGGGAATTGGAGAGAACCATAAAATCCCTTCCAGAAGTGGAAAATGCAAGGGTACATCTTGTATTGCCTGATGATACTGAATTTGTGAAGGACACAAATCCAGGAAGTGCATCTGTAACTTTGAAATTGAAAGAAGGACAAGAATTAAGTAAAGATCAGGTAAAGGCATTGGTTTCACTGGTGTCTGGTTCTGTGAAGAATGTACCTAAAGAAAATGTACAAGTTATAGATGATAATATGACTTTACTATCAAAAGACTTGTTTGAAGATGAAAACAATACTGGAGATAGTACCATTTCAGCAGAAAAACAACAGCAGCTTAAAGAACAGTATGAGAAAAATTTGGAAAAGAATCTGTTAAGTATGCTGGAAGCTGTGTATGGAAAAAATAAAGTTCAAGTGAAAGTAAATGCAGATTTGGATTTTGATGCGGTACAGCAGAATTCTACAACTTATGATAAAAATAGTGTTGTGGTAAGCGAACATTCGGTAAATCAAAGCAATCAGGGAGATACAACCAATCAGACGGGAAGTCCTGTAGATAATAATATGAATAATACAATCACAAACAATACTACAGGGGGAAATTCAACCTATAACGAGACTACAAAAAATTATGATGTGCCTAAGGTAGAACAAAAAACCGTAAAAGCACCGGGAAGTGTAAAGAGAATTACAGCGTCAGTAGCTTTAGATGGAAGTGTGGATGATGCAACTAAAACAGCTATAAGAAATTTAGCAGTATCTGCCATAGGGTATGATGGCAACAGGGGAGATACAATAAGTGTAGAAGGACTACCTTTTGATACTACGGCTCAAGACAATGCTAAAAAGGATATGCAAGATATGGAACAGGCAGAAAAGACAGCAAAGAGAAACAGGCTGTTTGCTATTATAGGAGGTATTGCAGCTGCAATAATTGCTACCGTAATTGGTGTTATAATATGGAGAAGAAGACATGCAGAGGATGAGTCATTTGATGATGAACTTATGCCGGGAGGTATAGATGTAGTTATAGGGGATGAAGCTAAAGCTAGTGAAAAAATCAAGTTTAAACCTTTGGAACTTGAGCAGGATACAGAGGATATTCATATAGAAAGAGAAATAAAGAAATATGCAAAAGATAAGCCTGATCAAGTGGCAGATATAATAAAATCATGGTTAGCTGAAGATGAGAGGTGATAAAAATGGCTAAGGACAATCAAAAGTTAACTGGCGTACAAAAAGCAGCCATATTGTTTATAACTCTTGGACCGGAAGCTGCTGCAGGAATACTGAAAAGATTGCCAGAGGCTGAAATACAAAAGATAACTTATGAGATAGCTAATATCAACTCAGTAAAGTCAGAGCAAAAAAAGGAAATACTTCAGGAATTTATGGAGATGAATAGAGCACAGGATTACTTGTTAGAAGGAGGAGTAGATTACGCTAAAAATCTTTTATCCAAAGCCCTTGGCACCCAAAGAGCCATGGAAATATTGGATAAGGTTATAGAGGCTACTCAGCAATTCAGGCCTTTTGCTATAGCCAGAAAGGCAGATGCCCAACAGCTTTTAAATATAATAGGTGATGAACATCCACAAACTATAGCACTTATACTTTGTTATCTTCAGGCAGATAAATCAGGGCAAATATTGTCTGCACTTCCTGAAAATATGCAGGCTGAGGTTGCATATAGAATAGCTACAATGAGTAATACATCCCATATGGTAGTAAAAGAGATAGAAAAAGTACTTGATAATAAACTCTCCTCGGTGGTTAAATCAGATATAAAGGTAATTGGTGGTGTAGAAACAATTGTAGATATATTAAATCAAGTGGATAGAACTACAGAGAAAAATATTACAGAGGGTCTTGAAAAACAAGATGCAGAACTGGCAGAAAAGATCAAAGAATCCATGTTTGTATTTGAAGATATTATTACCCTTGATGATGTATCTATTCAAAGGGTACTCAGAGAAGTGGATACCAAGGAACTTTCATTGGCTCTTAAAGGATGCTCGGAGGAGGTATCGGAAACTATATTTAGAAATCAATCCAAGAGGGCAGCAGCAGCATTAAAAGAAGATATAGAATTCTTAGGACCTGTCAGACTTATGGATGTAGAAAAGGCACAACAGAGAATTGTAAATATTATAAGGAGATTGGATGAGGCAGGAGAAATAGTTCTTGCAAGAGGAGGAGAGGATGCAATCATCGTATAAGATTATAAAGAGTGACAGCATAAGTGGAAAAGGTGCTAAAAATATAGTTACAGTATTTGAAAAGAATATTGTTGAGGAAGAAAATAAAGACAGTTCAATGGTAAATAGCTACTCTAAAATAGTGAAATCTATGATAGAAGATGCACAGAAAAAAAGAGAAGAAATACTTTCTAAAGCTTATGAGGAAGCTGGCAAGATTGAAGAGGAAGCTTATAAAAATGCAAATGAAAAAGGGTATAAAGAGGGATATGAAAAAGGATATGATGAAGGCTTTAAAAAAGCTTATGATGAAGGATATACTAAAAATGTAGAAAAGGCCAAAGTTGAAGGGGAAGAGATAATAAGTAAAGCAGACTCAATTTTAAAGGCTTCCGTGGAGGAGAAGAACAGATACTTGAAGGAAAAGGAAGAAGAAATTAAAAGATTTATATTGGATTCAGTAGAAAGTATTTTAAAAGAGGAAATTAAAGATGAGGAAAGCTTAAATGCCATGGTGTTTAATGAACTTTCACAAGTTAGAAATATTGAAACTTTTATAATAAAAAGCAGAAAAAAATATTGTGACCAGTTTAAAAAACAGGTGGATATATGGAGAGAAAGACTCCCATTTAAAGGAGATATTTTTATAATACCTGATGAAACCTTGGAGGAAGGTACTGTGGTTATAGAAAAAAATAATGGGAAAAGTATTTTTTCTTTAGATATAGCCATGAAGAAGATTAAAGAGATAATTGAAAGTGTGGAGTAATAAATGCATTTTATTTAAGGTGATGGTTACATGATAAATTTAAATTTTTCTGAATTAAGTAGGAAGGTGAAAATCGCTAGTTTTACCTATCAGGAAGGCATTGTAAAAAAAGTCATAGGATTAACTATAGAAGTGGAAGGAATAAGGGCTTTTGTGGGAGAAGTATGTCATGTATATAATGAGGAAAATGGAAGTATAGCCTGTGAGGTAGTTGGTTTTAAAGAAAAAGATGTAATATTAATGCCTCTTGGAGAGCTTGTTGGAATTTCACCAGGGTGCAGAGTTGTACCGGGAAGGAGACCTTTAAGTGTAAAATGTTCAGAAGAATTATTTGGGAAGGTTTTAGACGGCCTGGGAAATCCTTTAGGGGAAGATAAAATTTCCTCTGGTGCTTTATATGAACTGGATGCAGATCCTCCAGATCCGTTAAAGAGAAAAAGAATTAAAAATGTAATTTCCACGGGAATACGGGCTATAGATGGTTTTTTGACCTGTGGAGAGGGGCAGAGAATCGGTATATTTGCAGGAAGTGGAGTGGGAAAAAGTACAACCCTTGGAATGATTGCTAGGTATGCAGAGGCAGATGTAAATGTAATAGCACTTATAGGAGAAAGAGGAAGAGAAGTGAGAGACTTTATAGAAAAGGATCTGGGAGAAGAAGGACTAAAAAAATCTATTATAGTGTGTGCTACTTCTGATAAACCAGCTTTAGTTAGATTGAAGGGAGCCTTTACTGCTACTGCCATTGCAGAATATTTTAGGGATAAAGGTAAAAAAGTAATACTCATGATGGATTCAGTTACAAGATTTGCCATGGCACAAAGGGAAATTGGACTTGCAGTAGGAGAACCACCTGCAACTAAAGGGTATACTCCTTCTGTGTTTGCAAAACTGCCAAGGCTTATGGAAAGATCCGGCATGTCTGACAAAGGTTCCATTACTGCCTTTTATACAGTTCTTGTAGATGGAGATGATTTAAATGAACCTATTGCAGATGCTGTCAGGGGTATATTGGATGGACATATAGTACTGTCCCGTTCTCTGGCTAATAAAAATCACTATCCAGCTATAGATGTACTATCTAGTATTAGCAGACTTATGTCAGAAATAACTGAAGAATCCCATAAAAAAAGTGCTTCTTTTGCAAGAGATATGTTATCTATATATAAGAATTCCGAGGATTTGATAAATATAGGAGCCTATATTCGAGGAAATAATCCCAATATTGATATGGCAATAAATTATTATGATGGTATAATAAATTATTTAAAACAGAGTATGGATGAATACTCCTCATTTGATAATAGCATAAATAGATTGACGAGTATGTTTAATTTGGGAAGTTGATGCCTATATAAGGAGGAGATAATTTGAAAGCATATAAGTTTAGACTTCAAAAGCTTCTTGATATGAGAGTGGATAAGGAGGAGAAATGTAAAATTCAATTTCAGCAGGCACAAAATGAAAGTTTTAAAACAAAGGAAAAACTTATGGAAATGAAAGAAAATTATAAAAAATACAGCAATTTTTCAGGCTCTAGTTCTGTTATAGAACAAAAGATAAGACATATTTATGTAAATAACTTAAGTTATAATATAGGTGAAACTGCTGAAGAATTAAACCAGAAAGAAAAAGTTGTGGAAAGTAAAAGAGAAGAGTTGAAGCAGAAGCAAATTGACAGAAAAACTGTAGAAATATTAAGGGATAAGTACATAGATGATTTTAAAAGGGAACAGAATAGAATGGAACAAAATTTAAATGATGAATTTGCTCTTTACGGATTTATTAGAAATTTTAAAGCACAATAAAATTTTTTATTGAAAGGAGGTGAAAAATATATGATAGATTTAAATAATATACAATTAAATAATGCTGTTTCCAGTGCCAAGGTTAATAATAGCAGAAAAATATTTAGTAATACTTCTAGTGATTTTAGTAATTTATTAAAAACTTCTTCAGATAACTCAAATAATAATACTATAAAAAGTAAAGATACATCTGTAAGTGAAGTGAAAAATGAAGCTTTAAAAGATAATAATGGAGATAAAACTTCTGCTAATAAAAATAAAGAGCTAACAGATAAAAAAGTGGAATTAAAGGAAGAAGTAAAAAATGAGTTAAAGAAAGCAGGTTTTAGTGAAGAGGATATAGAAAATTTAGAGGAAAATTTATCACAGGGAAATATAAGTCAGAATGCTTTGATGTATTTAATAAATATACTTCTTAAAGGTGGAAACAATTCAACGGATAACTTAAATCTTCAGGCAGATAATAATGAATTTATAGAAAAGATAAGCAATAAAATAGTAGGTGAAATTTTACAGAATTTAAATTATATTTCCCAAGATAATAAGGGACAAAATACAGATGCCATAGGTAATGATGTGATATCCCAAATTATTAAGGAAAATGTAACTGAGCTTTCTAATCTTTTAGAACAGTTTGGTACGTCACAGGAGTTTAATGACAAACTTATGGAAAAATTGAATAATAGTATTGCAGCTAAGTTATCCCAGGAAGGAACTATATATGATAAGGTTAAAAATGAGATTAATGCTGCATTGAAAGAAGGATTGAATTTAAATGTACCTCATAATGAGGAAAATATTAATAATTTATCTGCACTGAAGCTGCAAAATCAATATGACTCCAGTAAAATATCTTCAGATAATGCTATTTTCACTGTATCTTCACAAAAAGTATC
The DNA here is from genome assembly GCF_036781005.1 of Clostridium sp. GTDB lineage: Bacteria > Bacillota > Clostridia > Clostridiales > Clostridiaceae > Clostridium_B. Next base: position 63,295 of record NZ_DAIQBT010000014.1, on the reverse strand, counting down.
AAAGGACAACCCTGGTAATTCTCAAGGTAAAAATGAACAGTCATCTATGGAAAATAGTACAGCTAAAAGTGAAGAGAGTATATTGCAGAAAATTATAGATGGGGATTCTTCAGAGGACAAAATCTCTAAAGTTACGAATTTTATGACTCATTTAAAGAATGTGGATACAAGCAATCCTGTACAGAATTTAGGGGAAATGGTTATAAATAAAAATTCTTTTGATTCAGATATAATAAAAACTTTGAAGTACATGGACATAAATAATGTTAAAGAACTCACTGTTAAGATAAATCCTAAGGAGTTAGGGGAAATTACTATAAATCTTACTATGCAGGAAGGAAAGTTAAAAGCGGTGTTAACGGCCTCTAATAAAGAAGCCTATAATCTTTTAAATGCTAATTTACAGGATTTATCCAATAAGATTCAGACCAATGATATAAAAATTCAAGGGCTGTCTTTGAATATATATAATGAAGATGCCACTTTTTTCAGAGATGAAAGTGGAAAAGACCAGCATCAAGATAGCAACCAACAAAATAAAAATACAGCTTTAAATAATGTGATGGAAGATGAACAGATAATACAAAATGACTATTATTACAATAATAATGTAAATATACTGGCATAAAAAGTTAAAGCTCAGAGGGAGGAGGTAGATTATGTCAATAACACTGAATAACATATTGAATCAGAGTTATAATCAGGCTTTTAGGACATTGGCAGCTAATACAAGTACTCAGGATACTGAAAAAACATCGTCGGAGGATAATACTGCATCAAAGGATACTGGAAAATATTATCCTATTTCATCTGATGAAAGTTCAGATACGACGGAAAATGGAACTAAAATAGTGAAAAAGAGTACTGGATATGATATGGACTTAAATATGTTTCTAAAAATACTCTGTGCGGAACTTCAAAATCAGGATCCCACAGACAGCAGTTCTCAAAGTTCAACAGAGTATATAAGTCAGCTGGCACAGTTTTCTGCTCTTCAACAGATGATGAATTTAAACAATACAAACAAGGTTACCACAGCAAATTCACTTGTAAATAAATATGTCACTTTAAGTGATACAGATTCTGAGGGAAACAATGTTACAGGCAAGGTAGTTGGAGTGGTGAAAGATGGAGATGATATCAACCTTAAATTGATAACAGGCATAACCACAGATGAAGATGGCAATACCTCTTATAAGACTGAAAATTATAACATAGATGATTTGATTCAAGTGGATGACTCTGAGGCATACAATACAACCACTGCTGATATGATGCTTTTAAGTGCTACTTCTCTTATAGGCAAAAAAGTTGAAACAGTGCAAAAAGATAGTAGTGGTAATTATTACAGTGGAACTGTTCAGTCTGTATCTAGAGGGGCAGATGGTATAACTGTAAAAGTAAAGATTTCTGACAGTGAAACTAAAGATTTTTATTTTGATGAGATTTCAAAGGTGGAAGGCTCATAAAAAGTGAGGGTGAGGTCTAATGGCATATAGGGTTATCAATGGTAAACTGCATTTTGCAGGAGATCTGCCTCAAGTAAGTAATAAACCAGATTATTTAAATAGAACTTCAGGGAAGGTATCTTTTAAAGATACCCTAAATAACCAGATTAATAAGACAAATGGATTTACTATATCAAATCATGCAGCAGAGAGACTTAAAAGCAGAAATATAAACTTAAATGAAAAGGATATGGAAAATATAAACTCTGCCATAAATAGGGCAGAGAATAAAGGATGCAAAGAATCTGTACTGCTTTACAAGGATACAGTATTTATTACTTCTATAAAAAATAGAACTGTGATTACAGCTTTAGATAAAAACTCAAGTGATAATAGTGTATTTACCAATATAGATAGTATGGTAATAGTGTAGGATTAAATGGCTGGACCTTAGGGAGGCCGGGTTCTGTGGAAAGAGTGAAACAGAACAAATTTATTAAATTATTTAAAATTGGAGGAAAATAGATATGTTGCCATCAATGTATTCAGGGATTAGTGGTCTTAGGGCTAATCAGCAAAAATTAAATGTAATTGGAAATAACATAGCTAATTCATCAACCACTGCATATAAAACTCAAAGTATGAATTTTCAAGATATGATAAGTCAAAATCTTTCAGATCCAAGTGGACCTGGCAATAGCATAGGTGGAGTTAATGGGAGACAAAGTGGCCTTGGAGTGCAAATAGCAGGTATAAGTACAGATTACACCACAGGAAGTATGGGTACTACAAATAGAAATTTAGATTTTGCAATAGATGGAACAGGATATTTTGTAATTGGAACAGGTAAGCTGGGAGAAACTTCAGATGATACGGGAATTGGAATTGATGAAGATAATAATATACTGGGGGGGGGAGACAATGAAGTAGAAAATGCTATAGAGGCCCATTACACAAGGGATGGATCCTTTTATCTGGATACCCAAGGTAATTTGGTAACCCAGAATGGATACAGGGTTATGGGATATATGGTAACGGATGAAAATAACACTTCTACTATAACCTATTTGCAAAATGATACGGAGGATACATTTCAAAATGCCATACAGTTTGTAGATGCCAATGGTACTGTAACTTCAGTTACGGATAAATTGGTTCCATTATCAATCCCTAATTATATAACTAAGGATGATCAATTAGTAAAGGTCAAGTCATTTTCTGTAGATAAAGATGGAATGATAACAGCTCAACTTACGGATTCAACTACAGCTGTATTAGGCCAGGTGGCTATGGTATCTTTTCAAAATGAAGGAGGACTTGTAAAAGAAGGGGGAAATCTTTATACTACATCTGCAAATTCAGGACAACCTATAGTAAAAACTGGAAGAGGTGCTGAAAATGATAATAGTGCAGGTTATGGTAAAATAGCTCAGGGATATCTTGAAATGTCAAATGTGGATCTGGCACAGCAGTTTACAGACATGATAGTAGCTACTAGAGCTTTTCAGGCAAATGGTAAAATGATAACTAATGGAGATACTATATTGGAGGACTTAATAAATCTGAAAAGGTAGAAGGTAGTTTTAATTTAAAATATATTGACTATAGGATAAAGGATTATTTATCCTTTATGTCAATATATTTTTAAAATTGAATTTCCAGAGTATAAAAGCTATTTTACTTATAATATACATATATCTGAATGTATAATAGATTACATATTTTCATAATTTCCTTTATAAATTTTAAGTTGAATACCAGTTAAGGGGATGTTAAAATTTATGAAGACTTAGAAAATGTTTATATATTTTAAGGAGGCATTTTATGATAAAACTTACGGGACTGGATGAAAAAGAATTTGTTATAAATTCAGATCACATAGAAAAGTTGATAGAGATTCCACAAAGTGTAATTACTCTTGTAAATGGGAACAAATATATAGTTAAAGAATCCAATGATGAAATAATCGATAAAATTATAGAATACAAGAGAAAAATATATATTTAGTCAATACAAAAAATTAATTTATAGTTTTGCATAATAATTTGAAAGGAGAAAACACAGTGGAGAATAAGGATAAAAAAAAGGGCGGCGTAAGTATAAAGGTAATTTTAATAGTGTTTTTTCTTGTAGCAGCAGTTGGAGTAGGGGCGTTTTTTGGATATAGTAAATTTTTAAGTGATAAAAATACAAAGTCTAATGAAAATGATGCTAGTTCATATGCGGCACAAACTCAAACTGAGAATGGGCAAAATTCAAGTTATCTGAAACATGTAGTTTCAGCTAAAACCTTTAATTTAGAAGAATTCACTATAAACTTAGCAGATGAAGGGGGAAAAAATTATTTAAAAATAAATGTATATCTTGGCTATGACGATAAAAAACTGACTGATGAACTAACTGAAAAAACTCCAATTATAAGAGATGCCATTATAGAGGTTTTGAGAACTAAAAAGGTAGAGGATATAAATGATAAAAATATGGATAGCATAAAGATAGAAATTATTCAAAGAATAAATCCAGTACTGGAAAAAGGGAAGATAAATAATGTGTATTTTAGCGATATATTGACACAGTAGGCTTTATAGGTGGTTTTTATAAGTTAGTTTAATATGGAGAAATTTATATGGATTTTCAATTGTTATGGATGATTTTTAAAATAATTATGTCTTTAGGATTTATACTCTGTCTTATATATATATCGATGAAGTATGGAGGAAGTAAACTTCAAAGTATTCAAAATGGCAGATATATAAAAATAATTGAGAGAACTCAGATTTCAAAAGAAAATAGTTTACTGGTAGTGAAAATTGGGAATAGAGTGTATGTTCTTTCCTCTGCTAATAGTAAAATTGAAATAATATACGAATTAAATGAGAAAGAAATATCAGATATGGAGAAAATGAGAAATGTATATGAATATAAAGATTTAAAAGACTTATATAATAAAATAAAATTAAAAAATATTTTAAGGAAAACTAATGAAAATATTTTAGTTAAAAAACTTAAGGGTAAAAAGGAAGATAAAAATGAAAAGTAGATTCCATACAAATAGTATAATTATTTCAGTTTTAGCGATATGTTTTATTATTTTCACAGTTCATACAGTTCACGGTGCACCTACAGATTTCCCCATACCCAATATAGATATTTCCGTAGACAATGCATCCACACCTCAACAGTATGTGGGTAATATAAAATTGCTTATAATGCTTACAATACTTACATTGCTTCCATCTATTATAATGATGATGACAAGTTTTGTGAGAATTGTAGTGGTTTTTGGATTTTTGAGAACTGCCATGGGAACTCAACAATCTCCTCCCAATCAGGTATTAGTGGGACTTGCTCTTTTTCTTACAGTATTTATTATGCTACCTGTTTATGGAAAAATAAATTCTGAGGCTATACAACCTTACCTGCAAAATAGTATAACACAGGAACAGGCTATAGAAAAAGGAGCCAAGCCTCTTAGAGAGTTTATGCTTAAACAAACAAGAAAAAAGGATCTAAAATTATTTATAGATGAAGCTAAATTAAATTATAAGGTTACAGAATCTGGAAGCAATGCACCTCTTTATGTGGTAATTCCAGCGTACATAATAAGTGAATTAAAAACTGCTTTTCAAATTGGATTTTTACTTTACATACCTTTTATGATAATAGATCTGGTGGTAGGAAGTGTGCTTATGTCTATGGGAATGTTTATGCTTCCACCTGTTATGATATCTCTTCCATTTAAACTTCTTTTGTTTGTAATGACGGATGGATGGTATTTGCTGGTAAAGTCTTTGATTATAAGTTTTTCATGAGGGGGATTATATGAGCGAAAATATGGTAATGAGTATTATAAAAGATGCAATACAAACAGGGCTTTTGATTTCTGCACCTATTTTGATAATTTCCATACTGGTAGGCCTTATAATAAGTATATTTCAAGCAACTACCCAGATACAGGAGCAGACTCTTACCTTTGTGCCTAAGCTGATAGCAGTGGCATTAGTAGGACTTCTTACTGGGAATTGGATGCTTCATCAGATGGTAAGTTTTACTGAAAGAATTTTTACATATATATCTCATATAACTCAATAAAAATAGAATTAACAGCTTGATTCAAGAGTTTGGAGTGAAATTTTTCGGTTGGAATTATAAGTAGTTATAATGAATTTGTGGAGTGGATAAGTTTGATAGATACTTTGTATTTTACAGCCCTTATACTTGTGACATTGAGAATATTTTGTTTTTTTACAATGGTGCCTATATTTTTCCCAAGTGGTACTCCTGCCACGGTAAAGGTGGGGTTGACTTTAGTTATGGCATATATACTCCTACCGGGAATAGATTATTCTACCGTAAATACTATAAGTAGTACCATACCTTTTATATATAATTGTATAAATGAGGCATCTGCAGGGCTGGTATTAGGTTTCCTGGTAAGTTTGTGTTTTACAGCTTTCAGAATTGCAGGAAGTTATATGGATTTGCAGATAGGACTTTCTATGATGAGTATGTTTGATCCTAATTCAAGTAGTAATACCACTCTTTTAGAGAGACTTATGTATTGGTTTTGTATGGTGGTTTTTCTTGCTGTAGATGGACACCATATGCTTATAAGATCTCTCATAGATAGTTTTGCAACTATAAAACTAGGCAGTTTTTTCATAGTACAAGGTTCTATTAATATTATAATAAAAGCATTTATAATGTATTTTTCCATAGCCTTAAAAATAGCAATACCAATACTTCTTATAATTTTAATATCGGATTTAACTATGTCTCTTATTGCAAGAACTGTCCCCCAACTTAATATAATGATACTTGGACTTCCGGTTAAAATATTAATAGGGCTGGGATCTTTCTGTTTTGCACTTCCTATATTTTTAAAGATTATGGCAAATTCTTTTCAAGCCATACCAGATTCTATAAAAGGATTTTACAATACACTGCCGCTGCTTATAATATTTGCTTCTGATGACAAGACAGAAGAGGCTACTCCCAGGAAAAAAAGTGATGCCAGAAAAAAAGGACAGATTCCAAAGAGTAAAGAAATAGCTCTGGCACTGACGTTACTTGCTTCTACCTTGGTTATACTTGGACTTGGAGGGTATGTAGGTTCTCAAATGAAAGCTACTATGATAGCATTTTTTAATAATTATCTACTTATATCTTTAGATTATGCCAGTGTACAAAAAATAACTTTTATAACTCTCTGGAGATTGACAATAATATTTTTACCTGTGGCTGTGCCTATACTTGTTATGGGAGTTTTGGCAAATTTCTTCCAAACCAGAGGACTTTTAACTTCCCATCCATTAAAGCCGGATTTTTCAAAACTAAATCCCTTAAATGGATTTAAGAGAATGTTCTCCATGAGAGCTGTAATGGAACTTTTAAAGAGTCTTTTTATAATAACCGTAGTTGCAATCATAGGCATAAAGTTTGTAAAGGATAATTATGTATACATAATGACTCTAAGCAGTTTGAATTTTGAAAGTGTAGTAGGTGCCATTTCAAAGCTTACAGTAAACATATTTTTTAGAGTAGCTATGATAATGATAATTATAGCTGTTATAGATTACATATTTCAAGTTTTTCAATATAATAAAGATTTAAAAATGTCCAAGCAGGAAGTTAAAGAAGAGTATAAACAGGATGAGGGGGATCCTCAGATTAAAAGTAAAATAAAGCAGAAACAAAGAGAAATGGCCATGAGAAGAATGATGCAGGAAGTACCAAAAGCCACAGTAGTGGTAACTAACCCTACCCATGTAGCTGTGGCACTTAAATACAAAGAGAATCAAAACGCACCTATAGTTTCAGCTAAAGGACAAGATTTAGTGGCTCTCAGAATAAAAAAAGTGGCTAAAGATTGTGATATTCCTATAATTGAAAATCCTCCTCTTGCAAGACTTATATATAAAGAGGTGGAATTGGATAAGGAAATCCCTGTGGAGATGTATCAGGCAGTAGCAGAGGTATTGGCTTTGGTTTATAAGATGAGGTGATATTTTTGGAAGGAAGCAGAAGGAGATTTAATTTAAAGAACAATGTAGATATAATAATGGCACTGGTGGTTATTATGATAGTATTTATGATTATAATACCTATGCCACCGGAACTTTTAGACATTCTTATGTCTTTTAATATAACACTATCTGTAATAATTATATTATTAACCATGTTTACCACAGAGGTACTTCAATTTTCAGTATTTCCTACACTACTTTTAATTACAACTTTATTTAGATTGGCACTTAATGTGTCTTCTACAAGACTTATATTAAAAGATGGCTATGCAGGAGAAGTTATAAATTCCTTTGGAAATTTTGTTGTAGGTGGGAATTATATTGTAGGAATAATCATATTTTTGATTATAGTAATTATACAGTTTATAGTAATAACCAATGGTGCTGGCAGGGTATCTGAGGTTTCAGCCAGATTTACACTGGACTCCATGCCTGGCAAACAGATGAGTATTGATGCAGATTTGAATTCAGGATTGATTGATGAAAATGGTGCCAGAATGAGAAGAACTAAACTTCAGATGGAAGCAGATTTTTATGGAGCTATGGATGGTGCCTCTAAATTTGTAAAAGGTGATGCTATAGCAGGACTTATAATTATGGTGATAAATATAATAGCAGGAATAATAATTGGAGTTGTGGTAATGGGAATGGATATTACAACATCAGCTCAGACTTATACCAAACTTACCATAGGTGATGGATTGGTAACCCAAGTTCCAGCTCTTTTAATATCTACCGCATCAGGTATACTTGTTACTCGTTCTGGAAGCAGTGAAAACTTTGGTACTTCTGCTATGAAACAGCTTACCGGTTTTCCTAAAGTAATAGCTATGGCAGGAGCAGTTCTTTTATTCTTGGCAATTATACCAGGACTTCCTCATCTGGCCTTTTTTATACTGGCAATATTCTGTGGTATAGCAGCATACTTTCTCTATAAAGATGAAAAAGAACAGAATATACAGCAGGTTGAAATGGAAAATCAAGAAATGACGGAAATAGAAAACAAGGAGCCTGAAAATGTAATGAATCTTATATCTGTAGAACCTATGGAAGTAGAAATAGGATATGGTTTAATACCACTTGCAGATGAAGCTTCTGGTGGAGATCTTCTTCAAAGGATAACTTCAGTTAGAAGACAGTGTGCCATTGAAATGGGAATAATAGTACAACCCATTAGAATTAGGGATAATCTTCAATTAAAGACCAATGATTATGTTATAAAGATAAGGGGTACTGTAATGGCAAGAGGTGAACTTATTCCAAATATGCTCTTATGTATGGATCCTACTAATTCTAATGTGTCTATTCAAGGAATAAGTACAGTAGAACCCTCTTTTGGACTGCCGGCTACCTGGATTAACAGAGATCAAAGGGAAGAAGCGGAAATTAAAGGCTTAACGGTGGTAGATCCTACTACTGTCATGGTAACCCATCTTACAGAAACTATAAAAAATCATTCCTATGAACTACTTGGGAGACAGGAAGTGAAAATAATAGTGGATTCTGTAAAGGAAAAATATCCTACGGTAGTAGAAGAACTTATACCGGATTTGCTTACCATAGGAGAGGTACAGAAGGTACTTCAAAATCTGTTGAGAGAGAGAGTATCTATAAAGGATATGGTAACCATATTAGAATCTTTAGCGGATAACTCGAGAAGTACAAAGGATATTGAACTTCTCACAGAATATGTAAGATTTTCTTTGGGAAGGAGTATATGTAATTCTTTTATAGATGAAAATGGTGCTATAGTAGTAGTTACCTTATCACAAGAACTAGAGAATTTAATAGGGGGTAATATTCAGAAATCCATGCAGGGCTCTTTTCCTTCTGTAGATCCTGAAACTACAAATAAAATATTCAATTCCATAAAAAAGGTTCTGGATTCAGTTTATTTCTACGAAAATCAGCCTATAATATTGGTTTCGCCTAAAATAAGGGCACCTTTTAGAAGATTAATTGAGATGGTATTTCAGTCTGTAAATGTGCTATCATTGAATGAAATACCAAATGATGTAGAAATAAAGACTGAAGGAGTGATTTCAATATAATGATCATTAAAAGATATAGAGCCAATAATATGAATGAAGCCATTACCAGAATTAGATATGAGTTAGGTAATGAAGCTATAATTATAAGCCAGAGAAAGATTAGAAAAGGCGGAATATTAGGTTTCTTTTCTAAGAAAATTTTAGAAGTTACTGCAGCTGTAGATAATAAAAAACCAGATAATAAAAACACATTTAACCATAATAAAGGTGATATGAAACAAAGTGTTGAGGCCATAAAGAGAATAATAGATAATAATAAAATGAAAGATACAAGTTTGGATAATAAAGTTTCACTAGAGAGTGAGAGTGATATAAAAGATTCTGATGCATCTAGAGGTTTTTATGAAAATAGTATAATAAATAAAAATAATGAAGCTATTATAAAAGAAGTACAGCAGATGAAAAGTATGTTAAATGAAATGATAAAAGGTTCCTACGGAAGTATTGGGAAAAGTAAGCTGCAGATAAAGCTTGAAAATAGTGACTTTAGTCCCAGTGTAGTAAAAAAAATATTAAATGGCATAAATGCCATGGATGATGAGAGGACTGAAGAGGAAAAATTAAAAGAAGTAGTAAAAGGTATGATAAAGGTGGATAATAAGGAATTGGAGCATGTGGTTGTTTTGGTGGGACCTACAGGGGTGGGTAAAACCACTACCATTGCAAAACTTGCAGGAAAACTCGTACTTATAGAAAAGAAAAAAGTAGGTCTTATAACCATAGATACATATAGAATAGGCGCAGTAGAACAGCTTAGAACCTATGCGGATATAATGAATATACCTTTTCAGGTGATATTCTCCATGAAAGATATGGCAAAGGCTGTAGATAATATGAAAGACTGCGATATTATTTTGATAGATACCACAGGAAGAAGCAGTAAAAATGAAATGCAGATATCAGAACTGAGGGCCTTTATAGACAAGGTTAATACAAGTAATGTGCATTTGGTAATAAGCTGTACTACTAAAAATAGAGATATAGATGTGATAATTAATGGATATAAGAAGTTAAATTACAACGATATAATAATAACTAAATTAGATGAGACATCAACTTATGGTTCTATATTAAATATAGTGCAGTTAGCTAAAAAACCTATAAGTTTTGTTACCACAGGGCAAAATGTACCAGAAGATATAAAAATTATGGATGAAGAGGAGTTAACAAAGCTTGTATTGGGAGAGGATATTATATGCTAGATCAAGCTGAACAGTTAAGGAAATTGGCCAGGGCAGACAAACAACTAAAAGTAGATTCGATATGTAATGTAAAGCCCAGGATAATAGCTGTTTCTTCTGGTAAAGGAGGGGTTGGAAAAAGTAATTTTGTAGTAAATGTATCTATAGCCCTGCAGAAAATGAATAAAAAAGTTCTAATATTTGATGGTGACATGGGTATGGGCAATGATGATGTGCTTATGGGATTTTTACCTAAATATAATGTGTATGACGTAATTTTAGGAGATAAGAGTATAGAAGAGGTTATTATTAAAGGACCCTTTGGAGTAAAATTGCTTCCTGGAGGAACTGGAGTTTTGAGGATGGAAGGTATAACAAAAGTTCAACGGGATGATTTTATAGAAAAATTATCTTCCTTAAATGATGTGGAGTATATAATATTAGATACAGGAGCTGGTATAAATAGGGATGTGTTGGCTTTTATAACTTGCAGTGAAGAGTTTATTACAATAACTACTCCAGAACCTACCTCGCTCACAGATGCATATAGTTTGTTAAAAGCTGTAAACCACTTTAAGTTGAAAGGTAAGTCAAAGATAATTATAAATAGAGTTGTAGATGACAGAGAAGGAGAAAAAACTTTTAATAGATTTAACAGTGTAGTGAATAAATTTTTGAATATTGAGCTTGAGTATCTAGGGTACATATCAGATGATAAAAATCTTACACAAGCTGTTAGAAAACAAATTCCACTTTTAATAAGTTATCCTAATTCACAAGCATCAAAAGATATAAACTTTATAGCAAGTAAATTATCAGGAATTAAAAATTTTGAATCAAAAGCCAATATTCAGAGTTTATTTAAGAAAATTTTTAATATTTTTTCATAGTATATGAATAAACACTATGGAAAATATAAGAAAAGTGAAGGGAGATTACAATTATGGCTTTGGCAAATGAATTAAGTATAAAAGAAGAATTGGTAAAAAAATATCTTCCTCTAGTGAAATATATTGCGTCTAGAGTCATAATAGGAAAGACTAAATATATTGAATATGAAGATTTAGTCAGCTATGGAACTTTAGGATTGATGGATGCCATAAATAAATTTGATAAGAGTAGAGGAATGAAATTCTCTACCTATGCCTCTATAAGAATAAAAGGCTCCATGATAGATGAGTTAAGAAGGAATAGTCCTATTTCTAAAGGGGCCATGGACAAGCTTAATAGATATAATGCGGCAGTTGAATGTCTTCAGGGAGAATTAGGCAGAGAACCCCATAGCTCTGAGATAGCAAATAAGCTTGGTATATCCCTGAAGGAGATGATGGAAATTGAGAATTATATAAATTATATATCCATGGTTTCTCTGGAGGATTTGGTATTTTCAGATGAAGATAATATTCCTATTATGGGTACTATAGAAGATACCAAAAGTCCCAGTCCAGAAAAGAGTCTGGAAGAAAAAGAAAAACTAAAATATTTAGCCAAAGCTTTGGAACTTTTAAATGAAAAAGATAATTTAGTACTTACTTTATATTATTATGAAGAGTTAACCTTAAAGGAAATAGGCCATATTTTAAATGTATCTGAATCTAGGGTATGTCAGCTTCACAGCAGAGCGATAGTGCACTTGAGAAAAGCTATGATGAAATTAAAATATATATAGATTTGTAGCAAATATAGTATGGATTTTTTTAAAAAGGAGTTAAATATGGGTATAACTGTACTGATGATTACAATAGGCACACTTCTTATAGTACTGAATTTAAATGCAGTGATTAAGGAAAAAAAGTCTTTTCAATATCAGCTCACTGTTAAACAAAATGCTATGGAAGATTACAAAACTGAAATTGCTAATATAAAAAAAGAATTTTCAGAAATGATATTTAAGCTTCAGGGGGAAATAGAAAGTTTAAGATATGGAGGAAAAAATCCAATTACTGAAATGATGCTTTATAATGATAGGGGACAGAAAGTTACTGAGAATATTGCTGCAGAGCAATCAAAAGAACATGAGGAGTTAAATAGCAGCCAGCAAGAGAGAGAAAATGATAATAATATTAAAGTTCATAAAATAAGAGAATTACTTAAAGAAGGTATGTCTATAGATCAGATATCTGAAAAAACGGGTGTTGATAAGGGGGAGGTTCTATTAATAAAAGAGTTATATACAGAATAAAACTAGTTTTTGATTTTTTTAGTGATAGAAAAATATTGATAGGCATAGGTATAGGTATTCTCATAGCTACCTTTGTCATGAGTGGGGTAAAAATTCAATATGAAATGAGCAAAAGTCAAATTGAAGATAAAGCCCGTTCTATGGGAATGAAATATCCAGATGAAGTGAAAGTTATAAATGACAAGGAGGTAAGCAAATGATAAGAAGTTTTTATACGGCGGTATCTGGCATGATAGTTCAAGAGGCAAAACAGGATGTAATAACAAATAATTTAGCTAATGTAAATACTGTTGGATTTAAACAGGATAATTTAAAAAGTATTCCATTTGATGAGGTACTTATACAGAATTATGACAAGGTGGTAAATGGAAAAAATGTAAGGAATATAATAGGCTCTATGACACTGGGAAGTAGAATAGATTCAGTGGATACAGGATTTACCCAAGGCACCATAGAATCCACAGATATAGATACGGATTTTGCTATTGAGGGAAGAGGATTTTTTACAGTTAGAAGAGAAGATGGGAATGAGTTTTATACAAGAGATGGACATTTTCATGTAAATACACAGGGAATACTTGTAGATGATTCTGGAAATACAGTTATAGGAAGAGATAATCAGACAGGAGCACTAGGTGCTATAAATGCAGGCAATGGTAAAATTACTTCAGATGCCTATGGAAATATAAGTATAGATGGCAATGCCAGGTATAAAATATATACAGTTGATTTTAATAACTATAATACTCTGACCAAGGTGGGAGATAATTTATATACTGGGCAAAATGCAGTAGAAGTAAATGCAGTAGTCAGACAAAAATCACTGGAAAAGTCAAATGTAAACCTGGTAAATACAATGTCTAATTTAATAACTACTATGAGAACCTTTGAAACGGATCAAAAGGTGGTTCAATCAATAGACGGGACTTTAGATAAATTAATAAATGAAGTGGGAAAAGTATAAGGCACAAGAAGCCTAAATAAAGAGAAGCATTTGATATAAGGAAACTAAAGGCAATAGTACTTTGTGTAGAGGAGGGAAGGATTTCATGCTTAGAGCTATATGGAACAGTTCAAGTGCCATGAATGCACAGCAGGAAAAACTCAACAGTATATCTAACAATATGGCAAATGCAGAGACTGTGGGTTATAAAAGAGAGGTTGTAAATTTTCAGGATCTGGTATATGAAACTTTAGATAGAAATGGATACCCGGTTAATGATGAAGGGGAAAATACTATTAACGGCACTGGAGTTAGAACCACAAATTGGCTTAGAGATACTTTACAGGGAAGTCTTAAAGAAACAGGATTAAAAGGGAATATGGCAATAGATGGAGAAGGATTTTTTAGAGTAACTCTTCAAAATGGCATCCAGGGATATGAAAGGGCAGGAGATTTTAATGTAGATTCAAATGGAGAATTAGTGGATCCAGATGGAAATAGCCTGGAGGTTAATCTTACAGGAGAAGGAACTAATTTGAGGAATTCAGGAGTTTTACTCAATAATGACAATTTTACAGTAGATAAAAAGGGCCAGATATATGTAAATGTAAATAACAATAGTGTATTATATGGAAAAATAAATGTATACAATGCAGTGGGTCAGGATTCTATGTTGTCCATTGGTGACAATCTATATGTACCTGCAGAAAATGTTCAAGTCACTGAAAATCAGGATGCAGATATACTTCAAGGATATCTAGAACAATCCAATGTGGATTTGGGCAGGGAAATTACAGACATGATATTGGCTCAAAGAGCTTTTGCCCTGGGAGCAAAAGGACTTACCACTGCTGATGAGATGTGGGGACTTATAAATAACATGAAGAGATAATTTTATGTAAACATATGTATTGTACAAACATATAATGTATAGATGTAATATTTTCAGGAGGAGTTATATTATGTACAGGTGGCCAGATGAGCCGGATGAATATATGGACGAAAATGATGATATGTATGATTATATGGAGGATGATTACAGGTGCCCTATGGATATGCCTTATATGTATTGTGAACCTGCTTTTTATGGAATGTATCCTGTTTTTTTAGGCGGTATAAATCCATATATGGGTTATATGCATCCTGCAAATTATATGTCTCAAGTGTCTCCGCAAACATATCCCTATTATGAGGGATATTCTATGCCTTATTATAGGCAGGAATTAGATGAAGAAGAAGATCTAAGAGAAGAAGGTAAAGAAGATAAGTTAGAAGAAGAGGATGAAGCAGATACCCAACAGTACTTAGAAGAAGATGTATTACCCTATGACGAAAATTGTGATGTGAAGATGAGAACTGTGGATATGTCAGATATACGAGATTAAATAAATAAAAGATCTGAAAAAGTACCCTTTTTCAGATCTTTTATTTATTTTAAGTCATATGTTTCTTATAATAAATTTAAAAATAATAGATAAATGTATACAAACAGTTAAACTACAATGATATAATAATAAATAGTTTACTAGAGAAATTTTTAATGTTATTTCATAATTTTTGTAAGGAGAAGAGGTAATATGAATCGTACTGTTGAGTTTGTGATAAATAATAGAATTGAGATAGATGAGGGCGGAGAAGTATATAAAAGTAATATTCAAGATGTATCTGAGAATTATATAGGCATAAGTGTTCCTACATGCAATCACAAATATATGTCTCTTCACAAGGGAGATAGAGTAGAGGGAATATACTATGAGGGAAAAAATATATATAAATTTTTTACAGTAGTTATCGGACGTAAAATAGAGAAAATACTTATAATAATGCTTAAAAAACCAGAAAAGATGGAACTTTTTCAAAGAAGAAATTTTGTAAGGGTGCCTCTTATATTGGATGTATTATGTGCATTAATTCCTGTAGAGAAAAGTTTAAGAAACTTAAATGATCAGGTAGAGGTATTTAAAGCATGTTCTTTGGATATGAGCGGCGGAGGAATGAAAATGATTGTAGATACCAGTTTAAAAGACAAATTAAAACTGGGAGATAAGATTGTGATAACACTTCCCCTTGAAAATAATAGATTGGATGTAAGGGGAAAACTAATTAGAATTCATGAGAATAGGGAAACTAAAAAGTTAATATGTGGAGTATCTTTTGTAGATTTAGATAGGTTGACCAGAGAAAAAATAATAAGAGGATTATTTCAAATAATGAGAGAACACATCAAAAAAGGTGTAAAGCAGGATTAAAAAAAAGGTGCAGGTCATTTGAAATAACCTGCACTTTTGTCTTTAAGAAGACATTGCGGCGGTGAGAGGTGGTATAACTTGTTTTTTCCTGGATAAGATACCAGGTACATAAGTTCCATTATCTATAAGATTTACTCCAAAGGCCTTGGAGACGATGTCTTTTTGTGAACCCACAGCTATGAGTTCAGAGCCTTCTTTTAATAAATCCGTTACCATAAGTATCATAAGCCCAAATTCTTCTTCTGAAGATTTTAATTCCATAAAATCTACTACATCTTGTCTTATGCATTTAAATTCTTCACTGTCCATAATCTGAACCTGACCAACTCCTACTTTAATATCAGAAATATTAAAAGTTTTAAAATCTTCGTTTAATATTTCTTGTGGAGTTTTTCCCTTGAGAGAGGAGGAAGCTTTGAACATTTCTTTTGCAAAAGCTTCTGGATCTATTCCGGCTATAGCAGAAAGTCTCTTTAACATCATTTTATCTAAATCTGTAGAAGTGGGAGATTTAAATAACAAAGTATCGGAAATTATAGCAGCACAGAGCAGTCCGGCAGTTTTTTGTGAAGGTCTTATTCCATTTTCAAAGAACCTTGAGGCTACTATGGTTCCCGTAGAACCTACAGGTTCATTTCTAAAGTATATAGGGGAACCGGTCTTTACATCACCTATTTTATGGTGATCCAGTATTTCAAGAATTTCTGCATCTTCTAGTCCCTGGACTGATTGAGCTTTTTCATTGTGATCTACAAGTATTACTCTTTTTTTATTTTGCGAAATTAAATGGTATCTGGAAATATTTCCTATAACTTTATTTTCAGAGTCTACTACGGGGTAACTTCTGTATCTGGTTTTTAACATGACTTCCCTTACTTTATCTATAAAGTCATAGGTTTTAAAAGAGAGTATGTCATCTTTTTTCATTACATATCCTACAGGAATACTTTGAGGAATTAACCTGGAAGTAGTAAAGGTATCAAAAGGGGTAACTATAATTGTGCATTTCATTTCATCTCCCTTTTTCAGTATATCTTCATCTACTGTGTGGTTGCCTGTTATTATCATGAGAGAAGCTTTACAGTTTAGTATGGCATCCTGTGCATCCTGTCTGTCACCGCATATTACTATGTCACCTTCTTCTATCATAGCCGTCATGCTTTCAGGCTGCATGGCAGCAACTATAATCTTTCCATTAAAGGTGGAGTTTTCATCAAAAGTATTTAAACACTTAGCTGAAAGGGTATCTAGTATGTTTTCAAGAGTAGTTCCGCTTTTTTCTATTATATTGGCATTCCATATATCCATATAATAAGAGGTTACATTTGATTGAGATGCAATGCCTATTAACCTATCTTCTTCATCTACTACAGGAAGAGTCTTTACACTGGTCTTGCTTATCATGGACCATGCGGTTTTTAAAGAGGTCTGTGGAGAGATAGGATTTACACTATCGATATCCAAATCTGAAATTTGAGCTTTAACATTTGTCATTAACCTTTGGGGTTTAACATTAAAGTAATTCAGGACAAATTGAGTTTCTTTATTTATATCTCCTAATCTTATGGGAATCGCATTTAAACCTGTTTTGTTTTTAAATTCTGCATAAGCTATGGAAGAGCATATGGAATCCGTATCTGGATTGCTATGTCCTGTGATGTATATAGTGTCGTTCATAAATTTTTCCTCCTAAATATCAAGTGATCGTTAGGTTTAGTTGGAGTTATGAATACTTTTCCCCATCTGAACCTTATAAGAACTTATCCAAGGACTATAATACTTAACCCTTAGAATCACTTCATTAGTATACAAACAATAATATTATAGCAAAACTCCAATTAATTTTCTACATACAATAGTACCGGCATTTATATAAACAGAGATTATTCTGTCATAATATAAGCTGAAAAGGGCATATATTAGTTGTATAAAATAAATGTCCTGGAGGGATAGAGTTGGTAGATGAGAGAGAATTAGAAAATGGATTAACTCAAGCTGAAGCAGAAAGAAGACTTAAAAAGTATGGTGCCAATTTACTGGAAAATAAAAAGAGAATATCCCCAGTAAAAATATTTTTTTCCCAGTTTAATGATTTTATAACCTGGATTCTTATAGTAGCCACTATAATATCTGGATTTATAGGGGAAAAGGCAGATGCCATAACTATACTTATTATTGTAATTATGAATGCCATACTAGGATTTGTTCAGGAATTTAAAACGGAGAAGTCTCTGGAGGCATTGAAAGAATTGGCATCTCCCACATCAAAAGTTATTAGAAGTGGCAAATTAAAGGTTATAAATGCCAGAGAGCTGGTTATAGGAGATGTAGTACTTTTGGAAACAGGAGATAAGATACCTGCAGATTGTGTTTTAATGTCTGAGGGTAATTTTATGGTAGATGAATCTATTTTAACTGGGGAATCCATAGGGGTAGAAAAAAGTACTTCAGGAAAAAATAATTCTATATATATGGGTACTATAGTTGTAAAAGGCAAAGGAAAAGCAAAGGTAATGGCAACCGGCATGGATACGGAAATGGGGAAGATAGCAGGTATGCTTCAGAATATTGAAAAAGAGAAATCACCTCTTAAAGAAAAACTCTCTTCTTTGGGTAAGGTATTGGTTGTAGTATGTATTGTAATATGTATCATGGTAACTTTAACTGGTATGTGGAGAGGACAGGATAAATATCAGATGTTTCTGGTAGGGGTGAGTTTAGCGGTAGCTGCTATCCCAGAGGGGCTTACAGCTATAGTTACAGTGGCCCTTGCACTTGGAGTATCTAGGATGCTAAAAAGAAATGCTTTAGTGAGAAAGCTGCCTGCTGTTGAGACATTAGGATGTACTTCTATAATATGCAGTGACAAAACTGGAACTCTTACTGAAAATAAAATGACTGTTAAAGCATTATACTTTAATGGTAAAATACACAAGCTGGAAGAGATGAGTTTACCAGAGAATGTTCTTATGAAAAAGGCTTTTACATATTGTAATGACTCTAATTTTGATCCTAAGAAAAAAAAGGTCTCAGAGGCACTTATGGGAGATCCCACGGAAACAGCCCTTATAAAAGCTTTTTTCAAAGAAAGTAAATCTCTAAAAGATTTTTTGGATAAAGGTAGTAGAATTTATGATATACCTTTTGATTCAGATAGGAAAATGATGTCTGTTATAGTGAAGGAGGGACTGAAAAAGGTATGCTATGTAAAAGGAGCACCAGAAAGGGTAATAAACAAGTGCAAATATATATTAGACAGAGGGCAGGTAAGACCTTTTACAGCTATTGAAAAAAGCAAGGCTCTAAAGTCAGTGGAGAACATGTCTTTTGATGCACTTAGATGTATAGCCTGTGCTTATAAGGATAAAGAGGTCTATGCAAATAAGTCCCTTGAAAATAATTTGATCTTTATAGGAGTAGCTGGAATTATAGACCCTCCTAGAAGTGAAGTAAAAGATGCTGTGTTAAAATGCAAGCTAGCAGGCATAAGGCCTGTAATGATAACAGGAGATCATAAGAATACGGCCTTTGCCATAGGAAAAGAATTAAATATATGTAAAAGCCAAAGTGAAGTTATAACAGGAGAAGAATTAGACAAGCTAAGTGATAAACAGCTCTCTGGCAAGGTAAATAATATATCTATATTTGCAAGAGTCAATCCAGGACATAAATTGAGAATAGTTAAAGCTTTTAAAGGCAAAAACAATATTGTGGCAATGACAGGGGATGGGGTAAATGATGCTCCAGCTGTTAAGGAGGCGGATATAGGAATTTGTATGGGTATATCGGGAACGGATGTAACTAAAGAGGCATCTTCTATGATACTATTGGATGATAATTTTAAAACAATAGTATCTGCAGTGGAAGAGGGCAGGGTAATTTATAATAATATAAGAAAGTTTATAAGATACTTGCTATCCTGTAATTTAGGAGAAGTTCTAACTATGTTTTTAACTTCTTTATTTTATTTAGATACCCCACTGCTTCCTATACAAATATTGCTGGTAAACTTGGCTACAGATGGACTTCCTGCCATAGCACTCGGGGTAGATCCACCCCAGGGAGATATAATGAAAGGTAAGCCAAGAGCTAAAGATGAAAGTATATTTGCAAGAGGACTTAGTGAAAAGATAATTGTAAGAGGAACATTGATTGGAGTTTGTACGGTACTTGCCTTTGTAGTAGGTCTTTATTTGGGATTTGGACTTGAAACTTCAAGAACCATAGCTCTTTGCACTCTTATAATATCACAACTTATACATGTATTTGAATGCAGATCGGAAAATCACTCTTTATTTGAAATAAGCCTCTTTACTAATGTCTATCTTTTAGGTGCGGTAGCTACATCTATTTTTATGCTTTTATGTATACTCTATGTACCATTTCTTCAAGGAGTATTTCATACATCACCCTTGGGTATTGGCAAGTGGTTTATAGTTTTATTCTTTTCTGGCATAATTGCATTCATTAATGGTATATATTTATACTTTAAATAAGATATTCTCAAATAAGTGTAGGAATTGTTTTTTACAATTCCTGCATCCATTATTTAAATCTTTTTATTTTTTGTACTTTGGGCATTTTGCCTTCTATAGGTATTAAGTCTTTCTTGGAAGTCATGTTACGTATGTTTATAAGATCCAGACTTTCTCTGTTTTCTTTTCCTTTTTTACCCTTAAGACCTTGGAGTAAAACTAAATTTCCCTGATTTATAGTTATAAATTCCGGTTTTTTAAACCATTTTTTTCTAACATAAGAACACTTTATTATATTTTTACTTCTTTCAGGTCTTACTAAAAGAGTTACACTTAGCTTATTAAATATCCATAGTATAGTTTTCCTGGTTATTTTAACAGACACTACAGTACCTTGTACTTGAGTCAGTCTATCTCCATATTTTTTTAAATAAGATTTTGTATAATATTGCGCAATTTTTTCTTTAAAACTCATATAATATTAACCCCTTTATTTTATTTTTATCCGAAGGCTCGATATTCAGCGGAAATAACAGACAAAATTTTATTATATTATATCATAGTTATGTATATTTTTAAAATACAACTAATTATTCTTAATTATAGTTTCCATGTTAGTTTTATATATACTTATTTTTCATTTTCGTTCCTAAATTAATCTTTAGGAATATTATTATATTAAGTAGCTAAAAAAGGGGGAAGAGATATGCACAGGGAGTTGTCTAAAGAAAAGATTATATATAATTTTAAATTACAGGATATTGACTTTCATTGTCAGGATAAATGTGATACAAATAAAACATTTAAATTTATACCTGAATATAAGGAAGTGTATGAAAAGATTAATATGGCATTAAAAATAAATAAGGAAGGATATAACATCTACCTTATAGATGACTTTTCCAGAGATAAACTTGAGAATATCATGGAATTTATAAAAGGTACCATGGATAAGGAAAGTTCTCTGCAGGATATATGCTATGCAGTAGTAAAAGATATAAAAAAACCCAAGGTATTATTTTTAAATGCGGGAAAGGGCAGAGAGTTGAAAGATATGCTTAAAAGAATTCAGAAAAGATATTTTGAGTGTACCTATGAGTTTTATAATGGTTCTTCTCACAGTGAAAAGGAAATATTGTTAGAAGAACTTCAAAAGAAAAGAAACAAGTTGGTAAATAAACTTTTGGAAATGTCTAGTAAAGAAAGATTTACCTTAAAAATAAATGAAAATGGATTTAATTTTATTCCCTTAAAAGAAAATGGAGAAATGATGAGTGAAAATGAATATGAAATGCTTGGAATGAAAGAAAAAGAGGATATAATAAACAAAGTAAATATATTGAAAAACAGTTCAGAACAGGTACTTGAAGAATTAAAGAATACGGAAATTGCTCAAATTGAAAAAATAAAGTTGATTATAAATAACTATTACAAGAAAGAAACAGGAGATATAAAAAAAGAGTATTTAAAATTATTTAAAGAAGATAATAAAGTGCTAGAATTTCTAGGTCAAGTATGCAGCAATATAGAAAATGAAATAAAGGATAACTATTCCATAAGCTATGAGGATGATAAAGAAAATATATCTAGAATAATTTATAGATATTCCATAAATGTTCTTGTGGATAATAGTGAAAGTAAAGAACCTCCTATAATTTTTGAAGAGGATCCAAATGTGAATAATTTACTTGGAAGTGTGGAATATGAAAATGTAAATGGAACTTATACCACAGGAGTAAATCTCATAAGGGCAGGGACCCTTTTAAAGGCCAATGGAGGCTGCTTAATACTTAGGGTAAGCAGTCTTTTAAATAACAAATCAGCTTATTATTATTTTAAAAAGTCTATTATAAGCGGTAAAGTTGATTTAAACTACGACAGGGGATATTTAGAGTTATTGTCTTTAAGTGGATTGAAGCCAGAACCTATAAAATTCAATGAAAAAATAATACTCATAGGAGATTATAATACCTATGATTTATTATATAGCTATGATGAAGATTTTAAGAAAATATTTAAAATCAGAGTGGAGTATAATGCTCTTTTGAATATTAATAGAGAAACAAAAATATCTTTTCTGGGAAAGGTATTTTCCATATGCAGGAATAATAAACTTCATGATGTGGATGAAGAGGGTATAAAAGAGCTTGCAAAATTTTTATCCAGAAAAGCTGAAGATAGAGATAAGTTGTTTATGGATGATTATGAATTGGAAAGAATTTTAATGATTTCAGATAACAGAGTGATAAAAGATGGAAGAAAGATTATAACTGGATCAGATATTATAAATACGGCATATGAAGAGGAATTGATAGAGAAACGGATGATGGATATGTATAGGGGAGGACAGATATTCATAGATACAACTGGAAAAGCAGTAGGACAGATAAATGGCCTTTCTGTCATTAATACAGGGTATTTTAGTTTTGGTAAGCCTATAAAAATAACATGTACTTGTTTAAGGGGAAATGGAGACGTAATAGATGTACAAAAGGAAAGTGACTTAAGCGGTAAAATTCATAATAAGGCTATAAATATTCTTAAAGGATATATAAAAAGGTTAACGGGAGGGTATGATAAATTTTCCGTAGATTTTTATTTGAGCTTCGAGCAAGTATATGGACAAATAGATGGAGATAGTGCTTCTGTAGCTGAAATAATAAGTATGATATCTTCACTTTCTAAAATAGGAATAAAGCAAAATATAGCGGTAACAGGATCAATAAATCAGTTTGGAGAAATACAGCCTATAGGGGGAGTGAATGAAAAAATAGAAGGGTTTTTCAAAATATGTAAAATACTAGGAGAGATTAAAGGTAAAGGGGTACTCATTCCAAGTTCCAATGTGAAAAGTCTGGCTTTAAAAAATCCTGTGGAAGAAGAAATAGAAAAAGGAAATTTTCATATTTATTCCATGTCTAACTTGAAAGATGCAGTAGAAATCCTAATGGAAAGAGATTATAATACTGTAATTCATATGGCCAAAAGAGAGCTAAAAAAATATTCTTCAAATAGATAAATATATATGAATAACATAATTGACAATGTACCTTTTGTTCATTGTCAATTATACAGTTTAAACATTAAATCTAAAATGGACTACATCTCCATCTTTCATTATATAGTCCTTACCTTCAAGTCTATAGTAACCCTTCTCTTTTGCAGCTGACTCTGAGCCGCATTCCACAAGTTTGTCATAGGATATAATTTCAGCCCTTATAAATCCCTTTTGTATATCTGTGTGTATTTTACCGGCAGCTTCTGGAGCTTTTGTGCCCTGTTTTATTGTCCAGGCTCTTACCTCTGGAGTTCCAGCAGTTAAAAAACTCATAAGTCCAAGTAGTTTATAACTGGCATTTATTAATTTATCAAGTCCTGCTTCAGATAGTCCATATTCCTTTAACATTTCCAGTTTTTCCTCTTCCTCTAAAGAAGAAAGTTCTTCTTCTATTTTAGCGGAGATAACCACTACCTGGGAGTTTTCATTTTTAGCATATTCTTTCACTTTTTTTACAAACTCATTTTCCAAATTTCCAGAAATTAAATCATCCTCGGATATATTGGCTACATAGAGTACAGGTTTGGTTGTAAGTAAAAAGAAATCTTTAACAAATTCATTTTCCTCTTTTGACAACTCCAAAGTTCTTACAGGAAAGCCCTTTTCTAAATGTTCTTTTACTTTTAACATAATGTTATGTTGTAATTTTGCATCCGTATTTCCGCTTTTAGCTAGTTTTTGTATTTTTTCTATTCTTCTATCCATTACTTCCATATCTGAAAATATAAGTTCTAAGTTTATAGTTTCAATATCCCGGATAGGATCTATATTTCCATCCACATGTACTATGTTTTCATCTTCAAAGCACCTTACTACATGTACTATGGATTCTACTTCTCTTATATGGGATAAAAATTTATTTCCAAGGCCTTCCCCTCTGCTGGCACCTTTAACCAGGCCTGCTATGTCATAGAATTCAATGGCAGTAGGTATCTTTTTTTTGGAGTTATACATTTTTTCCAGTACATCCAACCTTTTATCTGGAACACTTACTACTCCTACATTAGGTTCTATGGTGCAAAAAGGGTAGTTTGCAGATTCTGCTCCTGCTTTTGTTATGGCATTGAATAAAGTGCTTTTCCCTACATTTGGTAATCCTACAATTCCAAGTTTCATTTATGTACATTCCTTTCTAAATATTAATGTAAGCTAGAGTAAAATTCATTTAAAATTATACTCTACAAATAATAATATTTCAATTAATAATATTTCAATGATAATGCACTTTAATAGGTTTTAAAAAAATATTAAAATTATAGTAAAAAAAGAGGAATTTAAATATCGGTATAGAATATTAATTTTTAGTGATTTAAATACTATTAAAAAAAGTAAAATAAGTATCATATTAACAAATCATAAGTTTAAAACATCAAAATTGGAGGATACTTTTTATGGAATTTAAACATATACCTGTGCTATTAAAAGAAACTATAGAGAGCTTAAATATCAAACAAAATGGAATTTATGTGGATTGTACATTAGGCGGAGGAGGCCATTCTCTGGAAATATTAAAGAGGTTATCTGATAAGGGGAGATTAATAGCAATTGATCAGGATATCTCTGCCATTAGTTGGGCAGGAGAGAGGTTAAAGAATTTTAAGAATGTTATCTATGTACATAATAATTTTTATAATATAAAGCAAATTTTAGAGGAATTAAAAATTGATAAAATAGATGGTGTAATTATGGATTTAGGGGTTTCTTCTTATCAGTTAGATGAAGGAGAACGGGGATTCAGCTATATGAAAAAGGCTCCTTTGGATATGAGAATGAATAGAAATAGTTCATTGTCTGCTTATGAAGTGGTAAATAGGTATAGTGAAGAAGAACTTTGTAGAATTATAAGAGATTATGGGGAAGAAAAATTTGCAAAGAGAATATCCAATTTCATAGTAAAGTCAAGGGAAAAATCACCAATAGTTACTACACTTCAATTGGTGGATATAATAAAAAAAGCTATACCCTTAAAATTTCAGAAAGAAGGTCATCCAGCAAAGAGAACTTTTCAGGCTATACGTATAGAGGTAAATGAAGAACTTGAAATACTTGACAAGGCAGTGGAGGATAGTATATTAAATTTAAATATTGGAGGAAGAATAACTGTTATAACATTTCATTCTCTAGAAGACAGAATAATAAAATCCAAGTTTAAGATGATGGAAAACCCTTGTACTTGTCCATCAGATTTTCCTGTATGTATATGTGGCAAAAAACCTATTGTAAAGATTATCAATAAAAAACCGATAGTTCCTACAGAAGAGGAAAAATCTATAAACCCAAGAAGTAAAAGCTCCAAATTAAGAGCCGCTGAGAGAATTTAGTTCTAAAGTTTAGGTGAGGTGAATAAAGTGATATTAATGAATGAAGAAGATATGGTAAATGGTAATACCGTTCTGCAGCCAGAGTATAGACCTTATATACAAACAGAAGAAAAAAAATATGAAAATAAAAATGCAGGAAAAGATAAAAAGAGACGTGTAAAAGTAAAGAAAAAGCTTAAAATTATAAGGAATATAGCGCTGGCTTTTATAATAGGTATTATCCTAGTGTATAGGTATTCTATAATATATGATATGCAGACTGAATTGAATTCTGTGGAAATAAGTATAGATAAAATTAATAGAGAAAATGAAAATTTAAAAGTGGATTTAGTAAAATATAATAATTTACAGTATATAGAAGATAATGCTGTAAGTAAACTTCATATGATAGTTCCAGACACAGGGAAGGCAGTTTATGTAAATGTAGATAAAAAAACTGTGAAAACACAAGAAGATATAGATGAAATAAAAACACAAGAAGGAATTTTAAATAAGTTGAAGCAATTAATATGGAGGTAAATAATTTTGTCTAAAATGGAATATAGGGACAGGGTAATTATTAGAAAGAGAATGATAATTGTTTTTAGCTTTCTGTTTATGGCATTTTTTTTGTTAATAATTAGAATGTGTTATGTAATGATATATAATTCACCTAAACTTAAATCTATGGCAATAGCTCAGTGGACAAGTGATGTAAAAATTGATGCTAAAAGGGGAAGAATTTTAGATAGAAATGGGAATGAACTGGCAGTTAGTGCCAACGTTTATAGAATAGATTTGGATATGAATACTTTGAGAAGTACTATGGAGGAGAAGAAGATATCAAAGGATAAAGTGGCGTCTGATCTTGCAAATGCTCTTTCTATGGAAAAAAGTGAAGTATCTAAGATATTGAATAAAACTCTTCCTGGGGGGCTTCCTATTGCTTCTGCTACTTTAAAAAGAAGAGTTGAAAAGGATGCAGCAGATAAGGTTTCTAATTTAAATCTAAATGGAGTTTTAATATCAGCAGATACTAAAAGATATTATCCAAATAGCAATTTTTTGGCTCAAGTACTGGGACATACCAATTCGGATGGAATTGGCCTTACAGGAGTGGAGCTTTATTACAATAAGGAACTTGCAGGAACCCCGGGAAGAAGAATTGCTGAATTAGATAGAAAAAGCGAAGCCCTTCCCTATACCATATCTGAATTTACAAAGCCTGTAGATGGAAAGGATATAGTGCTTACTATAGATGAGATGATTCAGCATTTTGCAGAAAAATCTGCACAGCAGGCATTAAATGACTACAAGGCTAATGCGGTTTCAATAATAGTCATGAATCCTAAAACTGGAGAAATACTTGCCATGGCCAATAAACCGGATTATGATCCAAATAATCCTTGGATAGAAAATAAAACCTATGATGAATTGCAGAAGATATGGAGAAATAGAGCAGTAAGTGATACATTTGAGCCGGGATCTATATTTAAAGTAGTAACTGCACAAACTGCTCTTGAGACAAATTCTGTGGGGGAAAATGATACTTTTTCCTGTGACGGAAGTATAACCATAGGTAACAGGACTATACACTGCTGGCAGACTTCTGGGCATGGAACACAAACTTTTCCTGATATACTTAAAAACTCCTGTAATGTAGGATTTGCTGAACTAGGAAAGAAAATAGGAAAGGAAAAGTTAAATACCTACATACAAAAATTTGGTTTTGGACAGAAAACAGGAATAGATCTGCCGGGAGAAGCTAAGGGCATAATAAAAAAGACAGAGAATATAAGTGATATAGATTTAGCTACCATTTCCTTCGGTCAGGCAAATACAGTTTCTGCAGTTCAATATTTAAGGGCCTTTAATGCAGTAGCAAATGGCGGCACTTTAATTACTCCCCATGTTATGAAGGAAATACAACATTATGATGAAAGTAAGGGAAAAGAAGTTGTGGATGAAGAATATGATGTTAAAAATAACAGCAGTAAAATATTAGATGAAAATAAAACTGCACAGCTTAGGGGGTATTTAGAGAGGGTGGTTTCAGAAGGTGGAGGTAAAAATGCATTTATAGATGGATATCACATAGCAGGAAAGACAGGAACAGCACAAAAAGCTGGAATTGGAGGGTATCAGGCGGGAAAATATGTAGCATCTTTTGCGGGAATGGCTCCTTCAAGTGATCCAAAGATAACATTATTGGTATCTATAGATGAACCGGATCCCTATAATTATTATGCTGCCCAGACAGCTGCACCTACCGCAAAACAGCTTTTTGCAGATATATTTAATTATCTTGCCATAAAGGGAGATTCAACTGCTAGTAGTACGGCACAAAGTATTGATGCAGGAATTGTTAGTACAGAAAAAGGCGATTAAAGTTATTGTTTACAGTTAGCTTCAAGAAAATTATAATAAAATAATGAAAGAATTAATACAAGGGTGATTTAAGGCATGCAATACCGTTAATATAAGTGTTGCATGCCAATACTATGTATCAATTGATTAAGAGGCTTTGGAGTAGATTGTCTGTGGGGATAATCTTCCCTTGGCTAAATGTAAAAGTAAACTCTATAATATAATTTAGGAGATGATATTTTGAATTTAAAAGATATATTAAGAGGAACAGATTATAATATTGTTAGAGGAACGGATAATCTGGATATAGGGGAAATTCAATATGATTCAAGAAAAGTGAAGGCTGGAGATGTATTTGTCTGCATTGACGGGTATGTTACTGATGGGCACAAATATATAGAAAGTGCTTATAAAAATGGGGCAGCAGCAATTGTATTAAGTAAGAAGGTGGAGTTTATTCCTGACTGTACTATAGTAGAAATGAAAGATACAAGAAAAGCACTGGCCCTTATGTCATCAAATTATTATAATAATCCTGCTAGAAATATGAAAATAATAGGTATAACCGGCACTAATGGTAAAACTACCTCCACATTTATGGTAAAATCTATACTGGAGACTGCGGGATATAAAGTAGGGCTGATAGGTACCATATCAAACTATATAGGAAATAAAAAGGTACCTTCCCATAGAACTACACCAGAATCTTTAGAACTCCAGAAGTTATTTAAGGAAATGGCAGATGAGGGTGTGGATTATTGTGTTATGGAAGTTTCTTCCCATTCTTTGTACTTGGATAGAGTATATGGAGTAGAATTTTGTCAGGCCTTATTTACAAACTTAACCAGAGATCATCTGGATTTTCACAAGACTTTTGAAGAATATTATAAAGCTAAAATTATTTTGTTTAAGAATACCGTTAGTTCTGTGATAAATATAGATGATAAATATGGAGAAAGAGTATATGAAGATTCAAGGGGCAAAAAATTCACCTATGCCATAGATAAAAAGGCAGATTTAATGGCAGATAATTTAAAAATTCATTCCAGAGGAGTAGATTTTAATATATCATATGAAGGGAATACAAGGCATATAAATTTAAATATACCAGGAAAATATAATGTAATGAATGCCCTGGGAAGTGCAGGGGTTTGTCTGGCTGAGGGATTAGATTTAGATACTGTAAAAAGAGGATTGGAAGAAATGGATTCTGTACCTGGAAGGTGTGAAATAGTTACAAAATCATATAACTTAGGATATGAAGTGGTAGTGGACTATGCCCATACCCCGGATGGACTTGAGAATATATTAAAATGTGCCAGAGAATTTACTAAAAGAAAACTTATTTCTGTATTTGGATGTGGAGGAGACCGGGATAGTACCAAAAGACCTATAATGGGAAATATAGGCACAGATCTTTCGGATTTTGCAATAGTGACTTCTGATAATCCCAGGGGAGAAGAGCCTATGGCCATAATAAAAGATATATTGACAGGCATTAAAAAGAGTAATTATACTGTAATTGAAAATAGAAGGGAAGCTATAAAAAAGGCTATGGAGATAGCCCAAAAGGGAGATGTAGTAGTTATAGCAGGAAAAGGTCATGAGGATTACCAGATTTTAAAGGATAAAACCATACATTTTGATGAAAGAGAAGTAGTAGGAGAAATCATAAAAGAATTTACAGACAATGATTAACAGTGCACAGTTCACAATTGTGAATTATGAATCGTGCATTGTAAATTGAAAAAGGGGTGTTGTTTTTTTGGAGCATATGAGTTTTCATGATATGGTCAGAGCTGTATCGGGAAAAGTAATATTAAAAGGAAAATATGAAGGCTATAAAAATATAAGTACAGATAGCAGAAAATTACAACCAGGGGATATATTTATTGCCTTAAAAGGAGAAAAATTTAATGGGAATGAGTATATAGAAAGTGCAAGCAAAAAAAGAGCCTCTATTTGTATTGTAGATGAGGTTAAATTTCAAAGTGAAGAAATAAGTGAATGTACCACTATAATCAAGGTTGAAAATGGCAGTAGGGCATTACTTCAGTTAGCAGAATTTTATAGAAGCAAACTTAATGTGAAAATAATAGCTGTTACAGGTTCAGTGGGAAAAACTACTACCAAGGATATAATTGCAGCTGCACTTGGGGTTAAATTTAAAGTATTTAAAACGGAAGGAAATTTTAATAATCAGATAGGATTGCCTCATATGTTATTTAAATTAGATAATAGTTATGAGGTAGCAGTACTTGAAATGGGAATGAACCAGAGAGGTGAAATACATAATATGGCTAAGGCTGCAAGGCCTGATATAGCTATAATAACTAATGTTTTAAGAGCACATATAGGAAATTTGGGCAGTAGAAAAAATATATTAGATGCAAAACTTGAAATAACAGATTTTTTTTCCAAGGAAAATACATTAATTATAAATTCAGATAATGATCTATTAAATACTTTAGGGAAAAAAAATTTTACTTTAAATAGAGTGGGATTGGAAGGAAATGCAGATTTTTCAGCTTATGATGTGGCAGTAAAGGAGGATTGTATCGAATTCAAGGTATATGAAAGTGATGTTAAAACAGGAGAAAAATTTTTAATAAATATGCCGGGAAAATATAATATAGTAAATTCTCTTCTTGCCATTTCTTGTGGAAGACTTTTAAATATGAGTTATGAGGAAATAAGAAAAGGTATTGAAAATATAAAGCTTACTTCTATGAGAATGGAAATAATTCGGAGAGAAAAGTTTACTATAATAAATGATTGTTATAATGCAAATCCAGAGTCTATGAAAGCGGCTATAGATGTTTTGAAGGGATTTGAATCAAACAGAAAAATAGCTGTACTTGGTACTATGGGAGAATTGGGAGAAGAAGCCTATAAGATGCACGAAGAAGTTGGAATGTATGCAGGAGAAAAGGACATAGACTTTTTAATAGTCCTTGGGGAATATAAAGAGGATTTTGAAAGAGGTTTTAAGTCAACCAATAAAAGAGGAAAGTTTAAGAGTTTTGATGAATATAAAGATTTAAAGGACTTTATTTTGGAATATATAGAAAAAGGAGATACTATACTTGTAAAGGCTTCTAGATTTATGAAATTGGAAACTATGACAGAGGAACTAAAGAAAAGCAGTTATTAGGAGGTGAAAACCCTTTTTATTTAGGGTATTTATATGTATAAACTTATCTATGCTGTATTAATAGCATTTTTTATAGCTATGTTAGAAGGACCTATTTTAATTCCACTTCTACATAAGTTTAAATTTGGACAGAGTATAAGGGAAGATGGACCTAAAACTCATTTGAAAAAAGCAGGTACTCCCACTATGGGAGGAATAATATTTATACTGGCAACTTTTATAACCATGGCAGTAATAGTAAGAAAACCCTCTGATGAAGCCATGATAGCATTATATGCTTTTATAGGATTTGGAATAATTGGAGCTATTGATGATACTTTGAAAATAGTAAGAAAAAAAAATTTAGGACTTAGAGCCTATCAAAAAATGATATTATTATTAGTCATATCTGGAATATTTGCTTATTATTCTGCCAATAATCCATATATAGGAACTTCTATAATAATTCCATTTAAAAAAGATACCTGGGATTTGGGGGTATTTTATATTCCTTTTATAATAGTATACTTTGCAGCTACTACAAATGCAGTGAATTTAACAGACGGACTTGATGGATTGGCTACATCTGTTACACTACTTGTAATGACTTTTCTGGCTTTGGTAAGCTTTGCTATGGGGCATATTACTTTAGCTATCTTTTGTGCAGTTTTAGCTGGTGCACTTTTAGGATTTTTAAAGTACAATGCTTTCCCCGCACAGATATTCATGGGAGATACAGGTTCACTGGCACTTGGAGGTGCTGTAGGTGCGGTGGCTATGATATTAAAGCTTCCATTATTGGTTGTGATAATTGGAGGAATATATGTATTGGAGACATTATCTGTTATACTTCAGGTATTTTCCTTTAAACTTACAGGAAAAAGGATATTTAAAATGTCTCCCATACATCATCATTTCGAACTTTCAGGCTGGCATGAAACCAAGGTAGTCTCTGTATTTTGTATAGTTACAGTGATACTATGTCTTGTAGGATTTTTGTCCTTATAAATTTAAAATAAAATTTAGGAGTTTTACATATTTCTGTGGGCCTTGTAAAGTAATAATCTAGGAGGATTTTTATGAAAATTGATAAATCAAATGCTAAGATGAGTTCTATAGACTTTCCATTATTTACAGCTATAATGTTATTGACAGCTATTGGAGTGGTAATGGTTTATAGTGCAAGTTCTTACAAGGCATTTTTTGACAAAACCACACAAGACAGTATGTATTTTTTAAAAAAACAAGGGTTGTGGGCAATAATAGGAACATTTTGCATGTTTTTTACAATCAAGATTAACTATAGAAGAATAAAAAAATATACAAAGGTGCTTATGTTGATATCTGTGGTATTTTTGCTTGTGGTATTTGCTTTTGAATCTACTAATGGTGCTCAAAGATGGATAAGGGTGGGAACTGTTGGATTTCAGCCTTCAGAATTAGCTAAATATATTGTGGTGTTATATATGGCAAGGAGTATAGAGGTTAAAGGTGGAAGAAAAATAGAAACACTGCTCTATGGGGTGATTCCATATCTTTTAGTATCAGGATTTTATGCAGGACTTGTATTTGCAGAGAAAAATCTCAGTATAGCAGCTGTAATAATGATAGTTACTCTTATAATCTTATATATTGCTGGGGCAAAGATTGTCCATATGATGGGAGTTATAGGCTTGGTAGCATTTGCAGGAGTAGCTGGTATAATATTTGAACCTTATAGAATGGCCAGGTTTACAAGCTTTTTGAATCCCTGGGCGGATCCTAGAGGTAGTGGATATCAATTAATACAATCTCTGCTGGCATTAGGCTCTGGAGGAATATGGGGCATGGGTCTTGGAAAATCAAGGCAAAAATGTTATTACATACCTGAACCTCATACTGATTTTATATTTTCTATAATCGGGGAAGAACTTGGCCTCATAGGATGTACTCTTGTGGTAGCATTATTCGTTATACTTGTCTGGAGAGGTATTGTTATTGCAATAAAAGCTAAAGATACCTATGGCACCCTGGTAGCCACTGGAATAACTTCAGTTATAGCAGTGCAGGCTATAATAAATATAGCAGTTGTAACAGGAGCTATGCCTGTAACAGGAGTGCCACTGCCTTTTATAAGTTATGGAGGTTCTTCACTTGTAATAAATATGATAGCTATGGGAATACTTTTAAATATATCAAGACAAAGTAAATATGGTTAAAGTTATAGCATTACAAAATTTGTAATGCTATAATTTATATAATTAATATTTTGGTAATAAAAAATATATAAAAATTTAATGGATATTTTTAATGAAATTAATTTTATTAAATGTTAATATGTATATGTATTTTAAGTTTATTATTTCATTTGTAATATTAAGGTGAGTTGATGTAATATGGGCAGGTTTTTAAAAAAAACGGATAATCAATTGATTTTGAAAAGAAGAAGAAAAAAGAGGATAAAAAAGACATGCATAGGTATGATTTTTCTCATAGCAGTATTTCTTATACTATGTTTAAAGCTGCCATATTTTAATATACATCATATTAAAGTATATGGTAATAAAAGTATTTCCAGTAATGAAATTATTCGTAACTCCAAAATGTACACAGGGAACAATATATTTTATATTAATTTAAGGGATATGGAAGACAATATATTGACCAACCCTTATATAAAGGAAGCCACAATAACCAGGGTTCTTCCTGATACTATAAATATAAACGTCAAAGAAAGGTCTTCTATATTTTATTGCAAAAAAAGCAGTACATATTTTGTTATAGACAAAACAGGTATTTTACTTGAGAAAAGAGATAATATAAATAATATGCAATTAGTAAAATTGGAAGGTATAAATTATAGTGAAAAGGATATAGGTAAAACCACAGAAAACAAGGATGACAGAAAAATTAAGGCCATAACTGCTTTTGGAAATATGGTAGAAAATAATAATTTATCCTTTAGGGTAACTGATTTGGATGTAAGTAATCCCATAGATATAAAAGCCTATTTTAACAATGTATGTGTAAAATTGGGAACTGTGGATGATATGGATAAAAAGATAAATAGAGCGGTGAATGTACTATTAGATGCAAATTTAGTTAGTGCTAAAGGATACATAGATGTAAGATTTAATAGTAATCCTGTATTTTTTATTGAAAATTAGGAGGAAAGAGATAAAATGCGTAAGTTAACCTCTCAAATCAGCATGGCTTTAGTATGCGGTATACTTGGATTTATGCTTGCTTACCAGTTTAAAGTGCTTATGAAACAAGAAAATACCTTTAATTTAAGTAGAGAAAATGGTACAGATATTACGGTAGAAATAGAACAGTATAAAAAAGAAAAAAGTGCATTGGAAACAAAAGTAAGTGAACTTCAAGATAAAATAAAGAATTATGAAAATGATATGGCAAGTAAAAGTGACTCTACAAAAAGTCTTCTAAAAAATTTGGAAGATAGTAGAATGCTCACAGGAGAAGTAGATGTAACAGGACCGGGGATAATAATATATTTAACTCCAGATAGTAAGCTATTTACCAATAATAATATTGGTAATCACGTAACTGATAAGGACCTAGCTTATCTGGTAAATGAACTTAGGTTTGCAGGGGCAGAGGCTATATCCATAAATGATATAAGAATTGTTCTGAGGACAGGCATAAGAACTGCAGGAAATTATATACTTATAAATGATGAAAAAATATCGCCTTCAAGTAGAATAGTAATAAAGGCTATAGGAGATAAAAAGTTACTTTACAGTGCCATGGGATTTCCAGAAGTTTTTACGGATCTTAAAACCATATGTGAAGTTAAATTTGAAAAGTCAGACAGCATAAACATAGAAAAATATAGTGGTACGTATAAATTTAATTATGCAAAACCGGTAAAAGAATAGTAGGATGTGGTGAAAAGATGATAGGTTTTGTTGGTCTTATACTGGGAATAATTATAGGAATAGTCTGGAATGTTAATATTCCGGATAAATTTTCCCCTTACATGTCTGTGGCAATTTTAGCTTGTCTGGATTCTGTGTTTGGAGCCATAAGAGCTAATCTGTCTAAGAATTTTCGATTGGATATTTTTATATCTGGCTTTTTTGGAAATGCTGTGCTGGCAGCAGCCCTTGCTTATTTGGGAGATAAGCTTGGAGTACCTATATACTTAGCGGCAGTGATAGTTTTTGGTGGAAGGATATTTGATAATTTTGCCATTATACGAAGGCTGTTGATAGAAAAGACCAAATTGCGTCAATGAGGTGAAGTAAATGAAGGCCACCGAAGCCAATATTTTTGTTTTTATAGCTTCTGTAATTATAGGCATACTTATATCTATGAATATAAGTATTTACAAGGGAAATGTTAAAAAAACGGTATTTTTAAGTGCAAAACAATACCAGGATGCATATAGTTATAAAAATCAACTTTATAGTGAAATATTGTCCTTAACAGGGGAGTACAATGACAGTTATAATAAATTAAAAAAGTATATGGATAATGAGGAGAATGAAGCCCAGGTTATAGGTGCCATAAATGAGGAGATAGACAGGGCTGATATATTGCTTGGGAAGGTAGCTGTAAAAGGCCAGGGAATAAGTATATATTTAGATGATGCCACTATGGAAGATGGATTGGATGTATTTGAGTATCAGATGAGAATTGTTCACAATACTGATATAATACAGGTAATAAACGATTTGAAAAATGCAGATGCAGAAGCAATTTCTATAAATGGACATAGAATAGTAGATAATTCTGAAGTGTATTGCAGCGGACCTTTTTTGAGAGTGAATGGAATTAAGATTGCTGCTCCTTTTTTAATTGATGCTATAGGTAATAAAGATATACTTTATAATTATATGATATCAAATGAAAATTATTTAAAAACCATGATGATTAGAAAGATAAAAGTTAATGTAGAAAAGTCTGACAATATACAGATACCTGCTTATAATGGAGAATATAAGGTACATTTTATGCAGAGAAAAAATTAGAGCTAATATTATTATAAATTAATAAAAAAATATAATTTTTGAAGGAATTTTAATATCTGTGAAGAATAAATAATCTATAAAGTATTTTTTATAGTATTCATTAAAGGTTGCTTAAAGGTATAAGGAGACGGTATTATTGTCAATTAAAGAAAATTTAAATAAGATTGAAGAGGATTTAAGGAAAAGTAATGTTACTTTAGTAGCAGTGTCAAAGACAAAATCTATTAAAGATATACAAAAAGTCTACGACTTAGGTATTAGAGATTTTGGAGAGAATAAAGTTCAGGAATTTATAAGTAAAGAACCTAGTCTACCTGAAGATATAAGATGGCATTTTATAGGACATCTTCAAAGAAATAAAGTAAAATATATAGTGGGGAAGGTAGAGCTTATTCATTCTCTAGATAGTGTAAGGCTCCTTCAGGAGTTGGAAAAACAATATAAGGCTAAAGAATTAACTGCAAAGGTACTTATCCAAATAAATATAGGGCGTGAAGAAAATAAGACAGGCATATATTTAGAAGATTTGGAAGGGCTAATAGAGTCCTGTGAACTATGTACCAATGTTAAAGTTAGGGGACTTATGTGTGTAATTCCTATAGGAGATGAAAAGAGCTGTAGGAGTTATTTTCAAAAAATGAGACATATTTTTGAAAATTTAAAAAATAAGAAATTTAAAAATATCAGCATGGATATATTATCTATGGGCATGACTCATGATTATGCTTTGGCTATTGAGGAAGGGGCTACTCTGGTAAGAATCGGGGAAGGTATATTTGGAAAGAGAAATTATAATAATAAATAGGAGGTATTTTTTATGGCTGGTAAGATGATAAATAAAATGATGGGGTTTTTGGGCTTAGAAGATGATTTGGAAGAAGATATAGAAGAAGTTGAAGAGGAAAAGAATTTAAAAAATGATTTTACAGATGTAGAAACTGTCATGAATTCCAAAAGACAAAATAAAGTTGTAAGCATACATACCACAATATCGGCAAAGGTTAGGATAGTTAAGCCGACTACCTATGAGGAAGCAGCAGATATATGTGATGAACTTAAAAATAGAAAGATTATAGTTATAAATACTACCGGGTTAGAGACAAGGATAGCCCAAAGATTGCTGGATTTCATGGGAGGAGCAAGTTATGCCTTGGGGGGAGACTTGGAGGAAATAGAAAAGGGAGTATATATACTTTCACCATCTAGCGTAGAGGTCAGCAGTGATTTAAAAAATGAATTATCTGCAAAAAAAATATTTGGCTGGAAATAATAGTATAAATAAAACAATTGGAGGCAAAAATGATAAGCAGTACTTTAGCCGTTGCAATATCTCTTTTATTTAGATTTCTTGAAGCTGCTATTATATTAGATGTAATTTTATCATGGATTATGCCAGGAAGAGGCAATGCTTTTGTAGAACTTTTACATGTTTTTACAGAGCCTCTTATGAGACCGGGAAGAATGCTTCAGGAAAGAATTATGCCCGGACTTATGATAGATTTCTCGCCTATAATAGCTTTTTTTATAATAGATATAGTGAGGGGAATTGTATTTACAATAATTAGAATATTTATGTGACCACTTATAGAAGTTTTTAAGGAGAATTATGGACAAAAATACTTTTTTAAGTAAATTTCACTTTTATAGTGAAAATGAAATACTATCTATATATAATAAAATAATTTTGGCAGATAAAACTCACAAAGACATATTTACATCAGAATTTTATCCTCCAAATTTTTGGAAGATATTAGAGGATTTTAAAGGGCAAGTTAAAATAAATATATATAGTTATGGTATATTTGAAAATGCAGAGAGAAAGATCTTGGCGTTTTCACAGAGTAAGGTATCAGATTACCCTGTGAGGCTTATGAGGATAAAATGCAGCTCCAAGTTTGTCAGCCTTCAGCATAAAGATTATTTAGGGGCACTTATGGCACTTGGAATTAAAAGAGGAAAATTTGGAGATTTAATAGTAAAAGAGAATAATGAATGTTATGTAGCTGTTCATGAAGATGTAAGTGATTACGTGTATATGAATTTAAGCAGTATAGGAAAATGTGAATGTAATTTAACTTTTTTGGATACTAATATAACTGGAGTTCCCGACTATGATTTCAAAACTTTTGATATAAATATTTCATCCTTTAGAATTGATTGTTTATTGAGTTCCATCTGCAGAATATCTAGAAGTAAATCGGAAGAACTTATAAGACAGGGCAAGGTACTTTTAGATTATCTGCCTGTAACTAAAAAGGACAAAGTTATAAATGATTCTGGGTGTGTTGTAACTGTAAGAGGATATGGAAAGTTTAAAGTTGTGGAAAAATTAGGTTATACTAAAAGAGGAGGGTGCAAACTTCACATAAAAAAATTTAATTGATTTGAGGTGCTTAGTATGTTGATAACTGCCGGAGAAATAACAAATAAGGAATTTAAGAAAGGTCTTAGAGGATATAACATAGATGAGGTAGATGAATTTTTGGATAAAATAGCAGAATCTTATGAAGCCATATGTAAAGAAAATTCTACTTTGAAAGAGAAACTTCAACTTATGGAAGACAAGGTGAACCATTATAATAAAATGGAAAATACCATAAAAGGAACTTTGCTGCTAGCCCAAAATACTTCTGAACAGGTTAAGGAAAATGCGAAAAAAGAAAGTGAGTGCATATTAAAAAATGCCAATGATACTGCTCAGAAGATAATAGATAAGGCTCATAGTGATGTAATTCAGATTAATGATGAATTTGAGAGAGTAAAGCAGGAATTTAGTAAATTTAGAACAAAGTTTAGAAGTTTTGTGAAAACTCAATTGGAAATGTTTGATGATATGGAAAAGGATTTTGTGAAAAATTATAATATAGGTTATGAGGTAGACGAAATTCATGAAGATAATACCCAGGCAAAAAGTATAGAAAATGTAGAACCCAAGGGAATTGAATTTTATCCATCCTTGGTAGAGAGCAATTTAAATAAAGAAGAGTACATAGATCCTGTGGATAAAGATGATGTATATGTAGATAAGTATGATACAAAGGAAATAGGCAATATTAAAGATGAAATTTTTACAGAGGAAGATGAATTGGAAGAAATTAAAAATTTTTTTGTAAGAGGATAAAAAAGGCCACTCTGAAATTAGAGTGACTTTTTTATTTTGAAGGCTCACATATGTGTAAAAGTTGACAATTTAGAGTAAGTTATATATGCTATTTAATAAGATTGAAAGAGGTAGGTGTATTTATTATGGTTATTGGAATTATTGGAGCTATGGATGAAGAACTAGATGCAATATTATCTGAATTAAAAGTCAAAAAAACTGAAGTTAAAGCTAACATGAAGTTTAATGCAGGGAAACTGTATGGTAAGGATATAATAGTGGTAAGAAGCGGTATAGGAAAGGTAAATGCAGCAATATGTACCCAGATACTTATAGATGATTTTAAAGTGGATATAATAATAAATGTGGGTATTGCAGGAGGAGTTGCAGAGAATGTATACCCTGGGGACATAGTTATAGCAAATAATTTGGTACAGCACGATGTCAATGCTGTAGCCTTTGGATATGAAATAGGACAAATTCCAAGACTAGATGTATATGATTTTAAATGTGATGAAAAGCTCGTAGAAAAAGTTAAGAAGGTTTGTTCTAAGATGGAAAATACAAATAGTTTTGTAGGAAGGATAGTTACAGGAGATGAATTTGTTTCAAGTGCAGAAAGGGTAAAGTATTTATATAAGGAATTCAATGCCCTTGCTTGTGAAATGGAGGGTGGAAGTATTGCCCAAGTAGCTTATTTGAATAATATACCCTTTGTTATAATAAGATCCATATCAGACAATGCAAATAATGGAGCCAGTATAGAATATGAAGAATTTGCACTTATTGCCATAAAAAATTCTACAGAAATATTAAAGAATATGATTAAAAGTTTATAATATATGGAGAATACCAGGATTGGAGGTAGTTTGTGGAGATAGTTATAATACTACTGGGGATTGCAGTGGATAGATTTACCAAGTTATGGGTTGTGGAAAGTTTACTTGAAAACTCCAACATAGATATATTAGGCAATTTTCTGTCATTTCTTTACATAAAGAATAGAGGAGCTGCTTTTGGGATTTTACAAAATAAACTATATTTTCTCGCTGCAATAACAATAGTTGTAGTCATAGGTATAATATATTATATTTTTAAATTCAAGCCTCAATGGGGAATGGTTAGGATAAGTTTGTCACTTATAATAAGTGGTGCACTGGGCAATCTGGTAGATAGGATAGTGTATGGATATGTGGTTGATTTTATAGCACTGCATCTCGGAGACATTTACTATTTTCCCATATTTAATATAGCGGATATTTTAGTGGTAACAGGTACTATGTTATTGACATTTTATTTGTTGAAAGAAGGGAAAAATGAAAGTTAGAAATTTTTTAGTAATTCAGGGAGAAGAAAATTCAAGATTGGATTTATTTATTTGCAAGCACATACAGGATAAATCCAGATCTTATATTCAAAATTTGATAGAAGATAATTTTGTGGAGGTAAACCACAAGATAAAAAAATCCAATTATAAAACTAAATTAGGAGATAATATTAAGGTTTCCTTGCCAGATGCTGTAGAGCTTAATATAAAAGGGGAAGATATAAGTCTTCATATATTGTATGAGGATACTGATGTAATTGTGGTAAATAAGCCCCAGGGAATGATAGTCCATCCGGCTTCGGGAGTATACACAGGTACTTTGGTAAATGCACTTTTAAATCACTGCAGAGAAGATTTGTCAGGTATAAATGGAGTTGCAAGGCCAGGTATAGTACATAGAATAGACAAGGATACCTCTGGAATACTTGTTGTTGCAAAGAATGACATGGCTCACAATAAATTGTCGGAACAGTTAAAGGATCATTCTATGACCAGAGAATATATAGCTTTAGTTGAAGGAATTATAAAAGAGGAAAAGGGAAGTGTGGATAAGTCCCTTGGAAGACATAAAAAGGATAAGATAAAAATGGCAGTGGTAGAAGGGGGAAAAAGAGCTGTGACCCATTATGAAGTAATTAGACGATTTAAAGAACACACTTTGGTTAAATGTGTACTTGAAACGGGAAGAACGCACCAGATAAGAGTACATATGTGTTATTTAGGACATCCTGTTGTAGGAGATCTGGTATATGGATATAAAAGACAGAAGTTTAATTTAAAAGGTCAGCTTCTTCATGCCCAAAAACTAGGCTTTATACATCCAGGTACGGGTAAGTATATGGAGTTCCAGACAGAAGTACCGGAGTATTTCAAAAGAATAATAAATATTTTAACTAAATAAAACAAGAGATGAAGTGTGGCATATTAAGCTGGCCACACTTCGTTTTTTATTTTTAGTTTGAATTTTTTAATTCGGCAGCACTATGCTGTGGCAATATTAAATTTAATATTATTCCTATAATAGTTGAAAGTGCAACTCCGGATATTTGGACGGGAGAACCTCCCAGGTTAAAATTCAAGGAAGCTCCTCCTATGCCTATTACTATTATTACAGAGGCTAGTATAAGATTTCTATTTTTACTAAAGTCTATCTTATCTTCTACAAATATTCTAAAACCAGAAGAGGCTATTATTCCAAAGAGTAATATGCTTACTCCACCTATTACAGGCATAGGCATATTCTCAATAAGAGTGGCTACAGGCCCTATAAAAGATAAAACTACAGCTATTATTGCAGCACCTCCTATAACCCATACACTATACACTTTAGTTATGGCCATAACACCTATGTTTTCCCCATAAGTTGTGTTTGGAGGTCCTCCTGTAAAGCCTGCGAACATTGTGGCTACACCATCTCCAAGTATGGATCTGTGAAGACCTGGTTCTTTTGTAAAGTCTCTTCCAACTACATTGTTTGTTACATATACATGACCTATATGTTCTGCCAGAGTAACAAATGCAATAGGAGCCATAAGCAGCATGGCGTTTATATTAAACTTTGGAAACATAAATGCGGGTACTTTAAAGAAACTGGTAGATAATATAGAATCTATAGCTTGTTTAGGTATAATACCCAGAATCAGTGATAGTATATAGCCTACTATCATAGCTACCAATATAGGTATTACAGCAAGAAAACCTCTAAAATACATACTTCCAAGTACTCCTACAGCTAGTGTGACTACTGAGACAGTTATCCAGGCCCATCTTGGAACATTTTGCATCTGATCGTTTATAAAAGAAGGATTAAGACCAGCCCAATTTATAGCGGTACCTGCAAGGCCTAATCCTATAACTATAACTATGGAACCCACAACTACAGGAGGAAGAGCTCTATTTAACCATTCTATTCCGCAAAATTTTATTATAATTGCTACAGTCACATAAACCAACCCGGAGGCTATTACACCGGAAAGCATGGCTTCTGGACCATAATTTTTTGAAGCTATGAGTATGGGAGTTATAAAAGCAAAGGAAGATCCTATATATGCGGGAAGCTTGGCCTTGGTACAGAGTATATACAAAAGAGTTCCTACACCACTGCAGAATAAAGCAATGGATGGACTCATACCGGTAAGTATTGGTACGAGTATAGTAGCACCTACCATGGCAAACAAATGTTGAAAACTCAGTGGCAGGGTAATTTTTAAGGGCAGTTTTTCTTCTACGTCTACATAATTTTTCATTTATAAACACTCTCCGTTATTCTTAAAGCTTTAAACTTCATATATTTTTACTGAATTACAGTTATCTATTTCTGAGATTTCCACAGATATTATCTCATCTCGAGATGTGGGAATATTTTTACCTACATAATCTGCTCTTATAGGAAGCTCTCTGTGACCTCTATCTATTAACACAGCTAG
Organism: Clostridium sp.; assembly: GCF_036781005.1. Classification (GTDB taxonomy): domain Bacteria; phylum Bacillota; class Clostridia; order Clostridiales; family Clostridiaceae; genus Clostridium_B. Next base: position 20,056 of record NZ_DAIQBT010000014.1, on the reverse strand, counting down.
CTGTATTAACTTTGGCCTCCCAGAATGTATGATTGCATCTATTGCAGCTCTTGCAGTTCTTCCAGTATAAATCACATCATCTACCAATATTATTTTTTTGTCTTCCACATCTATTGGGTGAGATTTTTTTATAAAAGGCTGATCAGATAACCTTACCAGGTCATCTCTGTAAAGACTTATATCTACACTTTCTACCTTTAACTTGAGTTTTTCAATTTTATAGATATTTTCTGATATTCTTTTTGCAAGAGGATATCCCCTTCTTTTTATACCTACAAGTACTATATCTTCTACACCTTTGTTCTTCTCTATTATCTCATGGGATATTCTAGTTAGAGTTCTATTCATAGCTTTTTCATCAAGTATAAGTGCTTTTAATTTCAATTGGCTTCACCTCCTCAAATTGTATTTTAATTAAATAAAAAAGCCCCTCCCAAAAGGAGAGGGCATAAAAGTACCTGTTTAAACTACCTTATGACCTCACGGGATCATTTTAAAGGATATTAAATTTCTAATTAATTATAAGATAGTTTATGGGTGATTGCAAGTTTTTCGTGAATTTTTCAATTTTAGTCTACCTGGGTAATAGAAGGTTTTTCAGGAGTAATATATATGGTTTTGTTGGAGTAGTATATTACCATTCCAGGTTTGGCTCCATTTGGTTTATGCATATTTCTAACCTCTGTGTAATCCACAGCTACTTTTGAAGAGTTTCCGGCTTTGCTGTAATAGGCAGCAAGATTGGCAGCTTCCTCTAGAGTTTTGTCTGGAACTTTACCAAAATTTTTTACTATTACATGGGAACCGGCAGTGTTTTTAGCATGAAGCCATAAATCTCTTTTATCTGCAAATTTTAAAGTAAGATAGTCATTTTGCAGATTATTTTTACCTACATATATTTCTATGCCGTCACTTGAGATAAATTTTGCAGGTTTAAAGGTTTCAGTTTTTTTCTTATTTGTTGATTTTTTGAATTTAATATATCCTGTTTCCATAAGTTCTCTTTTTATTTCTTCAAGGTGATCATAACTATCAGAATTTTTTATATTTATAAGTACAGAATTTAGATATTCAATTTCTTCTTTAGCTATTTTTAATTGTTCTTTTGCTGCTTTTTCTGTTTTCTTTAGTTTATTGTATTTTTTAAAATAACTTTGAATATTTTCAGAAGGTGTCTTGTTCATATCTAATTTTATGGTTATATAGTCTAATGTATTATTGTAATAATTTTGAACTTTTATTTTGGAATCTCCTTTGTGTACATTATAGATATTTGAAGTAAGCAGTTCTCCCTGTAGTCTGTATATATCTTTGTTTTTACAGTCCTTTAAGTTATCTGTTAAAATCTTAATTTTTTTATTACATCTTTCCAAATTTACATGTATTAATTTTTGCATATCAGAACTTTTACTGTTTAATCTGTCGGTTTTATCCTTTTCATAGTAAAAATCATCTATGAGTTTGGAGGGAGTGGAATAGTGCACTTCCTTGCAGTCTCTTAAATAGTTCAACTTGCTGCAGTAGAAGTCTTTCATTTTTCCATCCTTCATATAATAGGCAAAATAAAACTCATTATTTTTAAATTTGGAAAAAATTTTGGTACAGAAGCCATGTAAAACAGTTATAGTTGATTCCTTAAAAATATCCAGTTGGGATAGCTTTAGTTCACACAGCATGTAATATATTTCCTTTGAAAAAGAAGTACTTACACCTGTAAATATTTTAGAAAAGCACCTATTATCTAAGAATTTCATGTTTTGGAGCATATGCTTAAAATCTTCTCTGTTATAGCAAAAAGGGTTTAATTTATTAGAAATAGGTGGAAAAATGTATTTAATTCCGGGAAATAGGGATCTAATAGAATTAACTTCCGGTGTTATATGTTTTATACTGTCCATAATTAAGGCATCTTTTTTACGAACTAAAGTTATATTACTATGTCTTCCCATTATTTCTACAACCAGGGTATATATATTATCAAAGCCCAATTCATTTAAGCTTTGAAAGTCTAAAAATATTACTCTGTCTGTATCCAATTGAGATATGTTAATTAATTTTGATGAATTCAAATATTTTCTTAAAATCATACAAAACATAGGAGGCTGTAGTGGATTTTTTTTGTTTTTATCTGTAATATGTACTTTAGGATAGATTGAACTGGAGCTTATTAATAATTTATAGGTTATTTTTTCATTTCTGATAGTTAATATTATTTCGTCTTTTTCTGGTTGATTTACTTTTTCAACTTTTCCTCCCAGTAGTTTTAATTTCAATTCCTGTAAAATACTGCGTATAAAAATACCATCTAAGGCCATAAGGTTCATCCTCTCATATAGTTGTATATCTAATAGATTATACCATTTTAAATTTTTAAAATAAAGTTACAAAATTATCATTGATAAAAGGTTAATACAGTAGTAAACTTAATTTGAAATATTTAGTGTATTTTTATGGGAGGGCGAAATAAAGAGATGAAATTTACTAAAATGCATGGAACTGGAAATGATTTTATAGTCATTGAGGATAGAGAAAATAAATTTTTAGGAAAAGAAAAGGAGCTTGGCTTAACACTTTGTAATAGACATTTTGGCATAGGGGCAGATGGCATATTGATAGTGAGAAATAGTGATATTGCACCTGTTAAAATGGTGATTATAAACTCAGATGGGTCCTATGCCTCCATGTGCGGAAATGGAATAAGATGTTTTGCAAAATATGTGTGGGAAGAAAATTTAGTGAAAAATGAAGTTTTAAAAATTGAAACAGGAGATGGGATAAAGGAGGCTTTTTTGACTGTAAAAGATGGAAAAGCAGAGGAAATTACCATTGATATGGGAAAGCCTTCCTTTGTTCCAGAGAAGGTGCCTGTTCAGTTAAAAGAGGAGGTTATAGAAAAAGAAATAAAAATTAATGATAAAAAGTATAGTATAACTACCTTATTCATGGGGGTTCCTCATACAGTTATATTTGGAGCTCTTAAAGATTATGATGTAAATGAAGGAAAATATATTGAAAAATATCCAATATTTACTCAAGGGACCAATGTTAACTTTTGTGAAGTTGTAAATAAAGAAGAGGTGAAGGTAAAAACCTGGGAAAGAGGTGCAGGACCAACTTTAGCCTGCGGTACGGGAAGTTGTGCTTGTGTTGTGGCTGCTAATAAAATAGGTCTTACAGGAAAAAAGGTAAAAGTTTCGGTACCAGGGGGAGTACTGATGGTAGAAATGAAGGATGGTAATAGTGTGTTTATGACAGGTCCTGCAGTAATTTCTTTTAAAGGGGAATATGATATTTAATGCAATATTTTAAAAAAGTTGTACTTTTTATAATACTGTTTATTGTGAATGTTACTTTGACTGGATGTATTAATAAAAGAGAGGATGAAACTGAAAAAGTAGAAATGCCCAGCTATTCGACCACTATTGTAACTGAAAGTGATAAAAATAAAAAAAAGATATATAATTTGGATAATTATGCTCTATATGAAAATGGAACAATGGATAATGCCTCTCAGGTATTATATAACAAAGAAAAAAAGATATATATATATTTAGTTTGTAAGGAGACATCAGGACAATCTGCTGGTAATGAAATAGTAGTAATAGATAATGGAGTTAAAACTAAAATTAAAGATTTTTTTTCTGCCATGGATATAAAATTAAATTCTTCCGGGGATAAAATAGCCTATAGAACTTTTAAAGATGATTCGCCAGCTAGTGCACAAGGCATGAAGGTATATGATTTAAAAAATAAAAGTTATATTAAGCTTAACTCCAGGGTATTGGTTTCAGGCAGTTTATATGGATGGCTTGATGATCACAGAATAATTTATTATGGTAGTGTGGAAAATAAAAAAAATTCTGACAAAATATATGTATATGATTTAAATACTTCAAAAGAGCAAGTTTATTTAGAAAATACCAGAGGATATTGTATTTATTTTACTTCTTTAGGAGATAACTTGCTGCTTCTTTCAAGAATGGGAGAGAATTTATATTTATACTATTATGAAGATAAAAATAAGAGTTTTAAGCTTTTGAGTGATAACTTTGGAGAAATATATAAATCACTGTCAGATAAAGAAAATGGAAATATATTTTTCTTTGCAAGAGTGAACGAGGAGGATACCGCATTATATAAATTCAATATAGGCAGCTATGAATTAAAAAGGATTACATATGATTTCCCTCAAAATATGAAAATTTCCTCGGAAATGTCTAGAGATGAAAAAGGAAATGTGTATTTTGTGGGATTTGAAAGTGAGGAGAGCAGCGGAGATATATTTATGTATAATGTATATAAAAACTCTGTAAGTATTATATCGGATCATGAGGCAGACTACAATATTTATGGAGACGGAAATAAAATAGGATTTAATTAATAATAAAAAGTACTGTGAAAATTGATTTACTGTACTTTTTATTTTTTAATTTTAAAATTAATGTTTAAAAAGGTATATATTGGACATAATTTCAGCCATACAAATTAATAGAAAGTGAGAGGTATAATGTTTTCTGTGGAATTAGAATATATAAATGTGGAAGATGTTGTTTTGGACACAGAAATAGTTAAAAAGATACCAGAGGAAATTGCTAGAGATAATTGTTTGATAGCTTTAAAGAAAGTTAATGAAAAATTTATAATAGTTATAGGTAAAAATTTGAATTTTTCATTAATAGAACAACTAAAATTCATGTTAGGTAGTGAATTAGTATTTTTTAAATCAAATCAAGAAAAAATATATCAATTAATAAATACTTATTATTGTAGACAAAATTTAGATCTTGCCTTAAAAGACATAAAATTTCATGAAGACATTTCGGAATTGACTATAAACTTCACATCTTACGATAATAAATTTCAAAATTCTCCAGTGGTAAAGGCCATCAATTATATAATAGATAAAGCCATAGATGAAGGAGCAAGTGATCTGCATATAGAGCCCTTTCAAGATAGTGTAACTATAAGGATGAGGATAGACGGCATAATAGGAGAGTATATTAAAATTCCCCTAAATATATATCCGCTTTTATGTGTAAGAATAAAGATAATGGCAGATATGGACATAGCAGAAAAAAGAATGCCACAAGATGGCAAGATAAAATATGTTAAACAGAAATTAAATTATGATTTAAGAGTTTCTACACTTCCTACTATATATGGAGAGAAGATAGTTATAAGGATACTATATAAAGATGAAGGCATAAAACATTTAAGTAATTTGGGCTTTTTAAAAGAAGATGAAAATAAAATAAGAAAAATGGTTTCAAAAAGTCACGGACTTATTTTAGCAGTGGGTCCTACTGGTTCTGGCAAATCAACAACATTATATTCTATCTTAAATACTATAGATAAATGTAAAAATAATATAGTAAGTATAGAAGATCCTGTGGAATATACTATAGATAATATAAATCAGGTAAATGTAAATAGTAAGATAGGACTGGATTTTGCAAAAGGACTTAGGAGTATACTAAGACAGGATCCGGATGTAATAATGCTTGGAGAGATAAGGGATGAAGAAACAGCACGTATAGCTATAAGGGCAGCAGTAACAGGGCATTTAGTTATAAGTACACTTCACACAAATGATGCTTTTGAATCCATAGTGAGACTTAAGGATATGGGAATAGCGGAATATTTTATTGAGGATGCATTATTAGGGGTAATATCCCAAAGGTTGGTTAGAAAAATATGTCCTTATTGCAGGAGTGAATATAAACCTTCATTTAGGGAAATTAAAGAATTGGATTTGCTTTCTGCGGATGTATTGTATAGAGGAGAAGGATGCACAAAATGTAATTATACGGGATATAAGGGAAGAACAGTGGTTTATGAAATAGTCCATAGGGATTATATTGAAAAAGGATGTTTGAAAAATAATATTTCTAATATTAGAGAAAAAGCCAGGGAATCAAATATGGTTTCACTTAGGCAGAATTGTATTGGACTTATTAAATCAGGAATTACTACTTATGAAGAGTTTTTAAGAATAAATTTTTAGTGAAAGCAGGTGATAAAATATAATAAGGTATTGGGCACTTGATAGAAATGGTAAAAAGATTAAAGGGCATTGTGAAGAATTTGAATTTAAAAGGATTACACAGGACTTAAGGGAAAAAGAGTATTTCATATATAAGCAGGCTTTTGTGAAAAAATATAATAAGTTTTTATTAAAAAGAACAAATGTATTAGATATAAGTATTTTATGTAGTCAATTAAGTCTTATGTTAAATACAGGTATACCCTTGTTTAAGGCATTTGAAATCTTGGAGATTCAGTACAATAAAAGCAGGCTTAAAAGAGCCTTAAAAACTGTAAAGGAAAATGTTATAAAGGGAAACACCCTATATGAAAGCATGAAGAAAGTTAAAGATATATTTCCCCAATTTATGATTGAGACTATTAAAATTGGGGAGGAAGCAGGAAGATTGGAAGAAATATTGGGAAAATTATCTTCCTATTATAAAAAACAATATAACATAATGTGTGCCATAAAGAATGCACTTGCATATCCCTTGTTAATATTAATAACCAGTATTATTGTAATGGTATATTTGATGACTAGGATAATCCCTCAATTTGTAGATATTATACTGTCTCAAGGAGGAGAAGTGCCTTTTTTGACTAAAATAGTAATATATGGATGTGAATTTTTAATACATCATCATGTAAAGATATGTATAACAATGATTTTAATAACAATTTTGTTATGGAAATTTAGTAAAAATTATCAAGTGAAAAAAACTTTAGAGAGCATCAAAATAAAAATTCCTCCTTTGAAAAAAATATATACAAATTTGATCATTTTTAAAATATGTTCTTCTATGTCCATACTTATCAAATCAGGAGTAAATGTAGTTAAAGCTTTAAAGATTACAGGAGGATTGTTGGAAAATAGTATTATGAATGAAAGAGTGGAACAGTGTGTAACATGTATGGAGCAGGGAGAAAGTATGTATGGTGCCTTAAATAGGTTGCAGATAGATGACAGCATATTCTTGTCTCTTATTAAAACCGGAGAGACTACTGGAAAAATGGAAGAAATATTTTCAAGTCTTGAAGAACTGTTTGAAAACGATATAAATAGGTATTTTAAGAGATTGACCAAAGTTATAGAACCGGTTGTAATAATATTTTTAGCTTTATTTGTGGGAATATTTGTCATGGCAGCTCTTATGCCTGTATTTAGTATAATGGATACTACTTTGTAATAAGTATTTTTATTAAAAAGAAAAGAGGTGAAATAGGAGAAAGATGAAAGTATTTAAAAAGGAAAAAAAGAGGGGATTTACCCTTATAGAACTTATGCTGGTGGTAGCTATAATTTTAATTCTTTTAGGATTTCTGATCCCTAAATTTTCCTCATATCAAGATAAGGTAAAGACCACCAAGGCCATAAATACAGCTAAGCAAATTCATACGGCGGCTATGGCTAGTTATGGGGATAATGAAGGAAACTTCAATGAGGAGGATGTTAAAGAGTATATATCGGAGCTTACTTCTGCAGAAGATCCACAGGTTGAGGAAGGTTCAAGTGATACCCAGTGTATAACTGTAAATTATAAAAGTGATGAGAATACTTATACTTTAGAAATAGATGCAAAGGATAATTCCTGCAGGGTAAAGGATGGAGAAAAACAAATATATCCTAAATAGGTTAAATTCGTTTTAAGGAGATAAATTGTAATGTTTAACATTAAGTCAAAAGCAAAAGGATTTACCCTTATGGAATTAATTTTGACAATAGCTTTGTTTTCTATGCTTTTAAGTTTTAGTTTAATTAATATGGGAGGTTTTAGCAGCATAAAAAATAGAATAGATGTTGATTTAACTGGCAATAGAATTATAAATTTTATAAATAACTCAAAAATATACTGCAGAGATAAAAGTAAAAAAAGTGGATACATATACTTTAATGTAAAAGATGGGATTATAACTTTTAACAGCGGTATGGAAGAAATATTGAAAATGGAGTTACCAGAAGGGTTTATTTTAAATCAAGTAAGTAATGACAATAAAATAAAAATAGATAACCGTGGTATAACTGCAGATGCTTGCAGCATAAAGTTTAAAGATAGAAAAGGAGAGATACATTGTCTTACCATGTGTGTTGGAACATCTTATGTGGAATTTAAATACTAAAATGAAATATAAACTATGTTTAAAAAAAAATAGAATATCAGTTAAAGCAGGATTTACTCTAATTGAAGTGTTATGTAGTATGACAATTCTTTCAATACTGTTTATGACAGCCATCTCTATACAATTAAATTCAGTTAAAGTTAGAAAATATAACAAAGATTTATATAATTCCATTTTAATCATGGAACATATCAAAAATAATATTATTTATAATTGCAGTTATGATGAAATAGTATATTTAAATAATATGAATAAAAGATATATAAACTGCAGTAATTTAAATTTCTATAGCATTAAAGAAAATAATCTACTTGATTTGTTTTCAGAGGCAGTACCTGACAAGGAACCCTATATTGTTTTAACTGTGTCACAAGGAGAAGTTTTAAAAGTAAATTTACGATTTTATAAAAATACATATGGCCGTATAAAAGTTCAGGAGTGTGAGTTCTATAAGGGAAACTATAAAAAATAAAACAAAGATTAAAAAGGGATTTACAATTATAGAAGTAATTGTAGTTTTATCATTAATAAGCATAACAATCAATATCCCAATAATTGTATTTTCAAAATACATGAGGTTACATAGGGAAGAAATAAATTATAGCAGAGAAAGTTTCTATGTAAGTGAGGCATTTACCATAATTGAAAATGAAATAAAAAATGCAAAATATATAGATATAAAGGATAATATGATAATTTTAAAAAGATATGACAATAAAGGATATGATTATATAAGGGAAAATAAAGGCACTTCAATTGTAATTTCCTATGGGGCCATTAATTCATCTAATGTAAATAATATATTAAAAAATATAGAGTATTTTAACTTAGAAAAATATAGAAAAGTATTTTATGTATCTATAAAGATGAAAAGGGGTGAGCCTTATAGAAGATGCTTTGCCATAGAAAGGGAAAAGGTAAGAAAGGGTTCATATTAATATATGTGTTGTTTATAGGATGTATCTGTATTCTTATTTCACTTGGATGTTACAGCATGGAAATGAATATAAGGTCTAATGTGGTGGATACATATAAGCAAGCTTTTAAAGTCAATGTAAAAGATAAATATAAAGAATACCTTTTAACTGAATTAAATCAGTATATATGTGAAAACATATTATGTAATACAACTAATATAAAAGAGTATATGAATTCTTTAGATGACTTTAAAATATATTTTCAGGAATCCCATGTATATTATGATAAAAATATAGATTGTTTCATTATTGAGTATGTAATTGATGGGACCTTTTACAAACAGGAAACTTTTGAATATGAAATAAAGGATAAGGATGTGATATTTAGCTGTATAGATTATTCTTTTAGGAAAGGAGATTAAATAATGTGGCAAAAAGCATTTTTAGAAGTAGGGGGGAAAAATATAATTTATAGAGAAATATGTAGAAAAAATTTTTTTGTAAACTTATTTGATAGAAGTAAGAAGAAAGTTGTTTCTTCCAATAAACTTCAGGATATCAAAGTCAATTTGAAAAATAAAAGGGTATGTATATTGGCCCATGGAGAAGAGATATATATAACATACATGGATTTGCCTAAAATGAAAAGGGAAAGTCTTAATGAAGTTGTAAGAAATGAATTAAAAAGTAGATTTAAAAATATGGATAATATAATGTTTTATTATGAAATAGCAAAGCGAAGTAAGCATAGCTTGGGGCTCATTGTTTATTGTATGAATTGGAGTAATATGAACCTGGCAAAGGTGTGTAATGATAAGGGAGGTAACATTAGAGGAATAATGCCTGTTCAATTTTATATCTGGTCAAATTATAAAAATAAATTGGGAAAAGAAAATTATATATTTACCTTAATTAAAGATAATACACTATATCTTATGGCCTGTGAAGGCAATAAGGTTGTATTTAATAATGTATTTAAAAATATAATCATTAAGGAAGAATTTTTGGGAGTCTTGGAGCAATTTAAATTTAAATTAAATATTTTAATTCCTAAAATTAGGTTTTCTACTATAGTTTTTGTAGATTTTTTATACAAAGACATAATAGAAGATTTATGTAAAAATTATGTTTGCAAAGATTTGGGTAATTTTAGTATTAAATAGTATATGATAAAAATTAAATATATATGAGTTTAACAGGGGTAATTTTAGTTATGAAAAATATGTATTTTTTACCGTATTGGTATGTGCAAAATAGAGAAAATAAAATAAATAAAAAATTAAAGTTTTTTGTTTTAATAATGCTGATTTTTAATATTATATTATTGAATATGTATTCAATAAACAAAGATAAACTCCTTAGTTTAGAAAATAAATTAAAAGAGCATACTTCCATAGTAAAGTCCTATCATAGTAAAGAAGATACTGTTAAAAGTTTCATGAATTTTTATGATTACATAGATGAAGAAACGAATTTTAAAAATATAAATATTGAGAATAAAAACATAGAAATGGATATGGTGGGCAGTGAACAGCAGTGTTTTTCTCTCATTGGAGATATTGAAAGTTCCAACAAGTTTGTGGTAAGAAGTTTTAATTCTTTGGGAAATGACAGGGAGAAGAATTCCATATGGAAAATAAATTTACTTTTAAAGTGATTTTATTTAAATTAATTAAGGGGAATATTAACTATGAATAAGGTAAATAATTTATATAGAGTTGTTATAATATTTTTAATTTGTATAAGTGGCATACTTTTGGTAAAAAACCATAAAACTATTTCCCTTATAGGGTATGAAAATAATAAACTTCAACTGTTGGAGAAAAAAGAATTTAAAAAAAGTTATAAGATAGATTGTTCGGAAGTATTAAAGGAATTAAATGGTATAGAAGGATTTAATATTATAAATTTTACAAATTATAAGGGTGACAATTTATTTCTTAAGGCTGAGATAATGGGAGATAAAAACAAAGTAAAAAGTATTTTAACACACATCAAAAACAATGATAATTTTTATAATATATCAAGTATTGAAATTCAAAGGGAGGAATTAGATAATATAAAAGTGACAGCAGATATAAAATTTGTTAAAAATAAGTAGTAATTTTTGAGTTTATAGAGGATACACAATATATAATTCCATAGGGTATAACAATATTTAGTATGTGTTATTTTAATATGACTAAATAATATGTTTGCAAATAATCATCAATTTTGATAAAATAACATTGTTTAAAGGTAATACTATAGGGTTGTTTGCACAGTTTTTTCATATAATTTATAATATAGAGTTGGATGCATTTGTTGTCATTTGGTAAACATTTTTTGGATTTTCAGAGGGAGTAATAAAGTCCCATATGTATCAAGTGATTCTTAGGCTCAGGTGGAGTTTGCTTGTAAAAATACCTTTCTCTATCTGAGTCTTATTGACAGTATTCTTAGTGCCTTTAGCACTTAGGATACGTTACCTTTAGGGGACTTATCTAGGGGTGTAGCAGTGCTTATGTCCACTTTGAAAAAGTGGGAGGCGTTAGCAATTGAAAACCTTGGGATAAAAATGATATTTCCTATTGAAGAAAAGGGGTTATTTAAGTGTTCAAAAAAAGAATTGACAAATTGAGAAAAGCTATGGCTGAAAATGGCATGGATGGAGTTTTATTGGTAGGAGATGCTAATAGAAATTATTTAAGTGGGTTCACAGGAAATGAAAGTTTTTCTGTTATAACTTGTGATAGAGCTTTTTTTATAACTGATTCAAGGTTTACAGAACAGGCTGTACATCAAGTTAAGGATTATGAAGTAGTGGAATATGGCAAAGGTATTTCTTTTATAGACTTTCTGGAGAATTTGTTAAATAAAATAGATGTTAAAAGAATTGGATTTGAAGAAAATGTGATTTCCTATAGTGAATATAACCTTTATACCAGTAAATTGCAGTGTGAGTTTGTTCCCATGAATGGAATTATAGAAAAATTAAGAACAGTAAAAGATGAATTTGAAATACAATCAATACAGAGAGCAGCTGACATTGCAGATAAAGCTTTTGAACATATAGTGAAATTTATAAAATATGGTATGACAGAAAGAGAGATAGGTCTTGAGTTAGAATTTTATATGAAAAAATTAGGGGCAAAAGAATTGTCTTTTCCATCTATAGTTGCCTCTGGCACAAGATCCAGTCTTCCACATGGGGAGGCAACAGATAAGGTTGTAAATAAAGGGGAGTTTTTAACATTAGATTTTGGATGTATATTTGATGAGTACTGTTCTGATATGACAAGAACAGTTGTAATAGGCGAGCCAACGCAAAAAATGCTAAAAATATACAATATAGTGTTTGAAGCCCAGCAATTAGCCTTGAAAGAATATAAACCTGGAATATCTGCAGCATATGTGGACAGTATAGCTAGAAGCCATATAGAAAGAGAAGGTTATGGAAAATATTTTGGTCATAGCTTGGGACATGGAGTTGGAATGCAAATTCATGAAGCACCTACCATATCATCTAAGAATAAGGATAAATTAGAAAAAGGTATGGTAGTTACAGATGAACCGGGAATATATATACCGGATTTTGGAGGAGTTAGAATAGAAGATTTACTAATTGTTACAGAAGAAGGAGGAAGGGTTTTATCAAAGTCTTCAAAAGAATTAATATGCATAGGATAATTATATAATATTATATTATATTTATTATAATTAAGTAAAATTTGAAAAAGGTCGAATAAGAATAAGAAAGGGGTTAAAGCCGTTGTATCAACATTTTATATGTTGATTATGTAGGGTGATGTACATCCGAATTTATGTCCTTGGAGTGTAAGACCACACCGAAATTAGCCGATTGCTAAATCGATGCATTATGAAGAGGAAAGTAAACTTGAAATTTATGTGATGTAAGTTTACATAACGGCATGAATATAATGATATCAGCAGGAGATTTAAGAAAAGGAACTACTTTTGAGCAAGATGGACAAGTGTATACAGTAGTGGACTTTCTTCATGTAAAACCAGGCAAAGGAGCAGCATTTGTAAGAACAAAACTTAGAAATGTCATAACGGGATCAGTTACTGATACTACTTTTAATCCCAGTGCCAAATTACAAGAAGCAGTTATAGAAAGAAAAGAAATGCAGTATTTGTACTCAGATGGAGAATTATATTATTTTATGGATCAGGAAACTTTTGAGCAAATTCCATTAGAACATGCAAAGGTACAAGAAGCAATAAAATTTTTAAAAGAAAATATGTTCGCTATAATAAAATTTTATAAAGGAGAGGCATTTTCTGTTGAAGCTCCAAATTTTGTTGAACTTCAGGTAACCCATACAGAACCAGGAGTTAAAGGAAATACAGCTACAAATGTATTAAAACCGGCTACTCTTGAGACTGGGGCAGTTGTGTCAGTACCTATATTTGTAAACCAGGGGGAAACTATAAGAGTTGATACAAGAAGTGGAGAATATATGGAAAGGGTTTAGGAAATACTAATGGCAAAATAAATTTAAGGATGTGGTATCATGCATTCTATTATATCTAAAGTATTTTATCTTAAGGGTTTAGTAGATGGACTTAAAATTGATAAAAGCACTAATGAGGGAAAAGTCATCATGGAAATTGTAGATGTGCTTAAGAGTATAGCAGAGGAAATTGAGAATATATCTGAAGACCATAAGGATATGAGATCTTATATAGATTCCATGAATAAAGATTTAGCAGTTCTTCAAGATAATTTATATGATGATGATTATGAAACTTATAAAGATGAAGGAGAAAATTTTGAGGAAATTCAGTGTCCCAATTGTAATGATATGGTGTATGTAGATAAGGATATATTGGAAAAAAGAAAAGAATTAACATGTCCTAATTGCCATAACAATATATGCATTAAAAATGATAATTTAATAGATAAAGAATAATTACGGTTTAATTATAAAAAAATGCCACTAAGATTTACAAAATCTTAGTGGCATTTTTATTTTTTTATTTATGTGGAATAATTCATGGGAAGTAAAAATAAAAATTATATAAAAGAAAGGAGATGAAAAATATAGATACTAAAGAGATTTTAAATATTATACCTGAAAATTTGAAAAGATTCATAGGAGAGTTGATACAATCTCCTGATTTGCAAGAAATAAGGATAAGGGCCAATAAACCTTTAATAGTGCAGCTGGGAAGAAAAGAAATTGTAGTTCAATATATAGCTAGATTAGAGGATTTAAAGATTATAGTTCAGAGAATGAGTAATTATTCTATTTATGCTTTTGAAGAGGAAATTAAACAGGGTTATATAACCATTAAAGGAGGACATAGAGTCGGCATATGCGGAAGATGTGTCATAGAAAGGAATGAAGTAAAAACTATAAAAGATATTGCATCTATAAATATAAGGATATGCAGGGAAATTATAGGCTGTTCTGATTCTATGATGAAGTTTATTTTAAAAAAAGATGAAGTAATAAATACTATAGTAATTTCTCCTCCTAAATGTGGAAAAACTACTCTTATAAGAGATATTGTGAGAAATATTTCTCAAGGAGTAAAAAGCTTGGGAGTTACAGGGAAAAAAGTTTGTGTGATAGATGAGAGAAGTGAGATAGGAGCTTGTTTCAATGGAATTCCTCAATTAAATGTGGGTATGAGAACGGATATATTAGATGGCTGTCCTAAAAGTCAGGGTATAATTATGGCCATCAGAAGTATGTCTCCAGAGGTTATAGTTTGTGATGAAATTGGAGCTTATAAAGACATGGATAGCATTTTGACTGCTTTAAATTCTGGAGTGAATTTAATTACTACTATTCATGGGTATGGAACAGAAGACTTATATAACAGGCCTGTGTTTAAAAAAATAGTTGAGAACAAGGTATTTAAAAGAGCTGTAGTATTAAGCAGTAGAAAAGGAGCAGGTACAGTAGAATATATATATAATTTTTCAAATGATTCTGTAATATGGAGGCCATAAAAATGGTGAAATTTTTAGGGTGCATTATGATATTAGCTGCATGTACGGGAATAGGTATTATATATGGGGAGAGTTTTAAAAAGAGAGTGAAACAGCTAAAGGAGATACAAAGGTGTATATATCAGCTTCAAAATGAAATAATATATACTCACACACCTTTGCCAGAAGCTATCTTAAATATTTCATGCAAAAGTGTAAATCCTGTTAAAGATATATTTAAAGACATTTCCTGTATGCTTGAGAAAAATTCTGTTGATAGTGTATATGAAGCCTTTAGTTATATATTAAAGGTTAGACAAGACACTTTAAATTTAAAGAAAGAGGATAAGGCTGCTTTGCTGGATTTATCTAGAACTCTTGGGGAGTCAGATGTGGAGGGACAGAAAAAAATGTTTTCACTGACACTAGAAAATATAAAAGAACAAATAGAAACTTCTCAGATTTTAATGAATAAGAATTTAAAGATGTGCAGGAGTTTGGGTTTTTCATTAGGAGCTGTGATAGTAATAATTTTAATTTAAATAATTTATTTATAGTTTTTACGGCTTCTAGGTAGCTAATGGGAAGGAAAAGGGGAGATAATCAAATGATGGACATAAGTTTAATTTTTAAAATAGCAGGAATAGGTATAATTGTTATCCTTATAAATAAAGTTTTAGAAGCTAGTGGAAAGGGAGATTATGCAGTGGTAACCAATTTAGCGGGAATTTTAATTGTACTTATGATGGTAATAGACCTAGTAAATAAATTGTTCAATACAGTTAGAACTATGTTCCAACTTTAGGAGAAAGCCATGGAGATAATTAAAGTAGTAGCCTTTGCATTTGTTGCGTTGTTTATAGTATTGCTGTTTAAAGACAAAAGAGATGATATAGCAGTTTATATAAGTATAGTTTCCGGAGTTATGATATTTTTGTTTATGGTAACCAAGATAACAGCTATACTACAATTTATACAACAGTTGGCAGCTAAGGCAAATATAAATTTTATTTATTTAACCACTGTGTTCAAGATACTTGCCATTGCATATTTAGCCTCTTTTTGCAGTGAAATATGCAAAGATGCAGGACAGGGCAACTTGGGAGCAAAAGTTGAGTTTGCAGGTAAAATTTTGATTCTAGTACTTGCAATTCCTATACTTATGGCTGTATTACAGTCAATTTTAAAGATTATGTAGGTGTTAATTATGAAAAATATTATATTGATACTAACTATAGTTCTATTAGTATGTTTTAATGTACAAGCTTTTGATACAAACACTGTAGTAACAGATGCACAAAATAAAATAGCTATAGAAAGTACCAAAGAAAATACTTTGAAAGATATAGAAAATAGTGATAAAGAGCAGATAAATCAATTTTATGATTATATAACAAATATGAAGACAGAGAATGAGTTGTTAAAGGATGTAGATGTAAAATTATATGTGAAAGATTTTTTAAAAAGTGGAGAAGGGGGCATATCATTAAAAAAAATTTTAAGTGCCATAATGTCCTACGGGATAAAAGAACTAAAAGCATCCTTAAAGTTATTAATGCTCCTAGTAATAATATCTATTATATGCACTCTCCTCACCAACCTGCAGAGGGCCTTTAGCAGTGAACAATTATCTGACATTGCATATTTCGCCTGCTATTCACTTATTATAATAATAATGTCAAAGAGTTTCTATATAGGTGTAGATATAGCCAAGTCTGCTATAAATCAAATGACAGGCTTTATGGTGGCACTAATACCTGTGCTTATAACTTTAGTGGCTTCTGTAGGGGGTTTTGTAGAGGCAGCGGTTATGGATCCTGTTATAATAGGTGCCATAACTGTAAGTTCAAATTTGTTCATGTATATTATAATTCCTGTGATATCCATGTCCTTTGTACTTCAATTTGTGAATAATTTGTCTTTAGATTATAAGATAGATAAACTGACTAAACTTTTAAATCAAGGGGCACTTTGGACTCAGGGGATTATAATGACTATATTTATAGGTGTAATAACTATAAGGGGAATTACTTCAAAGACCATTGATCAGGTTACAGTCAAAACAGCTAAGTTTGCGGTGGATAACTTTGTACCTATAGTAGGAAAGAGCCTTTCAGATGCCATATCTACTGTGGCAGGATACTCGGTATTGTTAAAAAATGCATTAAGTAGTTTGGGACTTGTAGTAATTATAGCAATGCTTTTATTTCCTATAGTCAAGCTTATAATTATGATAGTCCTGTATAAATTAACAGCAGCCCTTATAGAACCTATAAGTGATGGAAGACTGGTAAATTGTATAAATTCTGCAGGAGATTCTCTCATACTTATAATGTCTTGTTTAATATGTGTATCCATAATGTTTTTTATAATGATATCAATTGTAGCTTCAGCGGGAAGAGTTATGATATGAAAGGGGTGATGTATCATGATTGAATCCCTTAGACAATGGTTAATAGCTATATGTACAGCTATGTTTTTTATTACTGCCATAGAAATGCTTCTGCCAGACAACAGCATGAAAAAGTATTGCAGATTTGCGTTAGGACTTATATTGATTACAGTGTTTATTAACCCGTTGGTAAAAGTATTTAATAAGGATTTTGATATAAATAGTTATACTGCAAAAGCCATAGAGAGCTTTGAAGAGAATGTTAAAAGTGAAAAATCCTTAAAAGATTTTAATGAATATAAGGAAAAAAGCAAAAATGACACCATAGAAGCTTTTGAAAATAACCTTAATTCAAGTTGTGAAAAAAGTCTAAAGGAAAAGTATCCGGATGAAAGTTATAAAGTAACAGTAGAAGCTGATTATGATGAGGAAAGCAGTACTGTATGTATAAAAAATGTGAATGTAGAAATTCAAAAAGGCAGTGTGGAAAAAGTAAAGAGAATAGATATAAGTGGTAAAACTACTTCTGCGGGTAATTTTAGTGAAGAAAATAGTGGGCAGTGTGATAAGATAAAGAATTACTTAAGTAAGGAATTGGATGTATCAGAAGATGTGGTACATATAAATTCTTAATGAGGGGGGTTAAGTTTGAATTTTAAAAAATGGTTAGAGGAACTTTTAAAAAAAGATAACAAAAAAAATTCCAATGATAGAAAGAATATTATGAATTTGGTAATCGTATTTCTGGCAGGAATTCTCATAATTATAACTATAAATTTTTTCAGTGGTTCTAGTGAAAATACATACAGTAATTTAAACAGTAATAAAAGCAGTAGTACAGATAATACCAAAGGAGATACTGCTGGAGAATCTGCTTCAGAAGATAAAGATGATTCCCGTGATTATGAAGAATCCATACAAAACAATTTAAAGAATACTTTACAACAAATAGATGGAGTAGGAAAAGTGGAGGTTATGATGAGCTTTGAAAGTGGAGAAGAACATGTACCTGCAGTAAATGTAAATGATACAACCAACAGCACTGAAGAGAAGGATAATGAGGGAGGAACTAGAAATACTACTCAAAAAAATAATGGTAGTACAGTGGTTATTACAAACAATGGAAGTAAATCAGAACCACTTATAGTAAAGACATATAATCCTAAAATATTAGGAGTATGTGTGGTAGCAGAAGGGGCTGAGAATAAAGTAACTGAACTTAGGATATCAAAGGCTATAACTGATTTGTTTGGATTATCTGAAGATAAGGTAAATGTATATCCTATGAAAAAGTAGTATATAAGTCTACCTTTAAGCATATAATTTTTTAGAGTTAGACATCTTGGGATAAATAATAAATTAAAGATGTCTTATATAGAGGGGGAATTAAAATGAATAAAAAACAGGCAGTTATAATTGTGACTCTTTTGGCGTTAATAGTTTGTGTAGGAGTAGTTGCCACAAAACTGAATAGCCCTATAAATTATGTAAATGGCTTAGATAACAATGAAAGTGGAAACAGTACAGTATCATCATCAAGCAGTACTAAAAGTAAAAGTACAGAGTCTAATACTGCACAGTCTAAAGATAGTAAATCTCAGTTTTTTGAAGAAACAAGACTTACAAGAGATCAAAAAAATGCAGAGACTCTTCAGACTTTGAAAAATTTTATAGATGACCAGAATGTATCCCAGAATAATCGTGCAGATGCTGAAAAAAAATATACTGCCCTAGCTATGAATGCAAATTATGAAATGAAGATAGAAAGTACTTTAAAAAGTAAGGGATATGAGGATGCCATATGCTCCGTAGAAAATGATAAGGTTAGAGTAATAATTAAAAATAAGGAAAAGTTAACGGATAAAAACACACGGGAAATAAAAGATGTGGTTATGAGTATTTCTAAAATGCAGGATGTGGAAATAGAAGTGAAAGAAAACTAGAATTTTAATATTAAATGCAGTAAGGATAGTTACATAATATATATAACATATGTGAAAATAATAATGAGTTAAACATGATGAAATTAATTGTAAAAAAAAAATTCATTTGATATAATGTATCTAATGTTAATCTTTCCATGATGTGAAATCTAGGAGGTGCAGTTATGGAAGAAAATATGAATAATGAAGTTAACATGGGTATTGTAAAAATATCTGATGAAGTTGTAGGTGTAATTGCAGGTCTTGCTACTACAGAGATAAATGGAATAGTTGGAATGAGTGCCAGCCTTGTAGGAGGAATTACTCAGATACTAACGGGAAAAAAGAATTTATCAAAGGGAGTTAAAGTAAGTGTAGGAGAGAATAATGCAGCTATAGACTTATTTGTAGTGGTAGAGTATGGAGTGAGGATTCCAGATGTGGCTTTAAAAGTCCAACAAAATGTAAAAAGGGCAGTGGAATCTATAACCGGATTAGAAGTTTCAGCTGTAAATATACATGTGCAGAATGTTATGATTTCTAAGGCAGAAGAAAATGATAATATTATGGAAGAGTAAAAATACTAACACCCTCTTATACCAAGAGGGTGTATTAAAGTGCTTGTATATTTGCACATCTGACCTACGGACACCTAATATCCATATAAAGGGTAATTAAGACTTGTAGAAAAAAATATTCTGAAAATAATAAAAAACCACCAATTCATAGTATAAAA
>NZ_DAIQBT010000013.1:0-82131 GCF_036781005.1 Clostridium sp. | reverse complement strand
TTATAGTCTTTTTTTAATGGGACAGGCACCATTAAGTTTATTTTGAACTACGCCATAAATTTCTACTTTTTATATTCTTTTACCACAATGTGGACAGTAATGAAATGCAGGCTCTATCTGTGAAGAACAGTAGGGACAGAGATTATAGTTATTATCACAGTGTATATGTTCCTTTTTAATTTCTACCATTTCACCATTTTCTATTCTAAGACCAATATTATTGTCAAGTGTACAAAATTTCATACAACAATGGGTCCTGATAAGATAACGTGTATTCCATTTCCATAAAGGAATAAAGAAAATATGAAAATAGTTATATGATTTTAAAATATCATAACTACCATAAGCATTGCATAATGGACACATATTATTTCGATTCGTTAAAATATTTTTACTTTTATTCTCAATTCCAAAAATTCCAATGAAAAACATTAACTTCACTCCAGTATTTTCTATCGGTTAGTATGCCTTTAACTGTTAACATATTCTTTTTATTTTTACATTATACCATGTTGGAATACTTTCTGTGCAATTTATTATAACCATCTACTATTAAATATTCCTCCTATTTTAGAATTTATTAGCAGGAAATTTTACTTATGGTTATATGCGGAATATAATATAAAATTAAAATAATAGATTAAATAGCAGAATATCTTCCCTATTGTGTTAACTTTACTACAAGGAAAAGCATTGATATTACAGGAGTTAGGTATATATAATTTTCCCTCCAAAGTTTTAAATAAAGCTAAAAAATATTAACTTTAGATAATATAAATTAACACGGGACCCATTGATATTAAGCCATTTTAAAAAAGTATAAAAATTAATGATAATTAGAACCGAATCCAGAGGCCGCAGGTTCGAGCCTTGCTGGGGGAGTTATTGTTATTATTAGGACTATAGAAGATAAGTTTATCTTTGCAATATAAAAACTCTTATGATTTAATTACGGTGGCAAAAATTAAATTCCCATCCATTTGCTATCATAAAATAAAAAACCGTATGTTTACACATTTTTATTTTATGGGGCATGTATTACTTAAACCTAGATATACAAATACCTTAGAAGGATTTATTTGAACTTAATTCATATATGTTTAGGTGGTTGAATAACTCTATGTTTAATGTTACACTATTTTAATTAAAGAAAATATGAGAATGTTCACTCTGGAGTAATCACATGGTATAAAGTCTAATTTAAAAATAAGTAGGTGTAACTATGCATAGAATAATTTTTCTTGTAGACATGAATGCTTTTTTCATAAGCTGTGAATCTACCAGGCATCCTGAAATTATTGATAAACCTGCTGCTGTAGCTGGAGATCCTGAAAACAGGAGAGGAATTATTTTGACTGCAAATTATGAAGCTAGGAAATTTGGGGTTAAGACAACTATGCTATTGCATCAAGCTTTAAAACTTTGTCCAGATATGATAATTATTCCTCCAGATCATAAGTTTTATAAACATAAATCTAGGCAGGTTATGGATATACTTTCAGGGTATACCCCTGTCATTGAAGAAAACAGCATTGATGAAGCATGGCTTGACATGACTGGATGTGAAAGGATATTTGGGAAACCATATGAATGTGCAAAACAGATTATGGAACATATTAATAATGAATTAGGATTGAAATGTTCTATAGGCATATCTGAAAATAAGTTCCTGGCAAAGATGGCTTCTGAAATGAAAAAACCGTCAGGAATTACAGAGCTTTGGAAAAAGGATATTGAACATAAGTTATGGCCGCTGCCAATCCAATTTATGTATGGAGTAGGAAAACAGACGACACAAAAACTTGAAAAAATGAAAATTAAAACTATTGGGGAGCTTGCACTTTTTAACAGGGGTCATCTTGTAAAAAAGCTTGGCAAAATAGGTGGCGAAATTTACCAACTTGCCAATGGAATTGATATTTCCCAGATAAAGCCCCATTTACAGCATGACATAAAATCAATTGGAAAATCAGTTACACTACCTCATGATATTTCAGATATAGAGAGTGCAAAAATTATCTTAATGAAGCTTTCAGATGAGGTGGGAATGACTGCCCGCAGGCACAATAAAAAAGGTCGTACAGTGCAAATTAGCATTAAGTATTCTAATTTTCACTCCATAACCCGGCAAACAACCATACCTGCAACTTATCTTGTAAAGGAAATTTATTCTGCTGGAATTGAAATGCTTCAAAAAAACTGGAATAAGCAGCTGCCAGTACGACTATTAGGAATAAGCCTTAGCGGGTTCATCAAAGACAATGATAGTAAACAGATATCTATATTTAATATGTTAGAAGCGGATCATGAAATAGACAGTGTAGACAAAATAGATAAACTAGAAATCGCTATTGATAATATACGTCAAAAGTATGGTTCTTCAATAATTAATAGGGCAATATTGATGAAGAAAGATAATAAGAATTAGTTATATTATTATGGATAAAATTATTCCTTTGATCACCAAATAATGCTTGTTAAAACAGAACGTATATTTGTATGATGTGGTGTATTCAGACTATAGTAGGTTGGATAGGTGAGAATATGCTTAAGAAGATGATTGAAGCTTATGAGTAGAGTTTAAAGTGAGATTTGATAAAAAGCTTAGGATGGATAAAACTGTTTTAGGTTCAATTTTTTGTATAATATCGTGCACATATTTTTATTTACTTGTTTAAAATAATAGACATTATGATATAATATATGCATAAGAAGCCGTTACGGTTTTTATGTTTAATTTGTATATTAGTTATCTAAAACGCACTCAAGGCGATGGGTGCATTTTAGTTTTTTTAGGTATTTTCTTTATCACTATCAACAGTAATAGATATTTCATTATTACTGTCTTTAGAGCTATTCTTGTATTTAAGAATAGCTTTCTCTTTTGAATGGGCAAGTATAGCAAAAATTCCCACTATACCTACTATTGTAATGCACACTATAGATGTAATAGTAACAGAATGACTCATATTGTCACCGCCTCTGTTGCTAATTAACCGTAACGACCTCTTTGAAAGAGATGAAACACTGGAGGGTGACTAACTAAAAACATATCCATTCTCTTAATGATATTATGCATATATAGAAATTATTTCTATATACAAAAAAGCTGACCAAAGGCCAGCTTAAAAATTAAGAGGAACAACTATATTTAATAGTGTATTCAAAATTTTTGAGTTGCATATAGTATATAGGAAACAATTTTAATTAAATTAAAATATAAGGTATCACTTAAATAAAATAGAAATTTTTATAGTAAAAGCCCTGGCAGCACCAGAGCTTTTATGAAATATGTTAAGACAATTGAATAATATTAAAGAATCAATATAGGTATTCTTATGGTATTAACCATCATAATTAATTTACTACATTTAAAATAAAAGAAGATTTTATATCTAAAATATATTTACAATATATGTAAAATAGTATATTATATATTTATGAGGTCAACATTCCTAAAGTAATTTTTTACAACCTAATGTAAGTTTGATTTATCCAAATTTACACTCCAAATAGTAATAATTTTAAGCCTACCAGAGAAATCTCTGGTAGGCTTTACTTTTATGTCTAAATATGGATAAAATGTTACTATATTGTTACAATATATGTAAATAAGGGAGGGAAATATATTGGATGATAAAAGAACAGCGGAATTTGTTTTAGGACTTATTGGTGGTATTTTTGGAATTATAGCAGGAATAATGGCAATGACAATTGGAGGAATAATATGTGTATCATATTTTTATATTCTTTCAGGTATACTTTTAATAATACCAGGTATAATGGGATTGGTTAAAAAAGACCAAAGTAAAGCAAAAGTTAGAGTATGATTTTAAACACTATTTTAAGCAAAACACAACTCCAGCTAAAATAAAGCTGGAGTTTTTGAATTTTATGCTTTCTCATTCCTGCATATCATCTCAAAAATTATTGCTTGTAAAATCCATATTTGCTAACATATTTGTAAATGTAAAATATGAATTTTAATAGAATTTGTTAGCATTTAATAAAAAATAGAAAATATATATCCATCACAAACCCCTTGATTTTGGCTACCTTATAGCATATAATAGTATTTAAAACTACATAAGTGACAGTTCGTGACCATCCTGTCTATAAACAAAACTAGGGGAAACTGTGTAATTGTACAGTTTATTTTGTGATTTAAAGGTAGGGGGTGTCTCTACCTTTTTTATATTATGTAAATTTACTTATTAAAATTGAAGACAAAGTGAGATGTGAGATAAATGAAAAATAAAACTATAGGAATAACTACTACTGTTCCCTATGAAGTTTTGATAGCTGCAGGATATAAAGTAATTGACTTGAATAATATTTTTGTCACTTCAAAGGATTATAAAAAATTTATTGATATGGCAGAAAGAGAAGGTTTTCCAAAGAGTTGTTGTGCATGGCAAAAAGGAATTTTTGGGGTGTGTATGGATAAGAAAATCAGTGAGATTGTAGGTGTCACCGAAGGGGATTGTTCTAATACGAAAGCGTTAGAAGCTATATTGGATATGAAGGGTATAAAAATACATTCATTTGCGTTCCCACAAAGTCATGATATCTGTGACATTAAGGCATCTATTGATAAGTTTATGAACATTTTTAATGTTTCCCATAGTGAAGTTGAAAAAGTAAGGGGAAAAGTAAATAAAACACGATATCTTATCAAATGTCTGGATGAACTGACTTATAGGGAAAATAAGGTTTCAGGATTTGAAAATCATCTTTATCAGGTAAGTGCCAGTGACTTTAACAGTGATATTTATAAATTTAATCAGGATATAAAAGATAAATTGGAAGAGATAAAAAAAAGAAGGCCCTTTACTCAGAAATTAAGACTTGGTTTTATAGGGGTACCTCCTATGCCTTGTGATATATATGATTATGTGGAAAAGTTCAATGCTCGTTTTGTTTATAATGAGGTTCAGAGAGAATTTGCATTTCCGAGGGCTATGAAAGCTAAAGGCATTTATGAACAGTACTATGATTATACTTACCCCTACGATATAAAATTTAGACTTGGTGAGATAAAAAATCAAATTAAAGAGAGAAAAATAGATGCTTTAATTCATTATACCCAGGCATTTTGTTATAGACAAATTGAAGATATAGTTATAAAAGATGAAATTAATATACCTATACTAACTATAGAGGGTGATAAACTTAATTTTTTAGATGCCAGAACCAAAATAAGATTAGAGGCGTTTTTGGATATGCTTCAGGATCTGATTGATATGAATAGGAAAGAGGAACAACGTTGAGAAGGTTAGGTATAGATTTAGGCAGCAGAGAAGTGAAAATAGTGGTAATGGAAAATGAACATATTGTATTTAAAAATAAAATGAGCACTATGATTTTTTATAGAGATTTTTGCAGTTATGATGGAAAGATGACAGTAAATCTTGAAAAGTTAGATATTAAACATATTGATTCTGCAATTTCAACGGGTTATGGAAGAAATAATACAGATTTAAGGTTATTCAAGTCAATAAATGAAATAAAAGCCCATGTTTATGGGGCAGTTTTTCAAACAAAGTTAAAGGAATTTATACTTTTAGATATAGGAGGACAGGATGTTAAAGTAGTAAAGGTGGAAAAAGGATTAATAACAGACTTGGAACTTAATGAAAAGTGTGCAGCGTCAAGTGGGAGATATCTTGAGAATATGGCAAGTATGCTGGAAATTTCATTAGAGGATTTATGTAGTTTTTATAAGGAACCTGTGGAGTTAAATTCTACCTGTGCAGTTTTTTCTGAATCAGAGCTGATTGGAAAAATAGCAGAGGGAATTTCAGTTGAAAGACTTTGTGCAGGAGTTAATTATTCACTTTATAAAAGAATCAAGCCTTTTTTAAATAGGTTTCGGGGAAAAAGGCTTGTATTGGCTGGTGGGGTTGCTAAAAATCAAGCCATATATAACTATTTAAAAGATGATTACGAAAAAATAGTGCTTTTAAAAGAACCTCAATTTAATGGAGCTATAGGTTGTTGTTATTATGCTGAAAGGATGAATTTAAAATGAAAAAAGCGGTAGTTTTATTATCTGGTGGACTTGATTCTGCTACAGCTTTATATTTAGCTAAAAGTCAGGGATATGAAGTTTATGCCATGAGTTTTGATTATGGTCAGCGTCATAAAAAGGAAATTCAATGTGCAAAGGACATTGCTGAAAATGCAGGTGCAGCGGATTTTGTTTTGGTTACTACAAATATGAATGCCTGGGGAGGTTCTGCACTTACAGATGATTCTATAAAGGTACCTGAATTTAATGAAGAAAGTGGGAAAATACCTGTTACCTATGTACCTGCAAGGAATATGATATTTTTGTCTTATGCAGCTTCTTATGCAGAGACCATGGGAGCTTATGATATTTTTATAGGAGTAAGTGAAGTGGATTATTCGGGATATGTGGATTGCAGACATGAATTCATTCATTCCATGGAAAAAACAATAAATTTGGGAACTGTGTGTGCTGTAGAACATAAAAAATATATAAAAATACATGCTCCCTTTATTAATAAGACAAAATCACAGGAAATTAAAATGGGTATGGATTTAGGGGTGGATTATGGAAAAACATGGACATGCTACAATGGAGAAGAATTAGCCTGTGGAGTTTGTGATAGCTGCAGACTAAGGCTAAAGGCTTTTAAAGAGGCAGGCTATGAAGATCCAATAAGATATGTAGGAGGAAAATAAATGGAATATGAGAAAAAAGATATTTTTAAAAATAAAAAATCCTTGTCAAAAATAAATAAAATTGCTATATCTGGTGTTGTTATAGCCATATATGTGGTTGTTATGTATTTTACTCAAAGTTTTGCTTTTATGCAATTTCAGATAAGAGTGGCTACGTCTTTGTATGGACTTTCTGCCATTTTTCCATTTTTGATTTTACCTATGGGGATAAGTAACCTAATAAGTAATACTTTAATGGGGGGGCTTGGACTTCCTGATATGTTGGGGGGTGCAATTGTAGGTATAATAACTTCATTTTTAGTATATTTAATAAGCAAGTATAAGCTTAATGACTGGCTTATTGTCTTACCTATTATTGTTATACCAGGATTTGGAGTCCCTATATGGTTATCCTATCTTCTTCATATAAAGTATATGGTTTTAGTATGCAGCCTTGTAGTAGGTCAGATAATTCCTGCTATTTTAGCCGTATTTCTGGTGAAACAACTGAGAAAATTTTATTAATTTTATATTGACATTTTTTTATAAAAATAATATACTTTTTTACAAGATTAAATTTATTAATAGAGATAAAACTAAGATGGAGAGAAAAATATTTGACCTATTAACTTCAGAGAGCCAGCAGAGGGTGAAAGTTGGTGTTAATATAAATATATAATAATCACTCCGGAGTTTCCAAGTAGAAAGACTTTTGTCGAGTAAAGGAGGACGTTTAC
This sequence comes from Clostridium sp., assembly GCF_036781005.1. Lineage (GTDB taxonomy): Bacteria > Bacillota > Clostridia > Clostridiales > Clostridiaceae > Clostridium_B. The sequence continues at coordinate 74,707 of NZ_DAIQBT010000013.1, read as the reverse complement.
CAGCGGTATTTGGTTAGGGTTATGTGGATAGCTTTATTTTTGTTTGAAACTGACCTGAAAAATGAGTGGCAGTTAGGTATCTAATTGCAAATAAGGTGGTATCACGGAATGACAATCTTTCGTCCTTATAAGCATATGTAAAGTGTTTATAAGTATGAAAGATTTTTTTTATTTATCCCAACGCTATCATTGCTAATACTCCCATCTTGTTCAAAGTGGGAGATAAGCAATGCTGCACGTCTGAATAAGTTCTTCTAAGTCTCAGATGGAGATAAGTAGTTCTCTATAGCAAACTCCACCTGAACCCAAGAATCACTTGATTATGGGCATAATTTTTTAAGTGTAGATAATTTTAGAGAGGAGACTTGATGTCATGAAGGAAATGTTAACTTTAGAGACAACAAAAGAAGCACATTTAACTTTAGAAGATGTATTAGAGGCCAGAAAAAGAATAAAAGATATATGCATAAATACAGAATTAATATACAGCTCGGAATATAGTATGGAAAGTGGAAATCAGGTATATATAAAGCCGGAAAATCTGCAGATAACCGGAGCATTTAAATTAAGAGGGGCTTTAAATAAAATTTCAAAATTAAGTGAGGATAATAAGAAAAAGGGATTGATTGCTTCTTCTGCGGGAAATCATGCCCAGGGAGTTGCCTATGCTGCAAATAAACTTGGAATCAAAGCTACAATTGTTATGCCTGAAACTACACCGCTGATTAAGATACAGGCTACAAAAAATTATGGAGCTGAAGTGGTACTTAAGGGAAAAGTCTACGATGAGGCTTATGAAGAAGCTAAGAGACTTGAAAAGGAAAAAGGATATACATTTATACATCCTTTTGATGATTTAGATGTAATGGCAGGGCAGGGAACAATAGCTCTTGAAATTATAGAAAAATTGAAAGATGTAGATGCTATAGTGGTGCCAATAGGTGGGGGAGGTCTTATAAGTGGCATATCGGTAGCTGCAAAGTTTATTAATCCTAATATAAAAATAATAGGAGTTCAAGCAGATGGAGCTAATCCTATGAAGTATTCCTTTGATAGGGGAAAGTTAACCAGTGCAGAGAATATTGATACTATTGCAGATGGAGCGGCAGTAAAAAATCCAGGGAAATTAACTTTTCAGGTGATAAAAAAATATGTGGATGAAATTGTTACGGTGAGCGATCAACAGCTTATGGAGGATGTATATATTCTTTTAGAAAAGCATAAACTTGTGGCAGAAGCCACGGGAGCTATGTCCCTGGCTGCATTAGGCAAGCTGAAGTTTAAAAATAAGAAAGTTGTATGCTTGATAAGCGGCGGAAATATAGATGTGGTTACAATGTCAGCTCTTTTAAATCATGGACTTGTTTCGAGAGGAAGGATATTCTGTTTTTCAGTTAAGCTTAAGGATACTCCGGGGCAGCTTTTACAGATATCGAAAATTCTAGCGGAAAAATCTGCAAATATAATAAAATTGGATCATAATCAATTTAAAGCTATCGACAGGTTAAAACATGTGGCTTTAGAAGTAACAGTTGAAACAAATGGTCACGACCACATAGAAGAGATAATTAAATCCTTGAATGAGCATGGATATAATATTGACAAGGTATATTAGTTGATTTGAAGGCTGGCAAATTAATCCCCCCACTTATTCGCAGTAGGCTTGGGGGGGAATATTATTATTTTTTCTGGAAATTATATTTAGGTTCTATAATATGATATATATTTGACAATAATAATAAATAGGAGTAATATAAAAATGGCAAATGCCAATATAGGTGCAAGGAGATGATTTTATGTCAGATTGTAATTCATGTCCATCAAATGATGGATGCAGTAAAGATAAGGAAAATTGTAATGTTGATGTCGATTTTAATCCTTATAATAAGGTAAAGAGAATTATTGGTATTATGAGTGGTAAGGGAGGTGTTGGAAAATCATCAATTTCTGTACTTGTAGCTAGACAATTAAAGAAAATGGGATATAGTGTAGGAATTTTAGATGCAGATATAACAGGACCAAGTGTTCCAAATTTGATGGGTTTAAAAGGCAAAAGAGCAGAAACTACGGAAGAATTTATAATACCTGTAGATACAAAGGATGCTATAAAGGCTATATCATTAAATCTGCTTTTAGAAGATGAGAGCCAGCCGGTTATATGGAGAGGACCGATAATAGGTGGTGCAGTTAAGCAATTGTGGACAGATGTAATATGGGGAGAGCTTGACTATTTAATAATTGATATGCCTCCAGGAACAGCAGATGTTGCCCTTACTGTGATGCAATCCATGCCTATAGACGGTATAGTTATGATATCTGTGCCACAGGATTTAGTATCTATGATAGTTTCAAAAGCTGTAAACATGGTAAAAACCATGAAGATCAACATACTTGGGGTTATTGAAAATATGAGTTATATAACCTGTCCAGATTGTGGAAAACAGATAAAGCTTTTTAATGGAGAAAGCACAGATAAATTTTTGAAGGATATGGACTTAAAACTTTTGGGAGAACTTCCTATGTTAAGTGGCATAAGCAGTTTGTCGGAACAGGGAGATGAAAGCATAAGTGAAGATCTGGAAAAGATCTTTAAGCCTATTGTTGAAAATATAATCGATAGTCTGAAGGATATACCTTTAAATGAATAACTTATGAAAATATATCTAAAAATAAAGTATTGCAGGGTTAGATGTATATGATTACATAATGACTTCAGGAAAGTTACAGTTTTTATTTTTTTAAATATGATTTATGAGCGGGACAGGCTACTGATCCTGCTTTTTAGTTACAGAAAGTTAGAAGTTTTTTTATTATATTTTGTGTTATAGGATAAGATAAGGTAGTTGGATATAGTATGGCTACCTTATCTTGTGCATTAAGAGTGATTATATTTTGGTGTTAAAATCCCCCACCATTTCCTGAAGAACTGTAGAAGAGTATTCCAAATTATCTGTTACTTCTTTTAATCTTATAGTCTTATTTAAAATATCTTCCAATAAACTTAAGGATTCTTCACTGATGCTTGCTCCTTTTGTAGTTCTCTTGTTTATTTTTTCTGCGGAAGCATTTATATTTACCACCATATTATTTATATCAGTACTTTCTTTATTGGTTATTTTTAGGATGGTTTCCATTTTATCTGTTATATCTGTTATGTTAGTCACAATATACTTAAAGGAATTTATACTGTTTTTTACGCTTTCAGAAGAATTCTTCACTTTGGAGTTTATATTATTAATGTCTTGAAAAGTGTTGTTGGTTTCATTTTGAATATTGGAAACTATTAATCCTATGGAGTCAGTAGCTTCCTCTGTTTCAATAGCTAATTTTGATATTTCCTCTGCCACCACTCCAAATCCCTTGCCTGCTTCTCCTGCCCGGGCAGCTTCTATAGTTGCATTTAACGCCAAAAGTTGAGTTTGTTGGCTTATACTACTTATACTTGTGACTACCTTAGTTATGGAATCAGAATGATTCTGGAGAATATGGATTCTATCTAAAGTTGTTTTCATAGTTTTTTCCAGTTCATTTATTGAATTCAATACATCATTTGAAAAATCACTTGCTTTATTGGCATGCTGGCTGGTATTTACTATTTTATTTGCCGCCTGATGAATAAGGGAAGTCATTTCCTGTATTGATGCTGACAGATTGTTGAAGTGTTCTTTAGTATTTTGAAATACATTATTTTGATTTTTTGATATATCTACCAGACCATCTACAGTTTTAGCCACAGCTTTCATACTTTCTTTTATATTATTGGTTAAATTTGAAACTATTTTTATGGAATTTTTTGAGGTCTTTGAGGAAATATCAACTCTTTTTATCATAGTCATTTGGTTATTGATAAATTTGTTGAACCACCTTGAAAGTTCACCTAGCTCATCATAGGAAAGCTTGTCTACACGTTTAGTTAAATCGCCTTCTCCTTCAGCTAGCTGATAGAGTATATCTACAGTTTTATCTAGTGGTGTTACAACTAGTTTTTGTGAAGATATACAGCTTATTATAGTTATTAAAAGCCAGGTTATAATTGAACTTATAAGTCCTATAGTTGTATTTGTATTATATGCTAGGATATTTATTAATAAGGCAATAGCGGCACTGACTGATATTATAATAGGTAGTTTTAAATTTAAGCTTTTAAAATTGTAAATTTCAGCTATATCACCTTCACACATCATTCCCCATAGTTCATCACTATAAGGGGGAATTATTAAGGTACCTTTGCCTCCCACCATTATATGCCTATAATCAGGGTATCCAGGCCAGCAGTCTAAATTTTCTTTGTTTTTAATGGTATTTTTCACTCCAGGGTGTAAATCACCTGTTTCAGGATCTGTAAATCGTATTTCAAATTCTGTATGTTTTTTTATTCTTACAGTTCCCCATTTTAAAGTCCTGACTCCATCTTTTAAATTGTCACCCATAGTAAAAGTGTCATCTTCAAATCTACTTCTGGATATGGCAGTTCCAGGAAGTATGTCTCTATTTGTTTTTATCATGAATAAATAGTTATCTCCAGAATCCTTATATACATGGGTATCTTCATCTTGGATTACATTGCTCATGTCGTCGTTTAAAACTCTCCCAATAAGTATTTTTCTGTCTCCGCAGCAGTCCATGTAGGGCATGGAAAACAATAAAGTTATTTCATCTGCAAATTTTTTATCATGTAAATCAATATCCAAAGTGTTTTTATCTTCATAAGGGCCATACATGAACTTTTCTTTTTTTAATCCTTTTTCATAATTAGGTAAATGATTCATATTAAGTCCTATATGTTTACTACAGGTGGATTCAACAACTGTTCCAGTATTATTTAGTATGAAAAATTCACAGAAATCCTTGTATCGGTTTAATTCTACATTTAAGTCTTCCAGTAGTTTTTTATCATTTTCTTCAAAACATCTTATAATGTTACAGGTGTTTTCAAGTTGCATCCATTTATCCTTGAACCAGTTTTCCAAAGCTTTTTTTCTGCCTTTTGAGATTCCTTCAAATACCTTTTCAGATTGTTCTTTTATTCTTTTGTTTAAAAAATACATAATTTTTAATCTTATCATGGATCTACTAACCCCTTTCTCAATAAGTTGTTGTTTAAATATTTAAAGTAAGATTTTTATTATATTTATTGGTAATTTTATGGTGAAAATTATAATGTTTTAATATGCTTTATTACGTTATATTACAATAAGGTCCTGAAGTTATTAATATTCTACATAATTTATAAAAATCCTTTAAATAATTTAAAAAAATATACTGAAATAAGATAAATACCTTATTTATTTTAACGATATATAAATTTATACAATTTTTTTTTGTTAAATTTAAAATTATATTAAATTTAACAAAAATATACCAATGAATAATAATATAAATCACAGAAAATTAATATATTGATATATAGGTCTGTAAAATGGTGAATATATTATTGCATTATAAAAAAACTCACAATAATATTTCTAATCATGTTATTTTAAATAAAGTGCTTATTCTTATGTTGAAAAGTGTTATATATTACCATGAAAATGATTTTATTATAGTGATTTTGAATAAATTACAGCTTAAATTATTATTAAGTTATTAGTTTCCTTATTAAATATGAATACAAAAGATTCAAAAATGTAAAAATATATTTTTATTTCATCACTTAAAGCAATATATGCTGCTTCTGATCTACTCCCTTAAAGTTCTATATATGAATTAAAATTTGCATTTATTAATATATATTTGTTTTAAATAATAAATCAATAAAATTTTGATATTTCTATTGATAAATTGTATAAAAGTTAGTATTATATTAGTATTATATAAAAAATAAGTTTTTTAAAAGGCAACAGAAAATATATTTAAAAAACTTATAAATTTTTTTATTAATTTATTTTTAAGGAGGTATTTTTATGAGTGGAGTGAATGCAGCAGATACTGTATTTGTCATTATTAGTGCAGCTTTGGTAATGATAATGACTCCGGGACTAGCTTTATTTTATGGAGGAATGGTTAGAGGAAAGAATACATTAAATACTACTCTTCATAGTTATTCAGCTCTAGCAGTAATATCTATACAGTGGATACTTATAGGTTATACACTGTGCTTTGGAAACAATATAGGCGGATTTATAGGTGGTTTTAATTTTGCAGGTTTAAAGGGAGTGGGATTTGCACCTAATGCAGATTATGCGGCTACGATTCCACACCAAGTGTTTATGATGTTTCAGCTTATGTTTGCAATAATAACTCCTGCACTTATATCTGGCTCTATTGCAGAGAGAATGAAATTTATGCATTGGCTTGCATTTCTCTTGCTTTGGACAACTTTTGTTTACGATCCTATTGCACATTGGGTATGGGGAACAGGTGGCTGGCTTAAGAATCTTGGAGCTTTGGATTTTGCAGGTGGTAATGTAGTTCATATAAGTTCAGGTGTATCGGGACTTGTGGCGGCATTGATGCTGGGAAAAAGAAAGAGTGTAGGCAAACCTAGCAATCTCCCTTTAACTTGTCTTGGAGCTGCACTTCTCTGGTTTGGATGGTATGGATTTAATGCGGGAAGTGGTCTTGGTGTCAATAGTGTAGCAGTAAATGCTTTTGTTACCACAAACACATCTGCAGCAGCTTCAGCTGTGAGTTGGGCTTTTTGTGAATATATGTATAGAAAAAAAGTAACTTCTCTTGGAGTTGCCAGCGGATTAGTTGCAGGTCTTGTAGCCATAACTCCAGGTGCTGGTTTTGTAAGTCCTTTGGCTTCATTGATTATTGGATTAATAGGTGGAGCTATATGTTATACATCAATTACTTTTCTTAAATCTAAATTGGGATATGATGATGCCCTGGATGCTTTTGGATGTCATGGTGTAGGAGGAATATGGGGAGGAATTGCTACTGGAATATTTGCATGGACAGCAATGAATTCAGCAGGGGCAAATGGATTGATACATGGAAATCCAAAATTGGTTGGAATTCAGCTTATAGCTATTTTAGCCACAATTGTGTATGCAGCGGTAGTTACATTTATTATAATTAAAGTAATTAATGCAGTAAGCAGTATTAGGGCAACTGCAAAAGATGAACAGACAGGTCTTGATGTTACCGAACATGGCGAAGAGGCTTATGGGGGAATGGGAGTTTAGAGAGATTACTTGTATATTTATTAATTAATAGAATAATATAGATTTATACAGAGTGTTTTTACGTCATTGAAATATGTGTTTAATAGGGAGGTAAAATAATGAGTGATAAGCTTACTAAGGTGGATATTATTACTTCTAAAGGTAGATTTGAGGAATTAAAAAAAGCACTGGATCATATAGGTATTACAGGCATGACTGTTACCAATGTTTCAGGATGTGGCATGCAAAAAGGTCATAAAGAATATTATCGAGGATTGGCTATGGATATTAATCTTATACCTAAGGTGAAGGTAGAGGTAGTTGTTTGTGAAGTACCAGTAGAGCTTGTGGTTGAAACTGCTAAAAAAGTGCTTCATACCGGAGAAATGGGAGATGGAAAGATATTTGTATATGATGTGGAAAATGTTATAAGAATAAGTACTGGTGATGAAGGCAAAGCGGCTCTGCAGTATAAAAAATCTTAGATCACAAAAAATCAAGTATTGAATTGAAAATTCAATACTTGATTTTTTATATATTTTTAAATAAATAGATTTACATTTGAATCTTCTGCTTCTCCCAGATAGTAGCCTACTCCACCTAACTTAACTCCTTGAATGAGTTCTTCTTTTTTAAGTCCCATAACATCCATGGACATTTGACAGGCTACTATTTCAATGCCGCTGTCAATTGCGGATTTAATAAGTTCTTCAAGGGAGCTTATATTTTTATCTTTCATAACTTTTCTCATCATTTTTGTACCCATTCCTAGCATGTTCATGTTGGACAATTTCAATTTTTTGCTTCCACGAGGCATCATTTTCCCAAACATAGAATCCATGAATTCTTTTTTTACAGGTACTTTTTCAGGTTTTCTCAGTATATTTAATCCCCAGAAGGTAAAAAACATTGTGACTTTTTTACCCATGGAAGCAGCTCCATTGGCAATTATGAAAGAAGCCAGTGCTTTATCCAAGTCACCACTGAATACCACAATAGTTTTATTGTCATTATGTGGTGTTTTGAAGCTTTCGTTATTTTTTGAATTTAGTTTATCGGTTTTTTTTATAAAGGCCGTTACATTACAATTATTCTTACTCAAACTAACAAGGTCATTATCAGTTCTCTTACACCATGCTTTAATATCTTCATAAAAACCTGGGTCAGAGGCAGTTACTTTAAGAATTTCACCTTGTTTTAAATTATCAATAGAGGATTTTGTCTGCATAAGAGGCCCCGGACAAGAAAGACCGCAAGCATTTACACTTTTAGTATAGGCAGGTTCCTCTGAATCAAATTTTAAACTTATAGTCTGATTATTGGAATGTGATTTTTTCTCTGAGGAAGATTTGGTATTGTCAAATTTTTTAGGTTTAAAATTTAATGATTTATAGCTTTTATAGCCTCCTGTTAGAATTTTGACTTTGTATCCACGTTGAGAGAGTATTCTGGCTGCAGTGTAGCTTCTCAGACCCACCTGACAATAGGCTATAATCTCTTTATTTTTATCCAGTTCTTCCAGTCTGTTTCTTAGTTCATCTAAAGGAATATTTAAAGCACCATCTATATGCTGATTGTCAAATTCTATTTTTGCATGTACATCTAAAATAATGATATTTTCTCTGTTATAATTTAAAAATTCTTCTGGGGTTATAACTTCAACCTTTCCAGATAAAACATTTTCTGCCACAAAACCTGCCATATTTACAGGATCTTTTGCAGATGAAAATGGAGGAGCATAACCTAGTTCCAGTCTAGTCAAATCTTCTACTGTACCTCCAAGGCGAATAACTGTTGCAATAACGTCAATTCTTTTATCAACACCATCGTAACCTATACCTTGTGCACCTAAAATTTTACCTTCCTGATTAAAGATGAGTTTTAAAGATAATGGAAGTGCATCAGGGTAATAGGATGCATGGGATGTTGGATGAACATATATAACTTTATATGGAATATTAAATTTCTTCAGAATTCTTTCATTATTTCCTGTACTTGCACCAGTTAAACTAAATACTTTAAGTATTGCAGTTCCTTGAGTCCCATCATAGGTGGAATTTAATCCACATATATTATCTGCTGCTATTCTTCCCTGTTTATTAGCGGGTCCCGCCAGTGCAATTGCAGTGTTATTGCCATTTACAAAGTCTACTACTTCTATGGCATCTCCTACAGCATAAATATTTTTAATATTTGTCTGCATTTTATCATTCACTAATATGTGCCCTTTAATTCCTAAGTTTATACCGCTGTCTTTTATAAAATTGGTATTAGGTGCTACACCGATGGCAAGTATAACTAAGTTTGTGGTAACCTTTGTGTTGCTGCTAAGGGTTATTTCTACATTTTCCCCATCCTCTTTGAAGGATTTAACTCCATCATTTAAAATGATATTTACTCCATTGTCCTCCATTTCTTTTTCAAGGGCGGTTACCATATCTGAATCAAAAGGCGCTAAAATGTGGGGCGCAGCTTCAATTAAAGTTACATCAAGACCTCTTTCTTTTAAATTTTCTGCCATTTCAATTCCGATAAAACCTCCGCCTATAATAGCTGCACTTTGAATATTTTTCTTATCTACTAAAGATTTTATGGTATCTGTATCTGGTATATTTCTCAAGGTTAAAATTTTTTTACTGTTTATGCCTTCAATATTTGGTCTGATAGCTTTTCCACCAGGGGACAGTACCAGGTAATCATAACTTTCCTCATAGGTTCCGAGGTCTTTGCTTTTTACCTTTACTGTATTTTTGTTTATATCTATACCTATAACTTCACTATTGATTCTGGTATCTATATTAAATTTACCTTTCATACCTTCTGGGGTTTGAACTAGCAGTCTTTCTCTGTCTTTAATAGTATTTCCTATGTAGTATGGAAGACCGCAATTTGCAAAAGATATATATTCATCCATTTCAAACATGATTATTTCTGCATTTTCATCTAGTCTCCTGAGCCTTGTGGCTGTGGAAGCTCCTCCTGCTACTCCGCCTACAATTAATATTTTTTTTCTCATGAAAATTCCTCCTTCTGTAGTATTAGTGTTTAATTATAAATTATTTAAACAAGGCATTAACTAAGTCAACAACTAGTTCGTTGCAGACTTTATAATTAATTTCTACTCCATTTCTCATACCTTTTATAATTCCAGCAGCTTTTAATTTCTGAAGATGCTGGGATAATGTAGATTGAGGTATATTCAGGCACTGCTGCATATGAGTTACATTGCAGCTTCCTGTTTCAAGCAATCCTTTGATGACACATAATCTAACAGGGTGAGCCATAACTTTAAGGATTTCTGACACTTCCGTATATTTCATATAATTACTATCCATAAGGTACCTCTTTTCTATGGAATTTATTAATCGTTATATTTATATATTACAATATAATGATGGAATAGTCAATAACTTAATTTAAAAATAATTTGTTGGATGCTCTAAAAAATGTTAATATATTTATGCTATATTTTATAGTTCGATTGTATTATAAGTATTAATTAAAGCTGAATAATTTAAGGAGAAAAATATGGAATATACATTGATTGCCACCTCCACTTTTGGATTGGAAGCTGTGGTGGCTGGAGAGCTTAAGGAACTTGGATATGATAATTTGAAGCTTGAAAATGGCAAGGTTACTTTTTGTGGAGATGAAATGGATATAGTTACTTGTAATTTATGGCTTAGGACTGCAGATAGAGTACTTATAAAAATGGCGGAATTTAAAGCAGAAAGTTTTGAGGAACTTTTTCAAGGTACACTTTCTGTGGATTGGGGAAATATCATGCCTGAGGATGCATTTATGCATGTGACGGGTAAATCTATAAAATCTAAATTGCATAGTGTGCCAGATTGCCAATCCATAGTTAAAAAAGCTGTGGTTGAAGCTATGAAAAAGAAATATAACAGGGAAAGATTTCATGAAACTGGAGTGGAATATAAAATAGAAGTGGGTATACTTAAAGATAGGGTAACTTTGACGTTAGATACTTCAGGGGAAGCTCTTCATAAAAGAGGATATAGAGAAAATTCAGGGGGAGCACCTATCAAAGAAACACTGGCTGCGGCTATGGTCCTTTTAAGCAAATGGAAGCCTTCACAAATACTTGCAGATCCCATGTGTGGTTCCGGTACCATTGCCATTGAAGCTGCATTAATAGGTAAAAATGTGGCTCCGGGATTAAATAGAAGTTTTGTTTCAGAAAAGTGGGGTATAATTCCACATAACTTATGGCAAGATTTAAGAAAACATGCCCAAAATTCCATTAATAGTAATAGTTTTAGAATTCTTGCTTCAGACATAGATGGAAGGGTAGTTAAAACTGCTAGGGTCAATGCAAAAAAAGCAGGGGTGGAGGAGTATATAGCTTTTCAAAAAATGCCTTTGCAAAAGTTTAGTTCTAGTAAGAAGTATGGTTTTATAATAAGTAATCCTCCCTATGGAGAAAGACTGGGAGAAAAAAAAGAAGTGGAAAATCTATATAGGGATATGGGAGAGGTATTTTCAACACTTGAAAAGTGGTCCTATTTTATAATAACAGCTCATACTGAATTTGAAAAATACTTTGGAAAAAAATCTCATAAAAATAGAAAGCTTTATAATGGAAGATTAAAATGCTATTATTATCAGTATTTTGGAGAGAAGGATAAAAGTTAAAAATCAGGGGGTATACCTGATTTTTTACTTTTGTGCTTTTTCAACTCGTACTGTTTTACCTTTTATAGTTCTATGTTGAAGGCCTTCAAGAACTATAGAGGCTTTGCCAAAAAGTATATCTACATAGGAAAAGTTGTCTTTTATATCTATTATTCCTATATCTTCAGGGTTTATCCCGGGGATACTTGAAATGGTACCTGCTATATCTCCAGGGCGTATTTTTTTCTTTTTACCTGCACTTATATATATTTTTGTAATATCCCTATTTAATTTTGATGATTTATCCTCTTTAAGGTTAGGAGCAGATTTGAGTTTTTCATAAAATAGTTTTTTCCCCGTTTCAATTTCTTTTAAGGAAGGAATTTTTCCTTCGTTAATAGTAATATGAAAATGTTCTTCTATTTTTTTAAGATAGGGATATTCTTTAGGAGTAACAAAAGTTATAGCAGTGCCATTATTTGTGAAGCGCCCTGTACGGCCTATTCTGTGAATGTAGTTTTCTCTTTCTACAGGTATATCATAATTTATTATGTGTGTTATATTTTCCACATCAATTCCTCTGGCAGCTATATCTGTACATACAAGAAAGGTAAATTTTCCTCTTTTAAAACTTTGTATTTTATCAATTCTTTCGCTTTGAAGCATTCCTCCATGAAGAGCCTCGCAGGAATAATTTTTAGCTTTCATTTGCAAAACCAAATCATCTACGTTATTTTTAGTCCTGCAAAATATCATGGAGCTTTCAGGTCTTTTGGTATATATTATTTTATTTAATAGAGAAAATTTACAAGGGGCCTCTACCTTGTAATATATTTGCTTTATTCTGTCTTTTACAGAGTTTTTACACTGAACCTCTATATTGATTGGATTTCTCATATACACCGTACATAATTTTAGTATTTGTCCAGGGATGGTTGCAGAAAATAAAAGAGTAGTTCTATTTTTAGGGAGTTTGTTTATAACAGTCTCCACCTGTTCCATAAATCCCCTGCTTAACATTTCATCTGCTTCATCTATAACCAGATACTTTATTTTTTCAAGGATTAAAGTATTTCTTTCTATATGATCCAATATTCTTCCTGGAGTTCCAGTTACTACATGAACTCTCTGTTTTAGTCTTTCTATTTGAAGGCTTATAGGTTCTTTGCCAAAGAGAGCAGTACAATTTATTTTTTTTAATCTTCCAATGTATGAAAAATCCTCTTTAATCTGAAGAGCTAGTTCTCTTGTGGGGGTAAGTACCAATGCTTGGGGATTTTTTTCTTCTATTTCTGTTTTTTCACAGATTGGTATTGCATAAGCTGCGGTTTTTCCACTGCCTGTTTGTGATTTTACTACAATGTCCTTATCTTTTAAAACCAGGGGTATAACCTTTTCTTGAACTTTAGAGGGAGAGTTATAACCCAGTTTATTTAGTGACTCTAATATAGTATTGCTTAACTGAAAATCTTTAAAATTTAATTTATCCATAGTTTTACCTCATATAGTTTAATAACAATATAATACTATTATGTATCCCTAAAGTATAGTAAAAGTTATTTTTACATTAAGATAGTTTGCGAAAAGGTAGAATTGCAAATTGATTTGATATAAAATAGAAATCAAATATTGTATAAGAAGGTTTGATATGAGTTATAAAATTTTAATTACAGAAGATATAGAAGAAGAAGGAATAAAATACCTAAAAAAATTTGGGTATGAGATAAAAATGCCTAAAGATACCTCCGAGGATGTTCTCATAGAAGAAGTTAAAGACTGTGATGCCATACTTGTGAGAATGGCAAATATCACAGAAAAAGTAATAAGAGCAGGTAAAAAGTTAAAAGTCATTTCAAGATTTGGTGTAGGAGTAAATAATGTAGATATTAAAACAGCAGCAGAACTTTCTATACAAATTACCAATGCTCCAGAGTCAAATAAAAATACGGTGGCGGAATATACCATGGGTCTTATTATAGCCCTTGCTAAAAAGTTTTTTCTATATGACAGAGAACTTAGAAAGGGAAATTTCGACATAAGGGATATTTTAGGAATTGATCTTGAAGGAAAAGTACTTGGAATTGTGGGACTTGGAAGTATAGGAAAGCTTCTGGCTTTAAAGGCTTCAAATGGTTTTGGCATGAGGGTTATAGGTTTTAAGCGCCATATTGATGAAGAGTCCCAATCCTTGGACTATGTTGAACTTACAGATAGCTTAGATTATTTACTTAAAAATTGTGATTTTGTAAGTTTAACTGTTCCTCTTACTAAAGCTACAAGGAGAATTATAGGAAAAAGAGAGTTGTCTCTTATGAAAGAGGACGCATTTCTTATAAATACAGCTCGTGGAGAGGTGGTAGATAATGATGCCCTTTGTAATGCTCTTTTGAATAAGCAAATTGCAGGGGCGGCAGTAGATGTATTTGATGGAGAGATACCTTCAGAAGATAATCCTATTTTTAAAATGGAAAATGTAATTGTAACCCCTCATAGTGCGGCCCATACCATAGAAGCCATGAAAAGAATGTCTGTTCATGCAGCTATTGGCATACATGAGGTTCTAAGCGGGAATAAGCCTTCTTGGCCTGTAAATATCAAAAATAATCTATAATAGGCAAAGGGAATGTAATTAGATTTTTGTAAATTAAATTCAGTTATATTCCCTTATGACTTATAAGGTTTATAATATTTTTTTGGAGAAACTCCAAACATTTTTTTAAAAGCTCTTATAAAATTGGAATAATCGCCAAATCCAGATTGCATACAGGCATCTGTTATACTTTTACCTCTTTTTATTAATAAATTTGACATGATCAGTCTTTTTTGAAGTATGTATGAATGTATTGTATAACCTGTTTGTTTTTTAAATTTGTGCATTAGATAATATTTACTTACATAAAATTTAGAGGAAAGAAGATCTATAGATAAATTTTCATCTAAATGTTCATTTATATAATTTAAAATATTATTTATGGATTCGTCATATTTGATATCTTGCAGTTCTTTAATATTTTTTTGTTTTAAAAACAGTCTATTAATGTATACTAAAAATTGTAAAAGTAAGCCGATTCTTAGTGTTTCATATCCTAGATCCTTATTCTTGAAAGTATCTTCAAGAGCAAAAAGAATTTTTTTTATTATTTCAATCCAGTTATTTTTCAGTCTTAAAAGATTAAATCCTTGTTTTGAAGCTAATTCAAAACAGCTCATGAGATTACAATGGTTATTGTATTTTGCTAGAAAGTCTAGATTTATCCACATAATTATTCGTTCATAAGCTTTATTGGGAGTTATTACGGCCTTATGTATATCATTGTTATTTATAAGGAGTATATCCCAAGGTTTTAACTTATAGGATTTACCTTCTATTAAGTAAGTTACATCTCCATCTTTGAATATTACTATTTTATTAAAATTATGATAGTGAAATTCAAAAGATATATCTTTTTTATCTTTTAAATAAAATATCTGAAAGTCAGTTTTTAAATACCCTCTTTTTATACTTAAACTTTTATTTTCTTCCATATAGCATTTACCTCAATAAAATATAGTTATATGGTAGAGCATTTTTTGCCATGTTTCAAGCACTTTTAGCAATAAAAGTAGTGAAAAATTAAAATATAATAATTATTAGATAATATAATTAGGAGGAAATTTACAATGAAAAAACTTCTTGGAGGATATAAATTTTCTATAGTGTTGCTTGCTTCAATAATCCTGGGTGCAATTTTAGGTGTTTTTTTAGGACATAGAGCATCCGTATTAAAACCTTTTGGGGAATTGTTTTTGAATTTAATGTTCATGGTAATAATACCATTGGTATTTTTCAGCGTTACTTCAGCTATAGCTAATATGAAAGGGATGAAGAGATTTGGCAAAGTTATAGGAAGCACTATTATAGTGTTTTTATGTACAGCACTGGTAGCTTCTGTCATAGGGGTAATAGGGACTTTCATAGTTGGGCCTGCAAAAGGTATAGATTATATGGCATTAAAACAGATGGTATCTGAAAGCAGTAATTCAATGCAGCAAATTAAGCATGTGGGAGTTTTACAGCAGATTGTAAATACAATTACAGTTCCAGAATTTGCATCTTTGTTTTTTAAAAGTAATATGCTTCAATTAATCTTATTTTCGGCACTGCTTGGTATTTCAACGGCATCACTTGGAGAAAAGGGGGAACCTATTACTAGGTTTTTTACAGCAGCAGCACATGTAATGATGCAGATGGTAAAGATAATAATGTATTATGCGCCTATAGGACTTGGATGTTATTTTGCTTCAGTAATAGGGGCACTTGGACCTCAAATATTGCAGGGGTACTTGAGAATATTTATACTCTATATAATTATATCCATTATTTATTATTTTGGATTTTTTACTTTATATGCCTTTTTATCAGGAGGGAAAACTGCAATCCAAATATTTTGGAAAAATGCCGTGGTTCCCACTATTACGGCCCTTGCCACCTGTTCTAGTGCTGCTAGCATTCCTGTTAACCTGGAGTTTGCAAAAAAGATGAGGGTTCCAAAGGATGTAGCAGAAACTGTAATTCCACTTGGAGCAAATATTCATAAGGACGGTTCTGTAATTGGGGGAGTTATGAAAATCACTTTTTTATTTGGATTATTTAATAAGAATATGACTAATATATCATCCATAGTTTCCATAATTTTTATATCTTTTCTGGTAGGAGCTGTAATGGCCGCCATCCCTAGTGGGGGCATGATTGGCGAAATGCTCATACTTAGTATATATGGCTTTTCTCAAGGATTACTTCCTATAATTATGGTTATAAGTGTCATCATAGATGCACCAGCTACTGTTTTGAATTCCACGGGAAACACAGTATGCAGTATGATGATATCACGGCTTGTAGAGGGGAAAGAATGGATTTTTAATAGAGCAAGCTAAAATAATATTATTATCTTTATTTTTTACATTGACAAGTTAATGGTAAAGTGATATTCTACCTAAATAAGAACTATTATCTGTCGGTAATAAAAATATCATTAATAATTAAATATAGTAAATTGTTGACAAGGAGATAAAACTATATATGCTACTTAAAGAGAATTGGCGGTGCTGGAAAGCTGATAGGATGCAGTATAGAAAAGTAGCCTTTGAGAGTGTGGGTCAAAAGTACTTTGTGGAGTTCTGAGTAATTCACAACATTGGGATTATGTTATAAATCCAGAATGTGTTTGCATTTTTTAATGAGTGGGTGTTTTACATCAATTAAGGTGGTACCGCAGGAAGATGAATTTAAATCCTGTCCTTTGTATTTATACAGGGGGCAGGATTTTTTATATATTATTTTAAAAGGAGAGATAAATATGGATTTTAAATATGCTCGTAGAATGGAGGGCTTAAATGCCTCTGAAATTAGAGAACTTTTAAAGATTACTCAACAACCGGAAGTTATATCCTTCGCAGGAGGGCTTCCAGCACCGGAACTTTTTCCAATTGATGAGATAAAAGAAGCAAACAGACTCGTACTTGAAGAGGATGGAAAAAACGCACTTCAATATTCAACTACAGAAGGATATGATCCTTTAAGAAAATGGGCTGCAGATAGAATGAATAAAATGTTGGGCACTTCCTTTGATTATGAAAATATATTGATTACACATGGTTCACAGCAGGCATTGGATCTTTCAGGAAAAGTCTTTTTAGATGAAGGAGATGTTGTACTATGTGAAAGTCCTACATACCTTGCGGCAATTAGCGCTTTTAAGGCATATGGATGTGGGTTTGTCGAAGTACCTACGGATGAAGATGGTATGGTTATAAGTGAACTTGAAAGAATACTTAAAACTACTGAAAGAGTTAAACTAATATACGTTATTCCTAATTTTCAAAATCCTACAGGGAGAACCTGGAGTATTGAAAAACGTAAGGAATTATCTGAACTTGCTACAAAGTACAATGTAATTGTTATTGAGGATAACCCTTATGGAGAGCTTCGTTATGAAGGGGAACAATTACCATCTGCAAAATCATTTGATAAAAGTGGAAATGTATTATGTCTTGGCACTTTTTCAAAAATATTTTGTCCAGGCTATAGAATTGGATGGATTGCAGGAGATAAGGAGATTATAAAAAAGTATGTATTGGTAAAACAGTCTACTGACCTTCAATGTAACACTATTGCCCAAAGGGATATTGCAAAGTATCTTGAATTATATGATATTGATAAGCATATAGAGGAAATTCTTAAGGTTTATAAGAAAAGACGTGACCTAGCTATAAATACAATAGAAGCAGAATTTCCAAAAGAAGTTACATTTACAAGACCTCATGGTGGATTGTTTATGTGGGTTGAACTTCCAGAAGAAATAAATGCAAGAGATGTACTTAAAAAGTGTCTTGAAAAGAATGTTGCATTTGTTCCGGGGGGTTCCTTCTTTCCAAATGGTGGAAAAGAAAATAATTTCAGAATCAACTATTCAAGTATGTCAGAGGATAAGATTGTTCAAGGAATAAAGTGTATAGGTGAAGTTTTAAAGGAATTTATTAATGGGTAACTTGTTAGGTTAGTTCTTCAATTGTAGGAGTGCTGATATACCTGGACTTTAATTTCTTTGCAAGCTATTTGTTAATATGTTAATATATAAAATATATTTTTGCTGAAGAATATTTTTATCCAAACGCTACCATTGCTAATACTCCCATCTTCTTCAAAGTGGGAGATAAGCACTGTTACACGCCTGGATAAGTTCTTCTTATAATATCGTTAAGATTTTAACATTTGAAAATAAGTTAAATGATCAAAATAGAGACGGAGGTACTTTAAATGGGTTTTAAATCAGATATACAAATAGCACAGGAGTGCAGTATGGAAAATATAAAAGATATTGCAGGGAAATTAAATATTTCTGAAGATGATATTGAATTATATGGAAAGTATAAAGCTAAAATTGACTACAATCTTTTAAAAACCACTAAAGGCAAAAATGGGAAACTTATATTATGTACAGCCATAAATCCAACACCCGCGGGAGAGGGTAAGACTACTACATCAATTGGGGTGGCAGATGCCCTGTCAAGGCTTGGTAAATCTGTAGTTGTTGCATTAAGAGAGCCTTCCATGGGACCTGTATTTGGAATAAAGGGAGGAGCTGCTGGTGGGGGATATGCCCAGGTAGTACCTATGGAAGATATAAATTTACATTTTACAGGGGACATACATGCCATGACTGCTGCTAATAATTTACTGGCAGCTCTCATAGACAATCATATATATCAGGGAAATAAACTAAACATAGATTCTAGAAGAATTGCATGGAAAAGATGTATGGATATGAATGATAGGCAGCTTAGATTTGTAGTGGACGGATTAGGAGGAAAGGTAAATGGAATACCACGGGAAGATGGTTTTGATATAACTGTTGCCTCAGAAATAATGGCTATATTTTGTCTGTCAACAGACATAAATGATTTAAAAGAGAGGATTTCAAAGATAATTGTGGGATATGATAGAGAGGGAAATCCTGTAACTGCCCATGACCTAAAAGCTGAAGGAGCCATGGCAGCACTGCTTAAAGATGCGTTGAAGCCTAATTTGGTTCAGACGCTGGAGGGAACGCCGGCTTTTGTACATGGAGGACCCTTTGCCAACATAGCTCATGGATGTAATTCTATAATGGCGACTAGAATGGCAATGCATTTTGGAGATTATGTAGTTACAGAGGCAGGCTTTGGTGCGGATCTGGGTGCAGAAAAATTTCTGGATATCAAATGCAGAATGGCAGGATTGAAGCCGGATGCGGTAATAATAGTTGCTACGGTAAGGGCGCTTAAATATAATGGGGGAATGGCAAAGACAGAATTAAATAATGAAAACTTGGCAGCGCTTGAAAAAGGTATTCCTAATTTGTTAAAACACGTAGAAAATATAACTAAGGTATTTAAGTTGCCTGCAGTGGTGGCACTAAATGTATTTCCTACAGATACAGAAGCTGAACTTAAACTGGTAGAAGAAAAGTGCAGAGAATTTGGAGTGAATGTAAGGTTATCGGAAGTTTGGGCAAAAGGTGGAGAAGGTGGAATAGAATTGGCAAAAGAAGTTTTAAGGCTTATAGATGAAGGAAAAAATGATTTTAATTTTGCCTATGATGAAAAATTGCCAATCAGAGATAAAATAAGAGCTATAGCCCAAAAGATATATGGTGCAGATGATGTTACTTTTACCAATCAGGCAGAAAAGGAAATAGATGAACTTGAAAAATTAGGTTTTGGAAAAACACCAGTTTGTATAGCTAAAACGCAATATTCCCTTACAGATGATCAAAATAAACTTGGAAGACCAGAGGGATTTACAATTACAGTAAGACAGGTAAGTGTTTCTGCAGGGGCAGGTTTTGTAGTGGCTTTAACTGGTTCAATAATGAAAATGCCGGGGCTTCCTAGGGTTCCAGCTGCGGAAAAAATAGATGTGGATGAAAATGGAATAATAAGTGGGCTGTTTTAAATAGCTGGAGAGGAAATATTATGAATTTAAAAGGTAAAAGTTGTGTGGATTTTGTGGAAGTATTAGGTTCAAAGGATGCAGTTCCGGGAGGAGGAAGCGTTTCTGCACTTGCAGGGTCTTTAGGGGCTGCCCTGGGAAGTATGGTATGCAATCTTACTTTAGGAAAGAAGAAATATGCAGAATATGAGGAAAAATTAGAATTTATATTACAAAAGACTTATAAACTGCAGAGGGAACTTTTAAACATGGTGGATGAAGATGCAAAATGTTTTCTTCCTCTTTCCCAAGCTTATGGAATGCCAAAAAATACAAAAGAGGAAAAGGCCATAAAAGAAAAGGTTTTACAAAAATGTTTGAAAGATGCCTGCGGGGTACCTGTAAATATTATTAAAAAAGCGTATGATACCATTAAGCTTCATGAAATTTTGGTAGACGGTTGTTCCGAACTTGTAATAAGCGATATAGGGGTAGGAGTTCAATGTTTAAGGGCAGCAATAGTTGGCGCTAAGCTTAATGTAATAATAAATTTATCTTCTATAAATGATAAAGAGTATGTTTATAGGGTAAAATCTGAAATAGAACCCTTAGTTAGAGAAGGTATTGAAATAGCAGATAGGGTATATGGAAAAGTAGTTGAGATACTTTCTGTGTAGCAATATATCTAAATGCAATAGCGGTAATATATTTTGAGTATAAAGGAGAACGTAAGTATGGGTCTAGTAATTAAAGGCAAGCCTGTGGCAGATGCCATAAGTGAAGCTTTAATTAAAGAAGTGGATGATTTAAAAATACAGGGTATTATTCCTAAACTGGTTATAGTAAGAGTTGGAGCCAAAGCAAGTGACCTTGCTTATGAGAGGGGAATATTGAAAAGGTGTTATGCAGTTGGAGTAGAAACTTGTGTAAAAGAATTTCCAGAGTATATATCACAAAGAGAATTTATAAGGGAATTAAGAGGATTAAATGAAGATAGAAGTGTAAATGCCATAATGGTATTCAGACCTTTGCCTGAGCATTTGGATGAAAATATCATAAAGTATGTAATTACACCTGAAAAAGATATAGATTGCTTTAATCCTATAAATCTGGCTAAGGTTATGGCAGGGGAAGGCACTGGTTTTGCACCTTGTACGCCAAGTGCAGTGATGGAAATACTCAGATTCTATAATATTCCTGTAGAGGGTAAGATGTCTGTGGTAGTTGGAAGAAGTATGGTAGTTGGGAAGCCAATGTCTATGATGCTTTTGAATAAAAATTCTACAGTTACAATTTGTCATTCAAAAACCTCTCACCTAGATAAAATTTGTTTCCAGGCGGATATATTGATTATATGCATTGGAAAGGCTGAATTCATAGATTCAAAATATATTAAGGAGGGAGCTGTAGTTATAGATGTAGGGATAAATGTGGATGAATATGGGAATTTTTGTGGGGATGTGAACATAAAAAGTTGTCAATGGAAAGATATAATAGTGACACCTGTTCCGGGAGGAGTGGGGGCAGTTACCTCATCCATATTGGCACAACATGTTGTAAGAGCATGTAAAGGGCAAAATAATTTGTAATAATTAATTATATATGATAAGGAGAGTCGTATTTTAAGATATAATAATCTTAAATGGACTCTTTTTTTATGATATCCATCCTTGGGATAAATTTAGGATGACTGGAGGTTTTGTGTTTGGGAAAGTATGATCTTGTGATAATAGGAGGGGGACCGGCAGGATTGGCCGCAGCCACGGCTGCTAAAGAAGAAGGTGTAGATAATATTTTGATACTTGAAAGGGAAAATCAGCTTGGGGGAAAATTGAATCAATGTATACACAGTGGCTTTGGATTTACTACATTAGGTGAGGAACTGACAGGACCGGAGTATGTAGGAAAGTTCATAGAAAAAGTGGAAAATTTAAATATATCATATAAATTAAATACTATGGTACTTAATTTAACCAGAAATAAAATAATAACTGCTGTCAATGAGGAAGAAGGTATTAGCGAAATAAAGGCAAGAGCCATAATTTTATCTATGGGATGTAAAGAAAGTCCTTGGGGTATTATGAATATATCCAGCAGTAAATGTGCAGGTGTACTTACAGCGGGATTGGCTCAAAGATTTATAAACATAGAAGGCCACATGCCGGGAAAGGAAGTTGTAATACTTGGCTCTGGGAATATAGCTCTTATAGTTGCACGAAGAATAATTTTAGAAGGTGGAAAGGTGAAGGCAGTTGTGGAGCCGTTAAATTACTGCAGTGGACTTAAAAAGAATATAGTGCAGTGCCTTTATGATTTTAAGATTCCTTTAAAGTTGAATCATACTATAGTGGATATAAAAGGAAAAAACAGAGTGGAAGGGGTAACTATTTCTCAGATAGATAGACATAAAAAAATTGTTAAAGATAGTGAGGAGCATATATTCTGTGATACGGTAGTTTTATCTGCAGGACTATTTCCTGAAAATGAACTATTGAGAAAGGCAGGAGTGAAAGTATCCAATATAACTGGAGGACCTTTGGTGGATGAAAGTCTGGCTACAATTGTAGATGGGATATTTACCTGTGGAAATGTACTCTATATTCACGATATAGTTGATAATATTGTTTTGGAAAGTATAAATGCAGGTAAAAATGCAGCAGCTTATATAAAAGGTAAAAAATTTAATGGTAGTAAAATAAAAATTTTGCCTCTTCAAGGTATTAAGTATACTATTCCTCAATATATAAATGTGGAAAATGTAGCTGAGAGCATAAATATTATGGTTGCTGTAACAAATGTATTTAGAGACAAATTCATATCCCTGTATTTTGATGGTGTGAGGAAGATGCATATTAAAAAGAAAATACTTACTCCTTCAGAATTGGAACAGGTTAAGTTTACTAAAGAATTATTAGAAAATCATTCTGGATGCAGACAAATAAGTATAAGCATACAAAAGGATTGATGTAACTTTTATATTAGGAGGATATTTTATGTACAAAGATCTATTGGAAAAATTGATAAAGGAGTTTGGTGATTTTACACAGTTGAAACTTGAAAATATACCGGATATAGATTTATATATGGATCAGGTTACAACTCTTATGGAAGAAAAATTAGCACATTTAAAGAGAACAGAAGGAGAAAGCACTCTCACTAAGACTATGATAAATAATTATACTAAATCGGGAATACTTATGCCTCCTAAAAAGAAAAAATATTCTAAACAACATATTATATTGATAGTATTGACATATTATTTAAAACAGATTTTATCTATAGGGGATATACAAAAATTATTTTCTCCTATAGTAACTTCTATAATAAAAGGGGAAGATCGCAGGGAGGAGTTGAATGGAATATATAAACATTTCCTAAAAATTGAAGAAAGTGAAATAGAAAATTTTATAAAGAATTTTCAACATGAAATTGAAGTAGAAAATATTCTTGAAATTGAAGGGAATGATGAGAAACTAAATGCTGAAAGTAAGTTTCAGTTAGAGGGTGAGAAGGATATAATTCATCTTATACTAGTTGTAATTATGTTGGTTGTAAAGGCAAATATAGAAAAGAGGATGGCTGAAAAGATAATTGATAATTTTTTTACAAAGTAAAAATATACATAAATTTATTTATAAGTTTTAAAATAAATTTATGTATATTTCATCATTATTTAAATAATTTATTAAAGCATTTTTTACATAGTATGGTTTTACCTTTATTGGCAGATATTATATCATATTTGGATACTTTTTTTCCACAGATTTCACAGTGACATTTTATATATTCGCTACTGTAATTTAACACTTTCACTGGTTTTCTCAGCTTGTTTTTTTTATTAGGGGGAGGAGAATAATTTATAGGTTCTTTTAATACAGGATTTTCTGAAATTTTATACTCTATGTTATATAAACTTTCTCCAAATAGTTCTAATTCAAAGCGAGGATTGTCCTTATCATAGAATTCTTCTATAATTATTTTTCTTATTTGTGCATCATTTACTATTAATCCACTTTTTTCAATCCCATCAAATATACTTTTGGTTATATTATTTGTATCTGGATGTCTTTTTTTGCTTTTATAATATACCTTAAGTACTGCTATTAGAGATTCAGACAACACAAGTCCAGGATTTTGATTTCTACATTCGTAGGCTATCTGCTCCTCATACAGAGCATATCTATCATGATATTTACCTGAGTTATAGGGTAGTATAGCTCTTCCACGTATATTGAATAATTTAAAATTTGATTTTGATATGGGGGAACCACTGATAATTACTTTTGCGTAGGGGTTATTCATTTTTTTATCTCCAGTATTTATAGATTAAATATTTTTTATTAAAAGATCGTATTGTTTAAATATATCATAATTTTAGCTTTCATAGGATATTTTAATCTATTATCTTGTATTTTTAATAAACTAATACTAAAATAAGTACAGTTAAATAACATTTAAGAAAGGTATAAAATTATGGATAAAGATTTAAAAATACTTGCCATTGAAAGCAGCTGTGATGAAACTTCTGCCGCTGTGGTGCTTAATGGAAGATGGGTATTGTCCAATATAATATCTTCACAGATAGATATTCATAAAAAATTCGGAGGAGTAGTACCTGAAGTAGCCTCCAGAAAGCATATAGAAGTTATAAGTGTAGTAGTAGAACAGGCTTTGGAGGAGGCTAAAATAACACTGAAAGATATAGATGCTATAGGAGTTACTTATGGACCCGGCCTTGTGGGAGCGCTTCTTGTGGGGCTGCAATATGCAAAGGCATTATCCTATGCTTTAGAAAAACCTTTAATAGGGGTTAATCACATAGAAGGACATATAAGTGCTAATTTTATACAATATAAGGATTTAAAGCCGCCTTTTGTATGTCTTGTAGTATCCGGAGGCCATACCTATTTAGTGCATATGAAAGATTACGGGAAATTTGAGGTATTGGGACAGACAAGAGATGATGCTGCAGGAGAAGCGTACGATAAAATTGCAAGAGCCTTAGGTCTTGGGTATCCTGGAGGACCTAAAATTGACAGTATAGCAAAAGAAGGAAATCCAGATGCTATTAAATTTCCAAGAGCAAATTTTCATGATAATAAATCCTTGGATTTTTCTTTTAGTGGTTTAAAATCTTCAGTACTTAACTATTTGAATCAAAAAGATATGAAAAAAGAAGATATAAATAAGGCAGATGTAGCTGCTTCTTTTCAAAAAGCTGTAGTTAGTTTTTTAGTAGACAATTCATTAAAGGCATGTAAATTTAAAAATGCAAATAAAATAGCAGTGGCAGGAGGGGTAGCCTCAAATACTTGTCTTAGGGAAACCTTTAAAAGGGAGGCAATTAAAAACAAAGTAGATGTTTTATTTCCTGAACCGGTACTTTGTACCGATAATGCAGCTATGATAGGCAGTGCAGCTTACTTTGAATATATGAAAGGAAATAGAAGTCCCTTAAATTTAAATGCAATTCCAAATTTAAAGCTGGGGGAAAGATAATATATACTTTTGAGTCAAATTCCACTTAAATCTTTGAATCACTTTATCGAAATAATTCAAAAAAATGTAACATATGTGACACTAAATTAAAGGGCATATATGTTATTATTATTACTATATTTACATATAATATAGAGTAGCATAATTATTATATATAATACACTATTTACAAAAGCAATTTTAAGATATATAATAATTTGTGTTGAGATTGATTTTTTATATAAAAAAAAGTTGCAAATATTACTTTGTTTTATAACTTTAGTTTATGATAAATAACCATATAAGTATGTTTACACATACTATCATGTGTATAACACAGGGATATTTTAGGATAATTAGTTATACTTAATATATGCAAGGATAAAAACAATAAAATTCAATTGAAATAATTTTAATACTTATATATAATAGTACTATATTGTTTGAATTTAATACTAGTTGTTAATAAATATGCAAACTATATTTTTTATAAAAGGGGATGATTGATTTGGCAAATAAATTTAAAAGAGTTTTAGTGGCCAATAGAGGAGAAATCGCTATAAGAATATTTAGGGCATGTGAAGAATTAGGTATAACTACCGTTGCGATATATTCAAAGGAAGATAAAAGAGCCCTCTTTAGAACTAAAGCAGATGAATCTTATCTATTAAGTAGTGACAAAGGCCCTATTGAGGCATATTTAGATATTGATGAAATAATAGATATAGCCTTAAAGAAAAAGATTGATGCAATACATCCAGGCTATGGTTTTTTAGCGGAAAATCCTGAACTGGCAAAAAAATGTGAACAAGCAGGTATTGAATTTATAGGACCTACTTCGTCTATGATGGAAATGCTTGGAGACAAGATAAAATCCAAAATTGCTGCTAAAAAAGCAGGAGTTCCCACAATACCTGGAATACAGGAACCTATAAGAACAGAAGAACAAGCTGTTGAATTTGCAAGATATTGTGGATATCCTGTTATGGTTAAAGCAGCTGCTGGCGGCGGCGGCAGGGGAATGAGAATAGTAAGGGAAGAAAAGGATCTTTTAGAATCTTATAATAGTGCCAAAAGTGAATCTATGAAGGCCTTTGGTTCAGAAGATATATTTATTGAAAAATATATTGAAAGTCCAAAACATATAGAAGTTCAGATTCTCGGGGACAAACATGGCAATGTAGTTCATTTATATGAAAGGGATTGTTCCATACAAAGAAGGCATCAGAAAGTAATAGAATTTACACCTTCTATAGCATTATCAGATGAAAAAAGAAAAGAGATATGTGAAGATGCCTTAAAGATTGCAAGAAGTGTAGGATATAGAAGTGCAGGTACTTTGGAGTTTTTGGTGGATAAACATAATAACCATTATTTTATAGAAATGAATACTAGAATTCAAGTTGAACACACAGTAACTGAAATGGTTACAGGAATAGATTTAGTTCAAAGTCAGATATTGGTTGCAGAAGGATATGAATTGGATTCCAAAGAGATAGGGATAAAGTCTCAAGATGATATAAAGATGAATGGCTATGCTATTCAATGTAGAATTACCACAGAGGATCCATTAAATAATTTTGCTCCAGATACTGGAAGAATTGATATGTATAGGACTGGTTCCGGTTTTGGTATAAGACTTGACGGAGGTAATGGATTTACAGGAGCCGTCATAAGTCCTTATTATGACAGTTTGCTTGTAAAAAATATATCCTGGGCAAGGACTTTTGAAGATGCCATAAGAAAATCAATACGTTCTATAAAAGAAACTATTATATCTGGAGTGAAAACCAACAGTGACTTCTTAATCAATGTTTTAAAACATGAAAGATTTATAAAAGGAGAATGTGATACTAATTTTATTGCAGATACTCCAGAACTCTTTAATATAACTCCAAAACTTGATCCAGAACTTAGTATAATGAAGTATATAGGAGAAAAAGTAGTAAATGAAACTCGTGGTAAAAAGCCTTCCTTCAATGTACCTGTAGTTCCTAAGGTGGACGAAAGTCTCAGACCAAAAGGTACAAAGCAGATATTGGATGAACAAGGATCACAGGGGTTGGTTAATTGGATAAAGTCTCAAAATAAACTTTTGGTTACGGATACTACTATGAGGGATGCCCATCAATCACTTATGGCAACCAGGGTTAGAACTAGGGATATGGAAAAAATAGCAGCAGCTCAATCTGTTTTAGCCGGAGATATATTTTCTATGGAAATGTGGGGAGGAGCAACTTTCGATGTAGCATATAGATTCTTGAAAGAATGTCCATGGGAAAGAGTTGAAAAACTCAGAGAAAAAATACCTAATGTATTATTCCAGATGCTTTTAAGAGGAGCTAATGCAGTGGGATATAAAAATTATCCAGACAATGTTATAAGAGACTATATAACAGAATCTGCAAAAGTGGGTATTGATGTATTTAGGATATTTGACTCCTTGAATTGGCTCAAGGGAATGGAAGTTGCAATAGATCAGGTATTAAAAGAAGGCAAAATAGCAGAAGCATGCATGTGTTATACAGGAGATATACTAGACAGCAGCAGAGGAAAATATACTCTTAAATATTATGTAAATTTAGCTAAAGAAATAGAAAAGACAGGAACTCATATTTTAGGTATAAAAGATATGTCTGGATTGTTGAAACCTTATGCAGCATATGAGCTTATAAAAGCACTTAAAGACGAGATATCAATACCAGTACATCTTCATACTCATGATACCACAGGTAATGGAGTTGCAACTGTACTTATGGCTACTCAAGCAGGTGTTGACATAGCGGATCTTGCATTTAACAGTATGTCAGGTCTTACCAGCCAACCAGCGTTGAATTCTGTGGTTGCGGCACTTAAAAATACAGAAAGAGATACAGGGCTGGATGCAGACAATCTCCAGAAAATAGCTAATTACTGGGAAGATGTCAGACCCGTATATAGTCAATTTGAATCAGGACTTAAGTCAAGTACTGCAGAAATATACAAGTATGAAATTCCAGGAGGACAGTATTCCAACTTGAAACCACAAGTTGAAAGTTTTGGACTTGGAGATAGATTTGAAGATATAAAGGAAATGTATAAAAAGGTAAATACTTTAGTAGGAGATATAGTTAAGGTTACACCTTCTTCTAAAATGGTAGGAGATTTGGCTATATTTATGGTGCAAAACAATTTAGATGAAAATACTATATATGAAAAAGGAAAGACTTTGAATTTCCCTGATTCTACAGTTTCATATTTCCAGGGAATGATGGGTCAACCTATGGGAGGATTTCCAAAAGAATTACAAAAGCTAGTATTGAAGGGAGAAAAACCTTTAGAGGGGAGACCAGGGGAATTCCTTCCTCCAGAAGATTTTGAAAAAATAGAAGAATATTTGACTAAAAAGTTTAAGAGAAAGTTTAATAAAAAAGAGATTTTAAGTTATGCTCTCTATTCTGATGTATTTGAGGATTACTTGAAGTTTATAAATGAATATGGTGACCTCAGCCGTATGGAAAGTGATGTATTCTTCTATGGACTAACTGAAGGAGAAATGTGTGAAGTTGAAATAGGAGAAGGAAAAAGCTTATTTATGCAGCTTCTAGATATTACTAAAGTTAATGCTGAAGGGTGTAGATTTCTGGTATTTGAAGTTAATGGAAATAAGAGAGATATACAAATTAAAGATAAGCATGCCTTTGAAGGAGGTTCAGCAGTTCAACAAGCTGAAGCAGTTATGGCCGATGAGGACAATGAGAAGGAAATTGGAGCGAGTATACCTGGAAGCGTTATTAAAGTGCTTGTGAAGGCAGGAGATGAAATTGAAGAAGGGCAGACTTTAATCGTAATAGAAGCAATGAAAATGGAGACCAATGTTACTGCAACTGTTTCAGGTGTTGTAGAAGGAGTCTTTGTAAAAGAAGGTCAAAGGGTTAAAACTGGTGAACTTTTAGTTAAGTTAAAGTAAACTGGTTTCAAAATAAAAGTTTTATGATTTAACCAAAAACAATTTTTATTCTAAAATAACTGTAATATTTATTAATTATATAAGTATGCACTATTCAAAATTTTTTATCTTAAAAAATTTTGAATAGTGCTATTTTTTATAGTTTATTATTTGAAATAGATAACTTCACTAACTTAACCAGTTATGTTAAAATATATTAACAATCAAAGTATATAATTAGTCAGAAGTGAGGTGCAGAGTATATGGAAAATATAGGTTTGGTTTTGGAAGGAGGAGGTATGCGAGGGCTATATACCACAGGCGTATTGGATTTTTTCATGGAAAAAGATTTGTATTTTCCATATGTTATAGGGGTATCTATGGGGGCTTGTAATGGGCTTTCATATGTATCTAGGCAGAAGGGCAGAAATAAAAATATAAATATAAATTATGTAAATGATCCAAGATACTTAAGTTATAAAAATCTAATAATAAAAAAAGAACTGTTTGGTTCAGAATTTATATTTGATGAGCTGCCTAATAAATTAGAAATATTTGATATAGAAACTTTTACCAAGGCAAAGGAGAAATTTGTAGTTGCTGTTACAGATTGTGATAAAGGCGAAGCTGTGTATTTTGAAAAGAGTGAATGCAAGGATAAAGATGTATATGATGTAGTGAAAGCTTCAAGCAGCCTGCCTTTTATGGCACCTGTTGTGAAGTTCCAGGGATTAAATCTATTGGATGGAGGAGTGGCGGATCCTATACCTATAAAAAAATCTATAAAGGATGGAAATAATAAAAATGTGATTATTTTAACCAGAAATGAGGGATATGTTAAGAAACCTTTTAAGATGAAATTTCTGGCACGAAAAATATATTCGCAGCATAAAGGACTGGCAGACGCCATAGTGTATAGGCATAAAAAATATAACAGTACCCTGAATTATATAGAAAAGCTGGAGAAGGAAGGTAGAGCTTTTGTTATAAGACCTGGTGAAATTTTAAAGGTTAGAAGAATAGAAAAAGATAAAAATAAACTTATAGAATTATATAATCAAGGTTATAGAGAAGCATCACAGTGCTATGATAAATTACAAGAATGGATTAAACAATAAAAGTAAAGTATATAAATATAAGTTGTGATTTTAGTTAATGATATTAGTAAAATATATAAGATTATAGGAGAGATTTTGTGATATGGATTTAGGGAAAATATATAATGGTTTTAAGCTATTAGAGAAAAAGAATATAAAAGAAATAAACTCCATAGGAATGCTTTTTTATCATGAAAAAAGCGGAGCAAGGTTATTTTTTTTGAAAAATGAAGACGAAAACAAAGTGTTCTCAGTGAGTTTTAGAACTCCTCCTGATGACAGCACTGGAGTTGCACACATACTTGAACATTCTGTGCTTTGTGGTTCTAGAAAGTTTGCTGTAAAGGAACCTTTTGTAGAATTGATAAAAGGTTCTCTAAATACATTTTTAAATGCAATGACCTTTCCAGACAAGACTATGTACCCTGTAGCCAGTGTGAATAATAAGGATTTTTTGAATCTTATGGATGTGTATTTAGATGCGGTTTTTTATCCTAATATATATAAGTATCCAGAAATTATGATGCAAGAGGGATGGCATTATGAACTAGATAGTAAAGATAAGGAAATAACTTATAAAGGGGTAGTTTATAACGAGATGAAGGGAGCTTTCTCATCTCCAGAATCCATATTGTTTAGAAAGATATCAGAATCATTGTATCCAGATACTCAATACGGGGTGGAATCAGGAGGAGATCCAGATATAATACCGCAGTTAACTCAACAACAATTTTTGGCTTTTCATAGTAAGTATTATCATCCTTCTAATAGTTATATATATTTATATGGGGATATGGATATACTTGAAAAATTAGAATTTATAGATAGAGAATATTTAAGTAATTTTAATAAAAGACAAATAGATTCCACTATATTGGAGCAGGTTCCCTTTGATTTACAAAAGGAAATGACTATAAAATACCCAATTTCAAGTGGTGAAAAGGAAGAAGATAAAACTTTTCTAAGTATAAATTATTCAGTAGGAAAAGTTATAGATAATGAATTATATCTAGGCTTTGACATACTTGAACATTTGCTTTTAGAGACGCCTTCTTCCCCACTTAAAAAGGCTTTAATTGATGCGAATATAGGAAAAGATGTATTTGGAATATTTGAGGCTAGTATGCTTCAGCCCATTTTTAGCGTAATAGTTAAAAATTCTAATCAGGACAAAAAGAATGATTTTAAAGAATTGGTGGAGAAAACTTTAGAATGTATTGTAAATAAAGGCATTGATAGGAAGCTTATAGAATCTTCCATCAATATAAAAGAATTTCAGCTCAGGGAAGCGGATTATAAGGGATATCCTAAAGGGTTAATATATGGAATGAAGTGTATGGATAGCTGGCTGTATGATGGAGAACCTTGGACACATCTTTCCTACGAGGAGGTATTAAATAAGATAAAATCTCAAGTGGATAATAATTATTTTGAGAATCTTATAAGTAAATATATTTTAAAGAATGCCCATAGTTCCATGTTAATAGTTGAACCTGAAAAGGGGCTGGCGGAGAAAAAAGAAGCACAATTAAAGAAAAAGTTGAAAGATTTCAAGGAAAGTATTTCATCTAATGATATAGATAATATAATCAAGAATACTTTAAAGTTGAAAGAAAGGCAAAATATAAAAGACAGTAAAGAGGATTTGATGAAAATACCTCTTCTTGAAATATCGGATATAGATCCCCATTCTAAAAAATTAGAAATTATAGAGAGGGAAGAAAATAAGATAAAAGTATTGTTTTATCCCGTATTTACTAATGGCATATATTATATAAATTTATATTTTGATACTCAGGGAGTAAAAGAAGATTTAATACCATATTTATCACTTTTAAGTACGGTACTTGGAAAGGTTAGTACTAAAAATTATAATTATGAGGATTTGACAAAAGAAATAAATATATATACAGGTGGAATAGGTTATTCACCGCAGATATTTGGAGAAAATAACAGCAGCAGGGAATTTTATCCCAAATTTATAGTTAAGTCTAAAGTGTTGGTTAATAATCTGGAAAAATTAATTCTGCTATTAAATGACATAATAAATCATACCAGATTCGATGAAAAAAAGAGGCTAAAAGAAATAATTCAAGAGACTAAATCCAGAATGGAAATGACTATGTTTCAAAGAGGTCATATAGTGGTTGCAAATCATGTTTGTTCCTATTTCTCACCTATGAGTAGATATGAGGATATATTAGGAGGATTGGAATTCTATAATTTTATATGCCAGCTGGAAAAAAATTTTGAAGACAGGGTAGAGGATATAACAGTAAAGTTAAAAGAAGTTTCTAGTGAGGTATTTAATAAGAGAAATTTGATTATAAATTTAACTTGTGAAGAAAAGGATTATGATATTTTTCAGAGTAAAGTAGATAAACTGATTTCCGAATTAAAAGATAAAGAGGTAACCAAGGTAAGATATAAATTTGATTTACAGGCTAAAAATGAAGGTCTCATGACTTCTTCAAAAGTTCAATATGTAGCTAAGGCTTACAATTATATGGAGCTTGGATATAACTATACTGGGAAGCTCTTGGTTTTAAAAGCAATAGCTAATTATGAATATTTGTGGAATCAAGTAAGAGTTCAAGGGGGAGCTTATGGAAGTTTTGCTTCTTTTCAAAAGAATGGTAATGCATTTTTTACCTCCTATAGAGATCCTAATTTGAAACATACTGTTGAAGTTTATGATAATGCAGCGGAATATTTTAAAAATTTTAAAGCAGATAGCAGGCAAATGACTAAATATATAATAGGAACTATATCTGATTTGGATTTTCCTCTATCGCCTTCCATGAAGGGAGAACGTGCTGCTGAATATAATATAAAGCATATAACTTATGAAGATTTGCAAAGAGAAAGGGAAGAAATACTAAATACTAAAGAAGAAGATATAATTTCTTTTGCAGAGTTGATTCATAGTGTTATGGATAAGGACAATATATGTGTAATGGGAAATGAAGACATACTAAGGGATAATAAAGATATATTTAAAAATTTAGTAAATTTATTTGAGTAGTTATTAAAATATGTAGTAACTTTAATTTAGAGGTTAAATTCCACAGTGTAATAATTTGATTTATACTGTGGATTAAGTTTTTGTATTATATGGAGTGTTTTTAATGTATAAGTAAGCGTAATTCATTTCGCATTTTTAATGCTAAAATTTAGTTGAAAAATAATGGTTTATGATTTAATATATAGAGTATATAAAGAATATGGTGGTGAAACCATGAAAAGGATATTGTTAGTAAACGATTGTAAGCTTGAAAGTATTATTATGAAAGATAAGTTAGTAAATATGGGTTATCAGGTAGAAACTTGCAATGAGTATGGTGTCTTTTCAAAAATTAGCAGATTTAATCCAGAAGTTGTCATAGTGAATTTTGTAATGAAAGAAATTACTGGAGACAAGCTTGCGGAAAAAATAAAAATCAAAAAACCCAACATGGTCTGTATACTTTCCTCCTGTGATAAAATAAATTTTAAACATTTTAGTGAAAAAGGAGTAGATGAAGTTATAAATACACCTATAGAGGAAAAAGAACTTTCTATGCTGATAAATAAAACCATATCAAAGTGTCAGGCAAAGGATATTGAGCCTGAAGATGTTAAAATTGAACATAAAGAAGATAGTGAGATTCAACAAGGTGATGTATTAACCATATTGAAAAAGGTAATTTTGTTTTGTCCTCATTGTGGAGGAAAATTAAGAAATGAAAGTGATTCTTTTACATTTTGTCCATACTGTGGTGAAAAACTATAATAGAAAATTTTTGTAGAGAGCCTTAGAATACAGTTCTAAGGCTCTCTATATTTATTCTAAAACATTTCTTCCCAAGTGTCATATAAATCATCCAGTTTATTTTGTACAGTTAAAATTTCCGTATGTATTTTACTGCTCTTATCAGGGTCTGAATAAACTTCTTCCAGACATAGTTTTTGTTGTAGTTCTAATATATAATCTTCCAATTTTGATATTTGTTCTTCTGTAGTTTTTATGAGAAGGTTTTTTTTACGTTGTTCTTTTTCCTCATCTTTTTTTCTTTTCTTATCATATTTGATTTGAGTCTTTGTTTTTGAGATACTTATTTCTTCTTGGAATCTCAGGGGGTTTTTTTTCTTTTCTGTGTAATAGGTATAATTACCTACATATTCTTTTATTTCATTTTTATTTAATTCATATATTCTATTTATTGATTTATTTAAAAAATATCTGTCATGAGATATTACAAGTACAGTACCATCATAGTCCAATAAAGCTTCCTCTAAGGCTTCACGAGAAGCTATATCTAAGTGATTTGTAGGCTCATCCAGAAGTAAAAAATTAGATTTAGACAGCATTAGTTTTAATAGATTTATCCTACATTTTTCACCGCCACTTAAAGAAGAAATTTTTTTAAATACATCTTCTCCTGTAAATAGGAAACTGGCTAATGCATTCCTGATTTCAGTAGTAGTAAATTTTGGGAATTTATCCCATATTTCATCTATAATAGTTTTTTCAGGATCCAAATCGGATTGTTCCTGATCATAATACCCTATTATAGTGTTTTTACCAAGTTTGCAAATCCCAGAATTAGACTTTATTTCTCCCATAATTATTTTAAAGAGAGTGGTCTTACCACAGCCATTTTTGCCTACAATGGCTGTTTTATCACCTTTTTTTACTTGAAAATTTAAATTCTCAAATAATAGCTTTTCATTAAATTTTTTGCTTAGGTTTTCTACATATAGTACATCGTTACCACTATTTATTTGAGTCTTGAATATTATATTTTTTATTTTTACATCTTTATCAGGAGGAGGAAGTCTATCCATTCTATCCAGCATTTTTTGACGGCTTTCTGCTGCCCTTATGCTTTTTTCTCTATTGAAGGATCTATATTTTTCTATAATTTCTTCCTGCTTTTTTATTTCCATCTGTTGTATGTTATATGCTTTTAATTGAATTTCATAGTTCTTTTCTTTAAGTTTTAAAGAGGTTGTATAATTCCCATTGTAAAAATTTATGTGACCATTTATAAGTTCCATAGTTGACTGTGTTATAGTATCTAAAAAATATCTATCATGGGATATTATAATTATAGTGCCCTTGTAGGATTTTAGATAGTCTTCAAGCCATTCTATAGCTTCAAGATCCAGGTGATTTGTGGGTTCGTCCAGTAAAAGTATATCTGGTTTTGTCAAAAGTAACTTACAAAGGGCAACTCTTGTTTTCTTACCTCCACTTAGTATCTTTATAGAACTGTAGAATTCATCCATAGAGAATCCTAAGCCTGTTAAAATTTTATTTATTTCTGCTTTGTATGTATACCCCTCTCTATTCTTGTAAAGTTCTGAATAGGTAGTGTAGTCATTAATCAATTTGTTTCTATAGTTTTCATCCTCGGAATTATAAGGTTGATTCATTAAAATTTCTAATTTGTTTAATTTATTCTCTAAGTCAGTTATGTCTTGGAATACAGTTAGCATTTCGTCATATATGGTATTTGAAGAGTCTAATGATAAATGCTGAGTTAGATATCCTATTGTTTTAGTTTTATCTATAAACATATCTCCACCATCTGGAGTTAGCTTATTAGTTAAGATTTCAAACAGAGTAGATTTTCCTGCTCCATTTGGACCTATTAGTGCTACACGATCTCCTTCATTTATATTGAAAGTTACATTTTCTAATATGACATCTGTTCCATAACTCTTATGAATATTTTTACAGCTTAAAATAATCATAGTAATAACACCTTCCTCAATTTAATATTTTACTATGTAAAATGACTTTTTTGTAGATTTTATTTTAAATATAGAGAGTATTTATTGATATAATAGAAATCATTGATATAATAGATATAATATAAATATTGAAAAACCTTAATAAAAAATATAAAATAATAAAAAATAGGAGATTAACATATGTTATAATTGAGATAATACTATATAGCAATAGAATTGAATTATAAACTTATAGTTAGTATAATTATTTTGATATGTAAATTTTAGTATGTAATTAAAACATATAGTTATGGATATGAGGTGCGGTATGGATAAGAAAAAAGGTATATCAATGTCTGTTATAAAGAGGCTGCCTAAATATCACAGGTATTTAGGCAATCTAATGAGAAATGATGTAGATAGAATATCTTCAAAGGAGTTAAGTGAAAAGATAGGATTTACAGCTTCACAAATAAGGCAGGATTTAAACTGTTTCGGAGATTTCGGTCAACAAGGATATGGGTACAATGTAAGTGAATTGTACAGTCAGATGTGCAATATACTTGGACTTACAAAGGTATATAAAACGGTCATAATAGGTGCAGGGAATATAGGGCAAGCTATATCTAATTATATCGGTTTTGAAAAATTAGGCTTTGAATTGAGGGCTATATTTGACATAAATCCCAAACTCATAGGTATCAGTATTAGGGATATTGAAATAAGAGATATAGATTATCTGGGTGATTATCTAAGAGAAAATGGTATAGATATAGGCATAATATGTGTTCCTAGTAATAATGGCCAGAAGGTTTGTAATATTTTAGTTAAAAATGGAGTAAAAGGTATATGGAATTTTGCCCCAGTAGATCTTATTGTACCAGAGGATGTGAAGGTAGAAAATGTTCATTTAAGTGATAGTTTATTGACTCTAAGCTGTCTTCTGAACGATATAGAATAATCCTTATAGCTGTATATTTCTATGGTCGATTTTAAAATGAAATATTAGATAAAATTTATTTAATATTTTATATTAATTTATATTGAAATATATAAGGTTAAGGTATATAATAATAAGTGAAGTGAAAACTTCAATTATTTTTAAGTGTATTTGTGATATTATTAACAATACTTTGTTAATGTTACTTTTAAGAGGTTTAGGAGGGAGGAGTAATATGGAATTTAAAAATATCATTCTTGAAAAGGATGGAAATGTAGCTCTGCTGACAATAAATAGGCCTAAGGCAATGAATGCATTGAATTCGGACACTTTAAAAGAAATAGATGCAGCAATAGATAATATTGCTGAAGATGAAAATGTATACGCTGTGATACTTACAGGTGCAGGCAAGGCTTTTGTAGCAGGAGCAGATATAACTGAAATGAAAGACTTAAATACAGTTGAAGGAAGAAAATTTGGAGTGCTTGGTAATAAAGTATTTAGAAAACTAGAAAAATTAGATAAGCCAGTTATAGCAGCTGTGAATGGATTTGCACTGGGCGGTGGCTGTGAATTGTCTTTATCTTGTGATATAAGGATAGCTTCATCAAAGGCTAAATTTGGCCAACCAGAGGTTGGTCTTGGGATTACTCCAGGTTTTGGAGGTACTCAAAGGCTTCCAAGGACAGTAGGTGCAGGCATGGCCAAAGAACTTATATATACCGCTCAAATAATAAATGCAGAAGAAGCTCTAAGAATAGGATTAGTAAATAAAGTAGTTGAACCAGATAAATTACTAGAGGAAGTTAAAAATATAGCAAATACTATAGCTGCTAATGCACCTATAGCTGTTAAATTGTGTAAAGCTGCTATAAATCAAGGACTTCAGTGCGACATAGATACAGCTGTAGCGTATGAAGCAGAAGTATTTGGGGAATGTTTTGCTACAGAGGATCAAGAAGAAGGAATGACAGCATTTGTAGAAAAGAGAGACAAGGCTTTTAAAAATAAGTAATTTTACTGTGAATCAGATAAACGGCTTAAATACAAAGTTTAAGTTGTAATGACAACTCATTTTCAATAAAATTATGATCTTTATTTCGCTTAAAGGTTTACAAATAAAGATTATAAGAATAACAAATAAAAGCTATATGCTATATTTAGTATGAAAACTATTTAGGAGGTAAAAATAAATGGATTTTACGTTAACAAGGGAACAACAATTTGTAGAACAAATGGTAAGTGAATTTGCAGAAAATGAAGTTAAACCTCTAGCTGCTGAAGTAGATGAAACAGAAAGGTTTCCTCAAGAAACAGTAGATAAAATGGCTAGATATGGAATGTTGGGTATACCATTTCCAGTTGAATATGGTGGAACAGGTGGAGACACTTTATCCTACATCTTAACTGTAGAAGGTCTTTCAAAGGTATGCGCTACAACAGGTGTTATAGTTTCAGCACATACTTCACTTTGTGCAACACCTATTTATCAATTTGGTACAGAAGAACAAAAACAAAAATATTTAATTCCACTTGCAAAGGGAGAAAAACTTGGAGCATTTGGTTTAACTGAACCTAATGCAGGTACTGATGCATCTGGACAGCAGACAACAGCTGTTTTAGATGGAGATAATTATATATTAAATGGACAAAAAATATTCATTACAAATGGTGGAGCAGCAGATACTTTTGTTGTATTTGCAATGACAGATAGAAGTAAAGGAAATCATGGAATAACAGGATTTATAGTTGAAAAAGGAATGCCTGGTTTCTCCATAGGAAAACTTGAAGATAAGATGGGAATAAGAGGCTCATCGACTACAGAACTTATATTTGAAAATTGTAAAGTTCCAAAAGAAAATATGTTAGGAAAAGAAGGAAAAGGCTTTGGTATAGCAATGAAAACTCTTGATGGAGGAAGAATTGGTATAGCATCTCAGGCATTAGGTATAGCAGAAGGTGCTTTAGCTGAAGCTATTGCATACATGAAAGAAAGAAAACAATTTGGAAAATCCCTCAATAAATTTCAAGGATTATCATGGTATGTTGCTGAATTAGATACTAAAATACAAGCTGCAAAATACCTTGTTTATAAAGCAGCAGTAAATAAGGATAAAGGAGTTCCTTATTCAGTTGATGCTGCAAGAGCTAAATTAGCCGCAGCTACTGTAGCTATGGAAACTACAACAAAAGTTGTACAACTCTTTGGTGGATATGGATATACTAAAGATTATCCAGTAGAAAGAATGATGAGAGATGCTAAGATAACTGAAATATATGAAGGAACTTCAGAAGTACAAAAGATGGTTATTTCAGCAAATTTATTTAAATAAATAGGAGGAGTTCATAATGAAGATAGTTGTTTGCTTAAAGCAGGTACCAGATACAAACGAAGTTAAAATAGATCCAAAAACAGGAACATTGATAAGAGAAGGTGTTCCATCAATAATAAATCCAGATGACAAGAATGCCCTTGAAGAATCAATTGCTTTAAAAGAAAAAGTAGGAGGCACAGTTACAGTAGTAAGTATGGGACCTCCACAGGCACAAGATGCACTTAGAGAAGCTTTAGCTATGGGAGCTGACGAGGCAATATTGGTTTCAGATAGAGCTTTTGCAGGAGCAGATACTCAAGCTACTTCCTATGCATTAGCAGGAGCACTTAAAAATTTAGAATATGATTTAATATTTGCAGGGAGACAAGCTATAGATGGAGATACTGCACAGGTTGGACCTCAAATAGCAGAAAAATTGGGAATACCTCAGATAACATATGTAGAAAAAGTTGATGTAGATGGAGATGGAAAAACTTTAACAGTTCAAAGAGCTTGGGAAGATGGATATGAAGTAGCAAAAATTAAAACTCCATGTATGTTAACTGCTATAAAAGAATTAAATGAACCAAGATATATGAGTATGAATGGTATATTTGAAGTTTTCAACAAAGAAGTTAAAGTATGGAGTGCTGATGACTTAGATGTAGATAAGAGTATGCTCGGACTTAATGGTTCCTGCACAAAGGTTAAAAGATCACATACAAAAGAAGCAAAGGGAGCAGGAGAAATTGTTAATAAACCAGTAAAAGAAGCAGTAACATATTCAATTTCAAAATTAAGAGAAAAACACGTCATTTAATATATAGGAGGGGTTTAGAATGAACTTAGCAGAGTACAAAGGTGTATGGGTATTTGCTGAACAAAGAGATGGAGAACTACAAAAAGTAGCACTTCAATTGGTTGGAAAAGGAAGAGAATTAGCAGACACTTTAGGAGTAGAATTAACTGCTGTATTGCTTGGTAGTGAAGTAGATGATTTAGCAAAAGAATTAGTTGCACATGGAGCAGATAATGTTTTATATGCAGATAGTCCTCTTTTGAAACATTATACTACAGATGCTTACACTAAAGTAATAACTGAACTTATTGCAGAAAGAAAACCAGAAATATTACTTATCGGAGCTACATTTATCGGAAGAGATTTAGGACCAAGAGTTGCAGGTAGAGTTGGTACAGGTCTTACAGCAGACTGTACAGGACTTGATATAGAAGAGAAAACAAAGAATTTGATGATGACAAGACCTGCTTTTGGTGGAAACTTAATGGCAACTATAGCTTGCGAAAAAACAAGACCTCAGATGTCAACAGTAAGGCCAGGAGTTTTTGATGCACTTCCAAGAGATGCTTCAAAAGCTGGAAAAGTGGAAAAAATAGCTGCAAATGTTGCAAAAAGTGATATCAGAGTTGAGGTAGTTGAAGTAGTTAAATCTGCTAAAGATACTATAGATATTTCAGAAGCAGATGTAATTGTATCAGGTGGAAGAGGACTTGGAGGTCCAGATGGATTTAAAGTTCTTAAAGAGTTAGCAGATTTATTAGGTGGAACTATAGGTGGATCCCGTGCAACTATAGATGCTGGTTGGATAGATAAGAGTTATCAGGTTGGACAAACTGGTAAAACAGTAAGACCAAACCTTTATGTTGCATGCGGAATATCAGGTGCAATACAGCATTTAGCAGGTATGCAGGATAGTGGATTTATCGTAGCTATCAATAAAGATGAAAACGCTCCAATAATGCAAGTAGCAGACCTTGCTATTGTAGGAGATTTATATAAGGTTGTTCCAGAATTTGTAGCTCAAGTTAAAGCTTTAAATATTTAATTGATTCTATAAATATAAATATTTATAATCTATAAATAGTATTTCTATATGTTAGGAACCTCCCTGCAGTATAAATAAGTATTGCAGCGGAGGAAACTATATGAACAAATGCTTATATTTTAAGCATACTAATTTTAATTATTTCATTACTAAAGTTCAATCATATTAAATTTTTAAGGAGGAGTGACATATATGAGTATTAAAAGTGTAGCAGTTTTAGGTAGTGGAACTATGTCTCGTGGAATTGTGCAGGCCTTTGCAGAAGCAGGTATAGATGTAATTATACGTGGAAGAACTGAAGGTAGTATTGGAAAAGGTTTGGCAGCAGTAAAAAAAGCTTATGACAAAAAAGTATCAAAGGGAAAGATGTCTCAGGAAGATGCTGATAAAATAGTTGGAAGAGTAAGTACAACAACTGAACTTGAAAAATTAGCTGATTGTGACCTTATAATTGAAGCAGCATCAGAAGATATGAATATAAAGAAAGATTATTTTGGAAAATTAGAAGAAATATGCAAACCTGAAACAATTTTTGCGACTAATACTTCTTCATTATCCATAACTGAAGTGGGAACAGCTACAAAAAGACAGGATAAATTTATAGGAATGCATTTCTTTAATCCAGCAAATGTTATGAAATTGGTTGAGATTATAAGAGGAATGGCTACTTCACAAGAAACCTTTGATATTATAAAAGAAGTTTCTGTTAAAATAGGAAAAACTCCTGTAGAAGTTGCAGAAGCTCCAGGATTTGTTGTAAATAGAATATTAATTCCAATGATAAATGA
Organism: Clostridium sp.; assembly: GCF_036781005.1. Classification (GTDB taxonomy): domain Bacteria; phylum Bacillota; class Clostridia; order Clostridiales; family Clostridiaceae; genus Clostridium_B. The sequence goes on along the minus strand of NZ_DAIQBT010000013.1, from coordinate 32,403 downwards.
AGGAATAGGAATTTTAGCAGAAGGAATAGCTGCAGCAGAAGATATAGATACAGCTATGAAATTAGGTGCTAATCACCCAATGGGTCCTTTGGCATTAGGAGACCTTATCGGACTTGATGTATGTCTTGCTATTATGGATGTACTTTATAATGAAACAGGAGATTCAAAATACAGAGCTCATCCATTACTTAGAAAATATGTAAGAGCAGGATGGCTTGGAAGAAAGTCTGGAAAGGGATTCTTTACTTATTAAAATTATATGATTTAGATAGATATAATTGTATTTTAGGTAATATTTAAATTATAATAATTAAAAAGAATTTTGGGCTAATTAATGATTAGTCTAAAATCTTTTTTTAATTATATAGTTTTTTATAATAGTGAAATTATTTTTATGATATGATATAATACAACAAAGGACTTATGTTTAAAATTAGATTTAAGTCTTGAAGTTAAACGTTTTATAGTAGTTATTAGTTTTTTCAGATGGGGTGAATGGAATGTATAAAATTGTAGACAAACAGGCTCTTGCACCTAAGATATATTCAATGGATATAGAGGCGCCAAGAGTGGCTAAGTCCTGTCTTCCAGGGCAATTCATTATAGTTATAATAGACGATAAGGGTGAAAGAATACCTCTTACTATTTGTGACTATGATGCAGAAAAAGGAACAGTAAAAATAGTATTTCAAACAATGGGTGTGTCAACACAAAAGTTGGCAAAATATGAAAAAGGAGACTGTATTAGAGACTTCGTAGGACCTTTGGGAATGCACTCAGAATTTGTAGATGAAGACTTAGAAGAACTTAAGAAAAAGAACATTATATTTGTAGCAGGAGGAGTGGGAACAGCACCAGTGTATCCGCAAGTTAAATGGTTGAGTCAGCATGGTGTAAAAGCTGATGCCATAGTAGGCTGCAAATCCAAGGAACATTTAATTTTAGAGGATGAAATGAAAGCTGTTACAGATAATTTATATATAGCTACTGATGATGGAAGCTATGGATATAAAGGATTTGTTTCAGACAAACTTAAAGAACTTTTAGACGACAAAGAAGGAAAACAGTATGATTGTGTAGTTGCTATAGGACCAATGATTATGATGAAGTTTTTATGCAAACTTACAAAAGAATATGATTTAAAAACTATAGTAAGTCTAAACCCAATAATGGTAGATGGAACTGGTATGTGTGGAGCTTGTAGGGTTACAGTAGGTGGAGAGGTTAAGTTTGGATGTGTAGACGGACCGGAATTTGACGGACATCTGGTTGACTTTGATGAAGCTATGAGAAGACAAGCTATGTATAAGACTGAGGAAGGAAAGAAAATTCTTCAAGCAGAAGAAGGAGACACTCATCATGCTAAGGGATGTAATTGCGGAGGTGACAAATAATGGCTGTAGATAGAATGAAAAAAGTACCAATAACAGAACAGGATCCAAAAGTTAGAGCAACTAATTTTGATGAAGTATGTCTTGGGTATACTGAAGAAGAAGCAGTACAGGAAGCGTCAAGATGTTTAAATTGTAAAAAACCAATGTGTGTTACAAAATGTCCTGTTTCAATAAGTATACCACAGTTTATTGAACAAGTTAAAAATAGGGATTTTGAAGCGGCAGCTAAAATTATAGCAAAATCCAGTGCACTTCCTGCAGTCTGTGGAAGAGTATGTCCACAGGAAAGTCAATGTGAGTCAAAATGTGTGCTTGGAATAAAGGGAGAGGCTATTGCAATAGGAAAACTTGAGAGATTTGTAGCTGACTGGTCCAGGGAAAATAATGTAGATCTTTCAGCTAAGGAGCCATCAAAAGGTAAGAAAGTAGCGGTTATAGGAAGTGGTCCATCAGGACTTACCTGTGCAGGAGATCTAGCAAAACTTGGATATGATGTTACTATATTTGAAGCACTTCATGAAGCAGGTGGAGTTTTAGTTTATGGAATCCCAGAATTCAGACTTCCAAAGGATACTGTAGTAAAACATGAAGTAGAAAATGTAAAAAAATTAGGCGTTAAAATAGAAACAGATGTAATAATAGGAAGAACCATTACTATAGATGCCCTTGTAGAAGATGAAGGCTTTGATGCTGTATTTATAGGTTCCGGTGCAGGACTTCCAATGTTTATGAATATACCAGGAGAAAATTTAAATGGTGTATTCTCAGCTAATGAATTTTTAACTAGAAGTAATCTTATGAAAGCATTTAAAGACGATTATGCTACACCAATAAAAGTTGGTAAGAAAGTTGCAGTAATAGGCGGAGGAAACGTTGCTATGGACGCAGCTAGAACAGCACTTAGATTAGGATCAGAATCATATATAGTATACAGAAGATCAGCAGAGGAAGTTCCAGCAAGGGCAGAAGAAGTTCACCATGCTAGAGAAGAAGGAGTACAATTCCATCTTTTAACTAACCCTATAGAAATATTAGGTGATGATAAGGGTTGGGTTAAAGGTATGCGTTGTATAAAGATGGAACTTGGAGAACCAGATGCATCAGGTAGAAGAAGACCGGTTCCAATAAAGGGTTCAGAATTTGAGTTAGATGTAGACACAGTAATAATGTCTCTTGGAACATCACCAAATCCATTAATAGCATCTACAACAAAAGGGCTTGAAATGAATAAACGTAAATGTTTAATAGCAGAGGAAGAAACTGGATTAACTACAAGAGAAGGGGTATATGCAGGAGGAGACTCAGTAACTGGAGCTGCTACTGTTATACTTGCTATGGGAGCAGGCAAAAAGGCTGCCAAGGCTATAGATGAATATTTAAGCAAGAAATAGTTTCTTTTCTATAAAAGCTGTATTAGGGTTATTACCTGATGCAGCTTTTTATATTGCCATTTTGACGGAATGGTAATGTTGATTATATTTGCATTATTATATAAAATTTATTTCGATTTAAGAATCATTTAATGAAATTATAAGATAGTTAGTGTATAATGATATTAAAAATTTATAGGGAGTAATTATATGGATTTTAATTATATAGAAAATTTACAAAACGGGATCATAGTAAAGAATGTGAGGAATTTTGAATTGCCCCATATATTTGATTGTGGACAATGCTTTAGATGGAACAGACAAAAAAATAGGAATTACATAGGAATAGCTTTTGGAAAAGTTATAGAAGTAGAAAAAAAAGAGAATGATGTCTTCATATATAATACCTGTGAAAAAGATTTTAAAGAAATATGGTGCGGGTATTTTGACTTGTATAGGGACTATGGGTATATAAAGGATATTTTGAGTAGGGATCCCGTTTTAAAAAAATCTGTGGAATTTGGAGGAGGCATTAGGTTATTAAAACAGGAACCTTTAGAGCTAATTATATCTTTTATAATATCTGCTAATAACAGAATTCCCATGATAAAGAAAGCTATAGAGAATATAAGTGAAAAATGGGGTGAACCTATAAAGTTTAAAGATAAAGTTTATTATGCATTTCCAAAATTAGATAGACTGAAAGAAGCTACACTAGAGGAAATAGAAGGCTGTGGAACAGGTTTCAGGGCAAAATATATTGTAGATACTGTATCAAAAATTTGTAGTAATAGTACAAAATCTATAGAAAGTTATAATGAGGCATATGATATTGATTGGATTAAAATGCAGGAGGATGAAATCTGTCATAAGGAGTTACAGAAATTTATGGGAATAGGCCCTAAGGTGGCAGACTGTATCATGTTGTTTTCTATGCAAAAGTATTCTGCATTTCCTGTAGATGTGTGGGTTAAAAGGGCTATGAGTCATTTTTATTTGGCACCAGATGTATCTTTGAAGAAGATAAGGGATTTTGGCATAAATAAGTTCGGTAAATTATCAGGGTTTGCCCAGCAATATTTATTTTATTATGCCAGGGAAAACAACATAAAAGTTTAATTAGTTTAAAAATTACGCAAATAAGTATTTTATATTAGGTTAAAATATATATTGAGAGTTTTGTTATGGACAATAAATTAAGTGTAGATTTCATTAAAATACTAAATTGATTAAGAGGATAAGATTATATGTTAAAGCATGTTGAAAAAAATTTCAAATATTATAAGCCTTGTTTATTGGGGTTAATTGTATTCTCCATACTTATTATTTTAACCTATGCTTATTATAATGAATACATATACCTTTTTACAGAGCCTGCTAAATTAAAGGATATAGTAATGTCCTATGGCAAATATAGTGTAGTGGTATTTATACTAATTCAAGTTTTGCAGGTAGTTGTGTTTTTTATACCCGGGGAGATTATTCAGATTGCAGGGGGATATATATATGGAGCTTTTTTAGGAAGTATAGTGTCTATTATAGGTATAATTATAGGGAATATAATTGCCTATGGGGTGTCTAGGTACTATGGAAGGCCCTTTGTAAATAGAATAATATCCAATAAAAATTTAACGTTCTTTCAAAAGATATTGGATTTGGGAAGTATTAATTTTGTAGTGTTCATACTATATTTAATTCCAGGAATACCTAAAGATATTTTAGCTTATATATGTGGTATATCCAAAATTAAATTTAGAAACTTTATAGCTTGCTCTTTATTAGGCAGGTTACCAGCTATAGTATTGTCTGCTTATTTTGGAGCTAAAATATATTCCGGCAACAAAATAATAATTATAAGTATAGTTTTAGTGGTAGTATTATTATTTATTGTGGGAATTTTTAAGGGAGAAAAACTATTAATCAAATTTTTTAAAAACAAAGCATCTCAAAGTGGCGATTAATTTCAATATAACACTTTCTATTCTTTTCCTATATAAAATATTATCAATTGAAATTTCAATATATAATCATATAAATAGTTAGATTATGTATATATAAGTTAAATTGGAAAATACTAATAATACATAACCTACATGAAATTATTAGTAATAGGGTGAAATAGGGATATATTTAGAGTATAACCTATATTTTTTTGCTTAAATAGTTGAATAAGTGGGAAATTTAAATTTGAAAATATAAATACTATTCATTATTATAATAATTGTATTAGCACTCATAATTAATGAGTGCTAACAATAAAGTTAAAAATAATTTTAAATAAATTCAAAGTATTTTTAAGGAGGGGTTTAGATGAAAATTAGACCACTTGGAGACAGAGTTGTAATTAAAAAAATTGAAGCAGAGGAAACTACAAAGAGTGGTATCGTTTTGCCGGGAAGTGCCAAGGAGAAACCACAAGAAGCAGAAATTGTGGCAGTAGGACCTGGTGGAATGATAGATGGAAAAGAAGTTAAAATGGAAGTTAAAGTAGGAGATAGAGTATTGTTCTCCAAATATGCTGGAAATGAAATAAAAATGGATGGAGTGGAATACACTATTTTAAGACAGGATGATATACTTGCTATAATTGAATAGTAAATTATAGTATAATCTTAAAAACAAATAAGTATTTTAGATAACGGAAGTTGTAAGGAGGGTTTTTTATGGCAAAAAGTATTTTATTCAGTGAAGATGCTAGAAAAAAAATGCAAGAAGGCGTAGATAAATTAGCAAATACAGTAAAAGTTACTCTTGGACCTAAGGGTAGAAATGTAGTACTTGACAAGAAATTTGGTTCTCCACTTATAACAAATGATGGAGTTACAATAGCAAAGGAAATAGAATTAGAAGAGCCTTATGAAAATATGGGAGCACAACTTGTAAAGGAAGTTGCTACAAAGACTAATGATGTAGCAGGAGATGGAACAACTACAGCTACATTACTTGCTCAGGCTATAATAAGAGAAGGATTAAAAAATGTTACAGCTGGAGCAAATCCTATGCTTATAAGGCAGGGCATAAAAATAGCGGTAGATAAGGCTGTAGAAGAAATAAAGAAGGTTTCAAGAAGTGTAAAAGGTAAGGAAGATATAGCAAGAATTGCAGCTATATCAGCTTCTGATGAAGAAATAGGCAAATTGATAGCTGATGCGATGGAGAAGGTTGGAAACGAAGGAGTTATAACTGTTGAAGAATCAAAGACCATGGGAACAGAATTAGATGTGGTTGAAGGTATGGAATTTGACAGAGGCTATTTAAGTGCATATATGGTAACTGATACAGAAAAAATGGAAGCCGTATTAGATGATCCTTATATTTTGATTACAGATAAAAAAATATCTACTATTCAGGATATACTTCCATTGCTTGAAAAGATGGTACAACAGGGTAAGAAATTACTTATAATAGCTGAGGATGTTGAAGGAGAAGCACTTACAACTTTAGTTGTTAATAAATTAAGGGGAACATTTACTTGTGTTGCAGTAAAGGCACCAGGCTTTGGTGACAGAAGAAAGGAAATGCTCCAGGACATAGCCATACTCACTGATGGTAAGGTAATATCAGAAGAATTAGGAAGAGATTTAAAGGAAGTTTCATTAGAAGATCTTGGAAGAGCAGAATCAGTAAAAATTGATAAAGAAAATACTACTATAGTAAATGGAAGAGGAGATAAAAAATCTATAGAAGATAGAGTATCTCAAATTAAAGCACAGATAGAAGAAACTACTTCAGAATTTGACAAGGAAAAATTGCAGGAAAGACTTGCAAAGCTTTCAGGTGGAGTAGCTGTGATAAAGGTTGGAGCAGCAACAGAAACTGAATTAAAAGAAAAGAAAATGAGAATAGAAGATGCCCTTGCTGCTACAAAAGCAGGTGTTGAAGAGGGTATGGGACCAGGAGGAGGAACTGCATATGTAAATGCAATTCCAGAGGTTTCAAAACTTACTTCAGATGTAGCTGATGTAAAAGTTGGTATAGATATAATAACAAAGGCATTGGAAGAACCAGTTAGACAGATAGCAGCTAATGCAGGAGTTGAAGGTTCTGTAATAATTGAAAAAGTTAAAAAGAGTGAATCAGGCGTAGGATATGATGTATTGACTGATAAATATGTAAATATGATAGACAATGGAATTGTAGATCCTACTAAAGTAACAAGATCAGCACTTCAAAATGCAGCTTCTGTTGCAGCTACATTCTTAACCACAGAAGCAGCAGTAGTGGATATACCAGAAAAGAATAATGCAGCAGGATTACCAGGAGCACCAGGAATGGGCGGAATGGACGGAATGTATTAAAAAAATTATATAACTAAAAAATAACTCGGTATTTAATAGATATCGAGTTATTTTTTATTTCAAGAATATTATAAATTCACGTTGACAAAAACTAAAAAATTGAATAAAATAGTGTAAATAGTTAATAAGATAGAGAGAAATATATTAAAATTCGTAAAAAATTAAATAAATTCTTTATTCAATTCATATATCCTGAATGTGGTAGGGAAATGTCTGTAGGAAACCATAAATTTCTGAATATTATTGGAATTATTATGGTATGGTCATATTAATTTTCTTTAAATGAATTTAATATGTTTTTTTTATTACGTTATCCTTTTTAGGGGAAGAACTTATCCAGGCGTGTAGCAGTGCTTATCTTCCACTTTGAAGAAGATGGGAGTATTAGCAATGGCAGCGTTTGGATAAAATAATTTAGAATAGGAGTGATTTTAAGTGGCAAAGATTTTAAAAGAAGCATATACTTTTGATGATGTGCTTTTGGTACCGAATAAATCCGAAGTTTTACCGGGAGAAGTTCTATTAAATACTAATTTAACTAAAAGTATAAAGTTGAATATACCTCTTATTAGCGCTAGTATGGATACAGTTACAGATTCAAAAATGGCTATTGCTATGGCAAGGGAAGGTGGCCTTGGAATAATACATAAGAATATGTCTATAGAACATCAGGCTATGGAAGTGGACAAGGTAAAAAGGCAGGAAAATGGTGTAATTACAGATCCTTTTTATTTGTCACCGGATAATAGTATAAATGATGCACTGGCACTTATGAGTAAGTACAGAATATCAGGAATTCCAATTACTGTAGACTACAAACTGGTAGGTATAATTACAAACAGAGATATAATCTTTGAAACAGATTATGATAGGAAGATATCAGAAGTTATGACCTGTAAAAATCTTATAACAGCTCCAGAAAATACTACTATTGAAGAAGCAAAGGAAATATTAAAGACTCATAAAATAGAAAAGCTTCCATTAGTGGATGGTAACAATAATTTAAGAGGGCTTATAACTATAAAGGATATAGAAAAAGTAAAAAAATTTCCTAACGGAGCAAAGGATGTAAAAGGAAGACTTTTATGTGGTGCTGCAGTGGGGGTAACCAAGGATATGATGGATAGGGTAAATGCTCTAGTTAAGGTAGGAGTGGATGTAATAACTGTAGATACATCCCATGGACATTCACAGGGGGTGCTGGATGGAGTTAAATTTATAAAAGAAAAATATCCTGATATACAGATTATTGCAGGAAATGTTGCAACTGCAGAGGCTACTAGAGATTTAATTAAAGCGGGTGCAGATGCAGTTAAAGTAGGAATAGGACCTGGCTCTATATGTACCACGAGAATAATATCGGGAGTAGGAGTACCACAGCTTACTGCAGTAATGGATTGTGTAGAAGAAGCTGATAAGTATGGTGTTCCAATTATTGCAGATGGAGGAATAAAATATTCAGGAGATATAGTAAAAGCATTGGCAGCAGGAGCAAAGGTAGTTATGATGGGATCTATGTTTGCAGGTTGTGAGGAAGCACCAGGTGAAACAGAGATATATAAAGGAAGAAGTTATAAGGTATATAGAGGAATGGGATCTTTGGCTGCCATGGCTTGTGGAAGTAAAGACAGATATTTCCAGGAAGGAAACAAAAAATTGGTTCCAGAAGGTGTTGAAGGCAGGGTACCTTACAAAGGACCTTTAGCAGATACTATATTTCAGCTTTTAGGAGGAATACGTTCAGGTATGGGATTATTAGGTGCACCTACCTTAAAGGACTTATATGAGAAAGCTACTTTTGTAGTTCAGTCTTCTGCAGGACTGAGAGAAAGTCATCCTCATGATATATCTATGACTAGAGAAGCTCCTAATTATAGTATTGCACAGTGATATATTGTATAATGAGATAAAGAATTATTTCTTAGTATTTGTGGCTTTTAATAGTTTTGAATATAAGAATAAACTATAATTGATCTTCACAAAATATAAGATAAGTCTGAGAAAAGCAGTCAAGTAAATTTTACATTGGGAGGATGCTAATGGAAAGAGAATTAGTTATTGTAGTTGATTTTGGCGGACAATATAATCAACTGATAGCAAGAAGAGTGAGAGAAAATAATGTATATTGTGAAATACTTCCTTATACCTATGGCGTAGGTAAAATAAAAGAAAAAAATCCCAGAGGAATAATATTTACAGGAGGACCCAATAGTGTATATGACGAAAATGCTCCTAAGATAAGTGAAGATATATTTCAAATAGGAGTACCGATTTTAGGTATATGTTATGGACATCAACTTATATGCACTGAATTAGGTGGAAAAGTTGAAAGTGCACAGGTAAGGGAATATGGAAAAACAGATGTGGTTCTTAATAATAGTAGTGTTTTATTTTCCGATATAGATAAAAATGAGAGTTGTTGGATGAGTCATACGGATTTTGTATCATATCCTCCAGAAGGATTTAAAATAATAGGAAAATCAGGAGAAAGTCCTGTAGCTGCTGTAGAGAATATTGATAAAAAAATATATGGGGTTCAATTTCATCCAGAAGTTGAACATACCCCTTTCGGAAAAAAAATGCTTTCTAATTTTTTATTTAATATATGTAATTTAAAAGGAGATTGGTCTATGTCTTCTTTTGTAGATGAAAAGATAAAATCAATAAGAGAAGAAGTTGGAGATAGAAGGGTGATATGTGCTATGTCCGGCGGAGTAGACTCTTCAGTAGCAGCAATGATTGTACATAAAGCTATAGGAAAGCAGCTTACCTGTATATTTGTGGATCATGGCCTTTTAAGAAAAGATGAAGGGGATCAGGTAGAGAATGTATTTAAAAAACAATTTAATATGAATTTTATAAGAGTAAATTCAAAAGAAAGATTTTTAAAAAAATTAAAAGATGTATCCGATCCTGAAAAGAAGAGAAAAATAATAGGGGAAGAATTTATAAGAGTATTTGAAGAAGAAGCTAAAAAATTAGGAGAAATAGCTTTCTTGGTTCAAGGAACCATATACCCGGATGTAGTAGAAAGTGGATTTGGAACGTCTGCTACTATAAAAAGTCATCACAATGTAGGCGGATTACCTGAGGACATGGATTTTAAACTTATAGAACCACTAAGGGAACTCTTTAAAGATGAAGTTAGAGCAGTTGGAGAAGAACTTGGCATACCTCATAAATTAGTGTGGAGACAACCGTTTCCAGGGCCGGGACTTGCTATAAGAGTTTTAGGAGATGTTACAGAGGAGAAGCTTCAAATAACTAGAGATGCAGATGCAATATTTAGAGAAGAAATAGCAAATGCTAATTTAGATGAAACTATATGGCAATATTTTGCCTGTCTTCCCAATATACGTTCTGTAGGAGTAATGGGAGATGAAAGAACTTATTGTTATACTATTGCATTAAGGGCTGTTATATCCACAGATGCTATGACTTCTGACTGGGCTAGAATACCTTATGAAGTTTTAGATAAAGTTTCAAGAAGAATTGTTAATGAAGTTAAAGGAGTAAACAGGATTGTTTACGATATAACCTCAAAACCTCCTGCAACTATCGAGTGGGAGTAACATAGAATGCTTAAACCCTAGATATATCAATAAAATAAGTTAATAAAAGTGCTTATGAAAAGTGTTGTTAAATTGCTTTTTTTATAAGCATTTTTTAATGGCTTTTAATAAAAAAGGTTGAATATTATAAATAGTAATTTGTGTAACAAGGAGATTGGGAGCAATTATGATTAGGAATTTTAAAATAACGGATATTGATAAGATAATGCAAATATGGCTTCACACAAATATATTGACACATAATTTTATTGATAGTAGGTATTGGCGAGATAATTTTGAAACAGTCAAGAAAATGATGCCAAAGGCAACAGTTTATGTATACGAAGAGAATAATCATATACAAGCATTTAGTGGCTTAATGGAAGACTTTATAGCAGGAATATTTGTATCAAGTGATTTTCAATCAACAGGAGTTGGAAAGTTATTACTTGATTATTTAAAAAGTAAACATAATAAATTATTCTTATGTGTTTATAAAAAGAATAATTCTGCTCTACGCTTTTATTTAAGAGAAGGTTTTATAATTTTTAAGGAGAAAGTAGATGAAAATACTGGTGAAATAGAGTTAGTTATGAAATGGGAAGATATAAAATAGACTAGAAATAATATAGGGATTAATATCCGTAAGTAAATTATATGAATAAATTAATAATTAAATAAATTTTAGACATTTTAAACTCACACTAATGTTTTATATCTGAATATAATGATTAAGTAAATAATAAAATGGAAGATGATTAGATAATGATATGTCCTTTCTGTAATTTATGGGATGGATATTGGAGACAATATCGTATTAATACTGAAGCAGCTATACAAACTGCATTACAAAGGGTACCAGGACAAGTACTAAGAGTTGAAGTGGATACTGAGAATGGTTTATTGGTTTATGAAATTCATATTAGAAACACGAAAGGAGAGATATATGAGGTTACAATAGATGCTAATACAGGGGAAATACTTGAGGTGGATAGACATAACGATTAAAACTTAGAGCCTTATAAAGGCTCTTTTTTCATAATAAATTAAATAATTTATGGATTTAAATGGAATTTGATAAAGAATAACTTTTAAATTGATTTTATATTTTTATACTGATACAATTTTAATAAAGAAAAATATATACTAAAAAATCAGTTATAAAAATATATGGAAAAATTAATAATAGGAGCTGATAAATAGTGAAGAAAGTTAAAACATATCAAGCATGGCAAGGAGATATAAATGATTATTTACAAGTTGGGGATTTAGTTGATTTTCAAATGGTTTCATACTTCCTTCGTGTGCTACCTGTAGTATGTGAAAATGATATAATACAGGTGAGTAAGCCTATTAAAGCATATATTGACGGAGAAAGAGAATATGTATATCCAACTTTTATGCAGACTGAGGAAGGTTGGGCATATGCTGGAAATTGTTTAAAAGGAGAGACGAAAAATATAGAAATATAGGGAAAATGTTATAATGTATAAATAACAATGGGCTTCTAAATAAATTTAAAAGCTTCTCATGGCGTATTTGACATATATTTGAAATTTAGAGTCTGTTTTTGATAAATTTTTAACATTATAATTGCAATAAGTTCACAAGCGTAGTAAAATAAAAGTAGTAGACAAAGAGGAGGCACATAAAATGGATAAATTAGATCAAATATTGCAAATATTTAATACCATAAAAGAAGGAGAACCATATTTATATGGCAGTTATAAAGAATTTGGAGCAAATATAAAAGTATATGTGGGATTTAATAAGCACAAAAATAGTTTTTGTCAAATGATAAAGGAAAATGGAGTTATTAAGAGTACAAGAGATATTCAAATTAATAGGGCATTTTTCTTGTTGAAAGATATATTTGATGAAATAGATGATGTGAAGAAGAGTAATTGGCAAAAAAATTTTAAAGAGGAATATTAAATTTAAGAATATAGGCAATTGGTTAAAAATTTAACTAATTGCCTACGATAATTTTAAATTATATAAAACCAATTATAGTATTAAAGGTTTTGTTTGTTAAAGTAATTATCTTTTTTATTAACTAATCTTCATACATTCCTAAATTTATATTTACTTTAAACATTATATTTTCATCTTGGATTCTTCCACGGTATTTATAAATTCCAATTTTGTAGCTAATTGAAACCAATGTAATAGGCCAATTGACATATCAATGAAGCCATTATATTATAGTGTTAAGCATATGGGTTAAGATAATTAGAAGGAGAGAAAAGATAAATAGAATGGCTGACAGTGTGAAGTCATAAAAAAGACTTAAATGTTCATTAAAAGAAATAATAAAGTAAGATACGAATGAAAGTACATTATAATCTCTTCGTTGCTTGAAAGTTACAAATAAATGCAAAGGAAGGTGGAAGGTGAAAATCATGGAAGTAAAAGGCTCTGATGGATTCCAAAAATCACTAGAAGATGTAGCAAAGGAAATTGAAGAATTAGAAAATAAATTGGATGTGTCATTTGATAACTTGTTTAACGAAAGTTTTATGCAGAAATATACACTTTATGGTACTTGGAGTGAATTATTAAGTAAGAGTGGTTTTGGTGTAAAGAACAATGAGGATTTTAAAAAGATTCCAAATAAAAAATTAAATAGATATATTAGAAAAGTGACATCTTTTAAAAATTGGGAGGATATGTTTAATAAGGCTACCGAAATTTATATGTATGAACAAATAGGGATGTAGTTTTATTAGAAAATACTTAAGTTAAATCGTAGATCAACATAAGCTTCCAACCAAGGGGTAAATAGGAACGTGCCTAGGTTTGTGTAAAACAAACCTAGGTACGTTCCTTCTCTCTATGATTATAGTAATGCTTGTAGTTTTTTAAACAGTTCTCCATATTTTTTCTTTAAATTAATTATCTTAAAAGCATTATTGACAAAAATGTGTAATGTGCCCCCTTCTGCAATTTTTTTATTATTTTCTCCAATGACTAGATAGTTGAAAGCTGCTTTAACTGGTGTAAGTTCTCCTATCCAAGTTTTTATTATTAATTTATCTTCATATTTTGCACTTTGTATGTATTTACATTTACTTTCGATTAGGGGAAATAATACATTGTTTTCTTCTATTTCAGAATAACTTATACCAATACTTTTTATGAATTCTGTCCTGGCTTCTTCAAAGTATATATAATAATTAGAATGATGTACTATACCCATTTTATCAGTTTCTGCATATCTAACAGTTAATTTGGTTTCATGTATATACAACATTTTACACATCCTTTCTATAACAGACTTATAGTATATTATATCATTTATAATTATTAAAAAGTATTTAGATAAAAGTCTCTAGAAATATTTTTGTATATTTTATTAGAAACAAAGTGAAAATAAAAAAAGCAGTGCTGCCTTTTTTATGAATAATATTAAGAAAATAGAGAAATAACACAATTTTATATTATGCTTGTCTGGTATACCCTATTTATTATAAAACTAAAAATCGTACTTCATTAAAAGCATCATAATATCAAATATGATTTCTCCATGACTGAAATATTCTATCATATGCCCAAACAATTGTTTCGCTTTTTCACATGAGAGATATTTCCAAACACCACACCCTCTGCAATAATTAATGTTGGTTCACCTTTATGTTAATTAAAGTACTAATGGATGAGCTGGTTCCAGTTTTTTCGAGGGATTTTAACATGTATTGATACATTTATACTGCTCTTACTTATGATTCCATTTAAATTGTCTTTTTCTTATAAAAGGATGGTAAAATTCAGTCGAAACAGATGTGTATAAATAAACTGTATTGATTTCTATAAAATCTATTAGATATGTATTTAGTGTTATATTGTATTAATTTATTTGTTATAATTACAATGTAGGAAAGATTTTTAAAAGGTGGGGATAATTAAATGATTAAAATTCCAGAAAAAATAAATATGGCAAATTTGCCAACCAAAATAGAAAAGATGGAAAGGCTATCTAAAAAATTAGGTGGACCCAATATATATATAAAGCGGGATGATCAGACTGGAACAGAGATATCTGGTAATAAAATAAGAAAATTAGAATTTTCTGTAAAAGAAGCTCAGAATAGCTGAAATTTATTTTATCTCTCAAGAAGAGTATGAAAATAAAAGAATGCAGGTTATGGAAGGAGTTAAAACTAGTATGGAAAATAAGGGATTTAAACCTTACATTATTCCAGAAGGTGCGTCAAATGGTATAGGGGGCTTGGGCTATTATAAGGCTATAGAGGAAATAATGCTTCAGGAAAAAGAAATGAAAGTGCATTTTGATGGAATTGTTATTGCTACAGGTTCTGGGGGAACCTATTCAGGATTACTGCTAGGCAGTAAAATACTAAATTATGATACTAAAATCTATGGAGTTAATGTGTGTCATGATGAGAAGTATTTTAAGGGCAGGATTTATGAAATATTACATAATAGCATGAGTTATATGAATGTGAATTTAAATTTTTCAAAGGATGAAATAAATATTATAGATGGATATGTGGGAAAAGGGTATGCTCTGAGCAGTGAATGGGAACTAGAATTTATAAAAGAACTTGCAAAGCTGGAGGGAATTATCTTAGATCCTGTATATACAGGAAAGGCAATGTATGGATTAACAGAGGAAATTAAAAAAGGTAAATTTAGTGAACATGAAAATCTGCTTTTTATCCATACTGGAGGAATGTTTGGAATATTTCCTCAAAAATCTCATTTCACCCTTTAGTCTGTCATACATATTTAAATATGTGAAGTAATAGGCAGCGTCTGGATAAAACTATAAAGCTATGAAAGTGGGTTATTGTAAGATGAATCGCTATAAAGCAACAATAATATTGATTATAGTCACCCTTGGATATTTAATAACACATCCATTTTGTAAAACTTTTTGGGGTGGATTGATAAGTAATGCTTTTTGTGCTTCTATGATTGGAGGCTTTGCAGATTGGTATGGTATTACTGCGCTGTTTAGGAAACCTCTTGGCATTCCTTTTAAAACAGAGATAATACCTAAAAACAGAGAAAAAATACTTAATGGTCTGGTTAGTATGGTTACAGAGGAGCTATTATCCAAGGATTATTTAAAAAATTTTTTATCAGAATATGATACCTCCAAACTTATTTTGAAATTTTTATCTGAATGCAATGGGGATAAGGATATTAAAAAGGTAGTAGAGTTAATAATAGAAGAAAGCTTAATTGGAAATAATTCAGGGGATTTTCACAGTTCAAATTTATTTATGGATAGATTAATGGAATTTAATTTATGGAAAGCCCTGAGTTCTTCACTGCAGGTTTCTCTTGCAAAAGGTTACGGAGATAAATTTATTAATTTTATAATTGAAGAAATACAAGCAATTATGAAGACGGAAAAGGTAAGCAAAATGCTGGAGAAACTTGTTGACAAAACAAAGGCCTCCTATGAAAAAGGCACTAGAAGAAGGGCAATAGCAAATACAGTGGTATTAGATTTTATACTTAATTTATCTCCAGATAAAATTGCTGTGATAATTCAAAAAGAAACGGTTCAATACTTGAGTAATATGAAAAATGTGGATAATCAGGAGAGAGTTAAATTTAAGAAGTGGATTGCAGCTAAACTGGATAGCATAATTTATGATGAAAGCATTAAGGAAAAATTTGAAAATTTTAAAATGAATAGATTCAAAGATATAAGTGTTGATAATTATAAAGAGGAACAATTTGAAGAAAGTAAAATAATAAAAGGTATTACTAGTAAAATAGAAGATGAGATTCATAATTTTATCTATAAACTTGAAGATAATGAGGATATGCGAAAAAAAGTAGATAGTTGTCTAAAGAAAATATTGAATAAAATTATCGATGATTTTCATGACAATATAGATAAGATTATAAGAGAAAATTTAGATAAATATTCAAATGACATGCTGATAGAATTAATTGAGTCAAAGGCGGGAAACGATCTTCAGCTGATTAGAATCAATGGTTCTGTAGTGGGTGGTCTGGTAGGAATTTTGTTTTTTCTTTTAAATAATGTGTTTTGAATGTTTTTTGTATGTCTTAAAATGGGAGAAATAAAATGAAAAACAAGAAAATAGCAGATATGCTTTTAATAATTTTATTTATTGCTTTTTGTATAAGCATTATTATGAAAATACATTTTCATAATAATTTTTATGTGAGAATGATAGGCTTTGTCATAGAAGCGGCCTTAGTGGGAGGAATTGCTGACTGGTTTGCTGTAACTGCACTTTTTAAAAAGCCTCTGGGGTTTTCATGGCATACTGCTGTGATACCTAGGAATAGAGTTAAAGTGGTGGAACAAATAGCCAGTGTGGTAGAAAATGAACTTTTAAGCAAGAAAATATTAAAAGAAAAAATAGATAAATTAAATGTTACTGAAGGTATAATTAAGTTTATTGACAGTAGTATTAAAAATAAAACCGCTTTTTACAATCAGTCAAAAGATCTGATAGAACATATTATAGGAAAGGTTGACTCCAGTAGTTTGGCATCATTTGTTGAAAAAAATTTTAGAGGTAAATTGAGACAGTTTAATTTATCTCTATGGATTGCCCATGGGCTTGAGTTTGCCTTGGAAGATAAACATTGCAAAGTAATATTTAAGTCCATGGTGGAAGAATTGATTTTAAAAATAGATGATGAAAAAGTTAATAAAGAAATCAGTAAAATTATAGATAAGATTATGAAAGATAATGTAAATAAGATAAAAGGATTCAAAAAAATTCTTATGGAATTTGCTTTGGGGGTTGGAAAAGGAACTAATACTATAAATGTAGATGATATTGCTTCTTCAATTCAGGAACAGATAATAGAAATGCTTTATGGATTAAAGGATGAAAATCAATCGACCTATGTTGAATTTTTAAATAAAATTGAAATTTTAATAGGAAAACTTAAATGTGATGAAGAATTAATAAATAGCATTGAAAAATGGAAACAAAAAACTATAGAAAAAATTGAAGTACAACATGAATTGGAAAAAATAATAACAGGTATTTCTTATGTTTTAAAAAATGAATATGATGAAAAAATTGAATCCCATGTCAGTGATATAATGCCTTTAATTGAATGGGTAAAAGATGAACTTTATAATTACTGGAATAATGTTAAAAGTGACGGTAAGTTCAAAGATACAGTAAATGGGTATATAAAAGAATTGATTTATCATATGGTTAAGTCAAGCTATGGTGTTATTGGAATTATTATAAAAAAGGTGCTAAATAACATGACAGATGAATCGTTGAATGATTTTATTCAGTTAAAGGCGGGCAATGAGTTAAATTGGATACGTATTAATGGCTGTATAACTGGAGCAGTGTTTGGCCTTATAGTATTTATTTTTATAAATCAGGTATATATGCCTTTGGTTACAAAAATATTTCATTTATAATGTTTTTCACAAAGTATACGTTAAGTATAAACATGACAATATAGTCCTTAACAGTTTGTTATTGATAATATTGTCATTATTTTTCTAGTAGGAGGGGGATATTGAATATGTCAGTAGTTGTAGGTATTGATTTAGGTACTACCAATTCAGTTATTTCTTGTGTGAAAAGAGGAAAGGTGGAGACTATACTTTTAGATGGGAAAAATACTTTTCCTTCTGTAGTATCAGTTAACAATGGCAGAATTATTACAGGGTATCCAGCAAAAGCAAAGCTTGTAATGGATCCTTTAAATACAGTAGGTTCCACAAAGAGGGATATGGGAAAAGATATTACTTATGTTATAGGAAAACAAAGAATGACTCCCCAGGATATAGCCTGTGAAATATTAAAGGCCATAAAGGAAAAAGCGGAGTTTACTCTGGGAGATGAAATTACCCAGGCAGTGATAACTACACCGGCATATTTTACATCAGAACAGAGGAAAGCAACAAAAAATGCGGCCAGGAAAGCAGGGTTTGACGTGCTCAGGTTAATGGCAGAACCTTCTGCTGCGGCAGTAAGTTATGGCATAAATCAAAATAGAGATCAGATTATAATGGTATATGACTTAGGAGGAGGAACCTTTGATGTCTCCATAATGAAAGTAAAGGGAAATAAATTTGAAGCCATTGCCCTTGATGGGGATTCAAAACTTGGGGGAGATGATTTCGATGAAAAAATATGCAGTGTTTTATACAATAGAATAAAAGAAGATACTGAAATTAATATTGAAGCCAGCAAGGAAAGGGAACATATGGCTGCAAGACAAAAAATAAAAGAGGCTGCTGAAAATGCAAAAATAGAACTGTCTTCAAAAGAAAATACGTCAATTATAATACCTAATATTTTAAGGGATTATCATTTGGATTATGAATTGTCAAGGGAGGAATATTACCATTTGATAGAACCACTTATTGGTAAAACCATAGAAAAAGTAAAAAGTGTATTAAAAGATGCCAATATGACCGCAGAAGATATTGACAGGTTAATTTTAGTTGGAGGAGCTACCAAGACTCCAATAATTAGAGAGATCCTGAAAAAAGAAGTGAGAGATCCCTTTACTGCCCCTAATGTAGATGAAGTAGTGTCAAATGGAGCTGCTATACTGGCTTTAAGCCTTTCTGATTCTATAGCCAGTGAAGAGAGTAGTACTGTTACAGATATATTTCAGGATGATTTTATATTGGATGAGAAGGTGAATTTTACTTATGGAGTAGCTCTTTTAAATAATGAAAACATACTGGAATTTTGTCCTGTTGTTTATAAAAATACCCTATTGCCCTGCAGGGCAGGTATTATTGCCTATACCGTGGAGGAGTATCAAAAAACCGTTACATTCAGGGTTTTTAGAGGAGAGCATAAGAAATTGGAGGAGGATGAAGAAATAGGACAATTAAAAATTTCTATTACAAGACCTCAAAAAGAAGAAGTGGCAGTAGGGGCCATTTTTGAGATGGATGATGATAATATAATCCACTTTACTGGAGTAGAATTGATGGAAAATAGTGATACAATA
Organism: Clostridium sp.; assembly: GCF_036781005.1. Taxonomy (GTDB): domain Bacteria; phylum Bacillota; class Clostridia; order Clostridiales; family Clostridiaceae; genus Clostridium_B. The sequence goes on along the minus strand of NZ_DAIQBT010000013.1, from coordinate 12,829 downwards.
CCTATTATACGTAGTGCTTATGAGAATAGGGGGGAACTTAACTTAAATTTAGTTGAGAAGTTAATTAGAAGTGAAAAAATCAAGTGTAAAAAAATTGATATAAATGCCAGATTATAATTTTGAGGGAGGGAAGTAAAAGTGGCAGGACTGGAAATAAAGTATAGTAAATACAAGTTAGGAATAGATTTGGGTACTTCAACTTCAGTGGTTTCAGTATACCAAAATGGCAAAACTAGGGTTCTTAAAGTAAATGGAAAAGAGTGTATGCCCTCTGTAGTATCATTTATTGACAAGAATACAAAACTTGTAGGAGAAGAGGCCAAGGGGAGAGCTATGATTGATCCTTCCAATACTGTAAGTTCTATTAAAAGACATATGGGGGAAGAAGGATATAAACTTTCTATTTTTGAAGAAGACTATAGTTCAGAACAGATAGCCTCTGAAATACTTTCAAAACTTGTGGAGACAGCCTATGAACAGAAAGATTTTGAACCGGAGGGAAGTTTATCTGATGTGGTAATATGTGTACCGGCAAATTTTACAGATAATGCAAAAGTAGCCACTAGGAAGGCGGCGGAAATGGCAGGTCTGAATGTACTGGCTCTTTTGGAAGAACCCATAGCTGCAGCTATTATGTATGGGGCAGATTCAAATAGGGATCAAAATGTTTTGGTATATGACTTGGGAGGGGGAACCTTTGATGTCTGTGTACTTAAGGTTCAAACCAAGAAAAATAATATGGATAAGGATAAATATGAAATTTTGTCTAAAGAAGGGATATCAAAACTTGGAGGAGACGATTTTGATAGAAGTATCATGGAAATTATAAATGAGGATTTTAAACTTAAAAATAAGGGTATTGATCTTCTCGACATGGAAAAAGATCAAGGTATCAGCAAGAAAAAAATGAAGGCTGCAGTGCAGAAACTGAAGGAAATTGCGGAAAGTGTAAAAATTGAATTGAGTTTTAAAAATAGTGCTAGTGTACTCTTTCCTAATATAATACAGACAGGAGAAGGGGAACTTTTGCACCTAGACATGGAAATTACAAGAGATACTTTTGAACAAGCTATTTCTCCGCTCATTGATAAAACCTATGAAACTGTAAAAACAGCACTTCAGGGTGCAAAACTTTCCATAGATGATATTGATAAAGTAATACTAGTGGGAGGATCTTCTTTAGTGCCTTTAGTGAAAAATAAGATTAAAGAAATCTTTAAAGTAGAGCCCTATAGCGATTTTAACCCGGTTACTATAGTAGCAGAAGGGGCGGCAATATTTGCAGCTTCTATGGGAACCCCTTATGAGGGAGATGTGTTTAATATTGTAACTTATAATCTGGGCATTATGACAGAGGGTATGGAATTTTCAAATATAATAGAAAAAGGTACTGAAATTCCTAAAAAAGGTTCTGTAATCAGGGAAAAAGAATATAAAACTCAAAAGGATGAACAGACAGAAGTTATTATATATGTATATCAGTCTTCAGAGGATATAGCTTTTATAAATGAAAAAGATGATGAAGGCAGGGAAAAGGCTTTATTTATAGGAGAGTTCAAATTAAGCAATATTCCTCCTGCACCAAAGGGAAAACAGAGAATAACTGTCAAGTTTGAAGTGAATGAAGAAAATATTGTAAAGGTAACTGCCACTGCTTTAGGCACGGATTCCAAGGAAGAAATAATTTTAAATGTAGTTAAGAAGTAAGAAATTTAGGATTGTTTGTTGTACTTTTTATCTATTTAACATTTAATGGAGGGGGGATAATTACATGCCTTATGACAGCCAAAATAGACCAGTGATTGGAATTGACCTTGGAACAACTTTCAGTTCTATTTCATTTTGGACGGGACAGGGGGTTCAAACATATTCTCCAAGAGGGAGCAATATGTTCCAATCAGTAGTTTACTTTGATGAAAGAAGCAAGGAGTTTATTTATGACAGGGTGGCCTTTAATAGTGGAATTTTTGAACCTTCAAATGTTTGTATTGGTGTAAAGCGGTTAATGGATAATAAAGATATAAAAATAAGGTTTGGGGATAGACAATTCTCTCCTATAGATATTTCTGCAATGATATTGAAATATGTATATAAAAGTGTACAGGATATGTTTCCAGAGGGAGTATATAACGCCTCTGGAGTCGTAGTTACTGTGCCTTATTATTTTAAAGCCAATCAACTGGAAAATACTTCACAGGCAGCTAAGAAAGCAGGATTGAATCTTGTGGGCATGATTCAGGAACCTATAGCTGCCGCTCTGGCCTATGGGTGTCTTCACAGTGGCGATAACATAAAAAGAGAAGAGACTATACTTGTTTTTGACTTGGGAGGAGGAACCTTTGATCTGACAATTTTTAAAGTGAAAGAAGATAGTGAAAATGTGGTTTTTGAAGTACTTGGAATTGGAGGAGATGACAGACTAGGTGGCATGGATTTTGACAAAGCTTTTTTAAAACATATCATAAAGGCTGAGGGTATTGATTTTAAGTCAGAAGTTAATGAAAGATTGAGAAAAAGGGGCAAACAGTCACTTATGGCAGAAGCTATAAAAGCTAAAGAAACACTAAGTTTTACGGATAATGCTTATATGGCAGTTTTAAATGTTATACCAGGAGTGAATGTAGATAGAAATTTTACGAGAGATGAGTTTGAGGAAGTTATAGAAAGCTACTATGAGAGGATAAAGAATATAGTTAAAAATACAATAAACAAGGCAAATATAACACCAGAGGCTATAAGTAAAGTTATCAAAGTAGGAGGCTCCAGTAAAATTCCTATGTTTGACAATTTATTGAATGATATAGTTGGAAAAGACAAAATCTACTCAGATGTTGACCCAAGTTTATGTGTCTCTCAAGGGGCAGCTATATATGCAGCATACCTTACAGGTAATTTAAATACCAGAAAAAAAATAACTATTATTCCTGTTACTGCACATTCTTTAGGAATTGAGGATGCAAAGGGTAAATTTATAGTTCTCATTCATGAAAATAGAAAAACTCCTGCTAGAAGAACTCTCACTTTTTATACGGATCAGGATAATTGTACGGATATAGATGTACAGGTTTATCAAGGCAGTTGCAGAGTTGCAAAGGAAAATGCCCATGTAGGTACAGTACATGTTTCAGGCCTTATTCCCGCACCTAAGCGTACTCTTGAGATAAATATAACTTTTGAAGTAAAGGAAAACCAAATTGTTATTGTAACTGTGGAGCAGAGGGAAAGCAAAATAAAAAAAACAGAAGTTTTAAAGTTATATTAAAATTTAAAGTTATAAGTGAAGGGGATGTAAGTTTTGTATCATGATTATCAGCATCATCTGATTATAGGCATTGATTTTGGAACCATATACAACTCTGTGTCCAAATGGAATGGAAAAAAGGCAGAGATATATGGCAAAATGGGGGAATATATAGTGCCTTCTGCAGTTTGTTTCAATGAGGGAAGATTTCATGTGGGGAATGCTGCATTGGCAAAAGAAGCATTTTATCCTGAAAACTGTATTTCAGGAATTAAAGGAATCATAGCCTGTGGAAAGAAAGCTGTATTCTTGGGGAATAAAGAATTTTCCTTAAGAGATATATGTTCTGTAATTTTTAAATATATTTATAATAATATCAAAACTACTGTGCCAGAAGATAAATTTAAATGTGAAGGAGCTGTTATCTCAGTACCTTGTTACTTTGATAATGAAAAGCGTAATATCATAAAAGAGGGTGCAAAGCTTGCTGGTATTGAATTTGTTGGAATTATTGAAGAGCCTGTGGCAGCAGCCCTGGCCTATGGTATGTATCTGCGTAAAAATAAAAAAAGAGAAGAAAATGTACTTGTGTTTGATTTAGGGGGAGGAAGTTTTCAAGTAGCTGTTATAAAGGTATTAGAGAAAAAAGATGAAATTCAGTTCAATGTGTTGGCTTCAGAGGGAAATGGAAGATTAGGAGGACTGGATTTTGATGAAGAACTTTATAATTATATAGTGAAAAAGGAAAGTCTTGATTTCAGTAATTATGAATATAAAACTGCTAATCTATGCAGAAAAAATTTAATGGAAGAGATAGTTAAGGCAAAGGAACTACTTTCCTATGATAGTGAGATAGCATATATAAAGATATATAATGTGCCTCCGGGGGAATTTTTAGATACAACCCTCACACTAGAAGAATTGAATAAATGTATTGAACATCATATAGAGATGATAAAAAATATTATGGAAAAGGTTATTGTTTTATCGGGAATTTCTGTGAGACACATTCATAAGATAATCAAGGCAGGGGGTTCCAGTAAAATTAAAGCAGTAGACAGTGTTATAAAGGATGTGCTGGGAGAAATAGAAACATGTCAATATATGGACTACAAGGAAGTTGTATCAAATGGGGCGGCTATTTATGCTGCTTATAAAACAAAGAATTTGTTACTGGATAAGCCCATTTCCATTTTAAAAGATTCAATGAAAAAATCTCTTTATTTTATATGGATGATTGATTGTTCGGGATCTATGAGTATTCATAATAGACTTAATTATGTAAAAGAAGGAATGATGGGTGCTGTATCACAAATAGAAGAAAAGTGCAGTTTGCATGATATTATTGTGAACTTTGGAGTTATAAAATTTGCTGATACTGCCGCATGGAGCGTAGAAGTAGGGGGAAAAATAAATGATAGTATTTATGGGGACATAAATCCAGGAGGAATAACTTCTCTTGGCAGTGCAATTAATATGCTTTCCAGTAAACTAACTGAGATTAAACTGGATTATAAAACTTTAACCCCTATAATATTTTTGATAACTGATGGAATGCCTACAGATAACTATGAGGAATCAGTGGAGGGATTACTGGCCCACTCTATTGGAAAAAGTGCTTATAAGGAGGTTATTGCATTAGGCAGGGATGTGTGTGAAGAGTATATGTGTAAATTTATTGATGATGCATGGAGAAAACCTAAGAGAGTATTACAAAAAGAACATATAGTTGAAAGCATATGTTCTCAGGCGTTAAACAGTGTAGAATATGTAAATGGTAAATTTATAGGAAAATATAGTGAGCATGGGAAATTTCAAGAAGGATTTTCAGAGAAGAAAATAAAAGGAGGACTTTTCCTTAAAACATCTGAAAATAAGTAACAGACTTCAAGGGAGGAATTTTAATGGCAGGTCTAGCTAATTTTATAAAGGGCATATTCAGTAGTGATGTTAGTACTGTAATTTTTTTTATAGAAGTTATAATGTTTTCAGTTGATATAATTCTATATAGCATAGTTTATAGAGGACTGAAAAATATAGACGAAGGTATATGCAAAAAATCTTTTTTTGGAGTAGAAGATATAGTAGAGGGATATAGTGTTATGGTAAATAGAGCAGAGTATATAAATACCAGATCCTATATAGAAGCTTACTTTTCAGATTATAGATATTTATCACATAACAGATTATTCAACAAGTTAAATATTCCTGTAGTAAATATTATAAGTGTAATTCATATGACCATATCCCTGTTTATTCTCATGGGGGTTCTGGGGACATTTACGGGTCTTACCATATCTTTAAATTCTATTAGAACAGGAGAGTTTACTGTAGATAACATAAGTCCCATATTATCAGGCATGGGGGTTGCTTTTTATGCCAGTATAGTGGGCATTGCATTTTCGTTGATACTCACATTTATTACAAGAGTATTTGATGCTGAACAGCTGCTTATGAATATTATGGTAAAGCTTGAGGATTACATGGACAATAATCTGCGTAAAAATAATTTTAATGAATTCTTTGGAAAGATGGAGACAGCAATTAAAAAATTATCTGATTCCAATGATAAAACTATAAATGAATTTGGAAAAGCCTCCAGAGAAATTATAAGTAAGTCTTTAGAAACCATGAAAAAGGTTTATGAATTTGTGGAAAAGCTTTCTGATTTTCCACAGGAATTTGAAAAATCTATGGAATACATGACAGCTTTTAATAGAAAGTTAAAGGAATCTGTAGAAGGATTTGATTTGATTTTTAAAGGTTTCGGTAAACTTGCAGGTACTTTCAATAAAAGTATAAATAGTTTAGAAAAAAAATTTGACATTTTAGATGATTGTGTCAGGGATATTAATAAAGGTCAAAAAAAGGTGGAAAGAAGTTATATAGACTTATGTGAAAGGATAGATAACTTAATCTATGATTTTCGTGCTTCCCTTGATAAGTTAGGAAATTATGAGAAAGGATTTTTAGAAGAAATTGAGAGTTTTTATGAGGATATAAAAATTAAATATTATGAATTTAAAACATATATGGTAGCTTATAATGAACAAAAAAGTGAAGTATTTGGACAGATATACAAGGACATGAAAGAGTACCAGAGCAAGCATGACGCAATTTTAAATAATATAGCTGACAAGATAGAGTATTTTAGTGAAGCTTATAAAAAGTAACCATAGAATATGGAGGGAAATAATTTGATGTTTGGCAGGTATAGCAGAATAATAAAAACTCCAAAGGATGATGGAAATATATGGCGTATATTTACAGATCTTTTAAGCACTGTATTATTATTTATATTATTATTTTTCATCTATACCAATGCTGTAAAACACATCCAGTTGGATAAGCAGCAGGAACAATTGAAAAATCTCAGGCTTCAGGTGGAAAAAATAATAGGGGTAAGACAAAGTATTATTGAGGATATAAGAAAATCTTTTCAAAGTGCGGGACTGGATATCAATATAGATAAGAATACAGGAGATATTGTGTTTAGCAGTGATGTGCTTTTTCAATTCAACAAGGCAGATATAAGACCGGAATTCAAAGAAAGTCTTGATAAATTTATACCTCAATATGTAAGCGTACTCACTTCACCTAAGTATATAAGCTCAGTTTCGGAAATAGTTATTGAAGGACATACTGATAATATAGGTGACTATAATTATAATATGGATTTATCACAAAAAAGGGCAAACAGCATAGTAAACTATATATTAAATAATAACTTTAAAAATTTGGACAGTTACAACAAGGAAATTTTAAGGAATATTATTACTGCAAATGGAAGATCTAAAAGTCAAACCATTAAAAATTCTGATGGAAGCATAAATCAAGAAAAATCACGAAGAGTAATATTTAAATTCAGATTAAAAGATGAGGAGTCCATTAAACAAATAGATAGTATTCTCTCAAAATAATTTTGATATGCTCTTAGGTAAGAGGTGAATCTTGAATGAAAAAAGACGTGGAAATAGTATTGAAAAATTTAATTGAAGAGTATGGTATGGAACTTTGCAGCAATAAAATAAAGCTTCTGGGGTTGTTAATGGATTTATGTAGCCGGAATGAGAAAGAAGTTAGAATTTTAATTAAGCTTTTGGATACAGAGGTTATGTGTGGAATTTTAAAGGGCGCTAAAAAAGAGATACATAAAAATGATTGTGACCAATTAGTAAATGAGTTACATAATTATCATGGTTTTACAAAAGAAGAGGTTTTATGGGCCTTGGAAACCTGGCTTAAATCCATAAATTTTCAATACTCTAAGGCTGTAGAAGATAATTATTTATTGAAATTGAAAAAAGATAGAAAGATTAAGCCTAGAATAACTATAAATATAAAATATGCTTTTATTTGTTTGATTATTGGAATAATTGTTTTTTGTGCAGGAATTTTTTTTATACCAAATAGAACTACAAATCAGCACTTGTCAATAAATATAGGAGATTATATTGAATTTGGAAAATATAATGGCACACCCATATTGTGGAGGGTAATAAACAAAGATATGAACGGATATATGCTTTTCTCAGAAAAAATAATCTGCTTTAAAGCTTTTGATACCAGTGGAGATAAAACAGAGGACAGAGTGGATGAGGATAGGATAGGTTTTGGAAGTAATCATTGGGGGAACTCCGTCCTAAGGCAGTGGCTTAATTCCTGTGATAAAGAAGTAAACTATACAAGTCAATTGCCAGATAAGGATCATGTATCCTGTAATTTTTATGATAAACAACCGGGATTTTTATATAATTTTACCTATAAGGAGAGAAATAGTATAAAAGAAATAACCCATAAGTGTATATTGGCTGCTGTGGATAGAGAGGTAATGGATGGAGGACTAGAATTATATAAATACAATACAGAACTTGAAAATTGCATATCAAATTATGATTCCAGCTATTATGAAAATGTTACGGATAAGGTTTTTTTACTTTCCACAAAAGAATTAAAAAGCTTTGTTTACGATAGAACAGGGCAGTATGAAAAAAGTTCCCTGAGAGATAATAGTATTTCTTGGTACTGGCTGCGTACTCCTTCAGCAGAGTATTCCGATATTGTACGGGCTGTGGGAGAAGGTGGCATATATGGTGATAATGCAAATGACGGTACAGGTGGAGTAGCACCTGGTCTATATTTAAAAAGTGAAATAACTCCAATTGAAGGTGAGGGCACTTCCAATAGTCCTTATAGGATTATAAAGTAATCTTTAAGCATTTATTTTATGTTTTTAATGGTGACTTTGCCATTATTTTTGCATTGAGTTGTACTATTTCTTAAAGTACAATTTTTGTATATAATTTAAATATTTTTTAATAATTGGAGGTTTTTTAGTGAAGATAAAGAAGATACTGGTATTTTTAATTACATTTATTATCACTGCAGCACCTGTTACATTTAATACTAAGGCTGCTTCTTCCATTTCACGAAGAGAAGCACAGGAACGAGCTTATGAAATGGCTTATATTACATGGAAATATGATAAAAGTTTAAATGGCAATACTACGGATTATATAGAGTTACCGGCATATTTAAAAGATAAAACTATCTCGGAGGAAGTAGGTATACCATATAATTATGGGGGATCTGACAGCATTGGAAGGAGTTCTAACAGGCTGTGGAGTAATTTTTTGGATGCTCTTACCAAAAGAGCAGTTGCAGGAAATATAAAATTTCAGGGAGGTTATAAAGGGGAAACTGCAGGTATAGATGCTGCAAGCTTCATTCAAGATTCCCTTGAGATTCCAGGTACAAAACTTACCACAAACAGTATAGTCAAGTATCTAACTGCCATAGATTTCAATAGTTTAACGAATATGGACATACTTTTATCTAAGGGCAGGCACATAGCTTTCTTTCAATCCTGGGTTTATAATGATCTAGGAGAAATAGTAGGGGCAACCACCCTTGAAGCTACTATTGACAATGATGATAATACAGGACAAAAGGTTAAGGAATACTATAGATCTAAAGACTATATAACCAATAATTTTAAGCCTTACAGATATAGTTATATAAATAATGATTATATAGAAAATAATGCACTTAATCCCAAACTTGAAGCTCCTCTATACGGACAAGCTATTGACAGAAATGGGAATAATATTACTCTTAAATGGAATTTTCATAGTGAAAACAGTGGACAGTATCAAACTTCCTATAGAATCAGATTTTACAGCGGGGATTTAAATAGTATTTCTGATTCGTCAGGAGCACTGGTTAAACAAGTTTATGAAGACTCTCAGTCTAAAGAAGTAAATATAAATTTTAATGATATGCCGGAGGGAAGCTATTATTTTATCTTAGAAGTTAAAAGTAATAAAGGTTACTGGAGTAGTCCTATAACAGCTCCTTTTCAGTTTACAGGAGATACCGAAAAATTTCCTTCCAAAATAAACAGGATTGTAAGGTATGGTGGAAATAACAGATATGAAACTTCAAAGATAATAGCGGAAAACCAGTTTAAAAATTTTAGCTTAGAAAATATAGTTATAACAAATGGTAATGATTTTGCAGATGGCCTGGCTGGAGTTACTCTAGCTAGAAAACTTAATTCTCCTCTGCTTCTTGTGGACAATAATCCCTCAGATGAAGGAAGTCAAATTACGCTTCAGTATATAATGAAAAATGTTAATAGAGACGCAAAAATATATTTGCTGGGAGGAGAAGGGGTTTTAAGTAACTCTTACGCAGAATATCTAGTAAAAAATGGTTATTTTAAAAGTAATATAGTGAGGATTGGAGGCTCCAACAGACTTGAAACTAGTGTTGATATTGCCAAAGAGATTAATATTTCAAAAAATAGTCCTGTTATAATAGCTAGCGATTCCTCCTTTGCAGATGCACTGAGTATATCATCCAAGGCAGCTTCGGAACGCATACCTATTCTGTTGACTTCTAAGGATGAATTAAGTCAGGAAGTTATAGATTATATGGAAGATGTAAAACCCTCCAAAGTGTATATATTAGGAGAAACTGGAGTTATTTCAAAAAACGTAGAAGATAGTATTGGTAAAATTACTAATTTAGATAATGATAAAGTCATCAGGCTGGGTGGAGAAAATAGATATATAACTTGTGAGAAGATAAATAAATATTTTTATGGAAATCAGTGGACAAAGGTCTATTTGGCTAATGGAGAAGATTTTGCTGATTCATTAAGTGGAAGTGCAGCCGCTGCAGTAAACAGTGGCTCACCTTTAATTTTGGTATCAGAGTCATCCTATGGTACAGCAGGAAAAATAATAAAAAATCTTTCAAGAGATAAAAAAATCACACTTAATGTATTTGGGGGAGATAAAGTAATAACGGAATATCTTATTTCCAAGATAAATAATGCAGCGGTGAGTTTGGAAGAATAGATTTATGAGGGGTAGTTGGGAAGCTACCCCCTTTAATATTTATTCATAAAACTTTCATAAACAATACAATTATTTATAAAAATTTTTATTTTTCAGAACGAAAGATAAAGTATTAAAGGATTAAAATCTATGGAAACTATGTATGATAAAACCTCTAAAGGAAGTGAAGCTGTAAATCATGTATCACAGATTGTTATGGATATGAATTCAGCAGTTTCAGAAATAGGCCTAATAAAAAATACCATAAATGATATATCAGAACAGACTAATTTGCTTGCATTGAATGCTGCTATAGAATCTTCCAGGGCTGGTGAGGCAGGAAGAGGTTTTGTAGTAGTATCAGATGCTATGAAGAAGGTGTTGAATGAAATGAACAGGTTTAATATATCAAGTGATTCTTAAGGTTAGTTGTAAGAAAGATATTTATTTATCTGGATTTTAAATAATAAATATATTTCTGACATAAAAAGTTGTTTTGGTGTATAAATTAACCATAATGAAGAGATATTTATGAATTTTAGACCAAAATGATATGGAGGATGTATTATGACATACAATTATAAAAATGTAAAAAAGGATTTAATTCTCATACTTATAATGGGAAGCATTTACATGGTCTTGGAGGGAATATGGCGGGGATGGACACATATATCCATGCTTGTAGTAGGTGGAGTATCAGCTTTTTTTATTGGGAGGTTAAATGAAGGAACTATTTTTTCTAATCGTAGAATGTGGGAACAATGTTTAATAGGTACTCTTATAATTTTAATATTAGAATTTGTTTCAGGAGTAATTTTAAATATATGGCTTCAACTTGGAATATGGGATTATTCAAATACATGGGGGAATGTTTTAGGACAGATATGTATTCCCTATGCTTTAATATGGTTTTTCTTAGTCCCATTTAACATATATGTAGATGATTATTTAAGGTATAAGTTTTTCGGAGAAAAAAAACCAGAGAACCTTATAAAAAATTACAAACAGTTATTTTTCATAAGGTAATAAAATTTGTAACTATTTATGAAAAGGATGAATATAATATATGGAAAGCAATTTAAACTTAATGAGAATATAAAGTATAATAAACTTTTAGATAAAAAGCCCTGATTTATATCAGGACTTTTATCGTGTAACACCTTTTTTGTATCATTTAGGATATTTTTTTAGTTGTTGTTTTTTATTTTTTAATTTTAAATTGAAATCCAAATATTTTCTATAGGAGTAGTAACAGAAACCCATTCCGAGGAGTTCTGCCGATATTAAGATTAATGATAGCTGTAGTATGGAAATAATTTTATTTTTAGTGAAGTAATAATAGCAGGTGGGTATACAACAGATAACTCCTATTATTATGAATACTGATATAAAAGCCAGTTTAGTATCTTTTTGTTTTATATAATATATATATATAAAAGTAGATTTAGAAATTGTCCCGATAACACCTCCAATTATTAAAGATATTATTAAAGTGGCTATAGCTTCACCATTTATATTTGCAGCGGTTATTTGAACCATTCCCACAAATAATCCTATAAGTACAGATATTGATAAATTAAATAAAAAGTCCTTTAAATGCTCTTTCATACTCTCACCTCAAAATCCCAGAAATCTTTTGAAATCATTTAAATATTTTCGTGTAACATAAATTTCTTCATCTATATCCATGATTTTTAATATAAGTTTACTGTTAAACCATGAAATAATTCGATCCACTTTTTCTATATTTACAATAAAACATTTGCTTACTCTTATGAATTCCTTATTCTCCAGCTTCTTTTCCAGTTCATAGAGTTTTTCTTTTACTTTGTATTTTTTATCTTTTGTTCTGCAAAATACATTATTACCCATGGCTTCGAAATAATAAATATTATTATAAATTATTACTTTAAGTTCATCTTCCTGGCATCTTGCTGTTATTATATTTTTAACGTCTTCTTTACTGCGTATATTGTTGTCTAAATAATCAATTAAAAGGTTTAAAGTGGGAATATCAAAATATATGCCTATTTTCCCCGGTTCCAGGTGAAATCCTTTTTCAATAATGCATATTTTTGAATCTTTATTAATTGTTATTTTACGATTGGCAAGAACTTCTTCCAATATTTTTTTTATATTTTCCGAACAAATTAAATCCATATCCATATAAAATCCTCTTTTAATTCTAAGGTTAGTGTAAAGTTTTTTTACACTATTTTTATAAATTTTCTTTATATATCAAGGG
>NZ_DAIQBT010000012.1:0-88843 GCF_036781005.1 Clostridium sp. | reverse complement strand
TTAGAAAAGCCACTTGCAATCAGAGAATATAAAAAAAGGTTTGATATAGAAGAAAGGGAATCAAGTTAGAATTTACAGTCTTTTTAGCTCTGGCATTAAATGGTTTAACAGATGCTATAATTCCCTGAAAAGCCATTACTATTTAAAGATTGTTTTTACATTATATGAATCTTAATTACTTTTATTTACATTGACACAAAGCACTGTCATAAGTATAAATCCTTATTTACATTTTAATCAATTTATTCAATAATAATGAACTTAAAACACAGTTAAATTATAGAATACATAAATTAATACTAACTATTGTATCCACTGGAATTTTATACAAATTTACTGTCCGTAGGTCAGATGTTAAGACATCTCGTCTTATTAATTTATTTGATGTATACACTTTAACTTTTAAATGTTTGCGAAATGCTTAAGAATTGTTTGAGAAATATTAAAAAACAAAAGCAGCCCGATTGCAGAGCTGCTTTTTGCTGATAAATATCTAAAACTTGTTAAAATTAGCTGAACAGGGTGCGAATATGAGTATGATTTCCTTATGAATCATCGGCTTCGGGAACGGACAGTTTTTTATGTAAAAAGCTGTCCAATATAACATACAGACCTATGAGCGCTGCCATTCCACCAAAAACTACTCCGGCAAGAGCATTGGCAAAGTTGTTATCACCCTTGTTTGAAAACGACATGATAGCTGTCTGTGTTAATACAAAGCAACTCAAAGTGGATGCAAAGCCAATTGCCCTTAACGCTTTGACTTTCAAGGCGGAGAATCATTTACAAATATGTGCTGTTAAATTTTCATTTTTTATCTTTAAACATCAATTTTTGTACAATTAATGTTGTTACAATGCTAATAAAAATAACTTGTAATATTTCCATAAATAGCTCATCTTCCTGTAACACTCATGTCTCATCATTTTTTCTATATCAGTAAAGGAGAGGTATTCGCCTCTCCCTAGTTTATCCTTATTTAGTTTTTTATCTTAGTTAAGCTTTTCTTTTAAGATTTCTCTTATTCTCATACCTCTCACTTCCCTTAACTTATTATTATATGCACTAATCTCCAGAATTATCCACAGGTTACACACATTATCCATAATATTCCATTATCTAAATTCTATAATATAAAAAATAAGCACCCTAAATGACAGGTGCTTATCTTGCTATTATTTAAATTTTATTTTAAGGGCGTGGTAATTTATATAGAGTTATGATAGTTGCATTTAAATTTATAGTGCCCTGCAACCACAGACACTTATCTTTCAATGCCTTGGAATATAATACTATGTTATTTAGTATATACCCCAATTGTTATAACATCATTACGCCTATGTTAAAAAATACAAAAATAAGCACCGCATTAACAGTGCCTACCTCCGACATATACATAATATAAAGGATTTTATTTACGGTTTCCCGAACTGAAGTCCCATTTAACCCTGGAGCCAGAGGTATATTTAAAGGGAGAATTTGTATATGAGTTATTGTTGATTTTCTCACTATAACTATTATATTACACTTTAGCAATATTTTAATTCCAATCTAATTCCATTTTAATTCCTGTTTAATTCCTGAATAATTCCTACAGATTTACATTCCCAATAATGTAAAATTCGCTTGACATTTAAAGTAAAGTTTACTATACTTTAAATTGTAAAGTTTACTATACTTTTTATAAGGAGTGAATTATGAAAAATCATATTAAAGATTTACGCAAGAAAAAACGTATGACACAAGAAGAACTTTCTGAGCTCTGTAAAGTTACCAGACAGACAATAATTTCCCTTGAAAACGGGAGATACAATCCATCAATTTTTCTTGCCTATAAAATAGCTAAAATATTCGGATTATCAATTGAAGAAGTATTTATTTTTGAGGAGGAATAACCCATGAATTATGCTAAAAAACAGTTTGTATTTTTTATTGCATATACCGTTATTGGTATTGTTGCATTTACAGTTACTCTATTTCATAATTTTACCTATGACTACAGCAATGGACTTATTTATGGCATAGCTGGAGCATGTACAGTCACTGGAATACTAGGTATTATTTCTAGCATTAGACTAATAAACAACCCCAAAAAAGCAGAACGAATCGAAATTGCTAAGAATGAAGAACGCACTCAATTAATAAGAATGAAATCTCACTCATCTGCCTATACCATAATAATTTTTCTTGAATCAATAACAACTATCATACTAGGATTTCTAAGGTTAAAAGAAGCTTCTATAACTATTGCCACTATTTTAATTGTACAGGTTATTATAACTATAATTTTCTTATCCTATTATAGTAAAAAATATTAGTCAACAAAAATATACTGCTTTATCTAATCATTACGAAAAGCAGTATATTTTTAATATAACATTATTCATTTTACAACTATCTTAATTCACAGCACTAATCCACATATCCCAGTTAACTATATTCTCAATCAACCTATGTCTCCTTTTAGTAACAGCTCCTTGAGACATATTACATTTCATCCCCACCTGCCAATCTGCCTTTTTATACTTATATTTCTCCTTCAAAAACTCCTGGTTCTCAATCCTCAAATCCTTAATATTAGCCTCAATTACAGCATTGTCTGCTTCCATATTCCTAAGAGTTTCCTTTATATGCCCCACCTCTTCTTTTTTCCAAAACTTCTCCTTAAATTTCATCCATTATTTAATTCTTCCCCTAAAATCTTATTATTGATTATGTTACGCTTATTATTTACCTAACTGCTCTATATCCCTCTCTGAATTTCTGACGTTTATATAAGAAATTATAGCTCTCTCACTTTCCTGCAAATCTTCCTTTAATGAATTTATTTCTTCCAGAAGCTCTTTGACAATTCCTCTGTTTATTTTTTCAAAAAACCCATAATCAACTTTAATTAAGGTTTTAAGTAATCCATTCAATCCCCCAGCTTTACTATTACTTTTTAATGCAGGAACTTTTATTTTCGTTCCGGTTTTCGGGTATTTTTATTGTAGCATTAACATTCCATAGTTCCTACATCCCTTCTTTTACACTTTCTACTTCTATAACACTTACTGATATCATAAAATAAGGACATTTGATTTTTGTCAGAAAACTGTTTATAAAATATTAATTGATATTTCTCTATCCAAAATATTTGTCTCTGATTCCCTAACTGATGGCTGTATTCTATTCTCTATTCTTTAATTCTTTGTTTCAATTATGTTTGAAAAACATTAATTAAAATTTATAAGTAAAAAAAGAGCTTTGGGTATTTCCTCAAAACTCTTTACAAGTAATATTTCATAATAAATTCTGATGTCATTTTAAATGATCTTCTTTTTTTGTATTGTTGCTGAACATATCATATAAATTCCCATAATTAGGATCATCAGGCAAGTCAATCCTCCTGTAAGGCTGTTCATTCTCTTCGAACTCATTGTATTAACTGAACCAAAAGATACAATCATGGCTGTTTGTAATGAAAGCATAGACACAACTGCATCAGCATATCCAATATACCTAATTGTCATTAGAAGAGGAGACTTTAATCTTCCCGCTTTTACAATGTTGATAATGGCTAATACTATTTTATAAAAAGTATAAGCCGCCACTGCGAAGATAAGTGTTCCGGGGTAGCTATATCCTTTATCGAAATACACCATCTGAATTACAGATGCACCTAATGCTATTGTCAATAGGATGAATAGAATCCCGCAATTTTGATAAACCGATAATTCCTGCTGCTGCATATTCTGTGTCTTTTCAAGTATTGAAATTCTTCTTTCATACTGGATAACTATAAAACGCATAATACTGAGAACAATATAATACGCAGATAAAGCTCCAAACCAAACGGAATGATTGATAATACCAAATATGCCATTACCAAAAGCAAAAATCAGATTAGCACCTAAAGACGAATAAGTAAACAGAACTGTTCTGTAGCGATAATCTTTTGCCACACGGTTTGTAAAAGGATTGACTTCAATGATAAGCTTCAATTTTTCATTCACACCATATCTCAAATCATTATACAGATAGTATCCTGACAATCCAATCATACATGCAGCTAACGCATAAATAATATCAGCAAGTACAACATTGACAAGACGAAAGTATAACACTAACATGGATAACACTGAAAGAATAAGCGTTACTACATATAACAATAGACGTAAAGGCCATTTTATTTTCGGTAATCCTATCTTAGGCAATTCCATTTTTGGTAATTTCATTTTGGCAACCCCATCTTGCTTTCTCACATCCTCCATAGACTTCATCATATTTTTTATTGATTAATGATTCTACTTTAACAGATTTCTTACTGCAAATCTTGCAGTATAACAGATATGGAAAAATCTCCATTCACTAATTTATCAAGTAGGAATTCATCTAAACTCTTTAATCTTTTTAATGTTATTGACGCAATTTCTTTTTTCGTGCTTCAGATCTCATCTGAAAAATATTTTCTTCAATGGCCATATTTTTTATTTCAGAATCATTAAATCCTTTTAAAATAAGCCTTGCAGCCTTTTTGTTTCTATATAAAGGTGCGGCATTGATTTTATTGTAGATTTATATTTTAACTTTTTATTCATATTTTACTATTTCACCAGTCCCAATATTTATAATCGGTATTATTTATCATAATAGAAATAATAGGAAAAAGTATGTACGGAAATTTCTGCACACCTATTACTTTATATTTTCAAGTGTTTTTATAACAGTCCACCCAATATAAAATTATAGTTATCCAATTTTAAGCATCCTTTTATGAGAAAAAGATAACTTAAGTAAAATAGGTGTTATAATTGTAGTCAATATTACAACAATTAGAGTTGGTAAGAATATCTCTTCTGAAATTATTCCCTTTTGAAGGCCTATATTGGCAGTAATAATAGCCACTTCCCCTCTTGATATCATACCGGCTCCAATCTGTAAAGATTCACTTTTGCTTATTTTCATAAATCTTGCAGCAGCACCACATCCTATAACCTTTCCAATAACAGCTATGACAAACATAACTAAGGTAATAAGAATTACCTCCATAGTTAATCCTTTAAGATTTGCTTCAATTCCAACACTGGCAAAAAATATAAGAGATAAAAAGCCTGATGAAATTGCTTTCACATTTCTCTCTAAATATTCTCTGTGGGTAACAGATGAGAGTATAAGTCCAGCTATATATGCACCTGTAATAGCTGCAATACCTAAAACTTCGGCTATATAGGCTATAAGAACCGCAAAAGCTAGGGAAAATGTTAGAAATTCTCTTCCCGGCTTTATATAATTTTTAAATTTATTCATATATTTTGGCATATACACCACTGCAATTATGGAAGCCAGACAGAATAAAATTACTTTTACAAATACATACACAATTGACAATGTGCCTGAAACTTGAGTATTTGAGCCAGAAGTTTGTGCCACTGCAAGAACTATGGATATAAGTATAAGGCCTAAAATATCATCTATTACTGCCGCTCCAAGGATATTAATTCCTGCTCTTGTATTTAGTTTCCCAAGTTCCTTAAGCGTTTCTGCTGTAATACTTACGCTGGTGGCAGTCAATATAACTCCTACAAATATATTCTCCCAAAAATCACTAAAAAACATATATGCCCCTAGAGTCCCCAAAACAAGAGGCAGTATTATACCTCCTAACGCAATTACAAATGAGGATAATCCAGCTTTTTTAAACTCTTCTACATTAGTTTCCAATCCTGCGAGAAACATAAGTAAAATTACTCCAAGATTTGAAAGCAATTTTATATTATCATCGTAATGTACAATATTTAATATAACAGGTCCAAGTATCACACCTGCAATTAGTGCCCCCAATACTTCTGGCATTTTCATCTTTCTACTTATCATTCCTCCTATCTTTGTAAATACAAGTATTAATACAATATTTAGCAATGCCTTTTCCATAAAAATCCTCCTAACTTCAAAAAAATAATGGAAAGTCCATAAAGGACTTTCCACCCTAAAAGTCATATTTATCTTGAAATCAAATTAAAATTTGTTCAACCGAAATTATATAGTCAATTATTCTATTATGCATGTATATTATACTTAATATAACATATTTAAAAATATCCCGCAAATATATAATTAATGTAAAGAATATCTACTTACAGTTTATTCTATACTTCTATAAAAAATATTAGTTTCACTATCAGGATACCTTTTCCTTATCTTCTGAAGGTAAATCAAGATTGTTGATGTATTTCTTGGTTTCAGCTGCAATAACTCCACTGAGAAGTAACATTGCTACTACATTTGGAACTACCATCAATGCATTCAATATATCTGCAATCGTCCACACAAGATCCAGACTAATGAGTGTACCCAATAGAGCTACTATTACCCATAGAATTCTGTAAGGTTTAATAATTTTCTTTCCAAACAAATATTCAGCTGCCCTCTCTCCATAATAAGACCATCCTAATACTGTAGAAAATGCAAATATAGCTAAAGCAATAGCTATTATAACTGATCCTACTACAGGAATCTGGTTCCACGCAGCACTTGTAAGTAAAGAAGAAGTTTTTGTATCAATCGCAGGATTCTTAATTACGCTGCTTACAATTACAAGACCTGTCATCAAACATATTACTACTGTATCCCAAAAAGTACCTGTCATAGAAACAAGAGCTTGTCTTACAGGATTTTTAGTCTTGGCAGCAGCTGCTACAATAGGAGCAGAACCCATTCCTGATTCATTGGAAAACAAACCTCTTGCAGCACCATAACGACATGCAATTGCAACAGTAGATCCTATAAATCCACCTCCTGCAGCTCGAGGAGAAAATGCAGCTTGAACTATGGTTACAACTGTTTGTCCTAAAACATCTGCATTCATAACTAAAATAATTAAACATCCTAATACATAAAATATAGCCATAAATGGTACTAATTTTTCACATACCCTAGTAATAGATTTTACTCCACCAATAATAACAGTTCCTACCAAGATAGCAATTATAATTCCTGAAATCCACATAGGAATTCCAAAACTGTCGTTTAAAGTAGAAGCAACAGCATTTGTTTGAGTAGAACATCCTATTCCAAAAGCAGCAATGGCAGTAAATATACAAAAAATTACTCCTAACCATTTCATGTTAAGTCCTCTTTCAAGGGCATACATAGCTCCCCCAAGCATACTCCCATCTTCAGTTTTCACTCTATATTTTACAGATATCAGAGATTCAGCATACTTTGTAGCTATACCAAATACACCTGTGAACCACATCCAAAGTACAGCACCAGGCCCTCCTAAAGTCACTGCTGTTGCAACACCAATTATATTACCTGTACCTATAGTGGATGCTAAAGCAGTACTAAGAGCACCAAATTGTGATACATCTCCTTCACTATCTGGATCCTTAGTAACAGATAATTTAATTCCTGTAAAAATTTTTCTTTGAATGAATCCTGTTCTAAAAGTAAAGAAAATATGTGCTCCAAAAAGTACAACAATCATGGGCACCCCCCATAAAACACTGTCTATACTGTTTAAAAGATTAATAAGTCCTTCCATTAAAATAACGCTCCTCCCATACAATATTATTAAAAGTATAAAAAATAACTGTAAAAATTAATTATATTGTCAATATTATATCAAATAAACTGATGTTTATCAATAATTCGCAGGATAGCACTGTTCATACTTTTTTTCATGATTCTTTCATAATTCTTTAAAATACTCTTATTTTCATGCAATATGAAATTAACTATAATATATATTAAATAATCACAACAAAAATATGGTGACCTGCTTCTGATACCATAACATCAATTCTTCCATCCTGTGTCATGTTAACATTCACTAGTCCATTTACATAGGGAACTGGCATTTCATGATAAAAAACAAGCAAAAACCCTCCTAACAATACGGCAATTGCACACAAAACTGAAACAATTGATATAATTACATTCTTTCGGAATAGCTTCTTTTTAATTTTTTTCCAAGTATTAACTTTTGCTTGTTCTGCTATCTTATCTGTAGTATTTTGAATAAAGTCATTATTTATACTATCAAGGTATTTTTTGCAAGTATCACACTCCATAAGATGTTCCTCAATAGCAGCAAGGCTTTTATTACTACAAACATTATCGTGATAAAGCGGTAATAAATCTTGAATTATTTCCCATGTCGTTTCACTAATTATTAACTTTTGTTCAATATGTCCACTTTCATTTTCCTCATAATGCTTATCCGCGATATACTTATTTTTTTTACATGATGGAGATAAGTATTTCTCCATAGCAAACTCCATCTGAACCCAAGAATTCCTTGATGTATATCATGTAACATAAATAGTTAAATTTACATTATATTAAGTTTTAAATTGCAAAAAACTTATGTGATACTTTTTCTAATTGTATAATATTTATTTTTTTATAACATACTAACCCTGTAAAATATAATTGAAAGAAGGTTTTTATATTATGACTTCTCCTAAGATGGAAGTAAAATGTAGTGTTAATTGCTGTGACTATTGGAAGGATAATTGCTGCCATGCCAATTCTCTAGAAGTTAACCCAATGTCAGGTAAAAATAAACCTAATACCAGTGACGATACAAGTTGTACAACATTTAAACCATCATCTAAGTAAAAACATTTAGATAAACATTAATGGAATCCACAATGGGTTCCATTATCTTCTAAAGGTTATAATATATTTTTGTAGAATTATCACTATTGGAAGGTGGTGATACTATTATGAATGATATTTTTATTAGAAAACGTATTTCTGGTTTTTGTCCTAAATATAACACCAAAATTTCAATTATAGTAAAATATCAGGATGCAACTACATGTGATGAACCCACAGCCCATTATCAAAAAATTGGTTATCGCTGTGATAAAAACGCTTGCGGAGGATGTAATCTTAGACCCTGTCCTGTCTATAAGAACTGTTCAGAAACCATTTGACTTGATTTACAAATATAGCAAATAAACAAAAAGGGTTAGATTTAGATGTGGTACAAAAATATTAACAAATGAATTATCAAAGAAGATAGCAGTGTTATTGGCATAGATTCATCATCTGACAGATAAAGCCTGCACCTCAATTTAAGGTACAGGCCCTCTTCTTGTAGTATTATTTTAAGCCCTGCTCATAGGATTCAACCATCTTCTTAACCATATTTCCACCTACTGAGCCAGCTTCTCTTGCAGTCAAATCTCCATTGTAGCCATCTTTTAGATTTACTCCAACTTCTTTAGCTGACTCCATTTTAAATTTATATAGAGCCGCTCTGGCCTCTGGTACTACTAAATTATTGTTACGTGTCATTATAAACACCTCTTTGAAATAGCAATATTTAATGCTGCATTTAAAGTTTGTGCATTTCTACAAAAAAATACTCCAGGTAATTTAATTATATTATGGAAAATAATTATAAGACATAATAAATTGGATATAATAACTAATGCTCATAAGAATACTTTAATGTCACTCATTAGTTTTAACTAATAGAAGCTTCGGATAATCCCGGAGCTTTTATTTGATTTTTAAAAATTTTTTATAAGTTTAAAATAAGTACCCTACATGACAGATGCTCATTTATCCGAAGGCTACCATTGCTAACACCCCCATCTTCTTCAAAGCGGGGAATAAGCACTGCTACGCCTCTGGATAAGTTAGATTACGATGCGTATTCCTTATAAGCAAACTCCACCTGAGCCTAAGAATTATTTGATATAATATTATTTTTTAAGGATTCAACATATATCAACTTCTGGCAGTTGCATTTGAGTTTAAAGTATCCTGCAACCACAGACACTATCTTAATTTTACATTTGGGGTATTGCTCACAATCTATTTATTTAATACTAAGGTTTATTTACTAAAGACACTTATAATTATAAATAGTATTTGTTACAGCTTAATGTCATAATAATTAACCATTTGTAAACAATATAAAAATATACATTTTATTAAAAATTCATGTCTTCATTCTTAAATAATTTTCCACATTGAAATACCTAGCTTATGCTGGCTCTTGCTATTTTGAGCACTTGCTATAATCTTTGTAATCAGGTTTATACCATTTTATTGACACACTTTCTTTTCCAGTTTCATCTTCAGAATTTCTTTGTATTTCATCTTTACTTAATACAATTCCATTAAGAAGAATATTTGTGTTTTCTGACTTATCTGTGTAAAATGTGAGTCCTCTTAAATTATCAATTTTAGGAATAAATTTCCCAAACAGAGGATCGTTTACACCAATTATATTAATATAAGTTATTCCATTTTCCACAAACTTATTATAAATAACATATTTATGAACATCAGCATAATCTAAAAGCCTTGTAGTTTTTGCAACCAATATTTTGTTATCATCTTCATACTGCTTTAAAAGTCTCAAAGCTCGTATATTTTTCTCCGTAAAAAGTTCCTGTGCTGATACACCAAAATGCTGAGCTACAATAGAATATTGCTTATTTTTAACTATTCCATCCAAATTGCTCTCAGTCAGCTGACGATAAATTTCTCCTGGAATCCATGTCCAGTCAAGCTTACCATTGGATATTTCATTTGTATATCTGTAAAATCCCCAAACCTTTCTTCCATCCCTTAATGAAATTTCAAATAAGGGATACTCTTGTCCAAAAATATTACTATTCACAGAATTCCATACATATTTTATACCATTTTCTAAAGTTATATCAGTATGATAATACCTGCTTTCAGGATTGTCACCTTCTTGATAGCTCATAAATGAAGAGGAAGTTGCAGCACCAAAATTCTGTTTATTGGACTTATTCCCATGATTTATCCACACTTTTGGAGTAAATCCTATGTTTTTAAACGTTTCCCATCCGTTTATAGCTAACTTTCTGGTAAAAAGAGTTCTTTTTTCATCCTCAGTTGAGAAGTCTCCAAAAGTATGTATACAATCTATCCATCCACCCTTTATGAAATTAGTTATTTCATAAGCATTATTCTCTTTATTTACATTAATTCCTTTATAATAGGTCATCACTTCATCTGGTCTATGTATTCCATTTTGGGATTTTGAATATTTTTCACCCATATAAAGCCACATACTGTCTCCCACATCCAAGCCAAGCCCTTTCCCGTGAGAAGTCTCTTCTTTTGTGTTTAAAAATTGATGATATATTTTAAAATCCTCCAAGGTAGTATCATCAATATCAGAACATATCGAAAGCATAGAACTATATGGATAAGGAAATTTTCTAAGATCACCATTTTCATAATAATTTCCTTTATGTGCCAAATTCCAAACATTTTTTGAAATATCAACATCTGTTTTTTTCATGGTACCATTTTCAAATTTGTTGTTTTTAACAGTAGCTGAAATTAATTTTGTTGTTATATATAATTTAAAATCATACACAAACACAACTAAAATTAATATAAAAAATAAACTTACCAAAACTTGTTTTACCCTTTTAATTCTTTTAGATTTATTACTTTCTAGCATTTTCCCCTATCTTTCCCCTCTATCCTAAATATTAACTTATAATAACCTTAATGTCTTTTAAAAATTTCTGTGCAAAATAAAAAAACCCTTTTATAAGAGTAAAATTTAATAATTCTTAATAATTATTAATAATTATTATGGATATATTACATAGTTTGAAATAAAAATGACTATGTCATATAACATAATCAGGCAGAGTTTAATTATTTAAAATAATTTTCCCTGCCTCAATCTTAGAAGAACTATAAAGGTAAACAGGTCTTTTACCTACTCCTCACATTTTTTCAATAAGGTTTGCCAACGCTTGTCTATCTCTTTTTGCAGCTCTTCAACCATATATTCATTTCCTTTTTCAAATAAATGTTTAAATCTCCCCTGAGGTCTCAAGAAATCTTCTATAGGCAGTTTATTTTTAGGTTTATAACTTAATCTCCACTGCCCCTCTTCCACTTCAAAAACAGGCCAGAAGCACGTATCTACTGCTAATTTACATATTTTCATCAAGTCAGCAGTTTCATACCTCCATCCCCTTGGACATGGAGATAATACATTTAGAAATGCCGGCCCTTTTTTGTATATTGCCTTATGAGCTTTTTCATGTATATCTTTAAAATTTCCCATAAATGTTGTCTGAGCTACATATGGTATATTATGACTTACCATTATTTCTGTCAGGTTTTTTCTAAACTGTGGTTTACCTGATGATGCGGCTCCAACTGGTGTTGTTGTAGTATCTGCATACTTAGGGGTTGCTGATGATCTTTGGATTCCTGTGTTCATGTATGCTCCGTTATCATAGCATACATACACCATGTCATGGCCTCTCTCCATAGCACCAGACAATGATTGAAATCCTATATCATAGGTTCCCCCATCTCCTCCGAAGGTTATGAATTTATAATCTTCCTTAATCTTTCCTCTCTTTTTTAAAGCAGTGTATGCTCTCTCTACACCACCCATAGTTGCTCCAGCACATTCAAAGGCACTATGTACAAAAGAATCCTTCCAGGATGTATATGGATACATAAATGTAGAAACCTCCAAACATCCTGTTGCAGAACCTATTACTGCCTTATCTTTTTCACCTAGGGCCCTAAGTACACTTCTCACCGCAATAGGAGCACCACATCCAGCACACATTCTATGACCGCCCACTAATCTTTCTGGTTTATTCATTTCCTCTTTAAATTTATATTCCATTATACTCCACCTCCTACTCTCTAACTCCTAAAAATCTATATGTTTCACCACAAGTTCCAGATTCAGCTACTTCACTTAAATCATTATAAACTTTTTCTATATCATTTATGGCAATATCTCTTCCTCCCAATCCGTAAACATAGTTTATTATCTTAGGAGCATTTTCCACATCAAACATTGCGGATCTTACCTCAGCAAAAACAGGACCTCCACAGGCTGAAAATCCCTCTGCTCTGTCCATTACAGCTATTGCCTTTGTATTTTTTAATGCTTCTGCAATTTTTTTTGCTGGAAATGGCCTAAATACTCTTATTTTAAGTAATCCAACCTTTTTTCCTGATTGTCTCATTTTATTTACAGCTGCTTTTGCTGTTCCTGCAGTTGAGTTAATTACTACAATTGCATACTCTGCATCTTCAAGCTCATATTCTTCAAAAAATCCGTATTTTCTTCCTGTCATTTCTTGAAATTCTTCAGCTATGTCCAAAATTACCTTTTCTGCATTTATCATGGCCTGTGCCTGAAGTCTTTTATGTTCCATATAATATGCGGATATATCATATGGACCTACAGCCATGGTTTCATTTGGATTCATAAGATAATGCTCTGGATTATATTCTCCCACAAATTCTTTTACTTTTTCATCTTCTATTAATTCAATATTCTCAACTGCATGGCTTGTTATAAATCCGTCCTGACAAACCATTACTGGTAACTGTACATCTTTATGTGCACCAATTCTAACAGCCTGTATGAAATTATCATATGCCTCTTGATTGTTTTCTGAATATATCTGTATCCACCCTGAATCCCTTGCTCCCATGGTATCAGAGTGATCTGCATTTATATTTATAGGACCAGATAATGCTCTGTTTACTACTGCCATAGTTATTGGTAATCTGCTTGATGCAGCAACATACAGAAGTTCCCACATTAGTGCAAGTCCACAGGATGAAGTTGCTGTTACTGTCCTAGCACCTGCTGCCTGAGCACCAATAGCTGCACCCATTGAACTGTGTTCACTTTCCACTGGTATAAATTCTGTCCTTACTTTTCCATCCGCTACATACTTTGTAAAATATTGAGGAATTTCCGTAGAAGGCGTTATTGGAAAAGCAGGCATTACATCTGGCTCTATTTGTCTCATAGCTATTGCTATGGCTTCATTTCCTGATAGTCTTTCTTTTATACTCATACTTTCCCCTCCTATTTTTCATCCTTTACCATTTTAATTGCTCCAAAGGTACAGACACTTTCACATATTCCACAGCCTTTGCAGTGGTCATAATCAAAATCTAATCTCTTACTTTCCTTAACAGGTATAGAACTGTCCGGACAGACTGGTGCACATAATAAACATTGCTTACATTTTTCCTGTATAAATACAGGCTTATTCACTCTCCAGCTGCCAGTAATAAATTCTTTTGAATTACCACTTAAATATATATTTCCACCATCAGTCATATCTTTCCACTTAGTTGTCTCATTTATCTTTGTTTTAATCATTACTTCCTTACCTCCTTTAAAGACCTCTCCAGTGCCTTCATATTTCCTTCTATTACCTCATTTTTTGAGGAAAATTTGTGCTTAAAAGAATGTCTCATTTGCTCAATGAATGTAGTCTCATCCATTACTTTACTTACCTTGACTACTGCCGCAAGCATTGGAGTATTAGGAAAATACTTTCCTAGACAAGCTTCAGATATTTCTCTGGCATTAATTATGTACACACCTCCGGAATATCCCTTAAGATGTTTTTTTACTTCCTCCAAACTTTTTTCTGTGTTTATTATAATTGCCCCTTCTTCTTTAAGGCCACTTGTAACATCAACCACATCCAAAAGAGTATCATCTACTACCACAACATAATCAGGTTCATAAATATTAAAATGTACAAGTATTTTTTCTCCACTAATTCTGTTGTATGCAGTTATTGGTGCTCCCATTCTTTCTGGCCCATACTCTGGAAAACCCTGTACATATTTTCCTATACTAAAAGCAACATCCGCTAGCAGCAGAGAAGCTGTTTTAGCACCTTGTCCACCTCGACCATGCCATCTTATTTCTGTTAGTTGTGTCATGTTTTATACCTCCATTATTTAGATTTCTATTGACTTTGAAAATTTAAAAAGTACTTCCATTTTTAATTTTAATTTTAAAATTAAAAAATCTCCCGTTCTTATAAATATAATTTTTTATTATACTTATAAGGACGGGAGATACGCTTCCGTGGTACCACCTTATTTACAATTTAAATACATAAATTGTCACTCATTATCAGGTCGACTTTAAAGAACATTAAATCCTTTTTCATTGTGAACCCTAACCATATATCGTTGGTAAACGTCCTCATTTACTAGGAAAAAACCTTTCAACTTGGAAGCTCCAGAGTGATCATTGTATATCCATATTAATACCAACTTACACCTAACATTGGCTCTCTATAATTAATATATTGAATATTTTTATCTCTGTCACAGCCTTTACTCTATTAAAGTTTTTATTAAGTATATTATTTTTCAGTTAAATTGTCAATATATTTTCTACAAATTATGAGTTGTATTATCAAATGCATTTAATAAATAACTATATGGTAAAAAGTCCAAAGGGCAATATTATACAAGAATACTAATATAACTTGTGGTACACTGAATATCAGACACTTAGAAAAGGAGGGTAAATTCATAGGAAAAGAAATAAGAACTATAAAATACGATATAGGACTAAAGATTGAAGCATATCTCCTTCAAGGAATTATCCAAAAATTTCCCAATCACTTTCATGACTATTATGTACTGGGATTTATTGAAAAAGGCAAACGATATTTGTCATGTAATAACAGGGAATATACTATAGAAAAAGGAGATTTATTATTGTTCAATCCTCATGATAACCATACCTGTGCTCAAATTGATAACAAAACTTTAGATTATCGTTGTATTAATATTCATGAGGAAATTATGTTAAAATCAGTTTTTGAAATAACGGGAAAAGAGTATCTTCCTCACTTTACAGAACAGGTTATTTTTCACAGTGAATTGGTATCATTATTAAAGGAACTTCATCTTATGATCATGGAAGAAAAAAAGGATTTTAGAAAAGAGGAAATATTCTTTTTCTTATTAGAACAGTTAATTAAAGAGTATTCAAAACAGGAAATCTATGAAACAAACTCAGTACAAAGTAAGAAAATTACGGCTATCTGTGAGTTCTTAGAAAAAAATTATGTTAAAAATATAACATTAGATGAACTAAGTGCCCTCACGGGACTCAGTAAATATTATTTACTGCGCTCTTTTACAAAACAAAAGGGAATTTCACCCTACAGCTATTTGGAAACAATACGTATCAATAAAGCAAAAAAACTGTTACAGCAGGGAATAACTCCACTGGATACGGCACTACGGACAGGCTTTACAGATCAGAGCCACTTTTCAAATTTTTTTAAAAAGTTTATAGGTCTAACACCAAAACAATATATGAATATTTTTAAAAATACCCAAAGTTAAGCATCTATATACAGAAAGGATTTTTATGGACAAAAAAAAGAAAATTACAGGACACTTGTTTGCTTTTATTACTATCTTTATTTGGGGGACAACCTTCATATCAACAAAGATACTTTTAAATACCCTCTCCCCAATAGAAATATTATTTTTAAGATTTACAATAGGATTTACTGCCCTATGGCTCATATGCCCTCATAAGTTGAAAATCAAAAGAAAAAAACATGAATTATATTTTGCTGCAGCGGGTTTATGTGGTGTTACACTTTATTTTTTGTTGGAAAATATGGCTTTAACCTATACCTTGGCTTCAAATGTTGGAGTTATTATTTCCATATCTCCATTTTTCACCGCCATCTTTGCATACTTATTTTTGAATGGTGAAAAATGGAATCTAAATTTTCTTATAGGTTTTGCTGCTGCAATTATGGGAATCTTTCTTATCAGTTTTAATGGGAACAACAACTTGAAATTAAATCCTTTAGGAGATATATTAGCTGTTTTAGCTGCTGTCATATGGGCTGCCTATTCTGTTTTGACAAAGAAAATAAGTGAATTCCACTATAGTACCATTCAAACAACACGCAGAATTTTTACTTATGGACTTATATTTATGATACCTGCATTACTTATATTTGATTTTAAGCCCAATATATCCTTATTGACACAGCCAGTCAATCTGTTTAATATCTTATTCCTG
Source organism: Clostridium sp. (assembly GCF_036781005.1). Taxonomy (GTDB): domain Bacteria; phylum Bacillota; class Clostridia; order Clostridiales; family Clostridiaceae; genus Clostridium_B. Next base: position 71,991 of record NZ_DAIQBT010000012.1, on the reverse strand, counting down.
GGCTTAGGGGCATCTGCACTTTGCTTTGTAACCTGGAACTATACAGTTGAAATTTTAGGTGCAGTAAAAACCAGTGTATATATTTATATAGTTCCAGTAATAACCGTTATCACTTCATTTATTATACTACAGGAAAAAATTACAGGCACCACTGTATTTGGAACTATGCTTACAATAGCAGGATTACTTATTTCAGAAGATAAAATTATTATAAAAACAAAAAAGGTATTCTGAAAAATCTAGAAAGTTAAATAATTTATCTTCCCTTTTTTTGTCTACCAGACTGCCATAAAAATGCTAAAATATAAGCAACCTCACAATTAATTTTTTACATATATTGGTATGACATAGATATTTTAAGCAATTTAAAGTAATCTAAAGTTTGTTATTTTAGATTTTAGTATAAATTTAAAGCCATAAAAAACAGGATTAATTACCCCTGAAGGTCAATTTTGCTTTAAAATAGGATTCGGATGAAAAAAAATTGGTCAAAATATATGTAATACCTAGTTATTACTATATAGCAATATTAGCATTATTGATATAGTAATAAAACAAATGTAAGTATAAAATATAGAGTATGACAACATTGAATATTAAGGCATATATGAATTATTTTTATATTTTTAAGAAAGGAGGTTTTTTATTAACAATACTCTTTAGTATAAAGTGGTACTTTATTAAGTGAGCATATGGAATATAAAATTTTGGGAGGTAATAACATGACTGAATTAGAAAATTTTATTTTGGAAGGTAATATCAAAACATTACTCTTTAAGTTTTCTCTTCCTGCCATAAGTGTATTTTTAGCTAATGTATTATATAATCTTATTGATGCAATTTTTATAGGTAATCAGGCTAATGGTAGCTTAGGAATTGCAGCTTTAACTATAGTCCTTCCTATTCAACAAATAATACTGGCTCTTTCTCAAATGATCGGAGTTGGAATTGCTTCTATAATTTCCAGAAGTCTTGGAGCCGGAAATAAACTAAGAGCAGAAAAGGCTGTGGGTACTGCATTAACATCCTCTGTTCTATTAGGAATTCTAATTATGGTTATAGGACTGGCTTTCATGAGACCTATATTGTATATTTTTGGTTCCTTGGAAACTATACTACCCTATGCTGTAACATTCTTTAGAATTACTTTATATTGCAGTGTTTTTTTCGTTTTTAGTATTGTTTCCAATAGCATCATACAATCAGAAGGACATGCTAATATTGCTATGATAAGCATGATAATAGGACCTGTAATTAATATTCCGTTAGATTACATATTGGTTACAAGACTTAAATATGGGATAAAAGGAGCTGCCATTGCTACAGATATTTCCCAAATAATATGTTTCATATTTTTATTGGTATACATCTGTTTTAATAGTAAAATTTTAGGAGTAAAAGTTAAAAATTTAGTAATTAATATAAAGTTATTAAAGGAAGCGATTTCCTTAGGAGTATCCACGTTTATGACTCAACTGGCTTATGGAATTGTAGCCATAGTATTAAATAATTCAATAAGAATTTATGGAGGATCTGACTTATATATTTCTGCAATTGGTATATATAATCGTATATTCGGATTTATTACCGTTTCTATGTATGGAATTAGACAAGCTCTTCAGCCTATTATAGGATTTAATTATGGTGCTAAAAAATTCAATAGAGTAAAACAAAGCTTAAAGCTTGGAATTTTAACATCAGTTGTAATTTCATTGGCATTTTTAGTTATAATTATTAGTTTTACAAATAAAATAGCGGGTGTTTTTACATCTAATAATGAATTAATAGCACTGACGGTTCCTATTTTAAGAGTACTGATACTTATGAGTCCTTTAGTAGGTGTTCAAGTAATTGCTGCAAGTTTTTTTCAGTATATTGGCAAACCTAAGCCTGCATTATTTTTATCAATAATGAAACCATTTTTATTTTTAATACCATTAATGTTAATCATCCCAATATTTCTTAAAGTCACTGGTGTTTTTGTATCTCTTCCATTATCTGATTTTTTCGCTGCAATGATATCTTTAATTTTTATCTATAAAGAACTGAAAAAAATGAATCAATTAAAATTAGCTGTATAAAAGATACGAACTCTTAAAAATCAAGAGGGAGAATATAATCTTTCTAACAAATATCAGAATAACCAAAAAAGTAATTTTTAAAAGAGCAAAAGGATCCTTATTAAAATCAAGATCCTTTTGCTCTCTTTTAATTTCAAACAATAAAAAAATGTCAGTAGAATACTAAAACTTTTGAATTTATGATATTCAGCATCTTCTACCACAATTCCATAGCCTTATTTATAATTAACCAACTGAACACCCTCATTCTCAATTATTTTACATAATTCCCTTAAACATTCCTGTGATGGAGCTTTGAACTTTGGGGATGGTTTCTCCAGTCCAAGAACTTCATATTTACTATCACCAAATGAGTGATATGGTAATAATTCCAGCTTTGGTTTATCTAAATTATCTTTAATAAATCCAGCAGTTTTTTTTATGTTTTCTTTATCAGAATTTACTCCATAAATTACTGGTATGCGAACTACTACAGGTACCTTTAATTCTTTCAATCTTGAGATATTCTCCAATATATTTTTATTACCTACCCCCGTATAAAATCTGTGTTTACTGTCATCCATATGTTTTATATCTATAAATATTAAATTTAACTTTTCCAATATATCCTTTACTCTGTCAAACTGAAAAAAGCCAGAAGTTTCAATGGCCAAATCCACAGCTTTATCATAAAGTTTATTTACAAGTTCTCTTAACATACTTTCCTGCAGCGTTGCCTCTCCTCCAGAAAATGTAACACCCCCTCCCGAATATTTGTAAAATATCCTCTGTTTTTCTATCATATTTAATATTTGTTCACTATTATAACGGTAAATTAAATTTTTTCTACTGTTGGTTGGGCATACCTCCGTGCAAACTCCACAGGAATTACATTTTTTTCGCTGAAGAGCTTCATTTAAATTTATACCCACTCCCTGGGGACATACCCTTAAACAGCTTCCACATCCTATACATGTTTTTTCATAGTATGCAATTTTGCTAGAATTTGTACAACTTTCTGGATTGGAACACCATTTACACTTAAGTGGACAACCAGCAAAAAAAATAATTGTTCTAATTCCATTTCCATCATTAACAGAAAAATTTTGAGGTTCCATAAAATATCCAATTATATTGTCCATAAAATCCTCCCTGCTTTAAATAAAGACACAACTTAATAGCTATGTCTTTAAATTCTAATAATTTTCATGAGCTGTTCTTGCAATAATTGCATTTTGCATTGCCCTTGATAAATTCACAAATTGAGTGCTGTATCCTGCAACTCTAACTAACAAATCTTTATAGTCCTCAGGATTATTTTGAGCCTTGCGCAGTGTTTCAGTAGATATTGTATTAAACTGCACATGAAAAGCCCCCAGAGAAAAGAAAGATTGAATCATTGCCCCCAAATTGCTCTGTCCCCTTTTAGTATTTACCAAATCTTCATTTAATCTCAAATTTAACAGTGTCCCACCGGAATGTACATCCTGATTGATTTTTGCAGCTGACCGCATTGCAGCTAGCGGTGTCGAAGTATCAGATCCTGCAAATGGAGATACCCCTTCTGATAATGGTTCCCCTGCTTTTCTTCCACAAGGAGTTGCCCCTACAACTTTTCCTGTAGGCAGATAATTAGAAATTCCCATAAAAGCAGTAAGAAAATTATTTCCATTTATATCCTTATATTTGTGTCCTTCCTTATAATAATAATTTGCCATCTTAATTGCAATATCATCAACATAATCTATATCATTACCGTACTTTGGCACAAGAGAGGCCAGCTGTTTTAACTCCTCATAGCCTTCCCAATTTGCATCAAGTGCTTTTATCAGGGTTTCCATTGTAGTTACTTTATCTTCGAAAACCAGTTTTTTGATTACCGCAAGAGAATTAGAAGTAACTGCAAGACCTATTCCTGTAAGTACAGGTCCTATATTATATTTTGCACCGGCATCAACCAGATCTCTTCCTTTTATCATACAATCCTCCATACAAGAGGATAAAAATGGTCTTGGAACCATCTCCTTATGAAGTTTTTGTGCCAGCAATGTAGCTATAATTGAATGCTTAATCAAATTATCAAACTGTTTATAAAAAGCTATTTCAACTTCCTCATAGGATTTAAAATCTATTGGATTTTTTTCATCTAGCCCTATTTTTTCACCAGTAATTCTACTTTTGCCTCTATTTAGTGCAAATTCCAAAGCTGCAGCAAAGTTGATATTCACCGCAGAAGTCCATTCTCCAGTTTTACGAAAATGTGGTACTACACAGCCGCAGTTATTCCAATCTCTGGCATCTTCTGGTTCATATCCTGCATTTATAAGCATCTGATAGCCTGCCGCATCATTGTGGATTGCAGGAAAACCTGTGCCTTTACTTACCAAATAGGTAACTGCTTCTAAAAAACTTTCTGGACAATCCTGATGAATTCTCACACTCAATCCCGGCTGGTGAGTTTTCACTCTTTCAGTAGCCTTCAAACACATATAGGAAAGATCATTTACAGCATCTTTTCCCTCTCTTGTCTTTCCTCCAATAGTGAGATTTTGAAATTGGTTGTATCCTGCAAAGAACTCCGCAGTATTTGCAGAAATTGTCCAAACCCATTCAGATAATTTTATCCACAATAGTTCAATAAGTTCTTGTATTTCATCCTTTGTCATAACCTTTTTATCAATATCAGATTTATAGTATAGATACATAAACTGGTCAAATCTCCCTATATTAAGTGCCAGTGGATTTTCAGATATTATCCCTCCAACTTGTGTAAACCATACAAATTGAATAGCTTCATAAAAGGTAACAGGGGGATTCTCAGGTATCCTTGTGCATATTTCACCAATTTTCAGAAGTTCTTTTTTTCTGGTAAAATTAGTTTCCACTGCCGCCATCTCTTTAGCTTTTCTAGCATATCTATTTGCCAGTATAATAATACCTTCAGAGGTAATTATTATAGAGTTATAAAAGTCTTTCTTTTTCATATCTTCTGCTGAAGTAAGAGACAGTCTTGCCATATTTTCTTTTGCCTCTTTTATAATGCCTCCAAAACCTCTTTTAAATAAAACATCTTGATAATCTGGTGTTATTTCCCCAACGGCCTGTCTCCATTTTGAATCATTATCCACAAATCCAGTATCTACTACAACTTTTACAGTTTCTTCAGGCAATTGTGCTAGAAATGCTTCTTCTAAAGATTTCCCCTTCCAATATGGGAATATATTCTTTCTTACAAATGTCCTTTGTTCATCTGTCATAACATATGGATCCTGCTCTCTTTTATCAAAAGTGTCCATTTCTCTATCCACCCATCTCCAGGAAAACTCTGGAGTCAGTATCCCGCATTTCCTGAATTCTCCAACAGCCCCTACAATAAGCTCTCCAGGAAAAATATTAACATCAATTTGCTGACAAGTATCTCTAAAAGCTTTTGCTCTCCTTATAGCAATTGATTCGCCTTCTGTTCTTTTATGTGATTCTGTCCAGATTTTTGCCCTTTCATATGAAATTGCCGGTTTTGCATTTATATAATTCTGCCTTAGAATTTCAACTCTTTCTGTAAGCATACCTGTGTCTCCCTTCATTATACGTTATATAAGATTTTATATGTTATAGCATATATTCTTTTTAAAATAAATCCAGAACATATACTTTAGCAATACTCTGGTTTTAATATTTAACTATATTTTGAAATACAGCTTCTGTATCATAAGGATTGCTGTAGCTATGCTTTCTGTTTGCTTTAAATTTTAATGCCGAAGGAGCAGCAAGTTCAAAAATTTGCTCTTCTACAGTTATTACCATAGTACCTTTTGTCACCACCACATATTCTTCTTGGGAATTATTATGGGGAGCAGAAAAATGTTTAGCACCCGGAAGAAGCTTGATATAAAAATATTCAAATCCCAACAGCGGATTAAATGGAAATACATCATACAATATCATTTTTCCATCTGATTCATATAGGGGTTTTATATTATCTATTGATATCGCTTCAAAGTTAGTAACTTCACTTCCTAATATTTCAGAAAATGAAATTTTAAGGCCCGTAGAAATTTTCCATAATACCGATATTGTAGGATTTGATTCTCCCCTCTCAATCTGACCCAGCATTGCCTTGCTTACTTTAGTAAGTTTAGATGTTTCCTCTAAAGTCAATCCTCTTTCAAACCTAACCCTTTTTAGAACAGAACCTATGTTAAATGTTGGATTATTCAATTTATATCAGCCTTTCTTCCCATTATAGTTTAAAAATATGTTATAGCATATAAAATATATTATAGCATATAAAAATAAAAAATGACCTAAATAATTTTAAGATGGAGAAAAGTATTTCTTGATAAGCAAATTGTACAAAGAGTAGAAAACCTTATTGCTTTTGCCTTGTTGTTATTTTTCAATATAGATAAGTTGGCATTTGTGATCCCCGCCATTTTTGCCAATTCTGAAAGAGACATCTTTCTCTTTGCCATCATAACATCCAGGTTAACTATAATTTTCATTTTATCCTCCATTATTATATTATAAAGGATAAATTATTGTTATTCGATATAATATTATCATTTTTGAATTTATATTTATTGAAATACAATATATTTGATATGAATTCCACACTATTATTTTTATTTAAAATAGTATAAAGTATTTATATATAATTAAAACTTTTAACTATAATTTAAATTTTATATTATTACTTTAAATATTAATTATAAAAGACAGGTGGATGATATTATGAATAAGATTAAAGATCTCTCAATACGTATTCGTATTATGCTTTTAGTTTTCTTTGCAATGTTTGTATCAAATATATCTATAGCAGTTACTTTATCTTATAATATTTACAATAATTTTTTTCAAATAATTACTGGAGAAATTATTTTTAAAGCTATAATATTCCTTATAATTTTTGAGACAATTGCAAGCTTACTGTCGGAATTTATTGTTGTAAAACCTCTAAAAAAGGGAATTATGCTTGCAGATTCTATCGCAGACAACAATCTTTCTGTTAACATTGAAACTATACAACACGGAGAAGCAGGACAAATGATACAATCTCTTTTAAAAGCAAAAAATAATTTAAAAAATCTAATATCAGAAATACAAAAATCCTCTAAAAAAGTAACTTTATCCTCTGAAGATTTAAATAATATAATTGTACAAGCTAGTACTCAAATAAATGAAATCACTGCAGGAATTAAGGAACTTATATCTGACTTTTACAAAAACGTTGAGAATATAAAACAAACTTCAATTTCATTATCTGACATAACCGATAATTCACAGAATACCGCCGAACTTGCTTCTAAAATTTTAGAATATACAAAATCAGTAAAATATGCTGCTGAAAATGGTAAAGTTTCTGTTGATTCCATTGTAGGGGCTATAAATGATCTCGCTTCAAACTCAAAAGATGTAAGTAATGAAGTACTTGAACTTGAAAAACAAAGTAATAAAATTGATGAGATTATTGTAATCATATCTGAAATTTCGGAACAGACAAATCTACTTGCTTTAAATGCCGCCATTGAAGCAGCTAGAGCCGGTGAGGCAGGCAGGGGATTTTCTGTGGTAGCTGAAGAAATAAGAAAACTTGCAGAAGGCACCAATAGTTCACTTCAGGATATTGCTAATCTGGTTAAAGATATGAATACAAAAACCAGAAATGTAGTATCCGCTGTTATGACAACAGAAGAAAAAGTGGAACTCGGTGTTTCTAAATCCAACCAGGTAAAAACAAGCATAGATGAAATTATCGACAGTATTGAAAATACCTTTAGCATGATAAATACTATAACTGAGGGAGTTACAACTCAGGCAGCTTCTCTTGAAGAGATAAATTCTACTATAGATAGTATGAATTCTACTATTAAATCAGGAATTGATGTTTCAAATGATATTAAGGAAAAACTGACAATACAAGAGACCTTATTTAATAAAATTGACAGTACCTCCGGTAAATTAGTTGTCCTGTCTGAAGATATGAATAAACTTACAAATACATTTAAATTATAATTCTAAACTTATCTTCTTTTGTAGCTAATTTATATAACGTAATTCTCAGGAACACTTATCCAGGTGTGCAACAGTGCTTATCTCCCATTCTAAAGAAAATAGAAGTATTAGCAATGGCAGCGTTGGGATAAAAGTTAAATAAAGAGAATTTTAAATGGTTTTATAGAATATATATATAATAGTTTTAAATGAATTCCGTAAAGAGGGGGGAGATGATAAGTTGACTAAAGACGAAATTGCTCTTCATTTGACCGTAGCAGCTCTGTCCCATTTTGATCTCTCAGAAGAAACAAATAATAAAACAGACATAAAATTTGATATAGACAAACAAGTAACTAAAAGGCTTGGAAAACATGTAGCCAATCTATACAATGCAATCCTCGATAACATAGACATTAAATGAAGTAAAGTACCTAAGATTTATACAAATTAAATCTGGGTACTTTTTTTCTGGGTACTTTTTTATAGATAAACTCTGCCAAACTTAAAAATAACTTGATAAATATTGAAAAGTACATACTTATATAGTAAGTTAATAGTATATATCTTTATAGAAGGAGGCCCATGAATGCTTGAAATAAAAAATATAAGTAAAGAATTTAAAGATATAAGAGCTGTAGACAAATTATCTTTCCATGTAAGTAAGGGGGAAATAGTAGGTCTGCTAGGTGAAAACGGTGCTGGAAAAACCACTACCTTAAGAATGATTTCCACTATGTTAAAACCTACCCAGGGAACTATAGAAGTTAATGGATATGATGTAATTAAAGAACCTTCCAAAGTAAGAGGAGAAATAGGCATTTTATTTGGAGGTGAAGTTGGACTTTATGATAGGTTATCCGCTAGAGAGAATATCGAATATTTTGGACGTCTCTATGGAATGACACAGGAAAAAATAAACAAAAAAATGGAAGAACTCATAAAAGATCTCGAAATGAAAGAATACATAGACAGAAAAGCAGGCAAATTTTCAAGGGGAATGAAGCAAAAAGTATCCATAGCAAGGTCTATAATACATTCTCCAAAAGTAATGCTGTTTGATGAACCAAGTACTGGATTGGATGTTTCTGCAGCAAGAGTAATACATGAATTTATTTTGAAATGCAAAAGTGAAAATAAAATACTTCTCTTATCCTCTCATTCCATGACAGAAGTGGAGAAACTCTGCGACAGGGTTATAATAATCCAAAAAGGAAGACTTATAGAAGAGGGAACCGTAGATCAATTGAAAGAAAAATATAATAACCACAATTTAGAAGAAGTATTTATAAAATTAATAGGGGGTAATGTCCATGAATAGCTTTTGGATAATTTTCAAGAAAGAACTTATGGATATTTTCAGGGATAAAAAAACTCTTGTGTTCACTATACTGTTACCCATTATACTATATCCTGCCATGTTTAAAATAATAGATTCCACCATGAAAGACACTACAAAATCTATTGAAAAAAATATAACTATTGCCTATAAAGGCAGTGAAAGTTCTTCAGTATACCTCATGTTAAAAAAACTAAATAACATAACTATAGATAATACAGGTAATTCAAATGAAAAATTGAAAAAAGGCAAAATATCCCTTATAATTGAAACTCCTGAAGACTTTGACTTAAAAATTTCCAATAAAACTGAAGCCACTATCAAAATAATATATGACAGAGATTCAAATAAATCCGCCCTGGCATCTTCACTTATAAAAGATAATCTGGATAATTATAATAAATCTATCGTATATGATAGATTGAATGAAAATGGAATTGATACTAATATACTAACTCCTTTTCAAGTAAAGGAGGAAACTTTAAATAATCAAGATGACAATGCCATAGCCTTTGGAATTTTAAGTATACTACCTACTATATTAATTATTTTTATGATAAGTCCCACCATAGGAATAGCTGCCGATCTTGTAGCAGGTGAAAAAGAAAGAAACACCTTTGAAGCACTTTTGTCCACATCTGTGGGAAGAATGTCTATATTTTGGGGAAAGCTTATGGCAATTTCATCTGTGGCATTTATTACATTAATAATTACATTAACTTCCATGATAGCTTCCATGCTCTATATATTTTCCATAGAAGGGAAACTGAGCATTCCTATAGTTGCTTTTGGAGTTATAGGCATAGTATCTCTGTTTGTATTAATATCACTAAGTTCCATAGAAATATCCATAAGTATGTTTGCCCGTTCCATGAAAGAAGCAAATACCTATCTTGGTGGATTTATAATTCCTGTAATGATTTTGACTTACATACCTTTTATGATGGACTCAAAAAATATAGGTTTTCTATTTTTTAATATACCCATAGTAAATGCAGTGGTAGTTATGAAAGAAGCTATTTCAGGAGTATTTAACCCTACTCATATTGCAGTAGTTTTATCTTGGCATATTGTATATGTAATAGCCACTGTATTTTTGGCAAAATTTATGTTTTCTAAAGAAGAAGTTGTATTTAGATCTTAATAATTAATCATTATTTCCAATTATAAAAGGGAGAATTAAAATCTCTTTCTCCCTTTTGATGACTTTATGCCCATTTCCTCTCTATATTTAGCTACAGTTCTTCTTGAAATATTCATACCTTCCTGGTTAATTAAATCACATATTTTTTGGTCAGATAATGGTTTTTTCTTATCCTCATCATCTATCATTTTTTTTATGTTATTTTTAATAATTAAACTTGATACATTCTCTTCACTAAAACTCGCAGGCATACCTGTAGTAAATAAATCTTTTATTTTTACAATCCCCCTGTTTATATATATATATTTATCTCTTATAGCCCTGCTTACAGTGGATTCATGCATATCCATACTATTTGCTATCTCTTTTAATGTCATGGGCTTTAAATAGCTTTCTCCATAGTCAAAATAATCTTTTTGAATTTCCAGTATCTTCTCCAAAACCCTATAGATAGTGCTTTTTCTATGTTGTATACTTTTCATCAAAAATAATGCACTATTTAATTTTTCCTTTACATAACTTACCGCATCTTTATCAGTATCGTGATTCAATATATCTTTATATATGGCGTTTATAGTAAGCCTTGGCGTTAAATCATCATTCATGATTATAAAGTATTTATTGTCTATCTTTCTTATATATGCATCTGGTGCTATATAGCCTATACTTTCTCCTGTATAAAATCCCCTGGAAGGCTTAGGAGAAAGCGATTTTATCAAATCCCCATATTCTTGTGCTTCTTTCACATCCATATTCAATTCTTTCGCTATAATGTTATAGCTGTTCTCTGCTATTAATTCCAGATATTTATCAATTATTATAAATAGTTTTTCATCATTTATTCCCTTTTTCTTTATCTGTATTTTCAAGCATTCCTGTAAATTTCTAGCTCCTATTCCATAAGGCTCTAAAGAATGAATTACATCTATACAATATGCAGCCAGTTCTCTTGAAATCTTAAGCTCTTTTTCTATTTCTTCATTTTCTAATATAAGATATCCCCTGTCATCTATATTTTCTATAATATATGAACAAATTGTTTTTACATACTGATTTTCATTAAGCTCCCTTATTTGTTCTCTTAAATACTCCTTTAGAGACTTTTCTTCAGAAATAAAGTTAAAGGGAGAGATTTGCTCACGAAAATTTTTATCATAACTATGATGGCTATAGTTGTCAAAATCTAAATTTTTTATAAGTTCTTTATACTCTAATTTATCTTTTTCCAATTTATCTACACTAGATTCTTCTATATCAAGTACAGGATTTTCTTGAAGTTCTTTTTCCACATATTCCTGAAGTTCAAAACTTGACATTTGAAGCAATTTTATGGATAATTGCATTTCCTGAGTCATGGCCAATTTTTGTTCCTGAGTTAAATTAAGAACAAAATCCATTTTCAATTTTATACACCTCCCATTTAAGATTATTACAAAAATAATTTTCTATCATTTTTATTATATCATGAAGCTGTAGAATTAATGAAAACTTTTTCACATACTGTGGCAGAAATATTACTCACATGTCAATATGAAATAATTTTTAGGGTAAAAATAGAATTTGGTACGCAAAAAGAGGACATTTCACAGCGTGAAGATGTCCTCTCTTAAGATGGGAGCATTTAATAATTGTAGTTTAAAATATTAATACAACTTTTTATATGTGTTTACTATGTCTTCTCGTGAGAAAGGTTCATAATTGTTCACTAATAATCTCTGCTGTCCTTCTATTACTGAATCAGCAAAAGTTTCAATTTCTTCCTCTTTCATTCCATATTCTCTCAATGGTTTTCTTGACAATAATTTATCTAAAAGATTTGATAAACTGTCATAAGCTTCACTTTCATCACATTTTAATATGCTGGCTAATAACTTATTTACATCTTTAATCTTACCATTTGGATTCTTCTTATAGTAAGTCTTAAATATTTCTGTGAAGAAAAGATAATTTGCTTCTCCGTGAGGTACATGATAATTTCCGCCTATTGGATATGACAGTGCATGAACCGCTCCTACTCCTGCATTTCCAAAAGCTATACCTGCATAATTACTGCCTATAACAAAGTCTTCAATTATCTCAACTCTATAATCGTTGCCTTTTTCAGCCATTTGCATATATCCATTTAAAATTAATTCCATAGCTTTTACACTGAACATATCAGTATAAGGATTTGCATTTGGAGACACATAAGCTTCTGTTGCATGGATTAATGCATCTACAGAACTAGTTACGAAAAATTTATAAGGAAGTCCCTTTATAAATTCTGGTACAAGTACTGCATAAGTTGCATATAATTCGTCTGAAGCAATTCCCTTTTTAGTATGTCTTCTCTTTAATTCTGCAACTGATACATTTGTAACTTCTGAACCTGTTCCACATGTAGTTGGAACTATAATCAATTCTTTATTTTTCTCAAGAGACACTTTTGCTTCAAATAAATCCAATGAATCATTAGTATATTTAAGGCTGAGAATTTTAGCTATATCAATTACAGATCCTCCTCCTACAGCAATGATTCTATTATATTTTTTATCTCCAATATCTTTAATTATATTGTTTATCATCTCATCAGAAGGTTCGCCAAGTCCATATTTCTCCTGGAATACGGCATCTGCACCATTATTGAATTTCTCAAGGAAAGGCTTATATAAAAATTCATTAGTAAGTATAAAGTCACCTTCCCCAATCTTAAAGAATTTCATAAACTCCTCTGCAGTATCAAATTTATAAACATCAGGTGCCAATTTTAATAACTTCATGTTTCTTCCCCCTTATATATTTTTTAACGATATAATTTATCCCCATATTTCCTCTGAAGTAGGAACTTTTGCATCCTTATTGAAATATCCTATTCTTGAAACATTTATAAGATGTTCGTAAGTAAGATTTTCTGAAATACTGTTTCTGCCCCATGATCCACATCCCAATGTAGTAGTAGGGTTAAATCCATTATTGAAACTTCCACCAGCTGTAGTTGCAGGCTGATTTACAACTAATCTACTTATAGGCAATACAGTTCCTGCATATCTTATGTTCTCATCATTGTTAGAATGTATGCCTGCTGTATGTCCAGCTCCTTCATACATATAATTAGTCATAGCTATTTGAACTGCTTCTTCAAAAGTATCATATTTAAATGCTACTAAAACTGGACACATTTTTTCTTTACAAAGTACATCTTTTTCTCCTGCACCTTTACCTTTAAGTACTATAACTTTAGTGCCTTCTGGTACTTCCACTCCTGCAAGATCTGCAATTATTTTAACAGATTTACCTATAACCTTGCTGTTTATCTTTCCATCCTTGAATAAAGCTGATCTAAACTTCTCTACTGTCTCTTCATCTTCTGCATAGTATGCCCCATTTTCTACAAATGTTGCCATTATTTTATCATAATCTTCAGCAGGAGCTATAACTGATTGTTCAGAAGAACATATAATTCCATTGTCATATTTTCTTCCTGTTATTATATCCTGTGCGGCTTTATTATAATCGTATCCTTTGTCAATTATTGACTGCGAATTTCCAGGTCCAACTCCATAAGCTGGTCTTCCACTTGTATAAGCAGCTTTAACTCTTCCAGCACCCCCTGTAGCAACAACTACATCTGCACTTTCCATAAGTTCCTTAGCAGCTTCTCTTGATGGTGCTTCTACTATTTGTATGATATTTTCCGGTGCTCCCAATTTTTTAAGTTCAGCATTCATAAGTTCTACAGTGTGAGCTGAAACTTTCTTTGCCTTAGGGTGTGGTGCTACTATTATAGAATTTCTTCCCTTTATAGCAGCCATTGCATTACACATAGGAGTTACTACCGGATTGGTTATAGGAGTAGTTGCTGCAACAACTCCTTTTGGTTTAGCAACATATAAAAGTCCTCTTTCAGGTTCTTCTTTTATTATACCAACAGATTTTTTATCTTTTAAGTGATTCCAGATAGCTCCTGATTTTAAATAACATTTAGCTACTTTATCTTCATAAACACCCATTTCTGTTTCTTCTACTGCTTCTTTCGCAAACATTTCTGCGTTATCATAAACTACTTTTCCTAGTGCTTTTACAAGTACATCAACCTGTTCTTGACTATAGGCTTCCAATTTTTTTTGTGCCACCTGTGCCTTTTCAATTAATTCTTTTATAGATACTTCATTACTCATGTTTTTCCTCCTAAATAAATGTTTTATATGTCTAAATTTTTTGTACTATACATGTTAATTATTTACTTCATGCTGCCAGTTTTTATAAATTTTGTATGCCAGGAAAGAGCTTTTTCAAGATTATGTGGTGTATTTCCAGCAGATGATTCACAAGCCTCTTCAAAATATTCCATAAGCATATCCTTGTAATCAGGATGAGCACAATTTTCTATTATAGCTGCTGCCTTTTCTCTAGGAGAAAGACCTCTTAAATCTGCTACTCCCTGTTCTGTAACAATTACCATAACATCATGCTCTGTATGATCTACATGAGATACCATAGGAACTATAGAGGATATATCACCCTTTTTAGCAATAGACTCTGTAGTAAATACAGTCAAATATGCATTTCTGGCAAAATCTCCAGAACCGCCTATACCATTCATCATTTTGCTTCCCATAACATGGGTGGAGTTCACATTGCCATATATGTCAACTTCCAGGGCAGTATTTATAGATATAACTCCTATTCTTCTGGCTACCTCTGGATTATTACTTATTTCCTGTGGTCTTAATACTATCTTTTCTCTGAATAAATTAATGTCTTTTATAAACTCAGGTAACATATCCGGTGAAGGACTTATGGAAGTACCTGATACCACATCTGCTTTACCGCATTTTATAAGTTTTAACATAGAATCCTGTATAACCTCTGTGTAACAGCTCAAATTTTTAAAATTTGATTCACAAAGTCCAGCTAAAACTGCATTTGCTACACTTCCAACTCCTGACTGTATAGGAAGCAAGTTTTTAGGCAGCCTTCCTTCTTCAACCTCTTTATTCAAGAATCCTATAAGATTATCGGATATAGCTTGAGATACAGGAGATACCTCTGTAAGAGGTCTTGTTTTATCCGGGGCATTTGTCATTACTATAGCACATATCTTGTCAGCACCACAGGTCACATATGTGGTTCCGATTCTATTACCTGCATTAACTATAGGTATAGGTTCTCTTCGTGGAGGATTCTTTAATGTATATATATCTGCCATTCCTTCCAATTCAAGAGGTTGAGCTTCATTAATTTCTACTATTACTTTATCTGCATTTTCCACAAAGGTAGCTGTATTTCCAATTCCTGTGGAAGGAATAATATCCCCTTCTTCTGTAATAGCTACTGCCTCTATTATAGCTACATTTACTTTAGGAATTACGGAATAATTAATATATTGAGCCATGTGACTCAAATGTATGTCAGCATATTTAATGGAACCATCATTTATCTTCTTCCTCATGTCAGCATTTGTCTGATATGGTATTCTTCTTTCTATTATTCCTGCTTTTGCCCATTCTCCATCTATAGCCGCTCCTGTAGATGATCCTGTATAAAGTGTTACCTTAAATTCTTCATCTAACTCATTAACCTTTTTAGTCAATGCTTTAGGTACTTCTTTAGGATATCCAGAAGGAGTAAATCCACTAATTGCAACAACCATACCGTTTTCTATCATGCCAGCTGCCACATCTGCCGTTACAACTTTATCCTGAAGTTTTGGATTTCTTATTCTTTTTTCTAATACATCAGCTGTCTTTTCCACTTTTTCAACTGTTTTATCAGATTTTATATTCTTTTTTTTCAATTGTGAATTTTTTATTCCCTTACTCATTTAATCGCCTCACAAATAGTTAAAATATTATTTATAGTTTAATAAGCTAAGCCTAGCAGTTCAATTCACTAGTACTAGCTACTTTTTTTAAATCATTTCCCTTTTTATTACTGGAGTAATTTATAATAGAACCTATAATTATAAATACAATACCTATTATTACATTTACTTCTATACTTTCACCTAAAATCAGAATTGCCAGTATTGTAGCTAGTGCAGGTTTTATAAGAAAAACTGTAGATGCTGTTACAGCAGAGGTTTCTTTTATTGCACCAAGATAACATATATATCCTACAGCCTTTATAAAAATACCCATGTATAGAAGCACTAGAATATTATTTAAAGTAATTCCACTAAGTATTGGTCTACCAGTAACTATTAAGAGAAGAAGAAGTGCTATTACTCCAAAGAAGAAAGAAATACAATTAAAAACATATCCTCCGTAAACATCAATTCTCTTCTTACTTATTACTGTGTACAATGACCAGACTACAGCTGCTATAAGTGCAAAACATATTCCTATTAGATCCTTGCTGCCTCCAATACCTTCCATAACCTTCGCAGGATTGAATATTATAACTACACCAATCAATGAAACAATAATAGAAACTATGGTAATACCTTTTATTTTCTCTTTCAATATGAAATATGCAAAAGGTATGGTAAATACAGCATTGGTACAGAATAATACCGCTGCAGTAGATGCCTTAGTATAAGTAACTGCAAACTGGAGCATAGACATGGAAATGGATACTGCCAGTATTCCACAAAGAGCAAGGTATCCCAAATCGTTACCATTTAGTTTAATCTTTTTAGCTTTCATATCTTTCACTGCCATAGGAAGCAATACTATTGCACCTATTAAAAATACAATCATCATAACCTGAAATGGATCCATAGCACCTTTCTGTGCCAACATTTTTCCTGAAATCTCCTGGGTGCTGTAAAATATTGCCGTCAATAAAATAAATAAATACCCTTTTTTCAATTTACATTCCTCCCCTATAAATTAAGCCTTATTTTTGTTAAATTAACTACAATTAAACCTTTATTTTTAGTTACACTGTTATATAGAAGTGTAACTAAAAAATCACAAATAAATTCTAAAATCTCTTTTTGAATTCATTCATCAATGATTCTCTGAATTTTGGATGGGCGATATTTATTAAAGATCGTGCCCTATTTCTCAGGGTTTTACCTTTAAGGTGGGCAACACCATATTCAGTAACTACATAATCAACCTCATTCCTAGAAGTTGTAACTGCAGCACCAGTATCTAAAAGTGGAGTTATTCTGGAAACCTTTCCTTTTCCAGCTGTAGAAGGTATAGCTATAATAGCTTTTCCGCCTTTTGATAAATTAGCTCCTCTGATAAAATCTACCTGACCTCCTACTCCGCTTATCTGTTTCAATCCTATACTTTCTGAACATACTTGTCCCATTAAGTCCACTTGAACACAGGAATTTATTGAAACCATATTGTCATTTTTCATAATTACCAGTGGATTATTTACATAATCTACAGAATAAGTTTCTACCATAGGATTATTGTTTACAAAAGCATATAATTTTTTTGTTCCCATTAAGAATGTTACAACTATCTTGCCTTGATGTAGGGTTTTTTTCTTGTTATTGATAACCCCTGCTTTTACCAGCTCCATTACACCATCTGATATCATCTCAGAATGTATTCCTAAATTCTTTTTATCCTTCAAAAATAATAGTACTGCATCTGGTATAGCACCTATTCCAAGCTGAAGGGTAGATCCATCTTCAATTAAAGCTGCACAATTTTCTCCTATGGCTTTTTCCACATCTCCCAATTTAGGAGACTGTAACTCTATCAATGGATGTGAAGCCTCAACTATATAATCAATGTCTGATACATGTATAAAAGAATCCCCAAGTACCCTTGGCATATTTTTGTTTACTTCTGCAATTACAAGACTAGCACTTTCTGCTGCCGGCTTGGTATAATCATTGGAAACTCCAAAACTGCAGTAGCCATATTCATCTGGCTCGCTTACTTGAATAAGTGCTACATCTACAGGCAAACGTTTTTCTTTAAACAAACTTGGCACTTCATAGAAAAAACAAGGTGTATAATCTGCCCTTCCTGAATTCACTGCATCCCTGGTGCATCCACCTACAAATAAAGCATTGTGCCTGAAATGTTTCTGCATGCCTTCTTTTGTATATTCGCCCTTACCCATGGCTACCATGTGAACTATCTCAAGTCCTATATAATTATCCTTATTTTTAACTAACGCATTTACTAAATCTACAGGTTCTCCTACTGCATGTGCAAAAACTACCCTGCTGTGGTTTTCTATTTTAGAAACAGCTTTTTCTGCAGTTACCAGTTTATCTTTATACATACTTTTCCAATCCATAAAAATTATCTCCTCCCTATCCTATGTTGTTAAATACTTATTCAATATACCCCTTACCACACTAAAATCCCCTTGGGACTTTACTAATATTTTTTCAAGATTAAACTTAAGCTTGCTGTGATCAACACAGCAGCTGGTACACCCACATAAAACTATAACTATATCATAAGTTTTGTCTAGGGACGCTGTTTCAAAATTATACTTAAATTCTTGTTGTAAATCATATAGAAATTGTTTTCTATCATATTTAGGATTACATCCTCCACAATATTTAATTCCTACATTCAAAATATACTCACCTTACCTATGATGCTTACTTAATATTTTCCTTGCCATATTCAAAGTATCTTCATTTATATAGTCTATAACCTCTACTGATTTTATTTCAGGAACCTCATCTTTTATGGAAGCTTCCACTATATCCTGTACTGTATACTTAGCTGAAATACAGCCGCTGCATTGACCTAAAAGCTTTACTTTAACTATACCATCTTTTACTTCAACAACCTCAATATCTCCATTATGGCCGTTTAAATAAGGTCTTACTTTTTCATCAATTATTTTTAATATTTTTTCCTTCATAAAATACAGCACCTCATCTCTAGGAAAAAGGTGAGAAAACACCTTTTCCCTTAATCCTCTATTCTTGCTATTTTCTTTGCAAGTTTCTTCTTATGTGCAAGATTTCCCTGTCTTGATATCATTATTCTCTGTGCTTGTGGTGAACCTGCTCCATGCATGGATTCAGTTCTATATCCTACTGCAGCTGTTCCAAGACATAAGTTTTCTAATAATCTCAATATCTTCATTCTGTCTTCAACAGGTACAGATGCAACTCCCACCAAGTACTTCTCTACATATTTTCCAACCTCTGGACTCTTATAATCCTTTTCAGAAGGCATGGTAACCATTAATCCTCCTGCTATATCTTCTGCTAATCTTACAATTTCATAAGGGAATCTTGTTATATTCTGCTTACATACATTTGCAAGAAGCAAATCTATTTGATAATTTCCAGCTTTTGTTGGATATCCTTCAGCTGAACATGCAATTCCGCAAGCGTAAAGAGTTTCATTCAAATGCATCATTTCTATTAATTTATCCTTTATGTGAGATGCCTTTGCAGCTCCATTATACTCTGCAGCTACCGCAGCAGCACCTATTAATACATCTCCTACTCCTACTTTACATCCGCCATAACTCTGTCTGTGGTATCCTGCAAATCTCTCTACCATCATTCCAGCATATTCAGTTTCACCATTTAAGAATATCCTGTCATTTGGAACAAATACATCATCAAATACCACTAATGCTTCTACTCCGCCAAATTCTTTGTTACCAACATCTATGTCTGCATCTTTTTCCATTTTTCTAGTATCACAGGACTGTCTTCCAATTATCATAGTTATTCCTTCTGCATCTGTAGGAACAGAAAAAGCTATTGCATAATCTTTATCTTCCGGTCTCATGGCAATAGTTGGCATAACTAATACTTCATGAGAATTACATATACCTGTTTGGTGAGCTTTTGCTCCTCTTACAACTACACCATCTTCTCTTCTTTCTACAACTCTTAAATATAAATCTGGATCAGCCTGTTTGCTTGGTGATAGACCCCTGTCTCCCTTTGGATCTGTCATAGCCCCATCTACTGTTAAATCATTCTTTTGAACATAAGTTAAAAATTTCTTAAAGTTTTCAAAATAATTTGTTTTATGCTCTTTATCTATTTCAAAAGTAGTACTGTATACTGCATTAAAAGCATCCATTCCAACGCATCTTTGGAAACAGGCAGCAGTTTTTTGTCCGCATAATCTCTGCATTTTAACTTTCTTTACCAAATCTCCACTATTTTGATGTAAATTTGTAAATCTATTTATTTTTTCCCCTGTTATACTGGATGTTACTGTCATTAAATCTTCGTATTCAGGCTCTTGAGCCAAATCATAAGTCATCTTCACAGAATTTAAAGATGGACGAAGTACAGGGTTGTCCACTGGATTATCTATTTTTTCTCCCAAGTAATAAACGTTTAATTTTAACTTACGTAAACTTTCTACATATTCTTCCCCAGTCATTAAAGACATTAAAATCATTCCTTTCATAAAATAAATATATTTTTAATTACACTATATTTAATTAGCAACTTTCATGCCAACTTTTTATATGAACATTAATTTTTTTTACAAACCCTATATGACTACGTTTAAAGTCTATATTGTAAAAGTTTAATGCTTTATTCTCTTCATACTGCAATCTGTAAAATAATATTTTTGATGCAATATTGCAAAATAAAAGAACTCTTATATTTATATAAGAGTCTCTTCACCCGTTTATAGTGCCTACTGAATACGTTATATGCATAATTGCAACAAGCTTTACTTTTGCAACACAGGTTTATTTTTATACTTTTTTCTCTTTCTTACCAAAGTAGACGCATTTATACCCAGCTCTTTAGCTGCATCTCTTACATTTCCATGCTTTTCTAGTGAACTTTCTATTATAGATTCCTCTAAATTTTCTACTGCTTCCTTTAAGGTCAATTTTTCATTCCACATATTACTGGTTGACACATCGCTGTCCCAGACTTCTTTAATAGGCAGATCACTTCTCAATATCTTGTTTCCTGAGCTCATAATTATAACCCTTTCTATTATATTTTTTAATTCCCTTACATTTCCCGGCCATTTATACTCCTTTAGGGAATCTAAAGCTGCTGGAGTAATTATTTTATCAAAATCATATTTTTTATTGAATACACATAAAAAATGATTTATAAGAGGTTCAATATCATTTTTTCTTTCCCTGAGAGGTAAAATTTTAATAGGTACTACATTTAATCTATAATATAAATCCTCCCTGAAAGTTTTTTTCTCCACCATATCCTTTAAATTTCTATTGGTAGCTGCAACTACTCTTACATCAATTTTAATTACTTCTGTGCCCCCTACCCTTTTAATTTCACCTTCTTGAAGTACTCTCAGCAATTTCACCTGCATATCAAGAGGGAGTTCCCCTATTTCATCCAGAAAAATACTTCCCCCGTCTGCCAGCTCAAATAATCCTATTTTTCCATCTTTATTTGCCCCGGTAAAAGCTCCTTTTTCATATCCAAAAAGTTCTGACTCTATAAGATTATAAGGTATGGAACCACAATCTATCTTTATAAAACTTTTATTGCTTCTGGTGCTATTTTTATGTATATACTTGGCTATTTTTTCTTTACCTACACCTGTCTCCCCAAGCAAAAGTACAGTGGTATCCACCTTAGCTACTTTTTTGGCCATTTCAAGAGTATTTAGCATCTTTTCATCCTTTGCTATAATATCTGAAAATTTAAGAAGCTGCTGCCTTATTCCCTCTAATTGAGAATAATATTTTTCAGTAAGTTCCATATTCTTTTTTACCTGTTCTTTAAGTTCATAAAGTTCTGTAACATTTCTTACATTTGTAACTACAAGCGTTATTTCCCCATTATCATTAAAGACAGGGCTACTTGAAACAAGCACTGTCTTACCCGTTTTAAATTTCTGCTCTATCGTCACATTTTTTTTACTTTCAAGAACCAAAAGGGTGCCAGACTGTGAAAGATATTTGTTCTCTACAAGATATCTCATATTTTTTCCTATCATATCATTTCTTTTCATACCTGTAATTTTCTCATAGGACTTATTTAAAAATAATGTATTTGCTTCCCCATCAGTTATATACATACCATCGTAAGAATTTTCAATAATCTGATATAACTGCTTCATAGTTAAATCTACTATTTTTTTACCCTTGTATAAATTATCAAACTCCAATAATTCTTTATCTCTCATATCACAATCCCCTTTCAAAATCCCATAAAACATGGATATAAACAAAAAGAGAATTCCCCAGAATTCTCTTAACTTATCTTAACTACCTGATTATTCTAGAAGTATAGAATATCCATATATTAAAACCACTTTACTAATATCTTTGGTCTTTAGTATATATTAAATAATTTTTTAAGTCAATAATGTTTTAGTATTGCGATTTATTCCCACAAATTTCAAAATAGTTGCAATAGTACATATATTTTTACTTTATATTACAGTTTTTTCACTATTCTAGTGGAGGCATAACAAAAGCTTCCCCAGTTAAAACTTTACTTTTATTATGATCTATACAAGTAGTTTTCAATTTTACTATATTTTCTTTTTTATATATTTCTAAAACTTTTACCTTGACTTTTATATTATCTCCAAAATACACAGGTAGATTAAATTTTGAATTCTGGCTTAAATACACTGTCCCAGGCCCTGGAAATTTCATACCTATACATGCAGATACATATCCTGTCAGCAGAACTCCATGTGCTATCCTTTTTTTAAATTTATCTTTATATTTTACCTTGTCTATATGAAGAGGATTGAAATCTCCCGTTACTCTTGCAAATGCATATACATCCTCTTCAGTGACAACTTTTTCAATGTAAGCACTATCTCCCACCTTTAATTCATCAATGGTTAAACCCCTCATAATCTATATTCAGATAAACTTTCTAAAGACTGTCTTGGTATATATTTATACTGCCTCTGTATATCATGTATTATAGGAAGAATAAATCTCTGCTTTTTGGGATATTTTTCAATCACCTCTTGCAGTGATAAACTATTTTTTGAATTTTGCTGCAATGCAGTTATCATTGAGTACTTCACCCTTTCACATAAAATATTTTTTTAAATTTTAAATTCATAAATAGACTGCTAATTCCTTTAATTCATTACTTGAAGTTTTAGTTTTAATAGTTTTCAAATACAACTCCCCCAAAATCACATATCACTTTTTTTAACATTACTCCACCATTTCATCTAAAAAAGAAATAAATTCTAAATATTCAAACTACACCACATTACAAGTTCATTTATCATAAAATTGCCATCCCAGGGACAATCATAAATATTCATAGTTCCTACACTTACCACCCTATTTACCCCAAGGGATGTAACCCTGTCTGCAAATTTAAAAAGCTTGCCTTTATCTGAAATAGCATGCCCTATAGTTTGAATTCTTCGAGTAATTAAATTCTCTATATCAAATATACTGTCTATTTCCTTTAAAAAAATACATCTTCCTCCTATGGGTTCTTCCAATGATATTTCATCGTTAATCAAAATAGTATACCCAAGCCCCCTGTTGCAGCAGATATTCTTGTTTGGATCAAGACTGTACACTCCTCTTTCATTTATAATCTTTGCACAGGTATTTTCATCCAGAGGATCATTATATCTTTTTCCTATCTTTTTAAAGGATTTTTCTAACATACAGACTATATCTCTTAAAGGAATAGACCCTTTTTCCACAAAAACTACCTGGGGAGAAGAACAGGCTTTCTGTTGAAACAATACTATATCCATTGCTAATTTATCCATATAGGAAAAACATTCATCACTTTCAAGAGCTTTTCTGTCAAATACAGCAAAAGAATATTTGGGCCCAAACACAACATCCTTACAGGTAGTTTTTTTAGGAAGTAATGTAATGTAGTTTACAGCATCTTCTCCTCCCCATACAATTCTTGCATCTGCCATAAGAGACATGGATTTATTTAAAAATTCATTCTCCCTGTCAAAATACACCAGACATATATTTTTAATTAAATCCCTGGAATAATATGTTTTCTCCTCATAGACTACTTGTATATCATTTAAATGTTCTAAAATATTCAATACTACAGTCATATTTTTTTTAGGAACTTTTACAAGGTTTGAATTCTTGGCCATAAGTGATTGAAAAATTGAATAGAGTGCAAGAGTACCTATATTCCCTGCTATCCAGTGGCAACTTATACCTCTTGCCTGTGCTTTTATAAACTTATCATTTCCTATGGCTACAAACTCATCTAAATATTTTTCATCCTTTAAATTCATGCTTATTAACTTTTCTAAATTCGATCTTCTAAAATAAAATGAAAGATAAGACACTCCTTGAATTCCAAGAAGTTTTCTATCCATGCTCAATCTTTTACTATACTCATCCAATATAAGTACAATAGCTTGAACTGGTATAGAGCCTAATAATTTTAAATTACTCTTCAAAACCTGGTTTATATGACTGAAATCATTAAAGCTTCTTTCTTTTTCATAAAGGAATCCATCTAATAAATAACAATTTATCATTTTCTCTCCTCCTTCTCTGCAAAAGTATCTCCACACCCTCTTGTTTCAGTCTTTTCTATTCTGGATCTGAATTTGAAATATTTCCCTCGCCTTCCGCAGCTGCAGTTATCAACTCCCATAAATTCTCCTACATCTTCTGTTAGGATGCCTTGTGAAGGATAACTGGTTCCAAGTATGCTCAATACTTCTATTATTCCCTGCTGTCCAATTTCCACTTCTTCTAAAGTATTAAAATCTCTTATTATAATATCCGCAAAATCCGGTACATGTTTATATCCACATTCACAATCCACAAATACTACCCCCAGCTGTTCTACCATTCCATAAAAATCCATTATATTGCTTTTTTCAGTACCAAATACTTCAGCTGTCACCCTGTTAAATTCCTCTTTTTCAACACTTTCTGATACAAGCTTCTTCCAGCCCCCGCTGTGCAAAAGTTTCATTTTAGGAAGAGCCAGTTTAATATTTTTTTTCTTTAGCTGTGTTACAAATTTACTCCATACTATATAGGTAAATCCATAAACTAATATTTCCTTGTTCTTATTGTCTTCCTGAAATTTCTTAAGCTTAGGCAAATTTATTTCAAGCTCTCCATCTTTCTCCTCCATAACGTAGGTTATGCTGCCTGCAAAGTTGCTGATTCCTCTTATCGCAGCTCCTCTGGCATTTAATACTTCCTTTTTTTTATTTACACCTGCTGCATCCAAAATTAAAAGTGGTTTTCTGTTAACTCCCAAGAAACTCTTTAGTGTATTTATAAGTGCCTGCGATTGCCTTATAGACGTACCCTTATCCAAATATATCCTGCTTGGAGTATTTGAAGTTGTGGAACTGGAATTCAATACCCTTACTACTTCTTCTCTTTTACAGGTTAAAAGCTCAAATGTCTTAAACATATTTACTGGAATAAAAGGCACCTGATCAAGTTTTGAAATTTTAGAAATATCTATAGAAAGTTTTCTGTACATACTTTCTATATTTGAATTAACTTTATTTAATGCAAGCTGTTCCTTAATTATTTCAAGTAACATGCCTTCTTTTTCTTCCTGAAACATTTCAAATTGATCCCTGAAAATCATATTTTCTATTAAATGCTTCATATCCATAGCATATCTCACCTGTTTCCATACTTATTTTACATACTTTTTAATTTTGCAAATAATACTTTCCCTGAAGAATTTTTGGGAAGCTGTGATAAAAATTTAACATACTTAGGCAACTTATATCTTGGTAATACTGAAGAACAATAGTTAATTATATATTTGTCGTCTATAGAAGAATTTTTATCTTTTAGAACCACAAAGGCTTTTATAGCCTCCCCTAGAATATCATCCTCTACCCCTATAACAGCACATTCCACCACTTCTTTTATACTGCATATAGTGTTTTCAATCTCCTTGGGACTTATTCTATTTCCTGCACACTTTATTATATTTTTTTCTCTTGAAACCACAAATATATATCCATCTTCATCCCTGTAAGCCAAATCTCCTGTGTACAGAAGGCCATTTTTCAGTACCTTTTTTGTCTCTTCCGGGTCATTAAAATATCCTTTCATTATATTTCCGCCTTTTGCGGCTATTTCTCCTACCTCTCCCACAGCAGTAGGATTACCCTCTTTATTTAATATAAAAAGTTCTGTTCCTGGAATACCGCACCCTATAGACCCCAGTTTATTTTTAATCTGCTCTGGAGGCAGATATGACAATCTAGCTGTAGCTTCAGTTTGTCCATACATAATGTACACATCTGTTCCTTGAAGGGCTTCACATAATTCTGATATAAATACTTCTGGGAGCCTACCCCCTGCCTGGGTTACATATCTTAGTGAAGGTAATTT
This sequence comes from Clostridium sp., assembly GCF_036781005.1. GTDB lineage: Bacteria > Bacillota > Clostridia > Clostridiales > Clostridiaceae > Clostridium_B. The sequence goes on along the minus strand of NZ_DAIQBT010000012.1, from coordinate 45,272 downwards.
AATTGTCTTAATACTAGTCATTCTAAGTAATATTTGATAAGTACTTGGTACTCCTGCAAAACCGGTACAGCTATACTCTTTTATATCCTCTATAACTGTTTCTGGAAACATGAACTTATTATTTATTACAACACTTCCTCCACATCTAAAATGTGTATTCAAAAGAGATGTTCCATAACAATAATAAAAAGGAAGTACCACTTCCACCCTGTCATTTTTAGTCAACTTCAAATATTCTATTATAGAATTAGTATTATACATGAGATTATAATGAGTAAGCATAACTCCCTTGGGTTTTGAGGTAGAACCTGAAGTAAACATAATAAGAGCCGTATCCTCTTTTTCTTCTATAAAACTACTGGAGTCAGTTTCATCCTTACTTGCCCAAACACTTTCCTCACTATATACCATAGTATCTCTACAAACTATCTTATCTACTTTATTCCTGTATTTCCTCTGACAAAATACTATCTTTATTTCTAGTATATCCATAATATACCTTATATCGTTTTCAGATATAGTAGGGTTCACAGGAACACATATGCTTCCATTTTTAATTATTCCAAAATAGGTTTTTATAAAAAAAACAGAATTGTCTGAAATAAGAAGTACACTATTCTCTTTTGAACATCCATTTTCCTGTAATAAATAAGTTATATAATTTACACCTCCGTAAATTTCCCTGTAACTTATTTTATCTTTATCTATTACTGCTATTTTATCTGAATTTTTAAACTCTTCAAAAACATAATCAGTAAAAGTCATATTTCTACCCCATATTTTTTTAACATCTTCTTTACATCTCCAATAGTGTACATTCTCGATATATCCACTACATCAAAATCCACTCCAAATTCTTCTGATAATCCTGTAACCAACTCTACATGAGCCAGAGAATCCCATGCCTCTATTTCATCTGGACCTAATTCATCTTTTATATCCGCTGAATCTTTTATATTTAACGTATCACAAATTATCTTATTGAATTTATCTATTTTTTCCATTATTATATACCTCCAAAAATATATTAATTATATTAACTAACGCAATTATCATGCCATCTTAAAAAATGTGCTAATCTCAAGTATACATAAATTTATCAAATAATTCTATTGCATTAATGCAACAAAATTATTGAGCTTTTGTACAATACAATAGTGTTTGCAGCTTATACAACTATGTTGCAGTTTTGCATATTATTTCACTTTTGCAGCTACATTTAGCTTATCTTACATAATGTAAAATATAAGTTCTACCCTACATAATCACATTTCTATAAATTGTAACATACTATAATTTTGTACTACTATGAAAGGAAAAAAATATGTATAATAATTATAGAACCTATCCCTGTGGATACTGTGGAAATACACGAAACTATGACTCAAATGGCATGGATAATTACAATATTTATCCCTGCCCTTACTTTGTAAATACAATGTTTCAGAAAAGATATAGAAGTCCGTATACTCACTATAATGATGGAAATGGAATTGAATATGATTCGAGACTGGATTATTCACCTGCACCAAAAGCTAACAGTTCAGTTAAATTGAAAGATTATGGACCACAACCTTTTGTGGTGAATATTGATAAAGCTACTAATGAAAATAATACTTTTCGTACTGCTCTTTGGACAGGTTCCCATCTTCAAGTTACTTTAATGAGTATAAATCCAGGAGAAGATATAGGCTTGGAAATTCATCCAGAGGTTGATCAATTCCTGCGTGTTGAAAAAGGACAGGGACTTGTAAAGATGGGAAATAGTACACATAATCTAGATTTTCAAAGAAAGGTTTACGATGATTATGCAATTATGATACCTGCTGGCACATGGCACAATGTTATAAATATAGGCAATACTCCTCTAAAACTTTACTCTATTTATGCACCGCCTAATCATCCAAGAGGCACAGTTCATGTTACCAAAAAAGAGGCAGAAGCTGCTGAAAAAAATAAATAAAACTTTCAATAAAATACCCATTTTAGAGGTTAGAAATTAATCTAACCTCTTATTTGCATTATAATAAATCAGCAATGTTATGGACTCCTCTGAATGAAATTGCCCACTAAGATTATCTATATGCCTTTGTCTTGGAGGAATATTATCAAATCTGTGTCTAACATTAGGGGTATAATTTTGATTGCTATTTGGTCTGCTATTTGATTTATTACCTGAAACTGCTGTAGTTGCAGTAAAAGATTCTCCATCTGAACCAAGTGAAGAAGGGTAGATTACAATATTTCCACTACTTGACTCCATTGCAACGGGACGGATTGTATTACTGGAATCACTTAAAGAATTGTCATTAACTTTGGCAGATTCATACTTTACTATATCCGTATTTGCAAGAGGTACAAGATTACCATATACATCTGATGGATCTTCACTTATCCACTCTGCAGATGTTCCAATTCCTTCAGCATAAGAAAAATCTAAGGTGGTAGATATGGTTTTGGTTTTTACTTCACCGCTAGGTGTAGTTGCTGTAAATGTCAAATTCCATGTTGAACCTGAAGAATTATATATATTTACACTAATTGTAGAATTAATTGGTATGGTCATTATATTTTGGGCAACATCAGGCAATTGTTCCCAAAACACCACTGCAACAGGTTGTCCATTTTCTAATTGTTCCATAGTTCCAATTTGAAGTAAATCAGAAGAATCTACTCCACCAAGTCCAATCCATTGTGCAGCTACTGCATTTTCATTAGTTGAAGAAATATTTGGCACTGTCCAACTTCCAGAAATACTTGTATAGCCCTCACCTTCTGAAGCTGGTGTAACTATATATCCTGCCCAATTACTAGATGTCTCTGTATTATCTGGTAATTCCACTGTAGTTTCATTATTTTGAGACTGATAATCCGGAATTGGATGGATTAAATTTGGTCCTGGAAAACAGTAGTTTGATAGGACATATTTATTGTTAGCAATATTATAGAGTTGTCCCTTGGCAATGACAGAACTGCCCCCTAAAATTAAGAATATTGATAACAATAAAATCTGAAATTTTCTAAATATACTTTTTGTTTTCATGGATAAAATTTTCACCTCTCTTTACATTTAAATTCATTTTAATTATAATAATTAATGTGTTACGAAATTATGACAATAATATTATTATAATGTAAATTTTCTATTAAGTGTGTTAACTTAATTATAATTTCACAACACAAAAGGAGATAAAATGATTAATAAAAACGAACTGAAAAACTATGAAAAAATTGATAGAAATTCTGTAAAAACTTGGATAATATCAAAAACCATAACAAGTATCATAATTATATCTATCTATGTATTGATAATGCAGCTATTTCTCATTCCCAAATTTGGACATATTCTTCTAGTTAAATACATAGCCTATATATTGGCACTAATTGTCATATTCCTCTCTATAGCAGATATTTTTATAGGATCCTTTTTAGAATACAAACAATGGAGATATGCTATACTTCAGGATAAAGTTGAACTTATAAAGGGTATTATAATAAGAGAAAAGACCATAATTCCCATCTCAAGAATCCAAAACTTGAAAATAAAACAAGGACCCATTCAAAGAATTTATAAAATAACCTCTGTAAACATAATAACTGCAGGAGGTCATCATGAAATACCTGCACTGCCTATGGAAAAAGCTGAAGAAATTTTAGAAAATCTTAATCTACTTATAGAAGCAGGTGAAAAAGTTGAATAAAATAGAAAGAAATCATATTTTAAGACTATTTTATGATTTTATAAATACAGCTAAAAATTTTATCCCCCTTACAATCATACTAATGGGATTTTTATTAACTAAGGTAAAACTTATAAAATCTATCTTCATATTATCCATTTTAATTATATTTATACTTTTATGTGAATTACTTGCCTGGAAAAAAAATTTTTTCATAGTGAAAACAAACTCTATATATCATGAAGAAGGAGTCTTTAGCATAAAAAAGATTGAAATTCCCTTAGATAGAATTAACACCATAGATATTTCACAAAAACTCTTAGAGAGAATTTTTAAAGCAGCCACCATAAAAATTGATACTGGAGATAGCTCCACCCGTGGAAGTGAACTTAAATTTACTTTAAATAAAAATAGGGCAGAGTCCCTTAGAAATATCCTGCTTAAAAACCAGGAGTGTGATTCTCAAAAAACACATCATAACCAATATACCATAGACACAAAACATCTATTCATATACTCACTTATTTCAAATTCACTTTTTAAGGGACTTGGAATGTTATTTGTTGCACAACAATTTTTTCAGGATTATTTAAAGTCCTTCATCAATTTAAATACTTCAAAATATATTAACGAACTGGAGAAAAATAATATATACAGCAGTATAATGATAATAATATTTCTACTTTTCATTCTAATATTTGTAAGTATTTTTTTATCTATCATATACAATATAGTCAAATATTATAATTTTAAGCTATGGACTGACTATAAAAATATTTATGTGAATTATGGAATTACAAACAGAAAAAACTACTCCTTTGACAAAACAAAGATAAAAGGAATACACATAAAACAAAGTATTTTAATGCAGCATTTTAAATTTTTTACCCTGGAAATTGAAAATATAGGCTATGGAGATGAAAAAGGAGAAAAAGCCATACTTTATCCTATATGCAGTGATTATTTAAAAAAAGATATTTTAAAAAATATACTTGGAGAATTCAAATATACAGGAGAAGTAACTAGACCTGAAAATCACACCTATTTCAGATTCTTATGTAAAAAATTTATACTTTGGATAATTATAGCAGTGATTTGCTTTTTTATAAAAGCTGTATTTGTATTGCCAAGTCTAATACTTCTATTATTCCTATTTATAATGGGTCATTTAGAATTTAAAAACACCGCCTTTGGTATGAATGAAAATATACTCTATATGTGCCATGGCAGCTTTAATAAAACTCAATCTCTTGTCAAGATAAAGGCACTACAGTCCCTGACCCTGTCTCACAGCTATTTCCAACACAATAAGGGAATTTGCAACTATAGTGTAGTTTTACAAAGTTCCACCCTAGGTAAAACCCTGCGGGTAAAAAATTTAAAAAATAATATTGCCAAAGAACCCTTTAATTAAATAACCAGACTTTTATATGACACCTAAGATCATACAATAACGACATTAATGCATAATAATTTCGAATTTTTCTCATGTAAAAAGAGTTTTAGATTTTTCTAAAACTCCCAAATACTACATCATATAAATTTTCCCCTTACAAATTTATGTTTATAAGTTTTTTATTATACAATTTTCTCGATATTAACTAGCCTAGGTTCAGTTCCGGCTGGTGTTGCTGTAACATATATTTTGGCTAGTCCAATTTTAGGTGGTGATGTTACCGTAGTGGATTTAGCTATAAATAAGTAATTAACACCATTTACAACCTGAGTAGCAACTGCTATAGGTTCAAAAGTAGAACCCACAAATCCCTTTAAAGCAGTCTCAAGAACCTTTTTATTTTCCTCGCTGACATTATCTTGAACTGTCCATCCTCCAACCATTTTAATTCCCCCTTGAATTTAATTTTGATAAGTAAACTTTCATAAATCATTAACATGGGCTTATAGTAAAATAGTACTATAAAGTCAATTTAATGTCAATATGGTTGAAAAATACATATTAATACTTTATTTTATATTATTCGACGCAGTCTTTAATTATTTATAATAACAAAAATAATCTAACATAAAAATTATAATAAATTATGGCATGATTCGTTGATTATTGTTTCCTATGGGTTAAAGTTGAGAAAAAGTTTTCAAAAAATGCTGTATGCCGCCTTCACCTATGTTTATTTTTCCATACTCTTCCCTTTTAAGCCTTTTAGCTATTTCATTATTAGATATCCCCAATACCTTCCAATAAAGTATGTTGTTTTTCTGTGCTAAAAGTTTAGAATTAAATTTTTCATCTTGCCTTTTATATGTCCCCCACCTATTCAACTCTCTTTTTAATTCCTCATTTTCAGCTTGTAATTTCATATTTTCATGTCTAAGATGCTGCATTTGTTCATCTAAAGTATTGTACATACTTGTAAACTTAATTATAGCATTTTTATACTGATTAATTACATCATAAAAAGCTCTATGTATACCCACAATTTTTGAATATTTCAGAAGCTTTTTTAATGCTATTATTTTATTTTCTATTCCATCCATTTCAAGAACAAGTTTGTTTTTCCAATGTGCAGCCATTTAAAAATCACCTTCTTTTCTTCTTGCACTTTAAATTTATACTACGAATTTTTTATTATATTATAGTACTTTATATTAGATAAGTAAGGAATCAACACAAACCTTTTAATTTTATTATATCAAATTTTTTTTATTTTTTTCACTAATATTTCAATAAATTTATTAGAATATAAAAGACAGCTAATGCTGCCTTTTAAAATTCTATTCATGCTCTCTCAGTCTGTCCACTAGAGAATCTTTCTTAAAAGAATGAATTTGTACTCCAGAAATTATCATAGGTAAAAGCAGAATTATTAGGGTATATCCTAATAAATACCACCCCGGAAAGTGATAATGGAAATACTCAGTGCCTGTATCTCTCATCGCCTGTATCAGCAAATATCCAAGGCTTGTACCTAACAACAGTGTAATAAAAATGTTCCCCACTGCAAGAATAATCCCCTCCCCTTGCAGCATTACGTCCAGTTGTCTGCTGCTCATACCAATAGATTCCATCATGGCAAGTTCCTGTCTCCGTGTCAAAATGTTCATAATTAAAGTATTTATAAGATTGATAAAACTAAAACATATTATAAACGCAGCAAGTCCCAGAATAACTCCATACATAATACTAAAGTTATTCTCATCCTGTTCCATCCTTTCCCTCAATGTATCCATACTTAAAAGAGAATTTTCCCTCACTATTTTATTGAGATTCTTTTCGATGCTTTTTCCATTTTTCGAAAAATCCACAGCAGATACTATAAATCCAGTGGTAAGGTCCATATTGTTCATAAGGCTCTTAAGTGCTTCATCAGGAATGAGAAAATATCCCCAGGGTCCCCCTAAATTCTTATAGGATACATAATCATCCATACATGCTGCAATTTTAAATTCCTTTTCCATAGGCTTTCCATTATAATAATGTATTTTTACCTTATCCCCAGCCTTGAACTTCCATCCATAAAACTCTTTCACATTATCATTTGCAATTACTAAAATTTCATTATTTTTTATCATTTTATCATAATCGAAATTCCCTTCACTTAAGGATTTTTTCAGTAATGATATCTTATCTCTGGTAAATGGTGTTAAAAAGTCTTTTTCTTTTTCATTATTGTATTCATATTGGATATTTACCTGCTTGATACTTTTGATTCCCTTTACCCCTGGAACTGCTTTTATCTTTTCCTTCAATTTTTTAGTTAATGGATTGTTTATTTGAATATCACTATATCCATGCTCTGAAGTTTCCACTGCATTGTAGGAGAACTCAATTAAATATTCTCCAAAATAAAATTCTGTCTGTCTTGAATACTCTTCTTTATTAATAGAAACTATAAAAGTAGCTGCCATTAAAAACAGTACTCCGCCTATACCAAGAGACAGCATGGTTAAAAATGTCTTTTTCCCATTGCGTATAGAATTCATAAATGCAAGACTTATTGGAGTAATTCTTCTATGGAGCTTTGAAGTTTCTTTTTTGCTTCCAGAATAAAAGGAAAATTTAGAAGCCTCAAGAGGAGATACGGTTGATGCAAGCTTGGCCGGTTTATGAATGGAAAAAAGCAGTGTTATAATATCTGCTGCCGCCACAACTGCCCCAACAAATACAGAATTAATCCAGTTCCAGCCCTCTGGTTTCAGAAAATATGCAATTATTCCCCCTATAACAAGTCCTATAGGTATACCAATTGCACAAAGAGCAAGTCCCTCTTTATTTACCATTTTGCGGATTTGTCTCTCTGTCATGCCCAATGTACGGAATTGACCAAATTGTCTTATACGACTTACCACAGAGATATAAAATATGCTGTAGATAACAAGCACACTTGCCAGTAAAATACCAGCACCTATACCAATGATAACCATAATTTGCTGGAAATTCATAGACAACATATTGGAGAAAAAATTATTCTCGTTTATATACTTACGTTCAATACCATAATCCTGTCCAACAGAATGAATTACATCTATAAATTGATCCTTTGACATTTTATCTGCACCATTTATACGTACAAGAGCACCATAGGGTATATTTTTAAACTGAGTTCCCTTTTCAGCATATTCCTTTGAAAACAATACAGCATATACCCCGGATTTTATGCCGCTGTCCGTATAGCCGGAAACAACAAATTTTTCAGTAGTTCCATCTAAAAAAGTAAAATAAATAGTTTCTCCAATGTTTGCTTTCCTTCCCAGCTTTCCCATATAGGATTTATCAAGTACAATTTCATTTTCCTTCTCCGGTAGTTTTCCATAGGATACTTTGATAGTTTCAATTTTTGAGGAATTTCTGTCATAATACACAGGGCGGATCATGTGACCTCCCATTTCAAAACTCTGTCCTAATTTGAAGGGGGTGGCATATTCTACACGTTTATCTTTTTTAAGTGATTCAAACTGTCCTTTATTTACCTGCTGATAGATAACATGCTGAACCTTTGCCACTGCCTTTTTATCTCTTTCTATAAGGGCTGAACAAAAAAGACTCATAACAGTTAACAAGCTCACAGATAGCACCACCGTAAACACAATAAAAAAATTACGCATTTTGTTACCCTTAAGACTGCATAGTGCCAGCTTGCTTATAACTTTACTATTATTATTCTCAAGCATTATTACGCCTCCCTGTCCATAATTTTTCCATCCTCAATACGGATAATTCTATGGGCTAGCTGTGCAATTTCACTGTTGTGAGTTATCATCACCAAAGTTTGATGGAATTCATTGTTACTCATCTTTAAAAGCCCCATTACTTCCTGGCTGGTACGGCTGTCTAAATTTCCCGTAGGCTCATCTGCAAGAATAATGGCAGGTTTGCTCACAAGTGCCCTTGCAATGGCTACCCTTTGCTGCTGTCCCCCTGAAAGATTGTTTGGCATATTATTTAACTTATCCTCTAAATGGAGCATGGAAATAACCTTCTCCACATAATCCTTATCCACCTTATTTCCATCTAATTCAACAGGCAGTACAATATTTTCATAAACATTTAAGATGGGAACCAGATTATAATTTTGAAAAACAAAGCCAATTTGTCTCCTCCTGAAAATAGTGAGAGCTTCATCCTTCATTTTGCATAGTTCTCTGCCTTCAATTATGACACTGCCAGAGGTTGGCTTATCAAGTCCCCCCATCATGTGCAGCAAAGTGGATTTTCCACTTCCTGATGTACCTACAATAGCAATAAATTCCCCGGACTCCACACATAAATTTACCCCATCTAAGGCTCTTACAATATTAGGCTCCCTGCCATAATATTTTTTTAAATCTGAAATTTGTACAACAGCATTCAAAAATTACACCCTCTTTCTCTTTACTGCCCTAATTATAAAACCTCAATGTCTCTAAAACCTCTCTAAAAACTCACAATTTTGAGAGGTTTTAATTTTTTAGCTATTTGGAATAAAAATAGAAAAAGTAGATCCGTAACCAGATTTGGATTTAACTTCAATATACCCTTTCTGAAGGGTAATAATTTTACGGGCCAGGTAAAGACCAATACCAATGCCTTCTTCATCATGAACTTCGGGCTCACGGTAAAATCTTTTAAAAATTGCCCCCTGATTCTTTTCACAAATTCCTTTTCCTGTATCTTTAATATCTATCTTGGTGTAAAATTCCCACTTATCCACTTTTATTTCTACGCTTCCCCCTTCTCCCGTGTACTTTACTGCATTATCCAAAATGTTATAGACAGCTTCACCGGTCCATTTTTTATCATGATTAACAATGAGCAAAGGATTACATTGTACTGAAATATGGATATTTTTCTTCTCTGCCTTTACAAACACTCCCCCTAATGCCTCTGCTAATGTATCATAGATACTGGTAGGCTTTGGAGACACCTCCATAACGCCTGTCTCCAGACGGGACATTTTTACCATGGACTGAAGGAGAAAATCCAATTTGTTTATCTGAACATCACAAGCTTTCAAAAATTCCTGTTGTTTCTCTAAAGACATGACTCTCTCTGTTAAAATGGCATTATACATTTTTATATTTGCAATAGGAGTTTTCACCTGGTGGGAGATGTCAGATACCAGTTTTTGTATGGTTCTTTTTTCATGCATACTTTTTCTGCTGTTATTTTTCATAATTTCATAAAGACGTTTTAATTTTATCTGAAGTTTTGCCATCAAAGTTTCACTTTCTAAATCGAAATGAACCTCTTCGCTTCCATTTATCATCTCATCTAAACAAGCGCCCATGTTCTCAGAAAAATATACGATTTTTTTTCTAAATGCAGCCACAGCCAAAAGTGCTATAACTTGAAACAAGACTGTAAACCCCAGAAATAACAATCTTAAGCTCCACCTTCCCACCGTAGAAAAAGTAACATAGGCAAAACACATAAACACAAAAAACCATAATGCTATCCAAACTCTATAAATATTTTTCGAAGAATATTTATCAGCCATTAAAGCTTTCACCTACCCACATATAGCCCATACCATATACCGTTTTTATGTATTTATGTGCTTTACTTTCTATTTTATTTCTAATACGGTTTACATTAACGGTAAGTGCATGCTCATCCACAAAGTTTCCATCGTTGTCCCAGAGTTTCTGCAGCAGCACCTGCCTTGTGAGAACCTTTCCCCCATTGGCAGCAAAAATTTTCAAAAGTTTGTACTCAGAGGACGTAAGGGTAAATGTTTTATTTTCTCTAATTACCATCAATTTATCAAAGTCAACCATAAGATATCCATCATTATAAATATTTTCTGTACCACCCCTTTCACAGCGCTTCAATACAGCTGCTATACGCCTTCTAAAAATCTCCATATTAAAAGGCTTGGTTATGTAATCATCAGCACCTAATTCAAAACCTTTTATGGCATCTTTCTCCATATCACAGGCAGTAAGAAATATAAGGGGCATATCTTTCAATTTCTTTATCCATTTACAAAGTTCAAAACCACTTCCGTCAGGGAGATTTATGTCCAGTACAATCAAGTCAAAATCAATCGCCTTCATAATTTCTTTAGCCTGACGGGAATTGTATACTGCGTAGGTTTCATATCCTTCCCTCTCCAAATCAAATTTAAGCCCTGTACTTAAAACTGTATTATCTTCTACTATAAGTATCTTTTTCATGTGAATTTTCCTTTCCCCCTTTATTCCATTATTATATCTATATCAGTGCCCCTGCCTAAAGTGCTTTCTACCTTTATGCTTCCTCCCTGGGCATCTATTATTTGTTTGGATATGGCCATGCCAAGTCCAGAACCCTCTGAAGAGACATTGGTATTTGTGCCTCTGTAATATCTTTCAAAAATGTATTTCAAATCATCTTCAGATATTCCTCTTCCATTGTCCTTTATTAGAATATGGACTTTATCCTTTTTATAAACGGAAACATCTACCTTAACCTCTTTGGGATTATGTATTATAGCATTGAAGATCAGATTGGACAGTGCCCTTCTAAGCAATTTCTTATCTGCCATAATATTTATATTTTCTCTTTCAAAATAAAGGTTTATATTTCTATTTGAATATAGAGGATGGTTTAAAATTTCCACAATTATATTTTGAATAAGCCCCACCACATTTATATTTTCTTTTTCCAAAGGCACTGCTCTGTTTTTCAGCTTATATGTAAGATTCAAATCTTCCACCAGCCCCTGAATATAGGAAGATTTATCATATATTATCTTTGAATATTCCAAAATTTCATCTCGTGAGAAGGTGTATTTAGGATCCTTCATTATTTCAGCATATCCCTTTATAGAAGAAAGAGGGGTTTTTACATCATGGGATATGGAGGAAATCCAGTTTTCCCTCATCTTTTCCACCTCCTCTCTTTTATTTTTGCTCTCTTTTAGGGTTTCAGCTAAATTATTCAAATTCATAAATACACTCTTATAGACTCCCTGTTCCAAATGATTACTTTCATAATTTCCCCTGGAGAGCTCATTTATACTTTTAATAATGCTTTCAAGAGGCTTTCCCATTCTCTTTCCAAATATAAAATAAGAGGCAATCACTGCAATAATAACATTTACAGCTAAAAGTACAATAAAACCTCCATTAAAAAAATTTTCAAGTGCAGTGGGATTGAAAACAACAGTATGTTTCGCTATATGCTGTATGGGAAATCCTATAACGTACGTATAACTTTCATTATTATATTTCTTTTCACTTATGAATACGGAATAACCTGACACATCATATTTATAAATATGAGCCATTTTTATAGGAGTATATACCTTTGGTACCTGCTGCGGCTTTTTAAAAGAATACATTTCTTTAAAACTTTCATCTATTATTTGAACCCAGGCTTTATTTTTTATAATTTGACTTTTACCCTCTTCATTTAAAACAGGCTTATTATCTTCAATATTTATATATTTTGAAAAAGTCCATGTGAATTTTTCAGGATTAAATTCTGGAAGATTTTCCTTGGTGTATATAATAGCACCTCTCCATACAAACATATCCACAATGAACTCTATCATGATTATAAATACCAGGGTCACTAAAAATTTTGTTGTAAGGCTCCAATTGGTTTTTAGTTTATTTATAAACTTCACAGGCTGCACCTCCAATTCTAAAGTGTCAATTTATACCCCAAGCCTTTTACAGTAACTATATATCGAGGTTTTGAAGGATTATCCTCCAGCTTTTCCCTGAGCTTTCTAATGTGAACCATTATAGTATTATCATATCCCTCATAGTTATCCTTCCACACCTCATCACATATCATTTCCTTTGTCAATATCTGATTGGCATTCTGGGCCATATAGCATAAAAGGTGATATTCTTTTGGAGTAAGGGCAATATTTCTGCCCCCTTTTAACACCTGTCCCTTTTTACAGTCAATAGTTACCTCTCCAAAACATATTTTTTCCTTTTTCATGGTAAGTTCATTCTTTATATATATATTTCTTCTCAAGTGGGCTTTAATTCTAAATACAACTTCCCTGGGACTGAAAGGTTTTGTCACATAATCGTCGGCCCCAAGTCCAAGGGCCAGTATCTTATCTATATGATCACTTTTTGCAGATAAAAATACAACCGGCACATATGAAAATTCTCTTATAGACCTGCAAACTTCAAAACCATCCATATCATCCATCATCACATCTAAAACCACTATATCTGGTTTTTCACTTTTGCATAAACTTATCCCCTCTGTCCCTGTTAAAGCTTTGAATATCCTTTTAAACCCCTCTTTTCTCAAAACAGTTTCCATAAGTTTCAAAAGTTCCCTTTCATCATCAATTAAAAGAATCTTTTTATCCAAAATTTCATCATACATAACAATCCTCCAAAACAGAAATATTATTTGCTTCAATTATAACATTATTTAATACTTTAAATTCTCAAAGTAAAATTTTAAGGTTCTTATAAGGTTCCCATAAACAAAATTTAAGATTCACCCCTTATGATAAAATCACAATAAATTGGAGGAGAAAAATAATGTGTGAAAAAATTATAGAAACTAAAAACTTGACCAAGGAATTTAAAGGCTTCAAGGCAGTAAATAATTTAAATCTTACAGTAAAAAGAGGACGAGTATATGGGTTTTTAGGGCCAAATGGTGCCGGGAAATCTACCACCATAAGAATGCTTCTGGCCCTTATGACTCCTACCAGAGGACAGATCAAGATATTTAATAAAAATTTAAGGCAGCATAGAATGAGCATTTTAAAAAACATCGGTTCTCTGGTTGAATCTCCCTCATATTATGGAAACTTAACAGCCTATGAAAACCTGGAAATAACAGCAAAACTTTTGGAACTTGACTATAAATATATTGATGAAGTTTTAGATTTTGTAAAACTTACTGAATGGAAGGATAGACAGTGCAAAAAATTTTCCCTTGGAATGAAACAAAGACTTGGAATAGCCCAGGCTCTTATATCAAAGCCTGAACTTTTAATATTGGATGAGCCTACCAATGGACTTGACCCCTCTGGAATTCATGAAATAAGAGAACTTATAAAGACCCTTCCTAAAATTTATAATATGACAGTAATTATATCCAGCCATAACTTAAGTGAAATTGAGCTTACAGCAGATGATATAGGAATTATAAACAGGGGAAATATGTTGTTTCAGGGTACCCTTGAAGAACTTCACTCAAAAAGTAAAGGTGAAATCTGTATAGGAGTGAAAGATTTAAAAAAAGCAGCCCATACATTAACTAACCTAGGCTATAAATGCCAAATAAAAGATAATCATATTCTTATAAGGCCCGGAGCAATGGAACCTTATGAAATTTTAAAACAGCTCATATTAAATGACAATAAAGTATTTAAATTTGTAGAGGTACAAAAATCCTTAGAAGAAATATTTCTCCATCTTACAGAAGGGAGAAAAAATATATGAGTTTTATATATGTCTTAAAATCTGAACTTATGAAGTATAGAAAATCCTTATTGTGGAAAGGGGTATTTTTCATTCCGGTATTTTCGTTTATTCTTTTATTTACAGATCTTCACCTGAGATATGATTACTTAATGGAAAGCAGCCGGCTAAAAAAAGCAGCTGAAATTGGAATTTATAATAAAGTAGATGCCTTACTTTGTGAAAATCATTTATCTACACTTTGGTTTATACTATTAAACTTATCCATCGTGGTAATAGCTTTTATTGTAAATCACATGGAATACAGCGAAAATACCTGGAAACAAATAGTTGCAAGACCTGTAAAAAGGATAAAGATTTATCTCTCCAAATGGATTATAGTATTTGCGGCCTCAGTTATTTTAATAGTTTTAAATGGAGTCTTTGTAATGCTTATAAAGAAGTTCTTTGAAATTGAGGGAAGCCCTTCACCTATTTTTAAATATGTACTCTTAGAAATAGCTGCAGCCTTTGGAGTGGTGAGTTTTCAGCAATTTATAAGCTGTTATATTAAAAATTCTTTAATTGCCGCAGCCATAGGATTTGCAGGTACTATAGGCTCATATATGCTTGCACAAAGTAAGATTCTTGGAAATATAAATCCATTTTCCTGCGTTTTAAGGGCACTTCCTCTAGGGGATATGAATGATGCCTATACTGCTGCCATTTTTGGAACAGTCTCCGGTATATTATGGCTTATCATAGGGGTCTTAGAATTTAATAAAAGGGATATTAAATAGGTGGTGTATAAAATGAAAAATATATATAAGACAGAACTATTAAAATTAAAACATTCAAAAATACTAGGTATAGTTATGTTTTTACCTTTATTCTTTGTAGTCCTTGGTTTTGGAAATTTTATAAGATACAGAGAGCTTTTTACCTCAAAAGGACAGAACATATGGAATCAGATATACACTCAAAGCTCTATATTTTACGGTCTATTTATTATAGCTTTATTCATTACTATTTTGGTTGGGGTTTTAGTTAGAATAGAAAACAGTGAAGATAATTTCAAAAGGATACTTGCATTACCTGTAAAAAGAAGTCATATATATGTATCAAAACTACTGGTGGCATGCGGTATGGTACTTTTAAATCTTTTTATTTTTACCCTACTTGTAATTGCAGCTGGAGTAATTGCAGCACCCGTAAGTGAAAGTATGCCAAAAGGAATTATTTATTCTCCTCTGCTGTGTTTTGCCGCCTCCCTTCCTGTTATATCAATTCAATACTATTTAACTATGAAATTTCAAAACATAGCAGTTCCTTTAGGAATAGGAGTGGTATTTTCCCTTCCATCAGTACTTATAAACAATACAAAATACTGGATACTATTTCCCTGGACTTACCCTGGAAGGGTACTTTTAAACGGTTCAAATTTAGATTTTGGATGCCCAAGTTATATATATATAATATCTCTTGCCTTATTTGTTATTTTTGCTACTTTAGGCATGTATGAATTCAATAAAAAGGATATATAAGGATCTTAATTTTAAAAGTAGCTATCATGGTATTGATCCTCAATTTATAGTAAGACTTCATATAATTGACAATATCTTTTTTATCAAGTATTATATATTTAAATGCAAATCACTTGCATTTAAATATTATTTTTTCAGGAGGAATACAAGTGTTTAAAAAATACAACATATGTAAGATAGTATTATGCTCTTTTCTAATTAGTTCTTTCATGTTTATTTTCACTGGCTGCAATAGCAAATCAACTGAAACTGCTAATACAACATCTCAATCCAAAATAAAGGTGGTAGTATCCTTTAATGCCATGAAAGAATTTGCTTCAGCTATTGGAAAAGATAAAATTGCCATTACCACAATAATACCTAACGGTACCGAACCTCATGATTTTGAACCAACTACAGAAAGCCTGAAAGATTTAAGCAGTGCCAGCATATTTATATACAACGGACTGGGTATGGAATCCTGGACAGATAAGGTTTTAAAATCCATTGACAATAAAAATCTAGTTGTAGTAAATGCCTCAAAGGGATCAAATCCCATTAAAAATACTGACACTGAAGAAATAAAAGAACACGGACAATACGATCCCCATCTTTGGATTAGTCTAAAAGGTGCGGAAGTTGAGTCCAAAAATATTAAAGATGCTCTAGTTAAAGTAGACCCTTCAAATAAAGAATTCTATGAAAAAAATTATAGTGAATTTTCAAAGCAACTAAATTCTCTCTATAATGAATATACCCAAAAATTCAAAACCGTTAAAAATAAAAATTTTGTAACTGGCCATGCTGCCTTTGCATACCTCTGTAGAGATTATGACTTAAATCAAAATAGTGTAGAAAATGTATTTGCAGAAGGAGAACCTTCTACAAAAAAATTAAAAGAACTGGTAGATTACTGCAAACAAAATAAAATAACAACTATATTCATGGAAGACATGGTAAGTACTAAAGTATCTACCACCCTGGCCAATGAAATAGGTGCCAAAGTTGAAAAAATATATACTCTTGAAAGTAAAGAAGATAACAAAGATTATATTGAAAGTATGAAAAACAATTTAGAGACAATTTATACTAGTTTAAAATAGAGCCAAATATAACCATTGCATCTTTGTCTGCATTGCCATAACTATTGTATCTTTGGTAATGATAGGAGGAATAAATCGCTCAACCATGACTGAAATAAAAGAAGCACACCCCAAAATCAATACCGGAAGGCTTATGAAAGCGGGAATGGTTGTAGGCAGGGATACTATGGGAACTATGGCCACTACTTTAATCCTGGCTTATATCAGCGGTTCCATATGTTTAGTTCTAGGTTATCTAGCCAATAACAGTTATTGTATGCTGTATTTTAAGTGATTAAATAGAATTTTTTCTTTTTTAAATATACTAAACCTAATACTACTGTATAATAGTATTAGGTTTAGTATATTATAGCTAACATTAACTATAATAACCATTATCTACATCTATGGAGGAGAATATTATGAAAAGTATAAAAAGTAGAATTATTATATTAATCAGCTTACTGTCTATAGTAGTTTGTACAGGCCTAGCCATAGAATTATATAATTCGTCTAAAAATATATTAATACAAGATGTAAGACAGACAATGCCAAACTTTGTCACCCAGGCAACAGAAAATATCAATCAATTTGCAGTGAATCAAATTAACACACTAAACATACTGGCATCCAGTGAAAATCTATCTACTGCAGCTAATAATATCAACGATACACAAGGTATAAAAGAAATATTGTCCAAAGAAACAAAATCCCTAGGAAGCCTAAAAATGGCCATAGTAAACAGTCAGGGAACTGCTGTATATACTAATGGCGAAACTGAAGATGTGAAAAATACCGATTACTTTAAAAAAGCCATTAAGGGTGAAAATGTCATTACAGATCCCATTAAAATAAATAAAGAAAATTCCCCTGTAATGATATATGCTGTTCCAATAAAAACAAATGATATCATAACCGGTGTACTGATTTCAGTAAGAGAGGGATATGAGTTAAGCAACTTTGTCAAAAATATAAAATACGGAAAATCAGGAGATATCATTATACTTAACAGACAAGGAGAAACCATCGGCCACTCAAATATTGAAATAGCAAAAAGAAGCATACATATTAAAGAGTCCACCGAAACTGACAGCAATAAAAAAAATACAGATACTACAACCTCTGCCACAGCAAATATAATCGATAAAGATTCAGATTTCCTTAATATGCCCGATTTGATAAAACAAATGACAAATGGGAAAAGTGGTTTTGGAAACCATACATTTAATGGTGTGGAAAGATTTATAATATATGGTCCTATTGGAAAACTGGGATGGTCAATGGCCATTGAAGTGACTAAAAGCGAGGTATTATCAGGCCTTTCTTCTTTAAAAATGAAATGTATTGCTGTATCAATTGTTTTTTTAATTTTAAGTATAATTATAGGATACTTAATCGCAAGAAATATATCAAATCCCATCAATTATCTTACAGGCATATGTGAACAAATGGCAAATGGGAACTTTATATTTTCACTAAAAGAATCTCATACAAAAAGGAAAGATGAAATAGGCAATTTAGCTGTAAGCTTTAATAAGATCAAAATAACCTTTTCAGAAATAATACAGAATCTAATTGAAGAGGCTAAAAATATGGATAGATCAGTTCAGACATTTACACATATAGTCTCTGAACTCAATGAAATGATAGAAAATCTATCTTCTGTAACAAAGGATTTGTCAATAGGAATGAATAATACGGCAGCATCTACAGATGAAATGAGTGCTTCCTCCTCTAACATGGAAAATTCAATTAAAAATATTGCTGACAATTCTCAGTCAATATCTGTATCTGCCAATCAGATCAGTACAACTGCTGAAAACACACTGGAAAACTTTATAAAATCACATGATAAAATATTTAATACATTAAAATCCACAAAAGAAACCCTTGAAAAGTCTCTCGCAAAAGCAGAGAAAGTAAATGAAATTTCTAATCTGTCTGGAGCTATATTAGAAATTGCATCAGAGACAAACTTGCTTGCCCTAAACGCCAACATAGAAGCAGCCAGAGCAGGTGAAGAAGGTAAAGGCTTTAACGTAGTTGCAGGAGAAATAGGAAAACTAGCCGATAGTTCCAAAAACACCATTACTGAAATGCAAAGCATAGTTAAAAATGTAATTACCTCAGTAAGGGACTTATCTGAAAACTCAAATGAAATGCTAACTTTTATAGAAAATGATATCGGCAAAGACTATGAATTAATACTTGAAATAATGAATCAATACACCGAAGATGCCAGGTCCATAAATAATATGATAAGTAATTTTAGCGAAACTAACAAAAATATGCTCCTATCCATACAGAATATGTTTGAAGAAATAGACAAGGTGTCTCAAGCTTCTTCTACAGGATCAAAAAATACGGAAGATATAGTACAAAAACTAACTATTCTATTACAAAAATCAGATAAAGTTTATGGAGAAGTTCATCATTTGAAAAAAAGTACTGCAAAACTTAATGAAATTATATCAAAATTTAAAATTTCTTAAGAAAAAAACACATGGATTGATATAGTGTGATGTCCATGTGTTTTTATATTAATTACAATGATGGAATAGTAGGTAAAGTCTCAAATCCTTTTTGAAGCTCCTCATCATTAGGAATATAATCAGACATTTTATTTTCATTATATTGTATATATGCCTGCATATCAAAATATCCAGTTCCAGTAAGTCCAAATAGAATTGTCTTCTCTTCCCCTGTTTCTTTACATTTAAGTGCCTCATCAATTGCTGCAGAAATGGCGTGTGAAGATTCTGGAGCAGGCAATATTGTTTCATATTTTGCAAACAATACAGCAGCATCAAATATTTTGGTCTGCTCCAAAGCACGTGCTTCATCAATATATCCATCATGATAAAGCTTTGAAATAATTGGACTCATTCCATGATAACGCAATCCACCTGCATGATTGGCAGAAGGAATAAATTCACATCCTAGTGTATACATCTTTGCAAGAGGAGTAATTTTACCTGTATCACAAAAATCATAGGCATATTTTCCCCTGGTAAGGGACGGACAGGAAGCAGGTTCAACAGCTATGAAATAGGGATTGGCTTTTCCTGTCAATTTATCCTCCATAAAAGGAGCTATAAGTCCTCCAAGATTAGAGCCTCCTCCTGCACAGCCTATAACAATATCTGGGTAAACATTGATTTTTTCCATGGCTGCCTTGGCTTCAAGACCTATTATAGATTGATGCAGAAGAACTTGATTAAGGACAGAGCCTAAAACATAACGACAATTTTCTGTATTCACCGCATATTCAACAGCCTCAGAAATAGCACAGCCAAGACTCCCTCCTGTATCAGGATTTTTGGCGAGAATAGCACGTCCAGCTTCTGTTGTATCTGAAGGACTTGGAATTACCTTTGCCCCAAAGGTTTCCATAATCGCCTTCCTATAAGGTTTTTGCTGGGAAGATACTTTAACCATATAGACTCTTAAGGGTATTTCAAAATATGCACAGGCTTCAGATAATGCTGTACCCCATTGACCAGCTCCAGTTTCTGTAGTAAGAGAAGTAATTCCCTGTTTCTTGGCATAATAAACCTGTGCTACAGCAGAATTTAATTTATGACTGCCGGAGGTGTTGTTTCCCTCAAATTTATAGTAAATCTTTGCAGGGGTATCCAGAGCTTTTTCTAAATTATATGCCCTGCAAAGGGGAGATGGACGATAAATTTTATAAAAATCCAGGATCTCCTCTGGAATATCCACATATTTGGTTTTATTATCCATTTCCTGTTTTGCAAGTTCTTCACAAAATACGGGATACAAGTCTTCTGCCTTTGCAGGTTTCATAGTAGCTGGATTTATATATGGATCGTGCTGGCTTTTCATGTCAGCCCTGAGGTTATACCATTTACGCGGTATTTCCTCCTCTGACAAATAAACTCTATAAGGTATTTTACTCATTTATTTATAACCTCCTTTGAATATAAAAGTATATAAAAAAACTCTTGACCCTAATAAAAGGGACAAGAGCCTATACTCCTGCGATACCACCCAAATTGGTAAAAAATTACCCACTCTTTTCATATACATTATAATATACGCCTAATTTATAACGGGTAAGGTTCCCGTCAGTGCCTACTTGGAAAAAATCCTTTCAGACTGCCCTCATAAGTCCATTCATCCAGATAAATGCTGCTACATTCCACCAAAACTGCAGCTCTCTAAAAACATATAACTCTAGAATACTACCCTCATTCATCAGTTTATTTACTTACAATATATGATAGATTAGAATTTTTTATTTGTCAATGAAATTTTAAGATGTTATCTCCCACTTTAAAGAAAAGGCTAGTATTACCAATGGTATCCCTTCGGATAAATTTACAAACACATTGACTTTTAAAATGATAATGATTACAATTATTATGTACGTGTCTAAAAAATTCAAAATGAGGAGTAAAAAATGTTTAAAAATATTTTTAAACCCCAGGTAAAAAATAAAAGTATTACACAGTTTAAGTACAGTATAGATGATAATAATCATTATGTATATTTATCAGACCTTGAGTGTGGTAAATATGCAAAAATTATAAAATTTGAAAATAATCCCATTTTAATAGATAAACTTAATGCTATGGGAATATTTTCGGGAACTATTATTCTTAAAAAAAGTGCTCTTCCCTCAAAGGGATCAATTATAATTGAAAAAGGTGCTATGCAATTTGCCTTAGGGTATAATATTGCAGAAAAAATTCTTGTGGAACATTTATAGTTGAATTTTTACCTATTGAAATTGAATATAAGTTCTTTACAATACATAGTTTATCAACATGAGGAGGTTTTGAAGTTTTCATGAAAAAAGTAGTACTTGCCGGAAACCCTAATGTAGGTAAAAGCCTTATTTTTTCCCGTATCACAAGAATTGGAATTGTTACGGCAAATTATGGTGGAACTACGGTTGCCATGCAATCAGGTCATTTTAAATATAAAAATAATGAATATGAAATACTGGATGGTCCAGGTATTTATTTGTTAGGAGAATCTTCCACAACAGATCAAATTGCATTAAATTTAATCGACACTGCAGATATAATTATTAATGTAATTGATGCTACAAATTTAGAACGTAATCTCAAACTAACTTTACAGCTTTTAAGAAAAAATAAACCTATGGTAATATGCCTGAACTTCTGGGAAGAAACTATACATAAAGGCATCACCATTAATACCAGGGAATTTGAAAATTTACTTGGTATTCCTGTAATTCCTGTGAGTGCTCTTCAAAATGAAGGTATTTCAGAATTGCTGGCCTCGCTAGAGAACGCCAGAACAAATGACTTAGGAATTAAAGAGAATGCTGATTGGAATTATATTGGAAATATTATTAATAAAATACAAAAATTATCTCATCGTCATCATACATTTCTTGAAAGCATAAGTGATTTAACACTACATCCAATTTGGGGTATTGTAATTGCTTTTTTTGTGCTTGTATTTACACTAATATTGGTTGAATTTATAGGGGAGAACCTGATAAAATTGATATTTGAACCCTTTTATTTCCATGTGTACAATCCCTTGATTCAAAGTTTAGGTAATAGAATTCCTTATCTCACTATTAAAAATCTTTTAATTACAAATACTTCTGATCCACTTCAATCCTTTGGAATACTTACAAGTGGTATTTATATAGCATTAGTTGCAGTTTTTCCGTACTTCTTCTCTTTTTATTTTATTTTCGGTTTTTTAGAAGATTTTGGATATCTGCCAAGACTTGCTGTTGTACTGGATAAATTTTTTCACAAACTGGGTCTTCATGGATATTCATCCATACCCGTAATGCTCGGACTGGGCTGTAAAGTACCTGCATTTATGGCAACAAGAAGTCTTACCAACAAAAGAGAGAAAATTTTAACTATAACATTAATTTTTATGAGTGCACCCTGTCTTTCACAAAGTGCAATTATAGTTTCACTTGGAATGAATTATGGGGTAATGACTGTTTTATTTATTTACATCATATTAATTACTTTAACTTTAGTGATGAATTGGTTTATGAATTTGATATATAAAAAGGAGGAATCTTCAGAGTTTTTTACTGAATTTCCCGCCTGTAGAATACCTTCACTTAAACTTATGGCAAGTAAACTTAAAATCAGAATTGTAGATTATTTTGCAGAAGTTATTCCAATGATTGGAGTAGGTATTTTAACTATGAATATATTAGATACACTACATATTTTAAGTTTTATTACTGAAATAATACAAAAACCCATAAATATTTTACTCGGCCTTCCATCGGGAATTGCACCAATTATGCTTTTAAACTTTCTTAGAAAAGATGCATCAGTAGCCTTGCTTGTGCCCTTAAATCTTAGTGCACATCAATTTATAATTGCCTGTATATTTTTAACTCTTTCAACTCCCTGCATTGCATCTTTCTTTACAATGTTTAAAGAACTTGGTAATAAAACTGCTTTAAAATTAATATGTTTGATGTTTATCACTGCTTTTGTGTCATCTTCAATTATTCATTTTATATACCAGTTGATTTAAACAATTTAATTTGAAATGTTGCATAATTAATTTGAGAAAATTCTCAATATAAAGGGGTGTTATTGTGATATATTTTATTAAATTTATAACTAACTTGATTCTTCCTCCAGGCTGCTTTATCGTTATTCTGGTGATTTCAGCCCTGATTCAATATAAATCTCAAAAGAAAATTCCAAAATTAACAATATCAATAGCATTTCTTATTTATATTGTTTCAATTCCCTTTACCGCAAATTGGGCAATTCACTCACTAGAATATACTTTTATTCCTCCTCAGAAACTAGATGGGGATGTAATTATCATGCTGGGTGGGGGTGCTACACTGGATTCCCCGGACTTTAGCGGCACTGGAGGTCTTTCTAGTTCTGCATCCAGTCGTTTACTAACCACACTGCGTATATATAATAAAACAAAACTGCCTATAATTCTATCCGGTGGTAAAGTTTATGAAACAACTGGTATAGAATCTGAAATCGCCAGAAGGCAGTTACTGGATTTAAATGTTTCCAAAAACGATATAATAATAGAAAATAACAGCCAGACTACAACAGAAAATGCAGAATTTGTCTCCAAAATTCTAAATAAATACCACTTTTCAAAACCTATAATAGTAACATCAGCTTTTCATATGAAACGTTCAATAATAAATTTTTCAAATGCAGGTATAAAAGAAATTATCCCCTACCCTACTGACTATTTTACCAATACTCATGTAATTATAGACTTTAAGTCATTTATTCCTTCCTATGATAGTTTTAGTACTATTGGAATCGCTCTACATGAATACCTTGGGATATTTAAATTGAACTATATAAACTTACTACTTAATCTTCCCTTTTATAAATAGTTTTTCCTACATTGTCAATATGTCTTTTAAGTTCCTCATTTGAAACATCATTATAATTTACCACATCAAAAAAATAAGGCAGCGGATACTCTTCATTTAAGTCATCACTGAGTCTGCAAACTACCTTTCTATTTACATATTTACCCTTTAATGCTATGTCAACATCAGAGCCTTTTTTATAATTACCCATAGCCCTGCTGCCGAAAATAATCACTTCCTCTATTTCGGAATATTTTTTAACAGCCTTAAGTATATATTTTAAATCTCGCTCCAATAATCCAAACATTTTAAAGCTCCTTAATCAACTTTTTATAAAGTTTTTTTAGTTCAGGAAAATAAATCCTCACTATATCCTTAACCATTTTTTCTGCCAGTCTATCATCATAAGTATGTACAGTCAAATTTCTATCTGAAAGAGCATCTATCCAAATGTGCCCGTCATCAATTAACCCCATTTGATAAGCTTGTTTGATTGTTTCCCTAGGACTTTTTGTATATAACTCCTGTGATTCCAGATAATCCTTCATCAATTTCCAGGATAGTTCAAAGGAAATCTCAAAAAACTGTATAATACCAGCACGCTCTAATTCTGTTTCAAGAGGTTCATTAATATATTTACTTAATAATTTATATGATCGCTGGAAATTCACAAATCTTTGTCTCCATCTTACGTCTTTGAATTGATTCATTTAAAAGACCTCCTCTCTATTAACGGTTAACACATTTTATAACTCTTCATAGTCAAATAGTATATATGATTTATTCACAAGTTCCAAATTCTCTTCTTTTAACTTACTTTCCCATGGAGTTTTTACAAAATTCTGAATTAAATTTATAAACACTTCTTTATTTGAAAATAAATCTTTATAACTTTTATCATGAATGTTATTTATATCTTTTTTTATATTCATCCTGCCCTCTTTGAAACCCATTTAATTTTTATAATTCAATTATAACTTTTCGGGGGACTATTATCAATGATATCATGATTATAAACAGCTATCATCCATACACATTTCTATAATGTGAATTTATTACAATCACATAATTATGTCCTTTATTTTGAACAACAGCTGATGTAGGAACTATAACTCCTTCATTTGTATTAAGATCTATTAAAGCATGTGCTGAAAGACCTGCCTTAATATCTCCAGAATTGTGTATACTTAATGATATTTGTAGTCATGATTCTGTTGAATTTTCATCTCCTTTTGGCAATTATTTTGGTGTTTTAGTTGCTTCACATTAGAATAAATATGTAAGTCGTCCTATGAAAGAATTTCTTCGGATTTTCAGCAGGATTTGCTATAATTGATTTTTAGTAAATTATTAATACGTTACACTGAAATTTTGAAGAAAATGAAAAATTGAGCTTAAAAACTTTAATTTTTTTAACATAAGGTATTGACATAAAGTTAACTTTATACTCTATGCTAAAATTATTAAGAGAGAAAATTACTTAGTAATAATAAAAAAATTTGTTCAGAGTAGTATAATTCATTACATTTTGTACTTTGAACGAAGCGAAAGGAGTGATTATAATAATGAAAAAACGAACTATCTTGTTACTTTTACTTGTGGTACTTTCTCTCACTGCTTGTAGTAGTAGAAAAAATACCGAGACGAATACATCTTCTGATGTGGTTGGGACATCTAATGGTTCAGCTCGAATCTCAGCAGGTTCACACAAAATTCTGGTTGTGTATTTCTCCCGTGTTGGCAATACTGATCTTCCTAAGAAGGTGGATACAGTTTCTTCTGCTAGTCTGAATATTACGAAGGACGGTGTTCAGGGCAATACCGAGATTGTTGCAAAAACGATCCAAAAGGATGTAGTAGGTAGCGATTTGTTCTTTATTCAGAGAACAGATAAATTAAAGTCTGATAAGTTAATTTCTGATCATAGTGTGATTGATCGTGAGGGTAAGGAGGAACATGATGCCAATGCCCGACCAAAGTTAGCAACACATGTGAGGAATATGGGTTCCTATGATGTGGTAATCCTTGTCTATCCTAATTGGTGGTACGATATGCCTATGGCTGTTTACAGTTTTCTTGATGAATATGATTTATCAGGAAAAACCATTGTACCATTCTGTACCAGCGGTGGCAGCGGCTTCTCAAATACCATTGAGACTATCAGCAAGCTGGAACCAAAAGCCACAATTTTAGAAGGACTTGCAATAAGTGAAGATCTTCCTAATAATACGGCGGATGATGTGAAAAACAGATTGTCTAAACTAGGATTTATTAAATAGTCGAATAAAAGGAGCAGGTGAAATGATGCCGAAAAAGATATTGCAAATTATTGTAGATTTATCAATGACCGTTATGCTGCCTGTACTCATGGCATATTCACTGGTTAGTGAAGTAGCCCATGAGTGGGTGGGAATTTCTATGTTTATCTTATTCATCATCCACAATATTTTAAATTACAGATGGCATCAAAATCTTTTGAAAGGGCGGTATTCTGGCATTCGAATCATAGGAACAGTTATCAATATTCTAATTTTTGTAATTATGATTTGCCTTATGGTTAGTGGAATCATGATATCCCGGTATGTGTTCATGTTCCTTCATATAAGTAGTGGTATATCTTTTGCAAGAACAATTCATTTGCTTGCTTCCTATTGGGGATTTGCTCTGATGTCAATACATTTGGGTCTTCATTGGGGTATGCTGATGGGCATTGCAAAAAAGATTACGGGTATAAAGGAGACTTCCCGCATTCGTACTGTTTTTCTGCGTATAATAGCTATTTTGCTTGCCGCTTATGGAATATATGCATTTTTGCAGCGGAAGAATGGTTCTTATATGCTGCTTAAAACTCAGTTTGTATTCTTTGATTTTGATGAACCTCTGAGTTTGTTTTTCGCCGATCAGCTGGCAATCATGGGGCTGTTTGTCTGCGTTGGTCATTATGTTTCAAAATTGCTTCAATTTATAAAAAATATTATAGATAAAGGTAGTGCTTCAAATATATAATTTATGGATTTATTTTTTAGAATAGTGGAGAAGATGATGGTGTTTGACGGAGAGAAGGTCATTGTGACTTTGTTGGATGGTACTAAGATTGAAGTTGAATAGGAAATCTGAAGCCGGTTTGGATAGTGCGAAGCTACCTTGTCACCGATTTTTTCTTTTTTTAAAAAAGTATTGACCTGAAGTAGACTTAAGGGTTTATAATTTACCCATCAGAGAGGATTGAAATTCCAAGAGTACATAAACAACTTCATTGTCTCCACTATAATTTCGTTATTTTTTATTCACAATTTACTCATATACTACGATAGATTCTGCAAAAAACTTTTTCTGAGTTTTTTAATAGCCAAATACACTAAAATCCCTGCACCAACCCCAGCACTGTCAATGAAAACATCCTTAACCTGAGCACTCCTGCCCGGTACAAAAATTTGATGTATTTCATCACTTGAAGCATAAAGAATACAGATAAATAGTGTAAAAATTACACACCTGTATCCTTTTATACCATTTGTTTTTAAAGCATTTATAGTCAATATTCCTAGAATCAAATAGATAAAAAAATGGGCATTTTTCCTTATTATATGATTAAATTCTCCTGTATTAAATTTGGTATCAGGCTTAACTTTTTCAATTGCTTTTATATTAATATTTGTTACCTTTCCGCTTAACTGGCCAGACTGTACTGCGGGTTGGGATGAGAGCTTAAAAATAAGTCCCATCCAGATAACAATAAATATACATGATAAAATTTTATACATTTTATTTAACCTCATAATATTCTACTTTACTTTTTATTCTCTTCCATATCATCATCAAATCTTACAATATCATCTTCCTCCAGATAATCACCCATCTGTACCTCTATAATTTCTAGAGGTATTCTGCCCGGGTTTTCCAGTCTATGTTTTTGTCCGGGTTTTATAAAAATACTTTCTCCTGCAGGCACAAATTTCTCAATATCATCAATTGTTACCTTAGCCATACCTTTAACAATAATCCAGTGTTCACTGCGGTGGTAATGTAATTGATAACTTAGCTTTTTTCCCTGACCTACTTCTATTCTCTTAATCTTAAAAGAATTTTTATCTTCTTCCAGGACTTTATAATATCCCCAGAGTCTATAATCCTGGACATGATAATTGACTCTACTGTCATTTCTTTCTTTTAAAGTTTCCACAACTTTTTTTACTTTTTGTGATTGGTCTTTTTTACATATTAACAGGGCATCTCTATTGTCTACTACAATTAAATCATTTACCCCTATAGTTGACACTATCTTATCTTTTTCTGAGTATATGTAGTTATTCCTTGAATCAATTACTATATTATGAGAATCAACTATATTATCATCTTCATCTTTATCAGAAATATTACAGATAGCATCAAAACTTCCAAGATCACTCCAGCCGATATCCACAGGTACTACAACAACATTTTTACTTTTTTCCATAATACCATAATCCATTGAAATATCTTCATCTATTTTGCTAAAGGATTCTTCAATTTTATTACTGCTTTCAAAAGCATGGTAGATATTTTTAGCATACAATTTTACTTCATTTATAAAAAGTTCAGTATTAAACATAAATATACCGCTATTCCAAAAGTATCCATCATTAACATATGTAACTGCAACTTCATGCCCCGGTTTTTCCTTGAATTCTTTAACTTTATAAGCATTTAACTTTCCAGCACCAGGTGCTATATAACCATATCCAGTATTGGGGCCATCCGGCTTAATGCCAAAGGTTATAATTGAATCTTTGGTAAATATCTCTGAATCTTTAATAATATCACAAAATTCCTTTTCTTTTAAAATCATATGGTCTGACGGAAAGACCACTACAGAATCTGTTCCCTTTTTAGTTATTTCATGGACACCTGCATAAATTGCCGGTAGAGTATTCTTAGCTTCAGGTTCAATAATAATATTAGATTCATCATACTCATAGCCTAATTCTTTAATTTCACCTACAACTAAAAATTTGTATTTTTTATTAGTAACTATATATATATCATTTAAACATGATAATAATAAACTTCTTTTAAATGTTTGTTGAAATAATGAAGGTTTATCATCCTGCAGTTTTATAAATTGTTTGGGATAGCTACCCCTACTTAAGGGCCATAGTCTGGTGCCATTTCCTCCTGCCAGTATAATTACTTTCATTTGCTTATCTCCATTTCCTATAAATTTATGATATTAATAAAATAATTTTATTTTTATATTCAATATAAACTATACCTGTCTTACGTAAATTAGAAATCAAACTCACTCTCTTTCAGTGAAGGCCACAATTTATCCTTAAATGTATAAAACATTTAGAGGACACAATTGTATAAAAAACCGCCTTAAAATCCTATAAAATATAATTGCAATCAATATCGATAGGAAGGCAGTTAACAAGTATGTTTAATACTCAAGAATATATTATCATAGAACTGGAAAAAAGACTAGAATCTATGATTTTTTTAACAGCACCTAGATTAAAGATTTTAGTAGCAATGATAATAGGCATTATAGGCTCAGGCTTGCCTTCAATCTTGTATGTATCACAAAAATACGGTGACACAGCAAAATTTGGGCACAAAGATAATGTATTTCTTTCTTCAGTGTATATACACTTGGATGAATACAATAAAAATCAAGCTATGTAAAATACAGAGGTATGAAAAATTTCAAATACCTCTGCATACAATAATTTTGTGGAAAATCCAAAACTCTATTTAACTTTTAATATTAAAACTACATATAATCCTCCAAATATTTTTTCAACTTATAAAGTGCTCTTTTCTTCCTGTATACCACCCTGCTGTAGGTTATATTTTTTTCTTTTGCATATTCTTTTAAACTTTTATTTTCTATATAACACCAAAATATTATTTTTTTCTCTTCCCCTGAAAGTTTTTTTACAGCACTCCTCAACTGGGTTTTCCACTGATTTTCCAGGAAATTTTCTTCAATATTTTCCCGAGATGCTATAATCTCTATGAGTTCATTTCCCTCTGCATTACGACTATAAATACTACAGCACCTTACTTTCTTTGTACTGCTTCTTATTTTATAATAGAAATTTTTTAAAACTGCTTTACTTGCATAAGAAGGAAAGGGATACTCTGAACTTAAATCATAACTATCAATAGCTTTCATAAGCACTATTCTGCCTTCTTGCATCATATCTTCCATGGTGTACCCATTTATATAAAAGCTTCTGCATATATTTGCAATCATTCCATTAAACCTTATACATATTTCCTTTATTGAAGAAATATCCCCATTTTGTGCTTTTTCAAGCAGCGAGTTTAATTCAAATATTTTCTGCGAATTATAGTTTTCATATTTTTGGATTTTGGGATGCCTGTCTATTAAAGCCTCCTTTTCCAAATTACATATCATAACTATTCTCCTTAAATAACATCAAAATTTTACTTTACTTCAAGCTCTGTAGTTGAACTTTCTTCCATATTAGCTGAATCTATAGATTTAAAATCTCCACTTTTTGAAGTAAATATATTTTTTGCAATAATTGTTTCCATGGCAGTCTTTACTTCCTGTCCTGTTAAAGTTTCTTTCACATTTGAAACTCTTACAGAAACTTTTTTCCCTTCCTCTGTTAAAAAAGTCATAGTCAATACTCTTGTCATATTTTTCACACCCTTTTTTCAATTTATAATTCACAGTTCACAATTTATAATTCTCGATGAACAATTACATTGTGAATTTTTAATTGTGAACTGTAAATTGACTAAGCGTTTGTTACAACACTTTCATCTTTTCTTACAATTTCCTCTATGGTCTTTCCAAGAAGAATTTCTATTTTTTCAACTGCATCATAAATATCCTGGGATGATGCGGTTATTTTTATATTTGAAAAAGTCTGTTTTTTGATTATATCTTTTCCTTTATCATCTAATCCATCCTTATAACTTAATACTATAGAAGTTTCCATTAAAGTTGCATTAGCAGCCATATAAATTCATCTCCTTTCAAACAGTATATATGCACTTTTTGAAAAAATTGCATTCCAAATATGTAAACAAAATATAAACTTATATTTTAGTTTTAAATAGGCCAAAAATTCAGCCCCCTGAACCTACGTCCAGAGGGCAATAAACAAATTTTTATGTATTTTTTCTTTCTTGAAAAACTAGCTTTATCACTTTTACCATTTTTGAGAACGTATAAGTTCTGAAGAACTTGGACATATTGCTCCTGAAGTTAAAAGTTTGGAATTTTTTATTTCAGTTTGTTTTGCCACCTCCTATCATGCCTTCCAATATATCCACTTCTGAAGAATCCACATTTGAAAATAAAGCTGCCTTTAATTCTGCCTTTTCAGCCTGGGACAACTGCCCGTATGCTGCCTTGACACTGCTTTCTTCGGAATATGGATTGTAAGAGGAATCCTTCATATTTCCTGCCACAGATATCATCTTAGATATTACTGCTTTTTGTGCACTAGTACTTACAGATGATGAAGCTGAATTTAGTCCACTGATTACATTATCAAGTGATTTTTGTTTTTCAGAGGAAACCAAACTAGATTCACTGGTATTATTTTTAACTTCATCATTTTTCCCCGTATTATTTTCATCTGATTTAGAAACACCACTTCCACTATTGTTTTTAGTATAGGAACCTGACTCCTTTACATCAGAAGAATTTTTTATAAGATTTCTTATAGAACTTAACTTTCCCTTTAACATATCTTCAATCTTAAATTCCTTTTTCTCCATGGTAACAAAAAGCTTTCCATCCTTTACAGCCACGGCTTTAACCTGTGGGAGAAATTCCTTAATGTTAACTATTATGGAGTCTCCTTCAATATCCACCTCATCTTTAACCTTTGAACTTAACTTTTTCAGAATATATGATTTTGGCAGAGTAATCTTCCCTGCTTTAAAATACTCCGGTGTATATTTCAGTTTGCCATTATTTAAAGACATACTTCCCCGGGAATTCATAAATATATTAAATTTACCGTAAGTTACAGGCACATAAAAGGCAAAAGTTTTACCTTGAATATCTCCTTCTACTGATTTTACAACCAGATTCCCTTTTCTATACTCTTTAAAATAAAGGGCTATTATTTGATTTATTTCATTTTTGGTAAGTTCTACTGTGCTTCCTTCACTTTGTGCCTTAACTACCTTACTAAAAAGTTGCGCTGAAAATTTATATTCAGGAGAACTGTAATCAGATTTCCAAAAAATAAGCCTTGCAAAAATTACCGATGCAAAAGCCAAAAGAATTATTACACATAAAAATATTCCTTTTTTACTTTTAATAAAATTTTTCATATTTCTTCTCCTACAAATTTTAAAGTAAACTTCATATAACAATTTATTTTCTAATATATTATAACACATCTTCAATTATTTTAAATTTATAAATTATTTAGATAAAAGTCATATAAACAAATTAAAGTTTATCCCAAAGTCAGTACATTTGGGATAAACCTTTGAATTTTCAACTTTACTTTTTTGTTTTCACAAATTTAACATTTTTGCCGCCATTTATCTTCACCAACTTATAAATCACAGACCAGTCATCTAATGAGGTATCTTCTTCAGGATGTACATTAGTTGGAAAAGCAAAATTACATATTTTGGCTCTATAAGGACTCACCGTAAAATCATTTAATGTAAATTTTTCTGATTTAACAGCCCTTCTTTTTGCATCCAGCACAGTTATTGGTATTTTATCAATAGTAATTGGTTTATCTGTGGCATTTCTCATCACTGCTGTAACTAATATATTCCCATTTTTTTGAAGACCTACACTGAAAGTAGATATGGAAAATTCCCCTTCTGTCATCTCTGGAAGTTCCTCTAAAAATTTATCAAAAACAAGCTTGTCCTTTACATCTATATCCTCTGGAAGCCCTTCATATCTTGGACTTACCTTTGAAGTTATATTAAATTCGCCATCCAAAGCAACCTGCCAGTCATCCTGGTTTATTTTATCTACCTTAACATTTTTCTTATCAAAATAAAGTTTCAATGGTCTTGCTGAATGTGGTGGAAGTGTTCCAAGAGATGACAAATTAAACTTCTGAGATGCCAGAACATCACCTTTTGAATTTGTGATTACAAGAGGTATTTTATTTAAATTTAAATTGTATGAAAGTCCATTTCTTATATATACTTTAACTTCAAGTTTATCCTCCACATCATAAAAATATATACCTGATATATTAAGTTGTCCCTCCTCTATAGGGGGCAGTTCTTTTATTTCATCTTCAAAAATTTCTTTTTGTACATCGGAAACTACATTTTCTTCTTCATCTAAAAGAGAGAGAACTGTGGAAACATATTCTACACCAGCATTTTCCTTATCATGTTCTGTTTTCTTTACCATTATTAAACCTCCAAATTTCTCATAATAACTCGTTTAACTTCTAACTCTCTTAATTTATCTTAATTAAATATATCATAAGGATTTTCTAAAATCAAATGCAATTTTCACAGTAACTTCTTTACTTAAAAATTCATATTTATAATATGCCCTCTCTCTAATATTACATTACAATAGCAGCTGTAACAATTTCACAAAATAATTATATCAAATTATAAAGTTCCTGTCTGAATAATATGGTATAATAACCTAAAAACACATAGGGAGGGAAAAATTTTGAAAAGTTTTTTTAATAAATGCTGCAGTTTAGTTCTAACTTCTCTATTTATCTTAAGTTATACATCATTTCAAAATTCTCATGAAGCACTGGCGGCAAACAGTAATAAATATTCCATAACAGATTTGAATTTATCTGCTGACAATATATATGCCTTTGAAAATAACGGCCTTGCAAAATTCAAAAAAGATGGTGTTTACGGTATTTTAGATACAAATGGAACAGTAATATTAACCCCACAATTCACTTCCATATCTTCCTTCAAAAATGGATACGCCAAAGTTTCCAAGGGTTCAAAAGTAGGTGTTATAAATTCAAAAGGAGAGATTATAGCACAACCCCAATTCAAAGATATAGGAGATTTTTCCAAGGAAGGAGTAGCTGCCGTAAATACAGGTTCTAACTGGGGTATAATAAACCGTTTTGGGAATATGGTTATAGAACCTAAATTTGATACAGCATATAATTTTGAAGACGGATTTATGATGATAAAAAAAGATAACAAATTTGGATTTTTAGACAGCAGGGGAAATATAATCTCAGATTGTATATATGATAATGCCTATAACTTTCAGGAAAATTATGCTGCAGTAAAAAAGGGTACTTCCTGGGGACTTATAAATGATAAGGGAACCTTTATACCTTTTAATTTTGAGGAAATAAGATCTCCTTCTCAAGGAATGGTACCTATAAAACAAAATAATAAATGGGGGCTTTCAGATATAAATGGAACTATAATTTTAAAACCTGATTACAAATATATATCCATATTAAATAAAAATCTTATTAAAGTCTCCAGCGGCGGCAAGTATGGAATTATAGACAAAGAAGGCAATACAATTTTAAGTATGGATTATGACTCTATTATACCTAATGAAGATGGTATATCCTTAATATATAAAAATAAAAAGTATGGAGTTATAGACTCTTCAGGTAAAATAATAGTACAACCCAAATTCGATTGGATAGATAATTATAAGGAGGGAAAAGCCATTACAAAGTTAGGCAGTACCTATGGATTTATAGATGCAAAAGGCAAATCAACCTCTAAATCACAATTCAATAGAATTTATGCTTTCAGTGAAGGACTAGCCAGAGTACAAAAAGACAATAAATTTGGATTTATAAATGATAGTGGGGATATAGTCATTGAACCTATATTCAACAGTGCTTATGATTTTAATGAAGGTTATGCAGCTGTGGAAAAAAATACGGGTTCTTCAAATATTGAAGATTCAGATGACACAAGTTTTATAAAAAAACATTTAAAATGGGGATATATAGACAGGCAAAATTCTACTTTTATTTCCTATGATTTTAACAGTGTTTCTTCTTTTAACAATGGATATGCACTTATTATAAAAGAAGGTAGATGTAGTCTCGTAAAAAATTCCCATATAAAATTCATACCAGGCAGCACTATAACCGATCCTTTTAAAATATGGAAAATAAAATTCAGTAAATCTCTTAAAGATAAAATCACCAAAGACCCTGATGATGAAGTATTAAATAATATGGACATGACTATGACAGATAATATTAAAGTCACTGACAGCAGTGGAAAATACAAAAATGTCTCTTTTACTTTTGAAAGTCCGGATACCATAGTAATAAATCCCCCTTATAATGGTTATGAGGCTGATGAAACCTATACCATCACGGTACTGAGCAACGGAAAATACACCTTTAGAGATACAGATGGAAACACCTTAAAACCTTCTGTTATAAAGATTCATTTTTCAATTACCAACTAGAAAACACATTATAAATTCACAGTTTACAATACACAATTAAAAAGAAACAAAAACGACAATAGTGAAACATATACCTTCCCTATTGTCGTTTTTATTGGTTCTAATATTTCTATAGTTTTCACAATCCCGTCTAAAAAATCTTTTTTAAATCAATAACCAGATCTTCAAAAATACTAACCTTTATTTCATCTGTATTATTATAAATTTGTGGTTTACCGTACTTCCCATCTTCACTAACTTTATAAACTAAAACATTTTCATCTTTGGGATCCACAATCCAATATTCTCTGACTCCATATTCTCCATATAAATTAAGCTTTTTTACATAATCCAAAAAAGTTGAAGATGGCGAAACTATTTCAATTATGAAATCTGGAGCTCCTTTAGCTCCTCTATAATCCAACTTATCTTCATCACATACAACTGTAATATCTGGCTGAACCACATTCTTTATTTTTTCATCCTCCTCTTCATCACACAACCTAACATCAAAAGGTGCCGCATATACTTTACAAGTTTTATCTAATAAATATGTCTTTATATAAAAAAATAAATTTCCTGATATCTCTTGATGTATTCTTGAAGGAGCTGGACTCATTGCATAAACTTCACCATCTATTATTTCCCACTTATTATCTTCTTTCCAACTTAAATAATCTTTATAGGTATATTTTTCTTTTTTAATAGGAATGGTCACAAATATCACTCCTTTTATTATTATATTTTAATTTTAACATATTGTTTATAAATTAAACATGAAAAAAGAAAAATCTATAAATAGATTTTTCCAAACTACAAGGGCAGAAAATTGTCCTTAATTGTGAACTATATATTATACATTGTAGCTCTTCAATTACTTTACAGTTATATCCAATACTTTTTTATTACCTCTTACTGCTATTACATTAACTGGCATCTTCTCATATTTTTCTTTCAGATTTTTGCCATACTCCTGTGCCAGTTCCTTTACTTTTTGGTCACTGACTCCTTCTTTAATTACCATAGTAACTATAACCTTATTATTTTGCGTATATATCCTTCCATTTAATATAATATCTTCTCTCTTAAGCTTTTTAGTGTTACTTTCATCTTCAGTTATGCCAAGCTTTTTATCTGTCTTAGCTGCTTCAATTTTAACAGGATCCCTTGATTCTACCAACTTTTTATGATAAAAATATCCTGTTATACCTGCAATAATTACTAAAATAACTATGATAATTCCTAATATTCTGGCTTTACTTTTAAGTAGTTTATCTTTTAGTAATTTAAGCTTGTCTTTCATAAATCCACCACCCTTTAGATCAATTCACCATTTTCAATTCACAGTTCACAATTAGGAGAATATTTTTCTGTGAAAAATCTACAATCAATTGTGCTTTGTCAATTAAACAAGTAAATCTATTCTATCATACTTATTATAATTTAAGAGTTACCTGAGATGGTTATTCATAAAAAGTTAAAAATCCAAGAAAATTTTTCGCAGCAGAACTGGAAAAACATACAGCACCATTAAAGTAACGCTTAATGATGCTGTATGTTAGACTTTCAAGTATTCTCTATATCAAACTCCACATGAATCTAATCATTTGATGAAGTTGCTGGAAGATCCTTAGTCAGAGCATATTCAAATTGATCTGATAGTATCATATAATTATCCACTGCATTTTTTAAATTCACATTTTCACTTTCAAGGGCAAGGGCATAAGAATCCAATTCTACCTGAGTTAAAACTCCTGCATTAACCTTAGCCTGTGCAATATCATAATTCATTTTCGCATTATCTACTTTTATCTGCTGAGTATTCACTGTATCCTCACTATTTTTAAGGGTGTAATACTGATTCCATAACTCAACTCTTTTACCTAATTGAGTGGTGTAAATAGAATTTTGGGCATCTTGTATATTAAGGCCTGCACTTACTTCACCGGTAGCATCATTATAGGAATATTTTTTATATATAGCTTCTTGTATTTTAAGCGTTTCAATATTGTTGGTTATCTTTTGAAGGTCATAGCAATTGTTAACCGCCTGATCAATTCTTGACTGTATATTACTGTCATCAAATTTTGCAAATTCCCTTCCTATCTCTTGCAAGGTTACATCCATATTTAAATCAACATTTATAGCTTGTTTTATATTTAGTTCATACTGCTGCAGTTGAGCCTTTGGAGTATTAAGTGAAGTTATAAAATTGCTTTTTTGTACTTCAAGATTCTCAAGAGCATCACTTGTTAATTGTCCCTGTTTTATTTTAGCATTTGTTTGTTCAATTTGTTTATCCATATTTTCTATCTGGGAATTTATAACAGCTATTTGACGTTGGCAGCTTACTGCATTTAAATATTGTCCTTCTAAGGAAAATTTTATATTTTGCAATGTTTCTTTTCTTTCATTTTCAGCATCTTTTATATTTTGCTGATCTTGCCTTGGTACAACATCCATTAAAACTTTTATAGATGCGTACTGCCCTGCAGGATAGTTTGATTTGTTCTTATCAGCATATGAAAGTGCATTTTGGTGATCTCTGTCAAACTGTCTCTGATAAAGCAGTATTTTCTGATCTATCATTTGTATTTCCTTATTATTTGTTTCTATAAGTTTCAATAAATTGTCCAAAGTAAAATTACTATAATCACTAATATCCTGAGATACTGTAGACTCTGTAGTACCAGACGAGGATACCTCATCTTTTGCAAAACAGCTGGTGCCCATACTAATAGCCATAGCAAGTCCAATTACTATACTTAAATTTTTTTTCACCGCTTCTACCTCCTTCTGACTTCTAATATGTAATTTTAGATGTATCACTTCCCATACCGCAGGCAATATTTAATTGAAACTGCGCTATCCATATATCTCTCTGAAGTGATTTTAAATCATTTTGAGCAGCTCTAAGACCTATCTTTTGTGAGTCAAAGTCTATTCTACTCATTACCCCTGCATTATATTTTGCAAGCGCAATATTGTAATTTGTCTCAGTAAGTTTGAGTGTATCTTTTTTTGAATCCAAAGCTTTACACTTAACCTGTAAATTATTATAAAGTTCATTTATATTATTTGCTATATACAATTTGTCCAATTCCAGAGTGTCCTTGGCTTTATCTAAATTATACTGTCCAATTTTATTACTAGTCTCATATTTAGATGGGTATATTCCTTTTATGATATTATACTCAAACTCCTTTAACTTTATATTTTCCTGACCTATTACAATTTCTCCTCTATTTTCAAGTGCATCATTTAAATAATCATCATAACTTCTTATATAAGGTGTTTCAGCAACTTTATCCTTAAGAAGAGTATCATATTTTACATATACATCTATATCAAATATCTGGTTTAATTTCATAATCTGAATATCATACCCTCTTTGTGCTTTGTTAAGCTGAGCCTTTGCATCATAATAAGCTGCCTCCGCCTGTTTTACATCTGCCTCTGTGACAACTCCCAGATTTAATTTTAATTTTGCACTATTATAAAGCTGTTCAGAATGATCAAATTTTTGCTGCTGCAGCTCCAATACATCTTTAGTATTCATAATAGCCTCATATTGAGTATATGCATCCAATTTAACTTTGTTTTCAACAATTTCTTTTTCCTTGGTATATTTATAAATAGAAAATTCAGCCTGACGGGGAGTAATAGCTATCTGCTGCCTGATAGTCAGTTTAGTATAACTATCCAAATCATCATTGAACTGGTCTGAATAACTACTGGCGTTTTTAACAGCCTGATCATGGGAATTTTCAGCCTGTTTTATGGAAATATCCGCCTTTTTAACTTTATAGGTGTCACTGATATTGTTGCTTATAAAGCTGTCAATATCTAATGTATTTCCCTGTGCAAAAACCATAGTACTCGTACAAAAACTCAAAGCAACTGCAGCAGCAAGTATCTTAATCTTATTCATATTTTCCTCCTTCCATATATTAAAATATTTTCTTAACAAATATAATATTTCAATCATGAACTGATTTTACCACAATTATAGTTATATTTCCATAGTTAGGATTATAATTACCACTATGTAAAATTTTACAGAAGTGCTTTTTAATTATTACACATTAAAAAACGGCCATAATTTATCTATACAGTATTTTTTATATTTATGTTAGAATTTGAATATATATTATTTACAAAAGGAGATGTAAACTTAATGAAAAAATTAACAGGATTAACCCTATCAATAATTTTCATATTCTGTATATCAAACATTGCCTATGCCAAAACTACATATAAGGTAAAAAGATTTGCAGGCACTGACAGATACGAAACTTCTATAAAAATTTCAGACAACTTTCAACAGGGAACTCTGAACAATATAATACTTGCCAGCGGAGAAAATTTTCCAGACGCTTTAGGAGGAAGTGTTTTATCAAAAAAATACAACGCTCCTATACTCCTTATAAATAACAATTCAAGTGAAAATTCTGATGCTATAGAGTATATAAAAAATCATTTAAGTAAATCTGGAACTTTGTATGCTTTAGGCGGTACAGCCTCAATAAGTGATGAATTTTTAAATTATATGGAACAATCAGGATATAAAAATATTATACGACTTGGAGGGAAAAATAGATTTGATACCAATAAATCTATAATAAATTCCATGGAAGTGGAAAAAGGAACCCCTATAGTTATTGCAAATGGATGGGGATTTGCAGATGCCCTGAGTGTATCAAGTACAGCTTCTTCAAAAGGATATCCCATATTTATGACGGGAGATACTTGTCTGCCGGAGGAAACCAGAGATCTTATTTCAGATATTGCTCCTGACAATGTGTATATACTAGGTGGACAAGGTTCCGTAAAGGATGAAGTAATAAACCAGTTAAAATCTCTTGTTCCTTCCCTGGAAGATAAAAACATAATAAGAATAAGTGGTCAAACCAGATATGAAACTTCACTAAATATATGCAAATATTTTGATATAGATACAGACACAGCAGTACTTGCAAATGGTGAAAACTTTCCTGATGCATTATCCGGAAGTGCCCTAGCCTCTAAGTTAACTGCCCCTATTCTTCTTACAGACAGCAGTGATATATCCATCCAGAAGAACCTTATAGATGAAAAAAAATATAAAAATATAATACTACTAGGAGGTATAGGTGTTATAGATCTCCCTACAGAGTACTTACTAAAATCTCCATCAGATGTAGTAAAATCTGAAAAAAACTATGTAAACAATTTAAAAACTTACTGTGAATCGTATAACGATAAAAGCACCTATATATCAGAACAATTAGGTGAAAACTATATTACTATTAATGATACACTGGTAGATTTAAATTCTGCAGCTAGTGCTGATGAAATATCCCAGGAACTTGGAAATCTAACTGAATTATTTCAAGAAGACATTTCCTATTTATCTGATTACAAAAATGAACTGACTGTACTTAAAGACAAGGTTTCCAACCTCTCCGTACCAGAAGGTTTGGAATCTCTAAACAAGCAATATTTAGACAGCATAATTATTGAAATTGAAACTGCAGGCAAAGTATTGAATTATATGAATAACTGCAATGATATATTTACTGCTCTTAAAGATGCAGTGGATACTTCAGATTTAGATAAAATAAATGAAGAAGAGGATAAGCTTAAAAATCTAGCTGAGGAAATGGATACAATTTTAAATATAAAAGGTGGAAATGAAGGAATAAGCAATTTATATACCTATATTACTTCAGCTTTAGACAATTTACAGAAATAATTAATAAAAACCTTTTTCTTGAATTCAAGAAAAAGGTTTTTATAATTCACAGTTCGCAGTTTGATAGATTTTTTCCAAAAAATCCTACCAAATTGTGAACTGTGAATTAAAAATTGTAAATTAATCTCCGATTTACTAATCAGCAGTTATAGTTCTTCCATCCAGATCTTCATTGGATGGTGAATAAAGTGTATATCCTGAATCATCGTGTTTTTCACTTCTTACATTAATTTTAGAACTATCACTATTGGCATAAACAGAAATTTTATCCCCATCTTCAAAAGTTCCATTGTTGAATCTATAAATTACCTTTCTTCCATCTATGGTTACTCCAGTTGGATTCAATTCCTTTCCAGTATCGTTATTTTTAAATATAAAATCATCCATATAAGAAGTTTTTATATCATTATCAATATCCTGATTAAACACTATAGTTACAGTATTACCATTTGAACTTTTAGCAGACCATAAATCTGACCTAGTCATAGGTGGTATATATACCTTAGAAGAACCAGATCTTATATTACGTCCTGCCCAATCCACGGAGTTGGTATTTGTAATACTAACTGTAGTACTGCTTCCTGTATCTTTTATGTCGTCTATCTTCTCGTTATTTCTTATTCCTGCCTTAAATAAAAGCAGTACATCATTTCCACTGCAATAGCCGCTATCTGGGGCGTTTCCAGCTACTTTAAAATCATTTAAACTAAGTATATCAAGAGGAGAAGACAGTGAAACCTTCACTTCTATATCATTATCCTCAAAGGTCATTTTTGCAGTATCTGACACAATTTTAGGGCCATCACTGGAATCAATAGTAATTTCACCCATATAAGAACCAAGATCCAGTATATTTCCATTTACATCTTTTACATTTTTGACTCCCATTTGATAGACACTTGTACCACCGCTTCCAGTTCCTATTTTAAAACTAGATGGAAACTCTATAGTTACACTTTTATAATCCAGACTAGGAGTAATTATAGCACTGTTTGGAAGTGTTCTTATATCTCCATTTCCGTCTTTAAAGAGATAGTTTGAAGATGATTCTAGGGAGTTCTTGTCCATAACCTTGCTGAAAGACATAGCTACAGCATGAGAATTATCACTTCGCCTTAATATTTCATCAACACTCACTCCCTCAGTATCCGTACCTGTAAGTGTAACAGTATAAGGGTTCATAATATTTGGAATTGCATTTGTATCAATAATATCCTTTACTTTTAATTTATACTGGGAGCCATTTAATGTATCATCTTCAAATTTAATATTAAAGGTTCTTTTACTATTTCCATCTACAGTTACTGCATATATGTCGTCAATTTTATAAGTTATATCTGCTCCACTGGAATCAAGTACAGTATAATTTCCCTTGTCTGTGGCATAGCTTCTTGTTACATCCTTATTAAATTTAATTCTTATGGTTTCTTCATCAAAAATACTGGCAGAGGTAATAGTAGGTTTGTCAGTATCTCCTCCTACATAAAAATTCATATTGCTTTTATTTATATAGTTTCCAAAAGTATCTTCTATATCTCCACTTATGGTAAGTGTATTTTCTCCTGATTTAAGTGTGTTCTCTAATTTAGTAATTTTAACTATGGTGTCTCCGGAGTTTTTATCAAAAGTAACATAAGATGAATCTACATT
The DNA here is from genome assembly GCF_036781005.1 of Clostridium sp. Taxonomy (GTDB): domain Bacteria; phylum Bacillota; class Clostridia; order Clostridiales; family Clostridiaceae; genus Clostridium_B. The sequence continues at coordinate 2,078 of NZ_DAIQBT010000012.1, read as the reverse complement.
TACTGTACTTCCATTTATCTTATAATTTGTAGGTTCTAAAGCTGTCTGTTGATCCATAGGTCTGTTATATTTTATATAGACAGTATCAGAATTTTCACTGGTTACACTTTCTATCTGGGGATTTCCCGACACATAGTTTACTGTAAAATTTTCCGTGGTACTGCTTAAAGGAAAGTTAGCTGCATTATCAAATTTATTTCCTACATCCCCATTTGGCACAGTAAATGTATTTGTACCTATTGGCAGGGGAGAATTAAAATAAAGTTCCACTCCATCTGCCCATTTTTCATTTAAAGATTGATTTCTAAACTCAGTATCAGAAGAATTGAATCCAAATGCAGTTATACTTTGCCTGTTTATCTTAAATGAAGATAAATTATCTTTTGTCATTCTTATAGGCTGTGAAAATTTAACTACAATTTTATTTCCTCCTACGGCAGTTACTGAATCAAGAGTGGGGGCTGATGTGGATGAAAAAGTGATTTTTTTATCATACTTAGCTATAGTGTTAACGGAATCTTTAGTATTTATAGCACTTTTTACTGTAAAAGTTACCTGCCTATTCTGCTGAAAAGGATTTGAAAATGTAATTAAAACTGTTCTATTATCCTCTTGAAGAGTAGCTGTTGATTGAGTTTCAGTAACAGAACCTAACTGACTGCCGCTAATTTCATAATTTGCAGCTCTCTCTGCAGAATCCTCATCTACGTCGGTGTTAAACACAACTTTTACCTGGTTAAGTCCATTGGAACTTACAGATGCCACAGTAGGACTTTCCACACCGCTTCCTGATGCCGCTGCATTTATATTGGAAATTGTATTTTCAGAAACAACCCCTTCTTCTCCTATAAGATTCAAGTCTGTAGTTTCTGTGACTTTGTTTCTTATGTAATTTAATGCATTTGAAGTCGAGGTGTCATCCTTTTCCCCAATAAGCACTAATGGAGAAAAATTAATTCCTGCTACTGAAGCTGCAATAAGTGCATCTGCATACCTATCTCCACTAGCTTCTGCAATGTAAAGTTTATTAGATTTTAGCTCACTGTCATATTGATTTAATACATTTACATTAGTAGCAAATCTGTCAGATCCTCCAGATATTCTAGATACTGCACCTAATTCATTGTAAATTTCACTATTTATTAAATTTTCTGTACTTAATACGGTAACCTTTGAACTATTACTCTTCACAAAATCTACTATGGGCTTTATGGCTTCATCATTATTTACACCAAGCAGAAGTATCTGCCCTTTTGCAGCGGCAATAGGTGCAGCCGAAAGAGAATCTGCAAAACCCTCTCCTGAAACCATCATTACACTGGCAGGATCCACGCCGAGTTTCACAAGCTGCTGGGCTACCTTAAGATTAGTTTCATATCTGTTTTTTCCACCTAATTCAACTAAATTGTAGCCATCCTTTTTAAGTTCATCTCTTATGCTCTGTGATATAGAGGCTGTCCCTCCTATCACATATATATTTTGTGGATTTAATTTGTCAAGAGCGGATTTGGCACTAGAATTAAGTGAACCTGACTCCGTTAAAAGTATAGGTGCATTTAATTTTTTAGAAATTGCAGTAGAACTAATTGCATCTGCATATCCTTCTCCTGATGCTAGGACCACGTCAGTGGAGGTAGTCCAATTCTTTTCTGCAACAACAGCTGCGGTTTCGTAACAATCTGATCCAGACAGTTTTGTAACAGCTCCCACTGCCGCTTCAACCTTGGTAAAAGGCAGTGAGGCTGAAAGAATCAGGGATACCACCGCTATACTACCTACAGCTTTTATGGTACTTCTATTCATATATTGTAACCTCCTATCTTTTTAGCAATATATGAATATTGTACCATACATACTAAATTTTATATAGATATATAGGTTTAATTATATATGCAAATTATGCCAAAAGCTTCTCCCTTTTAAATTTAATTCAAAAATTACCGGCGAATATATTTAATTCTTTAAGTCTCAACATCAAGCTCCCCTTGCAAAAGAATCTGTTGGAGCAAATCCAACGGATCGAGGAAAAAAATGGGAGCAAAAAGCATATCCTCGCAGACGGCAGAGGAGTACCGTTA
>NZ_DAIQBT010000011.1:0-89161 GCF_036781005.1 Clostridium sp. | reverse complement strand
CAAGTTTTAATTAAACATATAACATATCCCCATGATTAAACCCTAATTTACCGGACGAAAGTCCGGTAAATTTTTTGTCGTATTAAAATATCATCAAGTGAATCTTAAGTTTGCCTATGGGATAAATTTTTTCTACTGCGTGAAAAAACTTAATAACTACAATAAAAAAAGAAAGGCATCCTAGTCTGTGTAATATAAACCAAGATGCTTTTTCCTGCATTTACTAAAACTGTACTTTTCCCTTTATGAAATCCTTCAATTCATCTATTTTTACTCTAAATTGTTTCATAGTGTCCCTATCTCTTATTGTAACAGTATCATTATCCATAGTATCAAAATCTATAGTTATACAATAAGGTGTACCAATTTCATCTTCTCTTCTATATCTTTTACCTATACTTCCTGCATCATCATAATCCACATTAAAATCCTTTTTAAGCATATTATAAACGTCCAAAGCTTTCTCCGATAATTTTTTACTTAACGGTAAAATAGCAACCTTAAAAGGAGCTACGGCAGGATGGAAATGCATTACTGTCCTTACATCTCCTCCTTCCAGTTCTTCTTCATCATAGGCATCAACTAAAAAGGCAAGCACTGCTCTATCAGCTCCTACAGAGGGTTCTATACAATAAGGTATATACCTTTCATTAGTAACTGGATTTAAATAAGTCATATCTTTTCCAGAACGATTTTGATGTTGAGTTAAATCATAATCAGTTCTATCTGCTATACCCCAAAGTTCTCCCCAGCCAAAAGGAAATAAATATTCAATATCTGAAGTGGCATTACTATAATGAGAAAGTTCTTCTTTTTCATGAACTCTGAATCTTATATTTTCTTCTTTTATACCAAGCTTTAGTAAGAACTTCCAACAGTATTCTTTCCAGTAGCTATGCCATTCCAAATCAGTACCAGGTTCACAAAAAAATTCCAGTTCCATTTGTTCAAATTCCCTAGTTCTAAAAGTAAAATTTCCTGGAGTTATTTCATTTCTAAAAGCTTTTCCTATTTGAGCTATTCCAAAAGGTATCTTTTTTCTGCTTGTTCTTTGGACATTTTTAAAATTTACAAATATGCCCTGTGCTGTCTCCGGTCTTAAATATATCTCTGATTTTGAATCCTCTGTAACTCCTTGAAAAGTTTTGAACATAAGATTAAATTGTCTGATATCTGTAAAATTGGTTTTTCCACAATCAGGACAAATAATATTATTATCATCTATATACTTTTTTAATTTTGCATTGCTCCAGCCATCTGCACTAGCTTTTTCTACACCCTTTAAAGTCATATGTTCTTCCACCAACTTATCAGCTCTAAATCTTGATTTACATTCCTTGCAATCCATAAGCGGATCTGAGAAATTTCCTACATGACCTGAAGCAACCCAAACTTCATTATTCATAAGTATGGCACAATCTATACCCACATTATACTGGCTCTCATGCACAAACTTCTGCCACCATGCTTTTTTTACATTGTTTTTTAATTCTACTCCAATTGGACCATAATCCCACGTATTAGCCAATCCTCCGTATATATCCGATCCCGGATATACAAATCCCCTATTCTTAGCTAAAGCTACTATCTTATCCATAGTTTTTTCAAAAGGCATAAGTAATTTCTCCTTCCCATAATCAAATTATATTTAAATTTTTAAGTATAAAAAAAGCCTGCCTTCAAGGGACGAATTTTATTATCCGCGGTTCCACCCTTTTTAGCACAAGCTCATCTTTTAAATATATAACTCCAAAGTTCCTTCACAACAAAATCTCAGTTGTTTACACCAGCCACAACTTCTCTTTTCATATAGAGATTTAAATTGTTACTATCCTTTATCAAAGCAATTTATTGAATTATACTATCTATCTGTTAATTATTATATGTACACAAACAAGTTTTTAACCATTACAAAAAATAAAATGGCTCCGTGGAGAGGACTCGAACCTCCAACCCTTCGGTTAACAGCCGAATGCTCCACCATTGAGCTACCACGGAAGAACTCACATGTATTATTATATCACGCAATTTAAAAAATGCAATATTTTTTTGCTAATAAATCTAAAAATTTATAGATTTTAAATCTTTATGTTATAACACCAAGTGATTCTTAAATTAAGATAAGTTTACTTGCCAAATAATACTTTCTACTGCTGGCTTGGTTTCATAGTAGGAAATAATATAACATCTCTTATGGAATAAGAATTTGTAAGGAACATTATGATTCTGTCAAGACCTATGCCCAGTCCTCCTGTAGGAGGCATACCTATTTCAAGTGCATTTATAAAATCTTCATCCATCATATATGCTTCATCATCGCCTAACTCTCTTTCTTTTATTTGCTGCATAAATCTTTCTTTTTGAACTATAGGATCATTTAATTCTGAATATGCATTGCATACCTCTCTACCAAATATAAATCCTTCAAACCTTTCAGTATATTTATCATTTCCTCTTTTCTTTTTAGTTAAAGGTGATATTTCAACAGGATAATCCATCACGAAAGTTGGTTGAATAAATTTATGTTCACAAAATTCTTCAAACATTCCTACTAGTATATCTCCTTTTGTACAATCCTTTAATTCCTTTTTAAGTTCAATATCTTTTTCAACAGCAATTTTTCTAGCTTCATCATCACTTTCAATTTCATTAAAATCTACTTGTGTAAATTGTTTAACTGCATCTACCATGGTAATTCTATTCCAGGGAGGCTTAAAATCTATTTCTGTATCCTGATATGTAACTTTTGTGGTACCAAGCACATTTTCACATACATATGCCAGCATATTCTCAGTCAATTCCATCATGTCATTATAATCTGAAAAAGCTTCATATAATTCTATTACTGTAAATTCTGGGTTATGTCTTACATCCATTCCTTCATTTCTAAAATTTTTACCTATTTCATATACCTTCTCAAAGCCACCTACTATTAACCTTTTTAAATATAACTCTGTTGCTATTCTTAAATACATATCTATATTTAAAGTATTATGATGAGTTATAAACGGCTTAGCAGCTGCCCCCCCCGCTATTGATGACAGTATAGGTGTCTCTACTTCTATGTAATCTCTATTATCTAAAAATTCTCTTATAGACCTTATTACTGCAGTTCTCTTTAAAAAAGTATCCCTAACATCCTGATTTATTATTAAATCTACATACCTTTGTCTATATCTTAAGTCTGGATCCTTAAGCCCATGCCATTTCTCTGGAAGGGGTTTAAGTGATTTGGCTATAAGTTGAAAATCTGTAATATGAATTGATACCTCTCCTGTTTTAGTCTTAAAAACTTTACCACTTATAGATAAAATGTCTCCTATATCATAGGATTTATATTCTTTTAACTTTTCTTCCCCTACATCATTTATCTTTATGTACAATTGAATTTTTCCATATCTGTCATATAAATCCGAAAAACCAGCTTTTCCATGAACTCTTTTAGACATCAGTCTTCCCGCCACAGTCACATCTGTGTCCTCTAAATCCTCATAGTTGTCTTTTATTTCTTTTGAGGTATGTGTTCTCTCAACCTTATATACCTCAAAGGGATCTTTGTTTTGCTCTTGTAGGTTTTTAAACTTTTGTATTCTCTCCCTTATCAATTGATTGAAATTTTCTTCTAGTACATGTAACTTTTTTTCCTCTTTTGCCATTGATATTACCCTCCAAATTATCTTCTTATATTAAGTATCTTGTACTTACTAACTCCATCTGGTACTTGTATCTCAATTACATCCCCAGGTTTTTTTCCCATAAGTCCTTTTCCTACAGGGGATTCATTTGATATTTTATTATTAATAGGGTCAGCCTCTGCAGATCCTACAATTAAGTATTCCACTTCTTCATCTAAATCATAATCTTTAACCTTTACAATTGAGCCTATACCTACTATATCCAGCGGAACCTCATCTTCATCTACTATACTCGCATTCTTAAGCATATTTTCTAGTTGCACTATCCTTCCTTCTACAAATGCTTGTTCGTTTTTAGCACTATCATATTCTGAATTTTCACTTAAATCTCCAAAGGAAAGAGCTACTTTAATTTTTTCAGTGATTTCTTTTCTTTTCACTGTCTTCAAATATTCCAACTCACCTTCCAGCTTTTTTATGCCTTCATAGGTCATAACATATTTTTTTAATCCGCTCATATTATTCTCCCCTTTTAATAATTTATAAAAATTCTCCTATACATCTTTAATGTTCTAAAACCTTTAATATATATCTTGCCTTATTCACGGTAATTATCATTTAAGTAATTATAAAACAGCAATATTACAATGTCAACATTTTCAAAATTTAATGAAAACATCATAGAAATTTCAATATATCTATAATATTAATACATTTTTATTAAATTTTATCTTATCCAAAAATACACCATTGTAATTTAAAGATTTCTTTACATCTTGCTCATCCATTTGTGAAAGCATAGATCCTAAAAGTTCAAATGATATTTCCCCATATTTAAATTCCCAAGGAATCTTATAGCTAATATCGTTTACTACATTATAACTGTCCTGTGGTATATAACTATTATCTATATACCATACATATTTTTTATTACCTATATTTATTCTTCTGGATGTTATTATAAAGTCAGCACTTTTAAAAGAAAATTTTATATCAGAAGTAATTATAGGTGTAACTCCATAATTTGATATAATATATTTTCTTATATTGTTCAATTTTGCAATATTTTTAGATATAAGTATTATATATTTAGCTTCCCCAGATAAATAACATATAGTATCAAATAAAATAGGATCTGCAGCATCATAAACTGCAATACAACTACATCTTATACTCTTTTTTTTATTTCTGAGTATAATTTTAGAACTTTCCACAATACCAAAAGCCATTAATTTTTTTTGAAATTTATTATATAGAGTATAATCTAAATATCTATATACTTTAGGTGCCAATTCTATATCTTTAATTTTACATATTTTTTTAGCTCTTGAAATATTAATATTATATGAATTTATATTAATGTTAGAAGGAAATTTTACACTTTTAATTTTTAACTTTAATTCTTTTATAAAAAATTCTTCACTTATTCTTATTTTAAATCTGTCTTTTATCTTTCCCAAGAAACTATCATCATCGTAAAATTTATCCGTATTGGAATAAGTATACATAATTGACTTCACATTTTACATTCCCCTTAAATTACTTACAATACTATATTATTCCTGAACAAAATTAAAAATTACAATATAAGTTTGTATTCATTTAAAATTTGTAATACAACTTCACTTCGTTCCTCGCCATTAATTTTCTCTTTTACCTCCTTATTATTTTTCAAACCTTTTACATACCACCCTATTTGTTTTCTCATTTCTCTGACAGCCTTATATTCCCCATTATAATAAATGGCTTTATTATAATGTTTTATGCAAATATCTATCTTTTCTTGTGGAGTAGGGTAAGTGATTAAACTGGAATTTTTATTATCATATATCTGTGAAAATATCCATGGATTTCCCAAACTTCCCCTTCCAATCATTACGCCATCACATTTAGTAACTTTAAAAAGCTTATTGGCATCTTCTGTAGTAAATACATCTCCATTACCAATTACGGGAATTGTCACTGATTGTTTTACTTCACTTATTATATCCCAATTTGCTCTGCCATTATACATTTGAGCACTAGTTCTTCCATGAACAGCTACAGCATCTGCTCCTGACTGTTCCATAATTCTAGCAAAATCTACAGCATTTATGTTCTCAAAATCAAAACCAATCCTCATTTTTACAGTTACTGGCTTTAAAGACGCTTTTTTCACTTCTTTTACTATTTCCGAGGCAAGTTTTGGATTTTTCATAAGTGCAGAGCCTTCTCCATTTTTTACTATTTTAGGAGCTGGACATCCCATGTTTATATCAACCATGCAAATATCTTTATTTTCATTAAAATAGTCACATGCTTTAGCCATTATAATAGGATCACTGCCAAATATCTGAACTGCTATAGGTGCTTCTACAGGTGATGCTATTAACATATCTTTTGTAACTTGACTTCCATAAAATAAAGCCTTGGCACTTATCATCTCAGTATAAACAAGTCCACATTTATATTCTATACATAATTCTCTAAATGCCCTATCTGTTATACCCGCCATAGGAGCCAAAAATACATTATTTTTAAATTCTATTTTCCCTATTCTCATTTAAGTACCTACTCTTTATTCTTTTCATAGATTAATCTAAGTCCAGTTAAAGTTAACACAGAATCAATTATATCTATGGATTTTGTTCCTTCATTTATGAGTTTAGCAAGACCCCCTGTTGCAACTACCATAGGTTCTTCCTCTCCCAAAGCTATCATTTCCATCTTCATCTTCTTAACTATATAATCCACCTGACCAATATATCCATACACTATACCTGCTTGCATACTAGACACTGTATTCTTTCCTATAATATTTTGTGGTCTTATTATCTCCACTCTTGGAAGCTTAGCTGCCATTTCAAAGAGAGCGGAAGAAGATATTTTTATGCCTGGACATATAGCTCCTCCCAAATAATCACCTGCAGCTGTAACCGCACAAAATGTAGTAGCTGTTCCAAAGTCTATAATAATTAAAGATCTATTATAAATTTCATGGGCAGCTACAGCATTTACTATCCTGTCGGCCCCCACCTCTCTTGGATTATCATATTTTACATTTATACCCGTTTTTACTCCTGGCCCTACTATAATAGGACTGACCTGAAAATATTTTATTACCATATGTTCCAATGAATACATAATAGTAGGAACCACTGAAGATATTATAGAACCAGTTATATCTTCCGGTTTTAACTTACTTTGAAGAAATAAATCTATTACCTGAACTCCGTATTCATCTGCTGTTCTTTTGGAATCTGTAGATAATCTCCAGACTGATATAAGCTCTCTGTCATCATAAACTCCCAAAACAATATTAGTATTTCCAACATCTAAAACTAAAATCATTAAATATAACACTGCCTTTCCAATGATTTGGTTATCAATATATACATAATTAAAGAGCAGATTTTCCACTGCCCCCAAAACCTTAATTTCTCTCAAATTAACAATTTAATTGTATCAATAAAATCTTATTTGTCAAGATTAAATAATAAGCTGTAATTTACTGTATCTTTTTCATAAAATCCTCACTATTCACTATATATCTAGTATGTGTTCCTTCTCCAATCTTTCCCTTTTCATCCCAAGCTTCAACATAAAAAACCAATTTTTTTCCTTTAACTTCTCTGAGAGAAGCTTCACATCTAATCCTATCTCCAACAGAAGATGCCTTAATATGTTTTACATTTATTTCTATTCCAACAGTAGTATATCCTGTAGGTAAATGAAGATCAACACTATTTTTAGATGTGTTTTCCATAAGAGCTATCATAGCTGGTGTGGCAAATACATCCAAATTACCTGAGCCTAATTTCTTTGCTGTATTATTATCAGTCACATGCATTTCCATAGTAGAGGTAATGCCTTCTTTCAAATTAAATTCCATCATAATCATCTCATTTCATTTAGATTTATAATAAAATACACATATTTATTATATCACTGTTGTTTCAATTTTAAAATTATAAAAAATCAGCTAATTGTAGAATATCTGATGGCATAAAATAAAAAACTCCGTGAAACATACACAGGGTTTTTTATATAATATCAAGTGATTCAGAGGTTCAGGTGGAGTTTGCTTACCAGAAATGCTTTTTTCCATCTGAATCCTAAGAGAACTTATTCTGACACATAGTAGTACTCATCCAACCCACTTTAAATAAGATAATTGTATCAACAGTGGTATACTTTGGATAACTTAAGCTTGAGCAAATATTTCCTCAAATTCACTTGCTTCTAATTTTTCTTTTTCTAAAAGTCTTTCTGCCACAGCCTTAAGTCTGTGCATATTTTCTGAAAGAAGTTTTTCAGCCTTATCATATCCTTCATCTATTAATTTTCTTATCTCTTTATCTATTTCAAAAGCTACTTCTTCACTAAAATTCCTTCCTTTTCCTAAATCTCTTCCTAAAAACACTTCATCATGACCTGAGCCAAATGCAATAGGCCCTAAATCACTCATCCCATAATCCATTACCATCTTTTTAGCTATAGTAGTAGCTCTGTCAATATCATTTTTAGCTCCTGTACTTATATCACCTATAACCAGTTTTTCTGCTACTCTGCCTCCAAGAAGTCCGATAATCTCGTCTTTAAGCTTAGCACTTGATGTGTAGGAACTATCCTTTTCTGGAAGGTGCATAGTATATCCACCCGCCATTCCTCTTGGTATTATACTTATCTCATGTACAGGGTCAGCATTAGGCAAAAGCTTCATTACCACTGCATGACCTGCTTCATGGTAAGCCGTAAGCTTCCTGTCTTCCTCATCAATTACCCTACTTCTTTTTTCAGGACCTGCTATTACTCTGGTTACTGCTTCCTCAAGTTCATTCATTCCTATTAAATTTTTATTATTTCTAACTGCCAAAAGCGCAGATTCATTCATAAGATTTTCTAAGTCCGCACCTGTGAAACCAGGTGTTCTCTTAGCCAGAACATCTAGCTTTACTTCATCTGATAGATGTTTATTTCTGGAATGGACTTTAAGAATTTCTTCCCTACCTTTAATATCAGGTGCTCCCACAAGTATTCTTCTATCAAATCTTCCTGGTCTTAAAAGTGCAGGGTCTAATATATCAGGCCTATTTGTTGCAGCTATCATAATTATTCCTTCATTAGCTCCAAAGCCATCCATTTCAACTAAGAGTTGATTCAAAGTCTGTTCCCTTTCATCATGCCCTCCACCAAGTCCTGCTCCTCTTTGCCTTCCAACTGCATCTATTTCATCTATAAATACTATACAAGGAGAATTTTTTTTAGCCTGATCAAACAAATCTCTTACCCTTGAAGCTCCCACACCCACAAACATTTCAACAAAATCCGAACCTGATATACTAAAAAATGGCACCCCTGCTTCGCCAGATATAGCCTTAGCCAGAAGTGTCTTACCTGTTCCCGGAGGGCCCACAAGTAAAACTCCTTTAGGAATCCTAGCTCCCATTTCTATATATTTTTTAGGTTGCTTCAAAAAATCTACTATTTCTGCTAACTCTTCTTTTTCTTCATCTGCCCCAGCTACATCCGCAAAAGTTACCTTCTTTTTATCTGGTGTGGCCATTTTAGCCCTACTCTTACCAAAATTCATAACATTTCGATTTCCTCCACCACCCTGAGACTGCTGCATAAACATAAACCAAAATGCCACAAGCATGAGGATCAAAAGAATTGTCGGTAAATACTGTACCCACATAGGTATTGTAGCGGGTTTAAGATATATTTCTTGAACTTCTCCCTCTTTAGGGTGTTCACCTATAAATTGAAATAATCTTTCAGACGGAACTACTGTTTCATATGATGTTCCATTTTTCAAACTACCTTGAACTGTCATTTTATCTTCTCTAAGTTGAAAATTTTTAATATCATTACTTAACCAATATTTTTGAAAATCACTAAAACTAATGGCTGTTGAATTTTCGTTGGTTCTTACCAGCCATAATGCTGAAAGAATCACTAATATAAAAACTATAACCCAGGCCGTTGCACTTGAAAATTTTTTCATTAAAGGCCCCCCTCTCTTTCTAGTTTTATACTGTAAAATTGTATCATAAGTAAAATTCCTTTACAACAAGTTTTAATACTAATTATTTGTAAATTTCCTCTTTCAATATACCAATACAAGGGAAGTTTCTGTATTTTTCTGCATAATCCAATCCATATCCCACTAAAAAATAATCTGGAACTTCAAATCCTATGTACTTAGCTTTAACTTTAACCTTTCTTCTTTCAGGCTTATTTAAAAGGCATGCTATTTCTATACTCTTGGCTTTCCTGCCTTTTAAATATTCAATTAGGTAAGACAAAGTAATACCTGAATCTATAATATCCTCTACTATTAATACATATTTCCCCTCTATTTCAAAATCTAGATCTTTTAATATCCTAACAACTCCTGAACTCTTTGTAGAACTGCCATAACTTGAAACTGCCATAAAATCCATACTGCATGGAATAGTTATTTCTCTCAGCAAATCAGCCATAAAAGGAACTGAGCCTTTTAATATACCTACAAGCATTAACTCCTTCCCTTCATAGTCTTTGCTTATTTTTTTTCCTATTTGCTTTACCTTCTTCTTAATTGCGCTTTTGTTAATTAATATCTCTTTAATGTCGTCACCTATATTACCCATAATGTTATAGTTCCTCACTTTCAAACTTTATAGCCAAAATATTTTTAGTGTTTTTATCTACTTTAAAAAGTTCACTTATTCTATATCCAACAATCCATGCTATGTTATCTCCAAAACAGATTAAAGGGATTTTATCTCTCTTGTCCTTGGATATCTTTAAATCTATAAATAAACTTTTTAATTTTTTACTTCCAATCATTCCAAGTGGTATAAACTTATCTCCCTTCCTTCTATTTCTTAATGTAATTCTTCCCTTTATTTTATCATAATCAAAATGTTGAACAAATCTGCTTATTTTGTGATACTTATAATCTTTCAATTCAGTTAAATTTATATAAATTTTAGATTTAATATCAGAAATATCATTAAATCCCATTTGTAATTCATACTGTACCTCACAATTTTTTTCAGATTTTTCCATATACTTTTTTACTACTATATTTCCATAATCATTTAATGCCACCAAATTGTGAGGTAACATTATCTTTTTACCTGTAGAACATTTTTGAACATCCATTATACTCAATATATGAATTTTTTCAATATCTTTTAAATTTCCTTCCACAGCTTCCAATGACATCCTGATTATTCTAACTAATACAGCTTTATCCTCCATAAATGCCTCTTTAAATATTATAACCTTTTGTGTCTTTATTTCACAATATTTTTTAAATCTTTCCCGAGAAATATAATTTAAATAATCATTATCTATTTTTATTATATCAGAAAGCCTATTTAACGCTGTAATTATATCTCTATTAAAATTATCTTGTATATAAGGTATAAGCTCCAATCTTATTTTATTCCTTGAATATATGGTTTCCAAATTAGTCCTATCAATTCTGGGCTGAAGATTATTATTATCACAATATTTTTCAATTTCATCTCTAGTAGTGCATATTAAAGGTCTTACAAAAATGTTATCCCTTATAGGATTTATACCAGTTAACCCTTGTAAACCTGTTCCTCTCATAATTCTCATTAAAACAGTTTCTGCCTGATCATTTGCATTATGGGCTATAGCTATTTTTTGGGCTTTTAAATTTTCCTTTAATTGCTGAAAAAAATTATATCTTACTTCTCTTCCTGCACTTTCACAGGATATTTTTTTTTCTTTTGCAATAAGATCTACATTTATTTTTAAACTTTTAACTTCAATAGATAAACTTTCGCAAATTTTTTTTACATATTTTTCATCTTCATCTCCTTCTTCTCCTCTTAAACAATGATTTACATGGGCTGCATATAAAGTTATCCCTAATCTCTTTTTTAGAACATGTAATATATGTAATAAACATATGGAATCAGGTCCTCCTGACACAGCCACTATTACCTTATCGCCTCTATCAAACATTTTATTTTCTTCTATAGTACTAAGTACATTCTCTATCAAAAAACACACTTCCTAAATTCTATTTAATTTTTACAGTACAAATGCATATACTATAAAAACTATATTCTAATTTATTGTTATATTTAACAACCCAATTATAACATAAACATAGTATTTTTAAACCTGCATTAATATAAATCTATATTCTAAAACACTCATTAAATACTTAATAAAGAGTATACACTTTTTCAACTATCACTGTCATATCATCTTTCACCTTTCCTCCAGATAACTCTTTAGATTTATCTATAATTTTCTCACACATATCTTTAGGTTCAGTGGAATCTAACTTTCTCAAAAATTCTGTCATCCAAATGAAACTGCCTGCTGATTCACTATTGTAGTCAATCACACCATCACTGACCATTATTATAAAATCCCCATTCATCACAGGTTTGTTTATTATATCTATATCAGGTTTATCCAATATACCTATAGGAAGTGTTTTTGATTTTATTACCAATATATCTTCTCCTCTCTTTATAAAGCTAGCTGTAGCTCCAACCTTCATAAAATCTATTTCTCCCTTGTACAGGTTTATGCTGCTTAAATCTAGTGTGGAAAATTTCTCATCCTCAGTAAATTTAATGCTCATAATAGAATTAACTGTATTAATAGCAGTCATCTTATTAAAACCCGCCTTTGCAAATTTTTCTATAAGCTCAACAGCAGCACTGCTCTCTTCTCCTGCTTCAGGCCCAGAACCCATTCCATCACTTATAATTGTCATATAAGTACCATCTGGTAATTTACAAAAACTATAGCTGTCTCCATTATATTTTTCTCCATGTTTACACTGACTAATTACATGGGTCACAATATGATATTTGGGAGTTTCTTCAAAAGTCACATTACAACTGTTAGATGAAAAATTTATATCACAACTGTCCTTACTAAGTGCCATAAGCTTTCCAGTAACATTATTGACTAGAGGTAATATTTTCTTTATACAATCTTGTTTTCCTCCACAAGCCTCCATAGATAAGTTTATAACTAAATGTTCATTTTTATCCTTAAAACAGAATACATCCTTATATTTTATATTGTTTTTATTTAAAATTCTCCGTATATTATTTTCTACCGATGAATTAAACCTAACATCCAAATTTAAATCCTGAACTATCTCACCTACAGTTTTTCCCATATTGCCTATCTGATATGCTAATAACTCCCTGCACTCACTTAATCTGCTCTTCCACATCTCATCTACGATATAATTATTTACAATTTCTTTAGTATTTTTTAAAAGCAAAGTTCTCCGTGTGCATTTTTTTTGTAGTTCTTCTGGAATAAACTTTTTATTTTCCTGGTAATTCTGTATTAACTCTAAAAATGCATTATAGGTATAAAAAGTCTCCCTTTTCCAGCACATATTATTCATATCGCAATTAGAACAAACTCTATCTGCTAAATTCTCTATAAGGGCACTACTTTTGGTTTTTATGGTAAGCTTATTATTACTGGCAAGTCTTAAAAGTACAGAGGATATATCATTGAGCACATGAGAAAAACTATCAAGTCTATGCATAAAAATAGATTTAATTTTATCTGCATAATTCTCCTTTAAATGTTCCTGTTTTTTTTGCCAATCTAATTCCAACTCTATCTTTCTATATATACTCTGAGGTATTGCAAAATATATAATACAACTTATAATAACTTCTATTATTTTAAATTGGGAACCTATATTAGAATACATCTTTAATACAGCAAACCCTATAATATAGCTTGTACCACTCATCCATTTACCTGTTTCCCTAAATAAGCCTGATATAAGCCCACATAGTCCAAAAACTGATACATAGGTTATCATATCATTTGATGTAACTCCTATTATTGTACCCATAGCTACACCACCTGCAGCACCTGAAGCACTCCCTTTTACATAGCCTAGTATAAGTATAAAAGTCAATGCCACCACATTTCTTACAGATATGCCTTGAATAGCCGTTCCCCAGGTACCTGCTATAATTAAAGAGGTAGTTATAGACATACTAATTATTTCTTCACTACTGTAGAGATGTCTGGTCTTTAGCTGATTAAAACATATTATAGAATAATTAATAATAAAGTATAATGGGAATATACACATAATTTCAAACATAGAATTTAAAATAGCCACTCCCGGTGAGAGATTAACTGCAAAAAATTTATAAGCAAAAAATTCTAAAAAGATAACTGCAAAAAATAAAATCAACTTTTTAATTTTAATGCTATTTTTTAGTATATAATTTAAAGTTACTAATGTAACAGTTACTATACAATAAGAGGGAAGATATTTTATATTTCCATATATTGAAATATACCCAAGTAATGTACCAAAGCCTGTTATTAATGCAGGTTTTCTTTTTTCACATAAAGCCATAGATATAAAAAAAGCTATACCAAAAGGAGCCATAAGATTTACCATCATGACTCTAGATACTAAAAACCCACATAAAAAATAAAATATCATTTTTACTGTATTTCTTGACTGTTCAAATTTACGCTTTTTTTCTTTACCCTTTGACTTTTCTGTTCTTTGATAAGTAACAACCTCTACTCCATATTGCATTATTATACCACCCACCTTATAAAATTACTATTACTAATTATACCAGTAATGATTGGAAATAAATGTCATAACATGAAATAATAGTATATTTTTTTCAGGACAATAACATCCATGTTTTTCATGAATTTTTACTGTAAGGTAGATATATACAAAATCTGCTTATATACTCCATAAAATTCAAAATATTTTAAACATGCATCTTAAATAATATAGAATTATAAAAAAGCTTGCAAAAATTGCAAGCTATACTGGTAGCGGAAATAGGAATCGAACCTACGACACTTCGGGTATGAACCGAATGCTCTAGCCAACTGAGCTATTCCGCCTTATATACAATGGTTGCGGGGGAAGGACTTGAACCTACGACCTTCGGGTTATGAGCCCGACGAGCTACCAACTGCTCCACCCCGCGCTATTCTGGTGCTGAAGACCGGAATCGAACCGGTACGGGTTTTAAAGCCCGCAGGATTTTAAGTCCTGTGCGTCTGCCTGTTCCGCCACTCCAGCAAATTTAAAATGGTAGCGGAAATAGGAATTGAACCTACGACACTTCGGGTATGAACCGAATGCTCTAGCCAACTGAGCTATTCCGCCTTATATACAATGGTTGCGGGGGAAGGACTTGAACCTACGACCTTCGGGTTATGAGCCCGACGAGCTACCAACTGCTCCACCCCGCGCTATTCTGGTGCTGAAGACCGGAATCGAACCGGTACGGGTTTTAAAGCCCGCAGGATTTTAAGTCCTGTGCGTCTGCCTGTTCCGCCACTCCAGCAACAAAGTCTCAATTTGACGACATAAGTTATTATATATGATAAATATTTTATTGTCAACTATTTTAGAAAACTTTTTAATTTCACAGAACAATAAAGAGGCACCTTGCCTCTTTAACCTACTTTACTAATAATTAGATGATTTTTTATATCCCTTACCTTTTGAATCCTGATGTTTTTTAATATCTTGAAATCTCTCTTCACTATCTTTTAAGAACTTAGATAGCCTATCTTCAAAACTGCCCTGGTTATTTCTAGTTTTTTCCTTTTGCCAGTCTATTTCCTGAGGTCTCAAACTTTTCTTATCCTTTTCTGCTTGTTTCATAGATAAACTTATCTTGCCATTATCGTCAATAGAAATTATTTTAACTCTTATCTTATCCTTTTCCTTTAAATAATCTCTTATATTTTTAACATAAGTATCTGACACTTCAGATATGTGCACCAGTCCTGTCTTACCATTAACGTCCACAAATGCTCCAAAACTGGTAATGTTAATCACCGTACCTTCTAGTATGCTTCCTGCTTTTAAGGTCATATTAAAAAGACTCCTCCTTAAAAATAATACTATATAATATAATCCTTCTCTTCCCATTCATTGTGGGACTCCTTGGATCCTTTCCTGAAATTTTTTCTAATTCCACAACAATTTATCCTCCATAATTTCTGTAGACACTTAAAAACCTACTTTTATTATTTATTTGATTATTAATTTTTCTTGTCTATTACAGGAGTTTCACCCTCATTAATAAGACCTAATTTTTCTCTAGCTAACTTTTCTATGTAAGCATCAGATGTAGACATCTTAACTTCATCCTGTAATTTTTGATTTTTCTGCTTCATCCTGCTCTCTTCAGCTTTTCTCTCAGTAATCTGTTTTTTTATATTATACATAGTGATCTGTTGACTTGCAAAAATATATACTACATATAGAATTATTAATAAAAAAAATACCTTTTTCCATTTAATTCTTACTTTCATTAAATAATCACCAATTTTCTATGATTTAGAATATTTATAGCATATACTTTTTTCAATAAACATTACTAATTTATTAACTACAAAACATTATATTTATATTGTAATTTGATTTTTCATTTTCTTCAAGTTAATTTTTATAATTTTTTTTATTTTTTCTTGCTATATTATAAATAACATACTGAAATGGATAACATAATATATTTATAATCACTCTTAAAGTCCTTCCCCACATCCTAAACAATTTCTTGTGAACTTTTATAAACATATTACTAAAAAACCTCATATATATATATATACCTACTGCCAATAATACATATGCATACATCCCCATATATGCATAATTGGTACAAAGTAAAAATATAAATACAATTATAGCAGTAAATATCCAAAAGAGCGTGTCTTCTATTAACATTATTATTCTGCTTAAATTAGAGTATCCTCTTATTAATCTATAAAAATCAAATAATATCCCGGTTATTATTCCTGCCATAATACTAAATATTATAAGTCGAATTTGTTCTTCTATTGATATAATCATAATAACCCTTTCCTAAATAGCCATATCTTTATTATTTAAATATCTTTGATATTAAATTTTGTCTCTTTTTTTTAGGTTCACTGCTTATATACACACAGGCATTTATAACTCCCATAATAACAACATCCCCATTTTGCACATCCAGCTTATTCATTTTCAGATCTTTTCCTTTTATATTGAGGGTTCCAAGATTAGTATTTAAAACTATTTGGTCTTCGTTAAAACTAACTACTTCTACTATACCCGTTAAAATTAGCTTTCTCCTATTTTCAAGACTCAAAATACTCTTCTTATGTTCTATATTTATTTCCTTCTTCTCCATAAAACATCCCCTCCACATATAATAAATATATGTAAAGTGAATAGATTATATTACCATATATTCTTAATCTGGAATTATTTCATACATACTTTGAACTTCTTCTTTTTTGACATGATTTTGAATATCTATAATTTTTGCCTTTAAGGATCTATTTGCATATTTTATCTCTATTATGTCTCCTTCTTTAACTTCTGAACTAGGTTTGGCTACTTTACCATTTATATTAACCCTTCCACCTTCGCAGGCTTCCTTTGCTATGGTTCTTCTCTTTATTATTCTAGATACCTTAAGATATTTATCCAATCTCATAAATTTAATCCTCCTAATCCAATACTTATTTAGCTTGTTGTGATTACATATCTAAAAAGGAAACGTCTGGATCTTCATCCAGACGTTTTGTATAAACCATACTATTTATTTACTTTATCTCTAAATTCCTTACCAGCTTTAAATACAGGAACTGTTGATTCTGGTATGTTTATTACTTCTTTAGTCCTTGGATTTCTTCCAACTCTAGCAGCTCTTTTTCTTGTTTCAAATGTTCCGAACCCTACTAATTGAACCTTTTCTCCTTTTTCTAATGTTTCCTCTACACTTTCTATGAATCCCTTTAAAGCTGCTTCTGCATCTTTTTTAGTTAACTTGGATTTTTCTGCTATACCAACAATTAATTCTGATTTATTCATCTTTTTACCTCCTCTTATTTTTATAGATAAAAGTACACAAATATACATACCTATACTATAAACGAAGCTTTGGCTATTCTTAAATTAAATTTTAACTAAAGTTTAATTTAATCAACAAATACAGGTTCACCCTTGTATCTTATGATAATAAATATTTATTATCAATTGTATGTTGAGAATACCTATTTTAAATACATTTGTATTATTTACAAATATTAAATTACAAAATATGTGGATGAACCTTAAACACATCAGATAATATGCAAAAAATATTTACTATATTATTTATGTATATTTGTACATATCTCTAAAACTATTATTGTCCCTAAATTACTAAACATACTTTTTATATGGGTATATTAGCATATTCTATACACAACTAAAAATTCCTTCTTTTTTATACAAAGTATTTAAAACTTATTTTTGGCTTTCTCCCAAAGTTCATCCATTTCATCTAAAGTCATATTTGCCATATCTAGTCCATGCTCTATAGAATTTTCCTCTATATATGCAAAACGCCTTATAAATTTCTCTATAGTATAATTTAATGCAAACTCGGGGTCAATGTCAAGGAATCTCGCAACATTTACACAGGCAAATATTAAATCCCCTATTTCTTCTAATATTTTTACCTTTTGTTCACCTTTATATACCTCTTTAACTTCATAATATTCCTCTAATACCTTATCTAAGGCACATTCCACCTTTTCCCAGTCAAAGCCTACCTTTGCGGCTTTTTCCTGAACCTTAAAAGCTCTCATTAAAGCCGGTAAAGTTTTAGCTATATGTCTAAGTTCATCTGTATATGTTTTTAATCCCTGTTCCTTTTTCTTTATTTTATCCCAGCTTATAAGCACCTCCTTAGAATTATGAATTTCCATATTTCCAAATACATGTGGATGTCTCTTTATCATTTTATCACATATAGCCTTAATTACATCATTTATATTGAAAAAACCTTCCTCTTTTCCTATTTGGCAGTGAAAAATCACCTGTAGTAATACATCCCCTAATTCTTCTACTAGTTTTGTATCATCTTTTTCTTCTATGGATTCTATTACTTCATAACTCTCTTCTATAAGATATTTTTTTAAACTATCATGATCTTGTTCTCTATCCCAGGGACATCCTTCTTCACTCCTCAACTTTTCCATTATATCCACTAAGTCCTTCAAATCATAGATTATTTCTGACTCTTTAGGTATATACACCGAAGTTAAATAATCTATATCCTCTTGTCTATCAAGCTCATATAATTTAATTTTTCGTATACTTTCTATTTCTTCAACCCCCGCAGCTCTTATAAAAAATATATCTGTATCATCATTATAGTATTCCATAAGTGCCAACTTTACCTCTGACGCAATTAATCTATCATATACCTGGATTATTATCATCCCCATCCGTTTATCTGCACAATTGCTTTTTATGTCAAAAGCATCTATTATTTTTACTCCCTCAACTACATCTATTTTTAATCTTTCCATAATTACATCTATAAAACTAACTGAAGGTATTATTTTTACATTTATAGATTGTTTTTCGCATAATTCTAGCAATGACATCACAGATTTTTCTGCCACTAGTGGATGACCTGGTACCCCATAAACTATTTCTTTAAATTGCTTTTCCTTAAATATTAAGTCTTTTACAATATTACTATATACATCTTCAAAATTCTTTTCTTTTTCGTATATATAATCATAAGTTTCAAAATTAATACCTAATTGCTTTAAATAGCTTACAGTGGGATGTTTTTCTGTTCTTAAATAAATTTTATCCGTATTTTTTAATATATTAATGGTACCAATGGTAAGAGAATCTGGAGAACCAGGGCCTAATCCTACTATTTTAATCACTTACAACCTCTCCTTATTTCTTTAAAAATTTATCTTTTATATAACCATATTTAAATATGCCAAATACAACTATAAGAGGCACATATATAATTAAACCTGAAATAATAGATAAAAAACAGGCTATTTTACTACTCATGGTATAATTATAGACGTACCAATATATAATTACAACAGCTCCTATCATAAAAAAAGAAGCAAAGGCAGGTTTAATCATGGTTTGAAAATAATTTATTCTTATTTTCAGCTTTTTAGTTAAAAATAATATATTCAAAACACATGCTAGGGCATATCCACCTATACTTCCTAAAATCGCTCCATAAATATTTACAGAAGGTACAGGTACCATAGATAAAGTTATAATTATTTTCACAATACATCCCAAAGCTAAATTAAATACAGGTCTGATATAATATCCTACTCCCTGTAATATAGCAGTGGATGTCTGTACTAATACTATAAATGGTATAGATAATGCCGAATATTGTAATATATTAAAACCTGCAGACTGTCCTGAAAATATTAGATCTAAAATTGGATATGCCAAAGTATATAATCCCAACATAGATGGAAATGCAATTACATTGGAAAGTTTAAAGGATACATCCACTTTGTTTACAACTTCAATTTTTTTATTCAATATATGGTACTCTGCAATTATGGGCATTAAAGAAGCACACAATGCAGCAGACAATGTTAAAGGTACATTTATTAATATAAAAGCTTTTCCTGTAAGTTGCCCGTATAATATTGCAGCATCTCTATATGTAAATCCAGCTTCTAATAACTTTTGAGGTACCAAAGCCGAGTCTATAAGACTCATTATACTGCTTACAGCCGCTCCTAAAGATACGGGAACTGCTATGTATAGTAATTTGGTCAGTATTTCTTTATTATCTGACACTTTACATACCTTTATCTCTTTTCTTACGTGAATATACTTTATCATCAAGTATACTCCCCCAAATAGCCCTCCTGCAGCTGCTCCTAATGCTGCTCCTCCTGCAGAATACTCTATACCCTTAGGCAAAAGTACATATGCAAGTCCAACACCTACAAGTATTCTCCCTATTTGTTCTAACACTTGAGATACAGCGGTATAATTCATATTTTGAAGCCCTTGAAAAAAACCTCTAAAGGCACTCATTATAGATATAAACATAGGTGCAAATGCAATTGCTACCAGAGAATAATAGGATTTTTTATCCCATTTCAAAAAATGTATAATTGGATCAGAAAATATAAGAAGCATAGCTGTAAAACCTGTCCCTAAAACAAACATCAAAAGCACGGATTTTCTAAATACCTGAATTACTCCCTCATAATCCCCTGTGGCATTTCTTTCAGATACCATTTTAGATACTGCTACTGGTATACCAGACGCTACAGCAATAAAAAACATATATAATGGGAAAGACATCTGGTAATATCCTACTCCTTCATCTCCAATGAGCATTTGAAGGGGCCATCTAAAAAATAATCCTAAAAATTTAGATATTATGCCCGCCATTCCTAATATAACAGTTCCTTTTATAAGCGATTGTTTTTTCATAAATACCTCCAGCTTATTATATTCCAAAACAATTTATTTCCCTGTTTATAATTATTTAAAACTGGAGACTATTATTACTTGAAGTGAATATTTTTTATATTTAAGTCAATAATGTCTTAATGTATAATTATATAAAAATAAAATGGCAGCTATGCTGCCACTTAACTATTGTTCCATTTGCTTTCCTAAAAAGGATGATGCAGTTTCAGCTAATTTAATTTCCACATCTCCAAATTTGGCTTCTTCTTTTGATACTATTATTACAGCTCCAATTGCATCTCCTCCTGCTATTATAGGACATATAACCTGTGCTGAGTACTTTCCTTCTATGTCCTCATCATCATATAGTGGTATAACTTGATTTTCATCCCTGCACACAGATACTGTCTTTCTATCTTCTATAAGCTTTTCTAACTCAGGGCTTATTTTCTTTTCTATATATTCCTTTTTTGGTGTACCAGTTACAGACACCACACTATCTTTATCACAAATCATAACTATGTGACCTATAGTCTGTTGGAGTGATTCTGTATAGCCTTTTGAAAAATCACTTAATTCTCCAATAGGTGAATATTTTTTTAGTATAACTCCTCCTTCTCTATCTGTAAATATCTCTAAAGGATCTCCTTCTCTTATTCTAAGAGTCCTTCTTATCTCTTTGGGTATAACAACTCTGCCTAAATCGTCTATTCTTCTAACAATTCCTGTTGCTTTCATACTCAATTGATTCCTCCTTAAAAATTATATATAACTTGTATTATTATTATCTTTCTAAACATGAAATTTTATACACAATTGTTATTTAAATTAGAAAAAACCTTAAAAAAAACTGTAATACTACATACTACAGTTTTTTTAAGGATTTTTATTCCAGAAATATTGCTAAGCAATTCTATAAGTTCTCACATTAAGTATAAAATTTCCAGGAATCAATTGATATGTATCCTAATTTTATATGATATTTTTCTCTTTTTTAGTTATTGTAGAAGCTTTTTTCCATTCCTGAATTTTTTGAGAAACTAAACTGTTCTTTTTATCACTTTCAAGTTGCGTTTTTATTTGAGCCTTAACTGAACTAAGAGCCTTAACTGGATATTCTTCTTTCTTTATACACTTTATTATATGATATCCAAAACTGCTTTTAACAGGTGCTGATATAGCCCCTTCTTTTAATGCCAGAGCTCCTGCCATAAAATCAGCATCATATCCTGAATCATTATAATTTATAGTTCCTAAATCTCCACCTTTATCCTTACTAACAGTATCCTGTGAAACTTCTTTTGCAACTTTTGCAAAATCTTCTCCAGAATCCAGTCTTTGTTTGACTTTCTTAGCTTCAGCTTCAGTTTTTACCAGTATATGAGCCAGATGCATTTTATTAGGTTGTTCCGTATATTTACTTTTATTGTTATTATAATAATCTTCTATTTCTTTATCCGTTATTTTTATATTCTTTGAAATGTTTTCAGTTACTTTTTCAAGTGTCTGCTGAGTTCTCAGCTGAGATAAGAACATAGCCTTAAATGATTCTTCGGTAAATCCTTGTGCCTTTAAAGCAGTATTAAATTGCTCTGTATCATCATTAAAGTTCTGTTTCTTAATCTGTGCAATTTGGGTTTCCATATCAGATTTAAGTTTAGTTTCCTCTGGAGAAAGCTTTAATTCCTTGGCTTTTTGTGCAACTACTTTATTTGTAATTAAATTGTCAAGTATCTGTTCTTTCTGAATCTTTATAGTATTAACTGCATCTTCATTTTCTTTATAGTTTTCCCCATATTGCTGCTTAACTTGAGTCATCAACTGTATTGTATTTGGATCTTTATCTAAATCACTTCTTGTTATCTTTTCCCCATTAACCTCTGCTACAGTACTGCTTGCTATGGCCTCTGGTGTTTTTTCTATCATATTGCACCCAGTTACTGAAAATACAAATACAGCTATAAGTGCAGTAACCATCAATCTTCCTATACTTTTCAAAATTTATTCCCCCACTTTCTTCAAATTTTACAAAATACAAATTCATTTTAACATAAAAGTATTTTTACTACAAAACTATTTTTGTTCATATATTTGTATCATATATTTAACAATTTCCTTAACATTACTCAAAAGATTTTCTCTCTTTACACCTTTTAATGTATATCCAAAACTAGGTTTTTTATTCATTTTTAAAACTATTTTGCCAGCATAATTTTTAATCAGCGGTTTTAATATATTTTTGCCTATCCTATCTTCATTTTGGAAAGTAAAAATCACTTCATTTTTTAACTCCTTTATGGATTCTATACCCAATTCCTTACCTATACTTCTTATATAAGCTATATCCATCAAATTACATACAGATGGAGGTATATCATAGAATCTATCCTCCAATTCCTCTTTTATATCCATCATATCTTCATAGGAACTTATAGCTGCTATTTTCTTATAAACTTCTATTTTTTGAACTTCATTTCCTATGTAATTATCTGGTATATATGCATCTACTTTTAACTCCACTGTAGTTTCTACAGGTTCTTTATCTATCTCACCCTTTATTAATTTTATGGAATCCTCAAGCATCCTACAATAAAGGTCATATCCCACAGCTGCCATATGACCATGTTGTGAGGAACCCATCATATTACCTGCTCCCCTTATCTCAAGATCTTTCAATGCTATTTTAAATCCAGAACCCAATTCAGTAAACTCCTTAATAACTTTAAGTCTTTTCTCTGCCACTTCTTTGAGAACTTTATCCTTACGGTAACTTAAATAACAATATGCTATTCTATTAGTTCTCCCTACTCTTCCTCTTAACTGATACAATTGGGATAATCCCATTTTATCAGCATCATATATCACCATGGTATTTACATTTTGTATATCCATACCTGTTTCTATTATAGTAGTAGATACTAAAATGTCATACTTATTCTGCATAAAATCCATTATTATTGCCTCAAGTTCTCTTTCTTGCATCTGGCCATGGGCCACTGCCACTTTGCCTTCTGGAATTAGCTTAGCTATATAAGATGCCATTTCCTTTATACTCTCTACTCTATTATATACAAAATAGACCTGTCCTCCTCTGCTCAATTCCCTTAAAACAGCATCCCTTATAAGCTGATCATTATATTCAACTACATAAGTTTGTATAGGGTATCTTTCATCTGGAGGTGTTTCTATAACACTTATGTCTCTAACTCCTACAAGTGACATATGAAGTGTTCTTGGTATCGGGGTAGCACTTAAAGTCAATACATCTACATTCTTTCTCATCTGTTTAATCTTCTCTTTATGGCTGACTCCAAACCTTTGTTCTTCATCTATAATAAGAAGTCCCAAATCCTTAAATTGTACATCTTTTTGGAGTATTCTATGGGTTCCAATAAGTATATCCACTTCTCCCATTTTGACTGCTTTTATTGTAGTTCTTTGTTGCGCAGCAGTTTTAAATCTACTTATCATATCTATTTTTACAGGAAAATCATAAAATCTTTGGACAAAGTTATTATAATGCTGCTGAGCCAATATTGTAGTTGGAACTAAAAAGGCTACTTGTTTTCCATCCATTACTGCTTTAAAAGCGGCTCTTACAGCAACTTCTGTTTTGCCATACCCTACATCCCCACAAAGTAATCTATCCATTACCTTATCAGATTCCATATCCATCTTTATATCCTGTATAGTTGATAATTGATCCGGAGTTTCTTCATAAGGGAACTCATCTTCAAATTGCTTTTGCCATATGGTATCTTTTGAATATTTATATCCTTTTAGGGTGGACCTTATTGCATATAGTTTTATTAAATCCTCCGCCATTTGCTCTATTGATTTCTTTGTTTTCTTTTTAACTTTACTCCAATCTGAACTTCCAAGTTTGTTTATCTTTGGACTTTTGCCCTCTGATCCTATATATTTTTGTACCATATCAAGTTGTTCTACTGGTACATACAACTTATCTTCACATTCATACATAAGTTCTAGATAATCTTTTTTATGCCCTTGAAGTTCCAGCTGTTTTATGCCCTTATATACTCCTATACCGTGATTCACATGGACTACAAAGTCTCCCGGTTTTAATTCTGTAAAACTCTTAATTTTACTTGTTCCTTTTTTGTTAATTTTTCTTATATTTTTTCTTTTAGCTTTTCCAAAAACCTCCTTATCGGAAATAACACTTATCTTGAGCTCTGGATATTCAAATCCTTTTAATTGATTTCCAAAGGTTATCACCACTTCACCAGATTTAATTTCATCTACTACATCTTTATAACTGCTTTCAATGCCATTATCTCTTAAGGTATCTACCAACCTTTCTCCTCTTGCCCTTGTGCCAGATAAGATTAAAATTTTAAAATTTTTAGATTTCTTATGCTTTATTTCTTCAATAAGAAGTTCCAATTTACCCTGGTAATTATTTAAAGTTATCTGGGTAAAATTCACTATTAATTTTGGTGAAAGAACTTTTGTAGATTTTGCAATAGCATCTAATATAATAACTCTCCTACGGTTAACTTCATCAATTAATTCAGATCTATCAAGCAGCATTTTACTCTGTCCTGGCAAAACATTGCCTCTTTCCAGAAAGTTTTTATAATTTTCTAGAAACTCAAAATATACACTATCCAGTTTTCCACTACATCTTTTTACATCATCTACAACTACAAAATAATCTTTTACATAATCTAAAAAAGACGAGGTATGTTCATAAAAATAAGGTAGGAAACTATCTATACTTTCAAATGTCCAAGTTTCTTCAAGATTTTCTAAATTTTTATTTATTATTGTTTTTATTTTTTCCATTCCCTCATTATTTTCATTTTCTTTTAGTCTTTCTACTATAGATACTAAATCATTTTTTATTTGGGCTTTCCCTAATTTAATCCGTTCTCTATCAAATATAATTTCCTTAGCAGCAAATATTTCTATATCATTTACTTTTTCAATACTCCTTTGAGATTCCAGATTAAAATTCCTGATAGACTCTATTTCATCCCCAAATAATTCAATTCTATAGGGCTCCTGTAAAATAGGAGAATATATATCCATTATTCCCCCTCTTATAGAAAATTGCCCTTTTCTCTCTACTATATCCGCCCTCTCATATCCACACTGTATTAATTTTTCACTAATATTTTTAAAATCTACTTTGTCACCTACAGATAGCTTAAATATATACTTATTATATAATTCTGGAGGTATATATATTGAAGCTAAAGATTCTACACAAGTTATTATAATTTTTTTCCCTGGATTCAACATCTCTCTTATAACTTTTAATCTTTCCCATCTTAAATCTCCAGATATAGCATCTATATTGTAAAATACCACTTCTTTAGTAGGAAAATAATATACCTGCGGTAAATAAAAAGACAAATCCTCATATAATTTTCTAGCCTCTACATCACTATGGGTAACAATTAAAAAAGGTCTGTCCTGTTCATTATATACTGCATATATCAAATAACTTCTGGAAGATTCCGAAAGCCCAAATACTGCTATAGGAAACTTCCCTTTGTCTATGCCAATCATAATATCTTTAAATCCACTGTTTTTCCTAATAGGTTCTATAAGTCCATCTAGTCTCATTTTAACAACCCCTATACATTTATTCATAAAAAATCAAACGCACAATAACCGTTAGTTTCTCCAATATTAAAGAAACCAAACGGTTTGAAGTAACGTTATCAAGTGATTCCTAGGCTCAGGTGGAACTTGCTTATAAGAAATACGCAATACCCAAGCAGAAAGAAACTTATCCAAGGGCATAGCAATGCTTATCCCCCCACTTTGAAGAAGATGGGGGTGTTAGCTAACCTAGCCTTCGGATAAAAATTTTACAGTCTAAATCCATTAAACCTATTCATAGCTACTTCTATTCCAAAATTTATTATACATTCCAATGCTTCTGCACTAGTTTTTAAAACCTTTTCTATACTGGCTCTATTACTTTCTGAAAACTTTCCAAGAACATAAGATATAATATCTATATCAGGATGTCCAATACCTATTTTTATTCTTGGAAATACATCTGTTCCTAAATTTAATATAATATTTTTTATCCCATTATGTCCTCCAGCACTTCCATGAACTCTTATTCTAAATCTTCCAATATCTATATCTATATCATCATATATAATTATTATATGATCATTTTCAATCTTATAAAAACTTGCCGCTTCTCTCACACTTTCCCCACTTAGATTCATATAAGTAGAAGGCTTTAATAATATAACCTTATTTTGTCCTATAAACCCTTCTCCGTAATTTCCTTTAAATTTTTCCCTATTTAAGGCAATATTATACTTCTTGCTCACTAAGTCTATAAAATCAAATCCAATATTGTGTCTCGTATGATGATATTTAACCCCTATGTTTCCTAACCCAACTATCAAAAACATATTCTTACTCCAATCTCAGCTTCAAATCAAATTATATTCTTAATAATATATTATACTAAAAAATATAAATAATAAAGAGACTTACTAATGGCCTCTTTATTATTTACTTTCCTTATTTTCAGAAAGAACTATTTCTATTTCTATTATTTTACCATTTCTCCATATTTTACCTGTAACCTTATCTCCTACTTTATGCCCTTGTATTATCTCTTCTACATCTGATAAACTCTTCACTTTTTTACCATCTATTTCCGTTAATATATCTGTGGGCTTTATACCAGAAATTGCAGCACCGCTATTTTTCTCTACCTGTTGTATATATACACCTTGAACATTATTATCCTGTGATGTTACACTTTCACCATATATACCCAAGTAAGGTCTTGAAACCTGACTAGAATTCATAAGTGATTTTATTATATTTTTAGCATCATTTATATTTATCGCAAAACTTATACCTTCTACATTGGAATCCGAGCCCATCTTTAAACTGTTAATGCCTATAACATACCCTTTTATATTACAAAGAGCGCCACCACTATTTCCTGAATTTGTAGCTGCGTCTGTTTGAATAACTCTGTATACAGTTCCATTATACTCTATTTTTCTATTCAATGCACTTATTATACCTGCAGTAACACTTGGAAACTCCTGACCCAAAGAATTTCCTAATGCAATTACAATATCCCCTACTTTTAATGTTGAAGAATCTCCAAATTTAACTGCAGGAAGATTTTTAGCCTCTACTTTTATCACAGCCAAATCAGCCTGCTGGTTAACTCCAAGTACAGAAGCATCCAAAATTTTTCCGTTGGAAAGCCTTACTGTAACCTTATCTGCACCATCTATTACATGATAGTTAGTAGCTATATATCCATTGGAATCAACTATTATGCCAGATCCACTTCCCACATCCTGTAATCCAAAATATCCTTCTGTCTTGTTACTTATGCCAACTATAGACAACCCTACTGTTTGTGCAACTTTTGATATGGAGTTTGTATATATGCTGTCTTCAGATGCATCCTGTTGTTTTTTACTGCTACTATCAGATTCCACCAACAACTGATTATCAGGTGTATAGATTTTAGTATTTTCCTTTTTATTTGCAATATATGCCCCAGATATGCCTCCTGAAACGGCTGCCACCAATATAAAACAACACAGTCTAAATAATGTTTTCATAGTTGAGCGCCTATTCATACTTATAAATTTTATTTTTCCACTGTTTGTGTCTACTTTTTCCCAGTAAACATCCTTTATATCATCATATCTGTTGTTATCATTCATCAAATACACCTCATAACTGAAATTTAGAGTTATTATAGTAAAAAATTTTTACACAAATATGAACGGAATGTAATAATTTCTTAAACCCTTTTTAAAGTAAATGCAAATATAACACCGCCAGGTTCTCTATTCTCAACCCATATATCTTCTCCTAGCTGTGTTAGTATACTCCTTACAATAGAAAGTCCAAGCCCTGTACTGACTTTTGAAGTTCTTGACTTATCTGATTTATAAAATCTATCCCATATATGTTTCAATTCTGATTTTGGTATTCCTTCACCATCATTATAAACAGATATGAATGCTTTTTCGCCCTTAATTTTAGTTGAAATTTTTATATTTCCCCCTATGGTTACATACTTAACAGCATTATCTATAAGATTTGTAACCACCTGGTTTATTCTATCTTTGTCCGCTGCTACATAAAGTTTGTCATTTTCCATAACCACATCTACTTTTAATTTTTTTTCATTTATTTTAGTTTGAAATTTTATGATACATAATCGTATAATTTCATTTATATCCAATTCTTCTATTCTAAGTTTGAATTGCCCTGCCTCAATAGCAGACAAATCCAAAAGATCATTTACAAGTCTTGTAAGTCTCTGTATTTCAGAATAAGTAACTGATAAATAATAATTTTGCTTTTCATAGGGAATAATGCCATCAATCATTCCCCCTATAAAACCCTTTATAGAAGTTAATGGAGATCTTATCTCATGAGATACATTAGATACAAAATGTCTCCTATTTTTTTCCACTTGTTCTAATGAATCTGCCATGCTATTAAAAGATTTAGCCAATTCTCCAATCTCGTCATTTGAATTTATACGTACCCTTTTTTCTACTTCTCCTTTTGATATTTTGTCTGCTACATAATTAATTTTTTTAAGCGGATATACTATTATCCTCTGGGAAAGATAATAAATTACGACAGAGCATATTATAATAGCTAAAATAGCAGATATCCATATAATTTCATATACTCTCTTTAAGGGTTCTCTCAGCTCATTTATAGAAGTGTGCATAAGTATAGCACCTCTAAATACCCCCTTTAAAAAAATAGGTATTTCAAAAGTATGCACTGGATCCGAAAATATTTCCGAATGAAGTTCCTTTTTATCCACAGTTTTATTTTCTCTAAGTTCCTCTAAATCCTTAGTAACTATTTGAGTAGGAATAGTTACTAACTGTTTATGTTCACTGCTTGATACTGAATACACATAACCATAATTATCCACAAGCCATATATCCGCTGATAGATACTTGGATATATAAGTTAGAGTCTCATTTATTTCATCTGCAGTCAACTCTCCTTCTAAATATTGAAGTGCCTTATAACTTATAAACTGGGATTCTTTAAGCAGTTGATTTTTTCTCTGCTGAAAATAATAACTCTCAAACCAGTAAGATAAAAAAGCTGCTGTCATTACAAAACTTACTATAATAATTGCAGTAAATGCAGCTACAAGCTTTGAAAATAATCCCTTTTTCATCTACTTCACCTCAAATTTATATCCAACACCCCATACTGTTTCTATTTGCCAGTTAGGCCCTCCTTGAAGTTTTTCTCTCAATCTTTTAACATGTACATCTACAGTTCTAGAATCTCCAGGATAATCGTATCCCCAAACTTCACATAAAAGCTGCTCCCTTGTAAATACTCTATTTTTATTATTAGCCAGATAATATAACAATTCAAATTCTTTCGGAGGCATTTTTATATCCTCATTTCTATAGGTAACAGTATAGGAATTTATATCAATAACAAGCTGTTCAAATTTCAACACTTCTTTATTTTCATTATCTACGCTGTACCTCCTAAGTACCGCTTTAATTCTTGCAAGCATCTCTTTGGGCTCAAAAGGTTTTACTATATAATCATCTGCCCCAAGTTCAAGCCCTAAAACTTTATCAAAAGTCTCCCCCTTTGCTGTAAGCATAATTACAGGGGTCTCATAATCTTTTCTTATCCATTTAAGAACATCTATGCCATCAATATTAGGAAGCATTATGTCCAAAAGTACTAAATCCGGTTTATAATCTAAAAATACTGTTTCTGCTGCCTTCCCATCATTTGCTACCTGTACTTCATAACCAGCATTCTCCACATACATCTTTATTACTTCACATATATTTTCATCATCATCTACAATTAAAATTTTCCCTATGGAACCTTCCATTTCATTCCCCTCCTAAAATTATCAACGCACACCTGTATTTATCCTAAAACTAACACTTTCAAAATAACTCTACAGGCTGTATAAGTTTAACCCCCACATAATTCAAAGTAAAATATTACCAAACAATTATACCTAAACGCTTATTCCTATATTAAATCTATCATATATTTTAGTGTAAATAATAATGTATCTTTAAAAGTTACAAATAAGTTACAAATGCTTATCCCACAGAGCTTAAATGAATAAAGTGCTCTATTTCCAAACTATACTTAAAGTTGAAAATTACTATGATAAAGGCACGTGGAAATAATCCACATGCCTTTATGTTATCTAATCTTCGAATAATTTACTTACTGAAATATCCTCGTATATTCTTCTTATAGCTTCAGCAAATACCGGAGCTATAGACAATATCTTAAAATTATCCAATATCTTTTCCTTTGGTAAATTTATTGTGTTTAACATTACTAACTCTTTTATAGCAGAATTCTTTATCCTCTCTATTGCAGGACCAGACAAAACAGCATGGGTACAACATGCATAAACTTCTTTTGCTCCTCGCTCCACGAGAGCATTAGCTCCATTTGTTATAGTACCTGCTGTATCTATCATATCATCTACTAATATAACAGTCTTATCTTTTATATCTCCAATTATATTCATTATTTCTGATACATTAACTCTAGGCCTTCTTTTATCAATAATAGCTATAGATGCATGAAGCTTATCTGCAAATTTTCTGGCTCTGGTTACACTCCCCAAATCTGGAGAAACTACAACTACATCATCTTTTTCATCAAATCCTTTTTGTATAAAATATTTCGCAAGTATAGGTGTTCCTAAAAGATGATCAAGCGGTATATTAAAATACCCTTGAATTTGAGAGGCATGTAAATCCATTGTAAGTACTCTGTCTGCACCAGTAGCCGTTAATATGTCAGCTACAAGCTTTGCTGTGATTGGATCTCTTGCCTTAGCTTTCCTATCCTGTCTTGCATAGCCATAATAAGGTATTACAGCCGTTATTCGCCCTGCAGAAGCTCTTTTAAAAGCGTCAATCATAATTAAAAGTTCCATTAAATTGTCGTTTACTGGATTATTCGTGGATTGTACTATAAATACATCCATTCCTCTTACTGTTTCATTAATATTTACACATATTTCCCCATCACTAAAAGTTGTAACTTTGGAATCTCCTACCTTGATATCTAGGATATCCCCTATTTGTTTAGCTAAATCAGGATGAGAATTTCCTGCAAAAATTTTAATATTTTTACCATGGGTTATCATTATGTAAAGCCCTCCTAAAATTTTTATTTCTTTAATCCTTTTTTATACACCCAACTCTTTTTGTTAACCTGCCGTGCCCTAGCTATAGCCAATGCTCCCTCGGGAACTTCATCTGTTATAGTAGAACCTGCCGCTATATAAGTATTGTCATTAACCTTAACGGGAGACACTAAATTTGTATTACATCCTATAAATGAATTGTCTCCCACTAAAGTTTTATTCTTATTCTTCCCATCATAGTTTACTACAACGGTTCCACAGCCAAAATTACACTTGCTTCCAATTTCAGCGTCTCCTATATATGTTAAATGAGATATTTTTGTATTATCTCCTATTGTAGACTTTTTAACTTCTACAAAATCACCTATCTTTACAGACTTTCCTATTGTAGTTTCAGGTCTTATATAAGCAAAAGGCCCTACATTAGTATTTTCCCCTATTGTACTTTCTAATATCACGGAATTTTCCACTGTTACATTATCTTTTATTATGCTGCTTTGTATTCTAGAATTAGAATACAAAATACAATTTTCGCCTATTACAGTATTTCCCTGAAAAACATTTCCAGGATATATTATAGTATCTTTTCCTATTTCAACATCTAAGTCTATATAGGTATTGTCATAATCAATTAATGTAACTCCTCTTTCCATATGTATTTTATTTATTCTGCTTCTCATGATCTTTTCAGCCTCTGCAAGCTGTACTCTTGAATTAACTCCCATAGTTTCCTCAAAGGAAATGGGAAGTGCACCTATTTTTTTACCTTGCTTTTTTAATATTTCTATAACATCTGTTAAATAATACTCTCCTTGAGCATTATTATTATGTATTTTACTTAATCCTCCAATTAAACTTTCTATATCAAAACAATACATTCCTGAATTTATTTCATTAACCTGAAGTTCCTCCTGCTGACAATCCTTATGCTCCACTATTTTAAGTACTTGGTTATCTTCCTCTCTTATGATTCTTCCATAGCCAAAAGGATTCTGTACTATAGATGTAAGTATGGTAACTCCATACCCTCCAGATTCATGAAAATCCAGCATGTTTTTTATAGTATCTTCTTTTATCAAAGGTGAATCCCCTGTAAATACAGCTACAGTTCCCTTTTTATTTTTCAAAAAATCAACAGCACAAAGGACCGCGTGTCCTGTACCTAATTGTTTATCTTGAAAGGAATAATTTATATTTTTAGCCTCAGTAGCCCTTTTTACCTTTTCTGCATTCTTTCCAATTACCACATTTATATCCCTTATTTGTGCTTTTTTTACAACATCAATAACTATATTTATCATTTCTTTGCCACAAATTTTATGAAGTACTTTAGGATTGGAAGATTTCATTCTCTTTCCTTCACCTGCAGCCAGTATTATAGCACAATTATACATTTCAACACCTCTTTAATGGTTATAAATATTCACTTTTCTACAATATATCATTAAACATCCCTTAATATTATATTTTATATAAAAATTATTTGCAACCTTATAAAAATAGCATAAAATAGCCAAAAATAATAAAAAGGAGTAATTACTCCTTTTTATTATTCCTCTACCTTTTCTTCGGTAACAGTTTCCTCATTTTTTACTTTTTCATACTCACCAAGAATTGCTTTTTGTATTTTCTCTCTTGTTTGAGTATTAATTGGGTGAGCAATATCCTTAAACTCTCCATCAGGAGTTTTCCTACTTGGCATTGCTATAAAAAGACCATTCTGACCTTCTATAACCTTTATATCGTGAACAACGAATTCGTTATCAAAGGTTACTGAAACAATAGCTTTCATCTTACCCTCGGCAGCAATTTTCCTCACTCTGACATCTGTAATTTGCATATAATCCACCTCCAAGATGCTTATGTATATACTATTCTCTATATCTTATATTTTTCCTTCTTGTTTTTTGAAAAACTAATAAATTTTTTGAAAATTTTATTACTTAAATACTTTCAGAAGGAAATAATAATGCATTACCCTCTTCATCAATACCTTTAAAATCCACTATAGACTTATAATCCTGTACTAATTTTTTAGGAGTTTCCACATTATCTATTAAAAACCCTATGCCTAAAAGCTCACTTTCAAATTCTCGCAACAGATTTATTATACCGATGGCAGTTCCTCCTGCCCTCATAAAATCATCAATAAAAATACATTTACTCCCCTTATTCAATGCTTTTTTAGATAAAGACATAGTTTGAATTCTTCCCGTAGAACCTGAAACATAATTTATAGTTAGAGTAGAGCCTTCCGTAAACTTCTGTTCTCTCCTTACAACTACAAGTTGGACTCCCATCATTCTGGCCACTTCATAGGCCAAAGGAATTCCCTTGGTTTCAACCGTAACCACATAATCAATATCTTTCTCTATGAAAATAGATGCTAAGACCACCCCTGCAACATGTATTATAGCAGGATTAAACATTATATCTGTCATATATAAAAAATTACCTGGTATTATTCTTTCTCTATTTTTCAAAATAATACATAATTTTTCAGCAAATTCTCTTCTCTTCCCACTGGATATTCCACAGACATACTTTATACCCCCTGAAGCCCCAGATATAGTATCTATTCTTCCCATTTGAAATTTATTTAAAGTATCTTTTACTACTAATATATCTTCACTTACCGTGGACTTGGCCGTATTAAACATAAGAGTGAAATTGTTCAGACTCATTATTTTATTAGGATTTTCCAGCAAAATTTTGGTTATTGCTGCTATTCTATGGTTTCTACTGAATTTCTGCATCTTATCACCTATCTATAAATTTTACGAATAATATCTTAAGATTTTATTCTATTATTCATATTGTATTCTAAAAGCTGCTAATAATCAACTCTTATTTAATTATAACATTAACACAAATACATATATTTTATTTTAAAAAGTACAATTTTATGTGTTTTTTAATTAAGTTTTGTATATAATTAGTAAATAGGTTAAGTTAATTATAAGGAGTGATTTAATTGTCATTTGATTTTATAAAAAATAAAAGAGTGCATTTTATAGGCATAGGCGGCATAAGCATGAGTGCACTGGCAGAAATTCTGCTAGAAAAAAATTTTCAAGTATCAGGTTCAGATACTAAATCTTCTAAAACTACAGAAAGATTAAAATCAAAAGGAGCAAAAATATACATAGGACAAATAAGTAAAAATATAACTCCTGATATAAATCTTGTGGTGTATACTGCTGCAATTTCAGAAAACAATGAAGAGCTATTACAAGCTCAAAATTTAAAAATTCCTCTTATGGACAGGGCTGAATTTTTAGGTGAAATAATGAAAGGACATAAGTATAATGTAGCAGTATCTGGTACCCACGGTAAAACCACCACTACTTCCATGTTATCCTCTATAACTCTTGAAGCTAACATAGATCCTACCATACTTGTAGGCGGAAATTTAGATATAATAGGAGGAAACGTCCGTATTGGAAATAGTCCTTATTTTATTACAGAAGCTTGTGAATACAAAGAATCCTTTCTTAAATTTTTTCCTTTCATAGGAGTAATATTAAATATTGATGCAGATCATCTAGATTACTATAAGGATATAGATGAAATACAAAAAGCATTTATAAAATTTGCAAAACTAATTCCACAGGAAGGATACTTGGTATGTTGTGCCGATGATAAAAGAATGGGAGAAGTTATATCAAATGCAAATTGCAATATAATAAGTTACGGTATAGAAAGGGGAGAGGTTACTGCTAAAAACATACTCTTTGACGGAGAGGGACGTGCTTTATTTGAAGTATATAAATCTGATAAAAAGTTATTTTCCTTAAATTTAAGTGTTCCAGGTAAACATAATATATTAAATGCACTAGCAAGTATATCCGTTTCTTTAATTTTAAATATATCAATTGATAATATAAAAGAGGGCTTAAAAAACTTCAAAGGCACTCATAGACGATTTGAAATTAAAGGCAAGAGGAAAGGTGTAGTAGTTATAGACGATTATGCACATCATCCTACAGAAATCAAAGCAACATTAAATACGGCAAGAAATTATCCTCATGAGAGAATAGTTTGTGTATTTCAGCCTCATACTTTTTCAAGAACTATAAGTTTATTTAAAGAATTTACTGCTGCCTTTGATAATGTAGATGAGTTAATACTAGCTGATATATTCGCTGCAAGAGAAAAAGACACTGGTGAAGTAAGCTCATCTATGCTGTGTGATGAACTTGTAAAAAGAGGGATTAACTGCAGGAACATAAAAGACTTTAATTCTATAATCCAATATTTAAATGATATTTTAAAAGAAGGAGATATACTATTGACAATAGGGGCAGGAGACATTTTTCAAGTTGGTGAATTATATTTAAATCAATAATTCCATCAAAAAATTTATAATTAGGTGTAAAACACCTCTTATAGGGTAATACTATATTCGATATCCTATTGGAGGTGTTGTTAGCATGAAAAACTTTTTAATATCTGCTGTTGTAGATATTTTCTTGATCTTAATATCCTATTTCTTGTTTGTAAAAATAATCAATGGCCCTACAAGACATAAATTATATAAAAAATTCTTTAGTTCTTTTGCTAAATTTGTAATTTATATATTCATTATAAGTATACTTATAACTGGTATAACTGCTTTCATATTATATAAAACTTCTTACATAGCTTATATAAATATAATATCCCCGGCTTTAGTTTCCATATTAGTGGGATTTTTAATGTCTACAGTACCTACAAGAGGTGAAGGAGACAATGATAATATTGCTGTGAAATGATATTACCTTAAATAAATCTAGTGCTACATTTATTGAAAGTAGCTAAATCCTAAAATAATGGTATATTTCAGGATTTAGCTACCTTTTTATTTTTAGAAGATATATTACTGAAAATTTCGAAATAATATACTATTCTGCAATTGTCTAAATATGTTATAATTGTAGAATAAAAAGCTTAAAAAGGAGTTGTTAAAATTATGAAAGACAAATATAGAGCTCTATTTAAATCAATTGTAAAATCCTACTACGATGAAAACTTTGAAGAAACCATAGAACAAATTTTATCTGAACACAAATTAGATAGGGAAGAGTTCTGTAAAATAATATCTTCATTGTGTGGCACTAACATAACTTACAGCTCAAATTTTATAGAAGAATTAAAAAAAGCAATAAAATGTTATAATAAGGACGAAAAAATCATAAATAAAGTCACTAGTTGTTCCCACGAATGTAAAAACGGAGATAAAACTCCATGTGAAAAATCTTGTCCTTTTGATGCTATATTTATTCATAAGGATAAAAAACATACATCCATAGATGAAGATAAATGTACTGACTGTGGCTTTTGTGTAGATGCCTGTCCTAGCGGTTCTATAATGGACACTGTTCAATTTCTACCACTTGCCAATATCTTAAAAAGTGATTCCCCTGTAATTGCCATAGTAGCTCCTGCTATAACCGGACAATTCGGAGATAACATTACAATGGAACAATTGAGAGCTTCTTTTAAGAAAATAGGTTTTACGGATATGATAGAAGTAGCATTCTTTGCAGATATGTTAACCTTAAAAGAGGCGGTAGAATTTGACAGTCATGTAAAGGATAAAAAGGATCTTGTAATAACTTCTTGCTGCTGTCCTATGTGGGTAGGCATGTTAAGACGAAAATACAATAATCTAGTAAAGCATGTATCTCCTTCCGTATCTCCAATGACCGCTGGTGGAAGGGTACTTAAAAAATTAAATCCTGAATGCAAAGTTGTTTTTATAGGTCCTTGTATAGCTAAAAAAGCAGAAGCAAAAGAAAAGGATATAGTTGGGGATATAGACTTTGTACTTACTTTTACAGAAACAAAAGATATCTTTGATGCACTTAACATAGATCCATCTAAAATAGAAGGTGATGCTTCAACTGAATATGCTTCTAAAGGAGGAAGGTTATATGCCCGTACCGGAGGAGTATCCATTGCCGTTGGAGAAGCTGTGGAAAAAATGTTTCCTGAAAAAAAGGAACTATTTAAGCCAATTCAAGCAAATGGTGTAAAAGAATGTAAGGAATTATTAAACCGTGCTGAAAAAGGAGAAGTCTCCGCTAACTTTATTGAAGGAATGGGATGTATCGGTGGTTGTGTAGGAGGTCCAAAAGTACTTATACCAAAAGAAAAAGGCAGAGATAAAATAAATGCCTTTGCAGAAAACTCTGAAATTAAAGTTTCTATAGACAGTAAATGCATGGATAAAATACTAGAACTTTTAGATATTAATTCTTTAGAAGACTTTAAAAATGCTGAAGAAATTGAACTGTTAGAAAGACGTTTTTAAAATATCTTTGTCATCTTATTATGTTAATTTTGTTATATATAAATTATTTTACTATTACGTTTATGAAATTTTAGTATTTATGTTACCTTATTTGGATGTTATACTTAAATATGAGGTGATCATGATGCTTAAAAACACTAAAGGGGTTATTTTTGATATGGATGGAACCCTTGTAGATTCTATGTGGCTGTGGGAAAGTATTGATAAAAAAATTTTAAATAAAAGAAACATCCCAATACCCAAAAATTTGAAAGAGGCTATACAAACCATGACTT
The DNA here is from genome assembly GCF_036781005.1 of Clostridium sp. Classification (GTDB taxonomy): domain Bacteria; phylum Bacillota; class Clostridia; order Clostridiales; family Clostridiaceae; genus Clostridium_B. Next base: position 50,538 of record NZ_DAIQBT010000011.1, on the reverse strand, counting down.
TTCATGAAGTTGCAAAATACTTTAAAACTAGATTTAATTTGCCCGAAAGCGTAGAAGAAATTCAAAATGAATGTTATGACACATGTGTTTATGAATACTCTACAAACATACCATTAAAACATGGTGCCAGAGAATTTCTACTCTTATTAAAACAGAAAAATATTAAAATAGGCCTAGCTACCAGTAATTCCAGGGAGTTAACAGAAATAAGCCTTAAAAAAAATAAGGTATATGATCTTTTTGATGCCATAACCACAGTATCTGAAGTTAAAAGAGGCAAAAGTTTTCCTGATATATTTCTCTTAACTGCTAAAAAATTAAATTTATCTCCCAAAGATTGTATAGTATTTGAAGACATTTTACCTGCAGTTAAAGGTGCTAAAGCCGCTGGTATGTCTGTAGTTGGAGTATATGATTTTTATTCAGATTATCAATGGGATGACGTAATAAAACATGCAGATATGTATATATTTAAATATAAGGATTTAACAGAAGGTAGTATAAAATTTTCATCTTTAAGTGAGTTATTGAATATAATGTAATGTTATAGAAATATTAATGGAGAAGTTAAAAATGCTTACTTTTTTATTTTTACTACTTATAATAGGTAATGGAGTTATTTTATATCATTTTTCGAACACAATTTCATCTCAAAGGAGACAAATAATTTCCTTAAAATATGAAAATGATTCCTTAAAATCAAAATTATTAAAAGAATCTCCAAAGAAGGTAGATATAAACTATATTACTCCTGAAAATTCAAATGGAATAGTTACCATAAAAACTAGTCTCTATTTAGCTCCCACTTTAAAATCCAGTATAGTAAATATTCTGGATGAAAATACCACACTAAAAATTGAGGATACCGCTAAAATACAAGATCAACTGTGGTATGAAATATCTTTAAGTGGAATTAACAGATTATCTAGAATAAATTCCAAAGGATGGGTAAGATCTAATTATATAAAAATAACCTGAATAAACTCCAGCACTAGATAAGCTGGGGTTTTTAATTATAACTTAACTTATTATTCCATCTATATATTCTGGAACAATTTTTATTATATCTTTCCTGCAGCAGTATTCTAAATCATCATACAACTTTAATTTTTGTATTCTTTTATAATGAGAGGCTTTCTCTATAAAAGTTATAATATCCGGGTTCTGTTTATAAACATATAGTGCAGTTTTAGCTATATCTGTAAGGGTTACCTTCATCTTTTTTATTATACAACTTATTATGTATCCGCTGCATATAAAATCATCCATAGAAAATTGTCCATAGGTACCTGCATTAACTATTACCACATCATTATTTAAACTTACACTTCTGTTTGCCACTTCCTCTGCATTTATAAGAGCACCCATTAATATATTTTTAGCCATTATGCTCCCTTTGATAGCTCTGGTTCCATTACTTGTAGTAATTATCAATGTCTTATTTTCTACAACTTGTCTACCATATTCCAAAGGAGAATTAGAGCAGTGAAATCCTTCTATTTTTAAAGCTTTCCTCTCTCCTCCCATTATGTATTTTCCTCTATTTTTATGGTATATTTCCAAGGCCTCTTCTATAGTTAACACTGGTATTACTTCTTTGCATCCATTATTAATAGCAGTAATTATTACAGAGGTTGCCCTGAGCATATCTACTATTATTACAGACTTATGTAAAATCTTTTCGTCCTTTATATCATCTGCCGATATTATTATATCTATTTTCAATTGAACTTCCGCCTTTCTCAAAAATGATTCTACAATATACTACTTGCAATATATTCCCTGATATATATTTTTATCTTTCATTGCCTTATCAATTTCATTTAAAATTTCCCACTTTTTTAAGCTCCATTTAGGTTCTATAAGCAAATTTCTGGGAGAATCTCCCGTTAATCTATGGATTACAATATCAGAACGAGTATTTGATAAAGCCTTACATATTATGTTTACATATTCCTGTTGTTCCATGAACCTCAACTTACCTTCATTGTATAATTGAACCATAGGGGTATGTTTCATTAAATGAAGAAGATGAAATTTTACCCCCTGTATATCTTGATTTGAAATATATTTCACTGTATTTATCATATCACTTTCCTCTTCTCCCGGAAGACCCATTATCATGTGTATCACTACATCAATATTTCTTCTTCTAAGATTATACACAGACTTTTCAAAAACACACAAATCATATCCTCTATTTATTCTTTTGGCAGTATACTCATTGGAAGTTTGAAGTCCAAGCTCTACCCAAACATAAATTTTTTTACTGAATTCCTGCAATAACTCTAAAACATCCTCCCCAAGACAATCCGGTCTAGTGGCTACCGCCATTCCAACTACACCTTTCTGTTTTACAGCTTCTTCATATTTTTTTCTCAAGATTTTTACAGGTGCATAAGTATTTGTATAAGCTTGAAAATAGGCTATATACCTTCCCTCTTTCCACTTTTTATTCATCATTTTCTTAATATTATAGAATTGTTCTGTTATAGAAAGATTCCTATTACCTGCAAAGTCTCCTGCTCCTCTTTCACTGCAAAAAATACACCCTCCTCTACTTATTTTGCCATCTCTATTAGGACAAGAAAACCCCCCATCTAAGGATATTTTAAATACTTTTCCTCCAAACTTTTTTCTCAAATAATAATTCAAAGTATAATACGCCTTATCTCCCCACTGCATTATAAATTTTCATCCTTTCAATAATACATAACTGATAAAACTTATTATATCATATTTTAACTGCCTTAAATTCTTTTAAGTTGAGCCTCCATTTTCCAATTATATCAGGAAGAGATTCGCCGTTGGTTGCTTTAGATATGACATCAAAATTTAATGTATCTGTATCAAAGGATGAAAAAACGACATCTACTTTATTAAGTGGAAACTTATCTTCAAATTTAAAACTTATCATATCCCCAGAATCCATTTTATAAACTCTTATGCAGTGACCTACACTGCTATTTGTATATTGAAGTGCAATAAATTTTTCATCAGAAGAAAATGTTAAAAATTCTACCTTAGCATTTTTTAGAATATCTACATTTATTATATTCTTACCTATAATTTTTTGATTGTATTCATCTATTTGATTTCCCTGTGTATCATTACTCTCACTACTTCCCTGTCCATCTGAAGATCCCGCATTACCAGATTGTACTTCCATGCTTTCATCTACTTTTACCACACCTATATATGAATTTTTATCATAAGTAACTAGAGCTAGGTAGTCTCCTCCATAAGAAAAATCCAATATTCCAAAGTTATCTCTTGGTACAGACATTTTATTTACATTTGCTTTATCATCTTTAGAAAATACATATTGAGGCATATTATTTATACCTATTATTACATTTACACTTATATTGTCCTTACTTCTCATTTTTATCTTATTCTTCTCAACAAAAGCTTCCCTATCTAAAATGCTGCTAATTTCGCCAATCTTATAATCATTTTCTTCCTTTATGACCTTTATGGAATATTCATCTAAAGTTGAAAAAGGTTTACTTAGATCTGATCTTACAACCTTTACTTTAAAAACTCCAGATCTACCAACTTCACTATTGTCACTTAAATTATAACCCATAATATTCAAATTTTGATTTCCATTTGCTGCAGGATTTTTTAAAAGCTCCTTACAATATAATTTTTTGATGTTTTCAATATCATCCTTCATAAGATACTTCATGTAGGTATCCACTGTATTAGCTGCAGCTTTCATATCAAAATTTTCATTTATATTGGTAGAATTTAATTTCTCATTTGAACTACACCCAAACAATATACCTGAAAAGAAAATGACAATGACCATTATTTTAAACACATATATCTTTTTCATAAATTTTCTACCAACTAATTCTCAAATTTAGTAGAAACTTCACCCCCTTAATTGAAGATAATAATTAATTTATAAATCTTATTTTTCCCTCAAATAAAATTTTAATTTATAATTCATTATTTTTATTTAATATCTATATACTTAATATTGGGATAGCTTTATCAATTGTATTTTATGGGGGGATATTTTTTGAAAGATAAAATAATCTTAATTTTTCAAATATCTACAGTTTTTATAGGAACTGTAGTTGGGGCAGGTCTGGCATCTGGACAAGAAATTAGCCAATTTTTTACACAATATGGCTATAAAAGTTTCATAGGCATATTAACTTGTTCAATTATTTATATAGTAATGTCCATTATAATAATAAATATAAGCATGAAATATGGATTAAATTCTTACGATGGTCTTATAAAATTGGTTAGTCCCGGATTTTTAGGTATGGCTACTAATTTTTTGACTACCTTTTTTTTAATAGGAAGTTCAGCAATAATATTGGCTGGAAGCGGTGCTTTAATACACCAGTACTTTCAACTGCCTAGATGGATAGGCATATTATTAATGCTCACTATATCCATAATTGTATTATCTAGAAATATTAAGGGCCTAATGGAGATAAATTCAATCATAGTACCTTCTCTCATATTAGTCATACTCACTTTATTTATATTATACCTGGCTTTCTACAAAAATATAAATATATCATATTTAAAGAATATACCTCATTACAAAAATAACTGGTTTTCTTCTTCATTGATATACGCAGGATTTAACATATTATGTTACAGTGGAGTATTAATTCCTCTCACACTTTCTATAAATAAAAAGAAAAGTCTCATAGCAGGTTCCATCATAGGTTCTTTAGTTCTTACCATATTAGCCCTTATTATAAATTTTCTATTGATTTTAAACATACCTTATATTTTTAAATATGAAATTCCTCTGCTTTATATAGCCAACCGTTTTGGAAAAACACTTCAAATAATGATACTTATTATAATGTGGCTTGAAATGTTCTCTACTGAAGTATCCAACATATATAGCGTAGGAAAAAATTTTCAGGAAATATTTAATATATCTTATAAAAAATCAATATTTATAATTATTCTCATTACAATTCCTATATCCCAAATTGGTTTTATAAATCTTATTTCTTTTTTATATCCGGCCTTTGGAGTAGTTAGTCTTATATTTATAATACAATGCATAATTTTTTACTTTAAAAATTAAATTTATAATAAATGGCATAATAATAACTGGACACCTGTATGTAATGAGAATATACTTAAAAAGTGCTGATAAAATTCTATCATTAACTCTACATAATATATTATTTAAGGAAGTGCTTTTTATGATAAATCACCTTAAAAGTTGTCAGTTATGCCATAGATATTGTAAGGTGGATAGGCTAAAGGGAAATACCGGTTTTTGTCATGCAGGTAAAGATGTAAAAATAGCCAAGGTATGCCTGCACACTTGGGAGGAACCCTGTATATCTGGAAATAAGGGTTCTGGAACTATATTTTTTTCTAACTGCAATTTTAGATGTGCTTTTTGTCAAAACTACAAAATAAGTGCCAATGGTTTGGGAAAGGAAATATCTATAGAAGGACTTAGTAAAATTTTTCTATTTCAACAAAGTCAAGGAGCACATAATATAAATTTGGTTACACCCACCCATTATATTCCTCAAATAATTAAAGCCTTGGATATAGCAAAATCACAAGGTCTTAATTTGCCAGTTTTATTTAACACAAACAGTTATGAAACTATACATGCATTAAAATCTTTAAAAGGATACATAGATGTATATTTACCAGATTTAAAATACTTTAGCAATAAATATTCCATTAAATATTCTGGTGTTTCAGATTATTTTATTCATGCCACTAAAGCTATAGAAGAAATGTTTAATCAAGTAGGAAGTGTAAAATTTGATGAAAATGGATTAATAATAAAGGGGGTTATAATAAGACACCTTATGCTTCCCGGACTACTATTTGACTCTAAAAAAATAATAGATTATATTTATAACACTTTTGGTGATTCAGTATACATAAGTATAATGAATCAATACACCCCCCTTTATAAAGCCTATAAATTTCCTGAAATAAATAAACCCTTAAATCCAAAGCACTATGATTCTTTTATAAATTATTGTCTTTCACTTGGTATAAAAAATGCATTTATACAAAGCACTGGCACTTGTTCTAAAAATTTTGTACCTGATTTTGATTTAGAGGGAATTTAATATAAAATATAGTAAGAAACTTGGCCAAAGATACGGGCCAAGTTCTTTACTATATTTTATACTTATGCAATTCTGTTTTAAAAGATTCTGTTATATTCTTAAATTCATGTATATTAATCATGAGGTTTTTAATTTCATTAGTATAACTTGATACACTGGCGCTCACTTCCTCAGAAGATGCAGAATTCTCCTGTGCAATTGCAGCTAAAGACTCCATATTTTCATATATTCCAGATATGGTTTTTGATTGTTCATTTAACTTATCTATAGTTTTTATCATTGATTCCGCTACGGATTCTGCTGCAGTTGTCGCCTCATAACTTATACTCCTTACCTCTTTTAAGTTTTCACTTTCTCCTTTAAGAACATTAAATTGTGATTCTATCTTATCCACCAATACTTTTATTTCATCTACAAATTTAATTAAATTAGAATCTATATTCTTAACTGCATCTTGAGACTGTTCTGCTAAAACCCTGATTTCATCTGCTACCACTCCAAATCCTTTGCCCTGCTCTCCTGCTCTGGCCGCTTCAATAGAAGCATTAAGTGCCAACAAATTGGTCTGTTCTGAAATCTCTGAAACAACTGAAACTATACCTGTAATATCTTTTACTTTTGATTGTAGTTCTAACCCTTTGTCATTAACCTCTTTAAAACTCTGTAATGTAGTCAATATATTTTCACTTGTATTATCTATATTATTGTAACTATTATTTATCTTGTCTATTGATTTTTCCAGTTCTAACTTATTATTGTTTTCACTTTCTACTATATTTTTCAAATGTGTTATATTGTCATTTAACACAGATACCACACTTTGAGTATTTTCTGCCTGTTCCACAGCACAGTTGGCCACTTGTTCTACCACATCGGATATTTCACTTGAAGTACTGTTCATAGAATTAGATATCTCATTTATATTAGATACAAAGGTATTCATCTCATCCGTTACACCTTTAAATCCTGTAAAGTCTGCCTTAATGATACTTTTGTGTTTTTTAAGAAGATTAAATATATCCTCAAAAAAATCATTTGTCTCTATATCTCCATCTTCAATAAAATTACCATTATTAATTTTATCTATAGTCTCCATTATGATGGATTTAGGTCTCATAAGTATAGAACCAGAAATATATGATGCAAAAAGAACTAATATTGAAACAACTATAGATTTAAACCAATCATTTAATCCAAACATTAAAATAGAAATTATAAAGCAAAGTATAAAATTAATTATTCCCATTTTTAAGCCTAGATTATTTATGATACCAAAAGAAAGAATTTTATTGAACCTGTATACCTTCTTATAATATATCTCATTCTCAAAAATAAATTTAAATTTTACTGAATTACTGGTTCTCTCCATTTCTTCTATCTTCAATTTTTCACCAAAAAATTTTGTACTTCCCTCTATCATTCCCACAAGATAATCAAACATGCCTCTTTCAGACTTATACTCAAATACGGCAGTTTTTGAAGATGTGGGATTAATCATAACTAAAGGTGGCTTAGCTCCTGGAAACTTTTTAGTCATGGCTACATGAACATCAAACATTGATCTTAAAAAAGAATATAAGTTTTCATGTTTAAAAAAAGCTGGATAATCCTTGTAAAAGGCATTTATGTTGTCACGGCCTATTTTTTTCCATAACTCTTTCGTATTTTCCCTGTTAGCTTTTGCTATATACTCTATTACTTTTTTTATTTCCCCGTCATTTACATTTTCAGCAGGGGAAAATATTTTAGATGGCCCCCATCCCACTGAACTCATAGCATCATTTACAACCTGGTCATTATATAATTTTCTGCAAGTTCTCATCCATGTGGCAATAACAGTTCCTTTCATTTCTATTTCTCCTTTCAAAATTTTTATTTATAATAATTAAAACTAATTCTCAAAAAATATTTTTAATGGAAAGTTTTTTAAAGGAGCTTATAATATAGCTAATTATACAACAAAATCTATATTTTATAAAATTTACTTTTGAATCTACTAATTATCTATGAAATAAAAGTCCTAACCATAACTTTATTTTAGATTAGAACTTTAAATTATGTATTTAATAATTTTCTGTATTACTATAACTTTATTTCCAACTTATCTAACTTTGCAATAATTTTAAAATTTTTAATTTCTACAGTTTCAGTTCTTATGCTGCTTCCTCCACTTACAAGTAAAATTTTTCTATTGTCTAATTTTTTTACCTGTCTTAACTCCCTCTTTCCATTATATTCAACCAGACATATGGAATTATTCTCTATTTCTCCAGTTATATGTGCCAAAGCTAAATCTCCATGTTGAATTCTAAACCCTTCCATATCATTGCTTTCTATGTGCAAATATATTACCTTGTCTTGAGCATAGCCCTCTACTTTATTATTTATTACAGGTAATTGTTTGAAATTAATCACTTTATCCATGTTATATCCATAAACAGGCACCTTTTTTAAAACCGAGCCAAAGGCTTCACTCCAAACATCCTGAACCTGAGTTTTTTCTTTCTTAGATACAGGAGCAAATTTTTCATTTTTTTCTTCTTCATAGGCTTGCTCTTCAAAAGACATAGTTATATCATTTATATTTTTTCCTAAAATTTTGGATACTTTATCAATTATACCTTCACTTACTATTTTCCTTCCTAATTCTACTTCATTAATAAACTTTTCTGATACACCTAATTTTTTACCCAATAATTTTTGACTAATTCCTAATTCTATTCTTGCAGATTTTATTTTTTCTCCTACCCTACTCATCTTTCCCTCCTGATTTAATCTCATATATAATTTAAATTCTATGTAAAACTTAAAAATTTCATTCTTTTAAAAGCTTATAACTTAATTTTATTATATATTGACTATTCATAGAATTAAATATCTTTATCTTTCCAACTTTACTATTTTTACTTTCTATATGATGTTTAATAAGCTGTCTTTTCAACTGCCTAACGGTTCCCTTACTTCCATCAACTATTGGAACATCCTGATTTAAAACCTTAGATATACTTTTCTTTATAAAGGGATAATGGGTACATCCAAGTACTACTGCTGCAATTCCTTTTTCTTTTAAAGGAGACAATTTTTTTTCCAGATAATATTCTATTTCCTCTCCTTCTGTTTTTCCTTCCTCAATAAGTTCTACCAAACCGCTGCAGGGAAGAGGCACCATATTTGAATTGCCATATTTTTTCATGAGATTATTAAACTTACTTTCCGCTAAAGTCATAGGTGTTGCCATTATTATTATATTTCCTCTTCTATTACATTCCACTGCAGGTTTCAAAGCTGGTTCTATACCCACTATAGGCATATATTTACTATATGCCTTTCGCAAATCTATTATAGCAGCACTAGTAGCAGTATTACAGGCAACTACTAAAGCCTTTATATTTTTTTTTAATAAAAATTCTACAGCATTAAACGTGAGTTTTTTAACCTCTTCCACCGTTTTGACTCCATAAGGTGCCATCTTTGAATCCCCAAAATAAACAAAATTTTCATTTGACAGGATCTTTACAGCTTCTTTTAGTACACTTATTCCACCCACTCCTGAATCGAAAAAGCCAATTGGCCTATCCTCAGAATCCACTCTATCACCTCATAACTTAATAAAAATGTTATACATTTTATTATATAATATAGATTTAAACTACACAAATTTTTAAAGACATGAATAAATGACCTCAATTTTTAAACTTTATTCTTAAAATCAAATATTATATTTTATATTTTTTAACTATTGCAACATAACCCATAAATTTATTCAAAATCTATTGACATATAGGAATATTAATTATAAAATCATAAATATATAAATTTTAAATAATTAATAAATAATTTATATTTTATCAACTAGAATATAAATTAAATTGACTATACACTGACAGAGTATTAAAAATTCATACTCTTCTAATTATTTATAGGAGGAAAAAACTATGTTAAAAGATTTAATCTATGTAATACCTACCACTATGCAATCTGAAGATAGTTTAAAAGAAATACTAACTTCCCATCCTGAAATAAAATTCGTATCCCTTGTCGGCATAGACCTTTCAGGAAATGATACTGACGAAAAAATTCCTATTAAGATTTTTCTAAAAGATATCTCTGGATTTTTAAAAGGATCAATTCAAACTGATGGTTCATCGGTAGTTCTTCCAGGCATAGCTACCCTAAATAATGCAAAAGTTGATATGGTATGCGATTGCGATGTAAATTGGTATGTAGACTATAATACCAATAATATCGATGTTGAAACAAATAAACCTGTAGGAACGCTTAGAATTCCATGTTTTTTCTATCATGAACACAAAGCTGTAGATTCCAGGCATATATTGAAGAATTGTATACAACATTTTAAGACAAATCTTATGAGTTTATTCAAGAAATATCCAAGTTGTCTGTCTTCTTTCGGAATAAAATACGAAGATATAGATGATTTAATTGCTACCTGTGCAACAGAACTGGAATTCTGGGTAAATACTCCTAATAATCCTGCTGAAATTGAAGAACTATCCACATCTCAAACATTACAAGAACAATATTGGACCAGAACTAAAGGTTCAGTAAGAACTGCCTTAGAACAAACACTTTCAATTATGGAATTATACGGATTGGAACCTGAGATGGGTCATAAAGAAGTAGGAGGAATAAAGTCTAACATTGATGACAGAGGAAGATTCAATCATATAATGGAACAACTTGAAATAGACTGGAAATATTCTACTGCGGTACAATCTGTGGACAATGAATTACTAGTAAAAAGCATAGTTAAGGAAACCTTCAGAAATAATGGACTAGAAGTCACTTTCTTGGCTAAGCCTATAGATGGAGTAGCTGGAAGTGGAGAACATACTCACATAGGTATGGCATTGAAACTCAAAAATGGTAAAATGATAAATTTATTTTCTTCCACTAAAAACCACTTTTTAAGCATTTTTGGTTACGCTTCAGTAATGGGAATACTTAAAAACTATGAAGTCATAAATCCTTTCGTATCTTCTACAACAGACTCACTGAGAAGATTGAAACCTGGATTTGAAGCACCTATTTGCATAGTAACATCTATAGGTCACTCTGTTGAAATACCTTCAAGAAACAGAACCGTACTCATAGGAGTTGTAAGAGATTTAGAAAATCCGTTGGGCACAAGATTTGAACTTAGAGCACCAAATCCTCGCACCAATACTTACCTGGCTGTAACAGGATTGTATATGGCTATGTTAGATGGAATAACCTATGCAATAACCAACTCTAAAACAGAAGATGATCTTTTGACTGAATTATCTAAAAAGCCTGGAGAAGATGCATCATATCTTGAAAAAGATAGGGCTTATAGAAGTGAGGAAGACGTATTTGAAGATTTTACTGATGAAGAAAGAGTTAAATTCTTCGGTAAAGCACCTGGAACTGTATATGAAAACTTAATTGCTATTGATAAATACCCTGAAAAAAAAGCTGTATTAACTAAAGATGATGTATTAAATGACAAATTAATAAACAGTTTTAAATTGGGTGCTATAAAAAGGTGGTTAGTAGAACTTAATCATAGAATTTTAAATGAATATACTGATGAAATAAGAGGTTATAAATTGCTTCATTCTGTAGATAAAGCTTTAGACTTGGATGTAGCTACCTGGATGAAAATAGATGCTTTAAAATGCCACTTAATGAAGGATTCCTATTCTAATAAGAGTTTATTCTCCAAGATAAGAATTGCGTCAGAAGAAGAAAACTATGAAGAAGTATCTAACCTTCAGCTGGAAGTAGAACAGAAAATGTCTGAATTAAGAGAACTATATTCCATATATAAGAAAAATTTACTTGATATTTAATATAAATAAAAAACAGAGGATGTCTCCACAGTCTCCTCTGTTTTAAACTTAATCTAAAAATTTCTTAGAGAAAATTTTCTTAATGTTACCTCTTTTTTGTTGTTTACAGCCTTCCAGAGTTCAATTCTATCTATTTTAACCATCTTATGGTTACTTTCTCTCTTAATATTTTCATGAAATGTATTACTATGTTGTTTGGAATTTGATTCTCTCATTTGATAACTGGTATTTGCCAGCAATACTTTTAAGTTGATATCATTTAAATTTTCTCTTACATTAAATTTATGTAATCTTAGAATTTCATTTATTTGCCTGGCTAACCTTATAATATATCCTTTATTCTCAATCTTCAAATTAATAGCTTTATAAAAAGGATCCATACTAATATCATTTATCTGTACCTTGAATTTCTTATACGGTTTTAGTATATCCGAAATAACTTTAGTCAGTTTTTCCAAATCGGGATTTTCTATAACTTCAAGAGTTATATGTAACATGGGTATATTTTTATATAATTTATATTTTCTACATATACTCTTTTGTATACGCTGAATATAGAAATAAGAATCTTTATCAAATAAAGCCACCAAATAATACTTCATTATTTTCCCAATCCCCCAAATGTACATTTTGTTTAGGTATTATTATAACATAAAACTACTATATATAGTATTAAATATTTATATTAATTTATAGAATACAAATTATATAGAAAGACAATACTATTAATGTTTAAAAATTCACATAAGGAAAGAGGTGACAAATCCTACTTAAATAAAAATATTATATTTTTATTAAGTAGGTAAAATTATGAGTAATAGTAAAAATTCTAGTATAGGATGTATAGTTAACGAATGTAAATTTCATGCCAAAGACACTAATTATTGCACACTTGACAAAATAGAAGTGACAAAACATGAAGCAATGGCTAAAGACATACAATGTACTGACTGTGGGAGTTTTAAAAAGGAATAATTACTTCCACAGTATATCACAAGTTACACTAAAAAAACCTAGCTTTATTTTTTAAGGCTGGGTTTTAATTTTGCAAATAAATAATTTTATCACACCCTTCATATTTTTAAATTTATTATTAAAATAATATAGAATTATGTTATAATAAACTTTGTGTAATATGAATTAAATTTAATATTTTCTACAACTTTATGTAAATTAAATTTATGATAAGGATGGATACATAAATGAATAAATTAGTAATTAATGGCGGAAATCATCTTTCCGGTTCTATAGAAATTAACGGTGCTAAGAATGCTGCCGTTGCAATATTACCAGCATCAATACTAGCCAGCAGTGGCATATGTTCTATTGACAATATACCCGATATAGAAGACGTACACTGTATAGAAAAAATTTTAAAGAGTTTAGGCTGCAAAGTAAAGACTGGTAAAAATTTAGTGGTTATAGACAGTACTACCATAAATAAAATAGATGCAGATACCGATGATGTAAGAAAAATGCGGGCTTCTTATTATCTTATAGGTGCTCTGCTTGGCAGATTTAAAAAGGCAAGGGTTGAACTGCCAGGGGGATGTCCTATAGGAGTAAGACCTATAGATCAACATATAAAAGGTTTTGAGGCATTGGGGGCCAAAGTAGAAATCAAACATGGCTGTGTATCAGTAAGTGCAGAAAAACTAATTGGCACAAGTATATTTTTTGACGTTGTAAGTGTAGGTGCTACTATAAATGTAATGTTAGCCGCTACCCTAGCAGAGGGAGTAACAACTCTTGAAAATGTAGCAAAAGAACCCCATGTAGTTGATGTGGCAAACTTTTTAAATAGCATGGGGGCAAATATTAAAGGTGCAGGTACTGAAATAATACGTGTAGTGGGAGTAAAGGAACTAAAAGGATGTTCCTACAGTGTAATACCAGATCAAATAGAAGCAGGTACATATATGATTTCAGCTGCCGCTTGTGGTGGTGAAGTAGTAATAGAAAATGTTATACCTAAACATTTAGAATCCATATCTGCAAAACTTATAGAAATGGGTGCCGAAATAATAGAAAATGGTGATTCCATAACCGTGAAATCAAAAAATAAACTGAAAGGTGTAAATATAAAAACTCAACCTTATCCGGGTTTTCCTACTGACGTTCAACAACCTATAAGTGCTCTCTTGACAGTTGCAGAAGGAAGAAGCATTATAAATGAAAGTATATGGGAAAGTAGATTTAAACATATAGACGAATTAAAAAAAATGGGTGCAAATATCAAAGTAGAAGGAAGAATTGCTATTATAGATGGGGTAGATAAACTAAGCGGTGCCATAGTAAAAGCTACAGATTTAAGAGCTGGTGCAGCCATGGTTATAGCAGGTCTTATTGCAGATGGTACCACTGAAGTTTTGAGTATTGATCATATTGACAGGGGATACCCTAATATAGAAGATAAATTTAAAGCTTTAGGTGCCGATATAAAAAGAGTATCTTATGTGGAATAATTAAAATTTAGGAGATATTAAAATGATTTTTTGTCCTTTATACAGCGGAAGCAGCGGAAATAGCACCTTTTTAGCCTCGGATAATACTAAACTTTTAGTAGATGCAGGTCTTTCAGGTAAAAGTATAGAAACTGCTCTTTTAAAAATCGGATTCAATCCCAATGAAATAGATGCTATACTAGTCACACATGAACACATAGATCACATCAAAGGAGTAGGTGTTTTATCTAGAAAATACAATATACCTATTTATGCAAATGCTCTTACCTGGGGATGTATGTTAAAACATATCGGAAAAATAAAAGAACATAATATAAAAGTAATTTATAATAATCATATAAGTATAAAAGATATGGACATAACAAGTTTTAGTACATCCCATGATGCTGTAGACCCTTATGGTTATGCTGTTGATTGTAAAAATAAGAGAGCTTGTATAGCAACGGATTTAGGGGTTATTTCAAATGAAATTAAATATATTTTAAAAGATTCTGATGTAATTCTTCTAGAAAGTAACCATGATGTTGAAATGTTAAAATTCGGACCATACCCCTATGATTTAAAAAGACGAATTCTAAGTAAAATAGGTCATTTGTCCAACGACGACTGTGGAAAAGCCATATTAAACATTATAAATAATAAATTTAAAAAGATTATTTTAGGACATCTAAGTAAAACAAATAATTATCCAGAACTAGCATATCAGACTGTAATAAACACATTAACTGAAGCTGGTGTAAAATTAAATATGGATGTGACTATATCTATGGCAAGACGTGATAAACCCAGTAATTATATAAAATTTAAATAGAAAAAGGTGATACATATGAAAAAATTTTTTGTTATATTTCTATGCCTTATAACTACATTTTCTATTTTAACATTATCTGCCTGTGATAAAAAGGACAAATTAAGCATAAACAACAAAGAAAAAGAAAAAACTATAGCTTTTTCAAAAGAAACAGACAATACCTTGGATTTAAGTATTTATTTTAATTCTTCTAAAGATTCAAATACAGTTGAAATATCTAAAGAAAGCCGAATAATAAAAAAAGATGAACTATTTGCAGAAACTATAATAAATGAAATAATAAAAGGTCCTTCTGTTAAAAGTAACTTGGCTCCTGTACTCCCTAAAAACACCAGAATCATAAGTATGTCAATAAAAGATAATGTAGCTTATCTAAATTTAAGTGAAGAAGCCAACATTGAAATGACCTCAATTAAAGAAGAAACTTGTTTAAAAAGTATAGTTTTTTCTCTCACTCAAATTTCAACAATAGACAAAGTTAAGATTTTCATAAATAATAAGGATTTAGACATATGGAGCAATAATTTTGACTTATCAAAACCTATTGGAAAGGATGATATTGAAAATGCCAGAAGAAAATAAATACTGTTGCATTGAACATATAGATATATCTTTTGACGATTTTATATTAGATAACGAGACTTTTCCTTATTTGGTGAGTTGTGAAAAACACAAATGCACTTATTGTGATAAGGAAGCTAAATACATTTTAAAATTGAAACCTTAAAATAAAAATTTCTGAAGGGAGGTACTGCTACAAAGTTAAAGTAGCAGGATATAACTATGAGTTTATATAAAGATTGGACAGATATGGTGGTAGACTTTGTAAAAACTAACGGAGAAAATGCATTCTGGAAACAGTACGGCTCAATTGAAAAAAATATTTATTCAAAAATATTATGTGAACACAAAAATATACTGAAGGGAACCATAAGAGAACTAGCAGAAGAATTTGAAACATCAACTATATATTTCATGGGATTTCTAGATGGTGTAAATACTAGCTTGGATACTCCTCTGGAATTAGACACTTTGGAAGAGAACTCTAAGATAAATATAAATATTAACTTTGAGAAATTGTATTATAATATGTTAGATTCAAAGGCAGATTATCTATATAAGCTTTCTCCATGGAATTCTATATTCTCCACCGAGAAAAGAAAAGAAATCCGTAAAAAATGGCTCAGTTCCAAAACAATAGTCAATAAAAATAAAGTAGGTAGAAATGATCCCTGTCCTTGTGGAAGTGGCAAAAAATACAAACACTGCTGCGGAAACAACTAAATTATAAATTACATAAAATCCTACACACACGCCACTAATATTCAATTATTAGTGGCGTATATTATAAACCTTATTATTGAATTTAAAGGAGGAACCTAATGAGAATTTTACATACTTCTGACTGGCACCTTGGAAAAAGTCTGGAAGGTCACAGTCGCATGGAGGAGCAGGAGTCATTTCTTGAAGATTTTATAGACATAGTTGAAAATAATCATATAGACCTAATAATTATTGCAGGAGATATTTATGATAACGCAAACCCGCCGGCAAAAGCAGAAAAAATATTCTATAATACATTAAAAAAATTATCTTCAAATGGCAAAAGAATTACTTTAATTATATCTGGAAATCATGATAATCCCGATAGACTAATAGCCGCAGAGCCTTTAGCTAAGGATCATGGCATTATAATGGTGGGAACTCCAAAATCCATAGTACCACGAGGTAATTACGGAGATAACAAAGTAATACATTCCGGTGAAGGCTTTATTGAACTCGAAATAAATGGAGAAAGAGCTGTAATTATAACAGTACCTTATCCTAGTGAAAAGAGATTAAATGAAGTTCTATATAATAATATGGAAAATGAAAAAGAACAAGTAAAATCATATAATGATAAAATTAAAACGTTATTTTATAATTTAAGCAAGAATTATAGAAAAGACACTATAAATATTCTTGTTTCCCACCTATTTACCATGGGAAGTGACCAAGCTGGTTCCGAAAAAAATGTACAGCTTGGTGGAAGTCTTATTGTAGATAGTACTTGTTTCCCTGAAAATGCACAATATATAGCTTTGGGTCACATTCATAAACCGCAAATAGTACCAGGAACCAATGGAAAAGCCAGATACTCCGGCTCACCCATTCAATATAATAAAAAAGAAATCAACTTTAAGAAAAAATGTTTTATTATAGATATAAAAGCTGGAGAAGATTTTAATATACGTGAAGTTGAATTCAAGGTGTATAAGCCTATAGAAGTGTGGAAATGTTCCAGCATTGAGGATGCCATAAAAAAATGTATTGAGAACATGAATAGAAACTGTTGGGTTTATTTAGAAGTAACTACAGACAGATTTATAAGAGAAGATGAAATAAAGTTTATGAGAACCACAAAAAAGGACATAATTGAAATTATACCAAAAATAAAAAATAGTTCTTCTAGAAAGATGAATATATATGATTTTTCCCATAAGTCCTTTGAAGAAATTTTCAAAGAATTCTACTTTAAGGAAAGAAAAGTAAAACCCCAGTCAGAATTAATAGATCTATTATTATCTATTATAGAGGAGGGAAAAAAAGATGAAGCCCATTCGTCTTAAAATTAAAGGATTAAACAGCTTTGAAGACACCCAGGAAATTGATTTTGAAAGATTAACAAAAAAGGGTATATTCGGTATATTTGGACCTACCGGCAGCGGAAAATCCACTATTCTTGACGGTATTACCCTTTCTCTATATGGAGAAATATCCAGAAAAAGCTCAAATTTTATAAATGTAAACTGCAATAATTTATATGTAAGCTATCAATTTCAAATATCTGAAAAGGAAATAAGAACTTACAGGGTAGAAAGAGAATTTAAAAGAGATCAAAAAAGTGGAAATGTAAGAAGTAAAAGTGCTAGAATAATAAGTATTGAAGGACCTACAGAAAAAATTCTAGAAGAAGGAGCCAAAAATGTAACTGAGAAATGTGAAAAAATATTAGGACTTAAACTGGAGGATTTTACAAGAACCGTAGTACTTCCTCAAGGCAAGTTTAGTGAATTTCTAAAACTTGAAGGTAAGGATAGAAGAAATATGCTTGAAAGATTATTTAATTTACAAAAATATGGAGATGACCTTTCATTTAAACTAAATTTGAGAAATACAGAAGAGAAAAGAAAATTTGATGAACTCAATGGACAGTTGAAGGGTTATGAAGAAATTAATAAAGAAATTTTAGAAAATAAAATAAAAGAAATAAAAAAATTGGATAATAACTATAATAAAGTTAAAAATGAGTATGAGCAATTAGAAAAAAGGTATAATGATGAAAAATATTTATGGAAGCTTCAATTGGAAGTAGCAGAAAAATCTCATGAATTAGAAATATTAAAAAAAAGGGGAAATAAAATAAAGGACTACGAGGAAAAGATCAAATTAGCAGAAAATGCTTTAAATGTAAAACCTTACTTAGATAATCTTAAAAACACATGTGCACAAATACAAATCACCAAAAACAGCCTATCCAATTTAAATATTAAAATAAATAGTATAAAAAAGAATAAAAATGAAATAGAAATATCATTCAATAAGTCCAAGAGCGAAAAAGATAAAAAACTCCCTGAATTAAAATTAATGGAACAAAAAATAAAAGATGCTATGGAAGAGCAAAAACTGCTTGAAAAACTGAAACAGCAAAAAATTCTTATTGAAAATCATATTGAATCCTTAAGAGAAAAATTCAATAACAAAAATAATCAGATAACAACAAATGAAAAGTATGTCTCTGATTTATCGAAAGAACTAAAAAATAAAGAAGAATTAATGGAAACTTTAAAGATCCCCCAGGACTATATAAGAAAAATAAATGAAAGTATTATCATTTTAACTAATTATGAAAATAAAATACTACAAATAAATAAACTCACTAAAAGTATACAAAATTGTGAGAAAAACATAAAAGTGTCCATTTCTAAAAAAGAATTATTGTCAAGACGTATAAGTGAACTGGAAAAAGCTTTATATAATTGCAACAAAAAATTAGATACACTAATTAAAACCTGTCCAGGAGATGAAAACACACTATTAAATTTTCACCAACATTTATCTTATTTAAAAACAAAATGGGACAAATATGATGAATATATGGCTCTTTTAGCTAAAGATAAAAGTATAGTTGAAAATTTGAAGAAAAATCTTCAGGATATAAATACTATAAAATCCAACATGGAAAATTCCATAGAGGAACTAGAAAAAAATATTCATCAATGTGAAAAAGACAATATGGCCCTTATGCTAATGCACACTCTAAAAGAAGGGGACTCATGCCCTATATGCGGCTCCATATATCATGAAAAAAAAGAAACCCGTAAAATCAATATAAATAACCTTGAAAATTTAAAATCACAATACCTTGAAAAAAATGCCATCATGGAAAAATCCATCAGGGAATCAATAGAAATCCAAACTAATATAGCATTAAAAAGAAAAGACATAGAGGAAAATAAAAAGAAAATAGCATCATTGGGAGAAGACTTTAAATTAACGCCTCTAAAGATACTTCAAGATAAATTTTATAAATTAAAACAGCAGATAAATGATTTTAAAAAAGAAAAAAATTTTATAGAGGAAAAAATAAAAACATTAAAAGACAACAAAAATTCCATGGATATGGACTATAATAAGGAAGTTATAATAGAAGATGAAAACAGTAACCAGCTAATACGGCTACATGAAGATTTAAAATTGGAGGAAGAACAAATCAAATCTATAGAAACCCAATTATCTTTGTTGAAGACGGATTTATCTGTAAAAGATTTGAAGAACAAATCAAATGAGATAATAAAAACACAAAAACGTATATCTCACCTGGAAACTGAGGCAAAAAAAATCAGGAAAACCTTAGAAGTAAATCAAGGTGAAATAGAGCTAATGAAAAATGATATTATAGAATTAAAAGAAAAACTTAATGAAAATCAAACAAGAATTGAAGAGATGGATAAAAACATAGTTGAAAAAGAATACAATATAAAAAATAAAGTAGGTGAAATAACTGATCTAAAACACTTCAATAAAGAAATATGCACGCTTATAGAGAAAATCGAAAACGACTATACAAAAACTGAAAAAGCTACTATAAAGATATCAAAAGAATATGATGAAATCAATAATAAAATAATATTATCTCAAAATAATTTGTTTAATTTAAATGAGAGAAATATAAAAGAAGAAAAGATACTTAAAGACATGCTGTATAATTACGGATTCAAAAGCACCTATGAAGTTGAAAAATTTTTTATGGATAAATCAGAAATAGAAAAATTAAATAAAGAAATACAAGAGTATAGAACTTCTCTTTCAAAAATAAAAGGTGCCCTAGAAAATATTTATAAAAATATGAATGGAAAAACCCTTACAAAAGAACAATGGGTCAAAACACAAAATGATAAAGATAAAAAAAGCTATGAACTAAAAAAATTATACGACGATAAAATAACATTGGATAAAGAAGTAATTTCTATAAATACAAAATTGTTAGAATTAAAGGATCTCTTAAATAAAAAGGAAAGCATAGAACATAAATTAGGGCTCCTAAATGATCTGGAAAAGTTATTTAAAGGTAAAAAATTTGTAGAGTTTGTAGCATCAAATCAATTGCAATATATATCACTGGAGGCAGATAAAAAATTAAAGGAAATCACCTGTGGCAATTACGGTCTTGAAGTAGACCAGAATGGAAAGTTCTTTATTAGAGATTATAAAAATGGAGGTAAAGAAAGAGACGCTTCCACATTATCAGGAGGGGAAGTTTTCCTTGCATCCCTGGCACTGGCACTGGCACTATCATCTCAAATACAATTAAAGGGAAGATCTCCTTTAGAATTATTTTTCTTAGATGAAGGTTTTGGAACTTTGGATGATAACCTACTTGAAGTAGTTATGGATTCACTGGAAAAAATTCATAATGACAAGTTATCCATAGGAGTGATAAGCCATCTGGAAATCATAAAGGAAAGAATGCCCATAAAACTCATAGTAACTGCTGCTGAATCCGGAATGGGGGGAAGTAAAGTAAAAATAGAAAGAAACTAATTAAATTTGCTAAAAAAATGAGAAAGGAATATTCATGATATATGTGGAATAGAAAAATCCTATGGCTAAGTTCAATATTAATAATTTTATTTTTTACACTAACATATTTCAATAGCCCTTTAAGAGATAATAAAAATTATCCTATAGTAGATGGTTCCTTCATACAATTAGATTTAACACAAAACTGGAATTCAAATAAATGGGAAAAAGAATTACTCCATCTTAAAGAAAATAAAATGAACTATCTTGTAATAACAAACGTTTCTCAAACAGAGAAAGGTATTACTAAAATATGTTATAAAAGTAAGAACAAAAACTTCCAAAAACTATATGGTAATACTGATCCTGTAGAACTGTGTTTAAAAAATGCTGAAAAGTTAAATATTAAAGTTTTTATAGATACCAATTTTAATAGTGAATGGTGGCAAGTACCTGCAAATAATTCTCTATGGTTAAACTCTCAAATGGAAAGAGCTAATTTTATAGCCAGTGAATTATATGAAAATTATCATTCTAAATATCCCAATGCATTTTATGGCTGGTATTTTCCCTATGAAGTGGACAACGCCAAGTTTAATAAACTTAGTGACTTTGATACCTTAGCTAGTGCCCTTAATATTCATTTAAATTACCTAGATAAAAACCATAAACGTTTGCCAATCCTGTTATCACCATTTATGAATTCTTCTGCAGGTACTGCTAAAGAATATGCTTCTAACTGGGAGTATTTGTTTTCAAAAACTAATTTTAAAAAGGGAGATATATTTTGTCCTCAAGACTCTATTGGAAGCGGCAGACTAAAACTTGAAGAAGTTAACTCCTGGTATACCGCTCTTAGAAAAGCAGTCTCTAAAAAATCTGAGATGTTATTCTGGGCTAATACAGAAACCTTTGATTATGTTAATAATTCAACGGTACCTCTAGATAGATTCTTAAAACAACTTAAGCTAGAACAGCCTACTGTAGATAACATACTCTGTTTCTCATATAGCCACTACTACAGTCCAAACAATATCTCCAGCGGTTTTAACAAAGCATACTCTTATTATGTAAAGAACGGAAAACTTCCTAATAAAAAGTTAGATATACCCCAAAATGTCAATGTAGCTATCATAGAAAAAAATAAATTTAAAATAACCTGGCAAACTCCAAAAAAAACCGATAATATCTGCGGATATGAAATTTACAGAGATAATATTTTAATTTCAAGAACTATGGTTCAAAGAAATTATGGAGGAGATCCTAAAGTATTTTCAAATACTATTATAGATATTCCTATATTAAAAGAGGGTGTGAAATCCCACACCTATATAGTAAAATCCCTTGGATTTTCAGGCAATATATCTAAACCATCCAATATAGTGACAGTTAATGTGGATTCTATACAGAAACTACCTAATATAGTTTCTACAAATTGCACTTATACTTTATCTCCCATGCCCCATGAAAAATATAATGACTCAAACCTTACTAAAATCACAGATGGTAAATATTCTTCTGTAAACTCGGTAAAAGATAAAAGTTTTGTAGGGTGGTACAATGATCCCCTAGATATAACTATAGACTTAGGAAAAGTAATACCTGTACAGCAGTTCATGGTAAGTTATCTTAGAGATCCCATTCCTTGGTCTGAATTGCCTGATGGAGCTTCTATCTCTATATCACAAGATGGTATAAATTATACCCCAGTGGGATCTATAAGGATACCCTCAGTTCCTTTTTCCGATAGATATGGTTCTAAATACCCTTTATATCTTACATTAGATACTCCTGTAAATGCCAGATATGTAAGACTGTTTTCTGTAACTAAAGCCAATCATTATACTTTTATAGATGAATTTGAAGTGAGAAATTGAAAGTGATAATTTTTATATAGAAAGGAGTAATTAATTATGGAAATCTCAAATACCTCTTATTATTCTTCTCCTATTGGAACTATAAAAATAGATGGTGACAATACAGGAATAACTTCTATATTATTTTTAAACCATGAACCGGAAATTACAAACAATAGCCATTGTAGTATACATATAAAAAATTGTATAACTGAACTGGATGAATATTTTAAGGGAACCAGAAAAAACTTCTCAATTAAATTTCATATTTCAGGTACCCCTTTCAGGGAAAAAGTGTGGAGAGAACTTTTAAAAATACCCTATGGTCACACCTGTTCTTATTATGATATAGCCAATTCAATAAATAATAAAACTGCTGTAAGAGCCGTAGGAGGGGCAAATCACCATAATAAAATAAGTATAGTTATCCCCTGTCACAGAGTTATAGGAAAGAATAGAAATTTAACTGGATATGGAGGCGGATTATGGCGAAAAAAATGGCTTTTAGAGCATGAACAAAAATACAGCTGATATTAACATATTTTTTCATAATCATTGACAATAAATTTCATAAATATTATAATTTTAAAATAAAGATTAAAGTTATAATAAATTTTAACTATAAATTAAAAACTATGATGAGACGAGTAAATATAGGAACTTTCCAAAGCGAATTGGTTATGGTGAGAGTCCAATGTAAGTCTATATTGAAAAACATCTCGAAGTTTCTAACCGAAACCTTTATGGAACTAGGCTTAGAGGTATTCAACACCTTAAAATTGAAAGATAGGGTATTTACTTTATCTTAAGAGTCGGTCATATTTATGACAAATTGGGTGGTACCGCGAATTAAGTCTTTCGTCCCTTTAGGGATGAAAGGCTTTTATTAATAACATAATAAATTTACGGAGGAAAATAACATGGAAAAAACATTAGTAAAATCTCTTTATAGAGAAACTGAAAAATTTACAAATAAAGATATCGAAATCTCAGGCTGGATAAGAACCATAAGAGATTCTAAGTCCTTTGCCTTCATAGAATTAAATGACGGATCATTCTTTAAAAATGTTCAAATAGTCCTAGATGATAAAACAGAAAATTTTAAAGAAATAATAAAATTACCTATTAGTTCATCACTGTCTGTAAAAGGTACTCTAGTTTTGACGCCAAATGCAAAACAATCTTTTGAAATTAAAGCTAAAAAAATATCTTTAGAAGGAAATTCTTCTTCTGACTATCCTCTTCAAAAGAAAAGACACACTCCTGAATACCTAAGAACAATAGCTCATTTAAGACCACGAAGCAATACTTTCTCTGCTGTATTTAGAGTTCGTTCTATTGCAGCCTATGCAGTACATAAATTCTTTCAAGAAAAAGATTTTGTATATGTAAATACTCCCATTATCACAGGTAGTGACTGTGAAGGTGCTGGAGAAATGTTCAGAATAACTACAATGGATCTAAATAGTATTCCAAAAAAAGAAGATAACTCTGTAGACTTTTCCAAAGATTTTTTCGGTAAAGAAACCAATTTAACTGTAAGCGGTCAGTTATCTGCTGAAACCATGGCACTTTCTTTTAGAAATGTATATACCTTTGGCCCTACTTTCAGAGCTGAAGATTCAAATACTTCAAGACATGCAGCTGAATTTTGGATGATAGAACCTGAGATGGCTTTTGCTGAACTAAAAGATTATATGAATATTGCAGAGGAACTGGTGAAGTATATAATAAACTATGTGCTTAAAAAAGCTCCTGAAGAAATGGCCTTTTTCAATTCATTTATTGATAAATCTCTATTTGACAGATTAAATAACGTAGCTAATTCAGAATTTGGAAGAATAACCTACACCGAAGCTGTAGACATTTTACAGAAAAGTGGTGCATCCTTTCAATATCCAGTAGAATGGGGTATCGATCTTCAAACAGAACATGAAAGGTACTTAACAGAAAAAGTGTTTAAAAAACCCATATTTGTTACAGACTATCCAAAAGCTATAAAAGCTTTCTATATGAGAGAAAATGAAGATGGAAAGACGGTAGCCGCTGCAGACCTTTTAGTACCGGGAGTAGGCGAAATAGTGGGAGGAAGTCAAAGAGAAGAAAGATTGTCTGTCCTTGAAAAAAGGATATCAGAATTTGGACTTAATAAAGAAGATTACTGGTGGTACCTGGAACTTAGGAAGTATGGTGAAACCAAACACTCTGGTTTTGGATTGGGCTTTGAAAGAATACTCATGTATATAACAGGTATGTCTAACATAAGAGATGTAATTCCATTTCCTAGGACACCGGGTTCTGCTGAATTTTAAAATATATATTACTAAAGGGGGAATATTTTTTGGAAAAAAGAATTGCTGTGGTTGGAATAGTTGTGGAAGATCTTGATAATACCTCAATTGTAAATAATATACTTCATTCTTTTTCAGATATTATAGTAGGGAGACTGGGCATTCCCTACAGGGAAAGAAATATTTCTGTTATATCCATAATAGTAGATGGAACTTCTGATGAAATAAGTTCTATGACAGGAAAGTTAGGCAGAATAAATGGGGTAACTGTAAAAACAGCTATTACCAAAAAATAATATATTTTTATTTCATAAGGCTTTTATAATTTATGTACATTATAGAAGCCTTACTTTTATATACATATAAGGTATATTTATTATGCGAAAAGAGATCCCATATTTTCACTATAATTTACAGTAATCGTTATAAATCATTTTATTTTTAAAATTAAAAATAAATTTTTAGTGTAACCGGTTGCACATTGTTTTAATATATATCAATTTTAGCTAAAATATTATTAAGTAAAAAATTTTTTTACAATAATTATATCAATATGGAAAGGCGGTCTGTTTATGGATCTTGTAAAATTATTTGAATTACAAGAAAACTTGGATGAAAGAACAAAAAAAAATATTTTTATGGAAAAAAAAGATTTGCTTTCAAAAAAAACTCTTGCACTTCAAGTAAAAATAGCTGAACTGGCTAATGAAACTCAATGTTTCAAATTTTGGACTGATAATGCACCTACCAATAAGGATTTAATTTTAAAAAGTTATGTAGATTGCTTGTACTTCATATTGACTTTAGGACTTGAAAAAGGGTTTACAGATATTAAAGTAAACATAAAAGTTAATGAAGATGTTATTACATCACAATTTTTAAACATATATATTGATATAAATGATTTTATAGTCTGTTCTTCTAGAGACCATTATATTACTTTATTCGAAGACTTTATAAGTTTGGGAAAAAAGATAGGATTATCTATAAAAGAAATAGAAAATGCTTACTACTATAACAATTCTATCTATAAAGAAAAATTTAAATGTTGAAAGACTATTCTCTGTATGTTGATTTAATACAGAGAATAGTCCACTAATTAGACCTATATTAAAATCTCACTTATAGTTTTAATAATATATTGCCTTTATGGTTACACTAATTTTCAGGAAGGTGATGTATTATGGTTGGTATATTATATGCAATAGTATCAGGAATAAGTATGAGCATACAGGGTGTGTTCAATACAAGACTTAGCGAAAAGATAGGATTATGGTTAACAAACGCAATAGTACAAGGCATTGGTTTTATAATAACTCTTATAATAGTTTTTACCATTAAAGACAAAAATTTGTCAAATTTAAGCTGCTGCAAAAAACTATACTTTCTAGGAGGAGCCTTGGGAGTCATTATAATCTTCACTGTAATGCAGGGAATTAAACTTTT
The DNA here is from genome assembly GCF_036781005.1 of Clostridium sp. Lineage (GTDB taxonomy): Bacteria > Bacillota > Clostridia > Clostridiales > Clostridiaceae > Clostridium_B. The sequence goes on along the minus strand of NZ_DAIQBT010000011.1, from coordinate 23,680 downwards.
AGGGGTAACCCACTGTATTGCTATAATTCTAACAGCACAACTTATAGCTGCAGCTGTAATTGACCTTTTTGGTTTATTCGACTCCCCTAAAATCAGTTTTACCTTAAATAAAATAATAGGAATTGCAGTAATGATAACAGGAATTATTATATTGAAATGGAAAGGGTAGATACATATTTTTATAAATATATATTAATTATTATACTTAATATCACATATACTATTAAGTAATATTATAATATTATGGTAATTAATTTTAAGGGGAAAAATATGTTTTCTATAAAAAATAAATTAGAAAGCAATCTAAAGATATCCTTGGATAAAGGATTGTATAAAAATTACAGGGTAATAATAAAATGCACTTCCTTGCCGGAATCTATAGAAAAAAAGATTAAAACATATGCCGGTAATATAATACACTCAATTTCAATGATAAACTGTATATGTGCCACCTTGACTCCTCATTCTATAAATAGAATAATTGAATTTCCTCAGGTGAGCTTTATAGCAAATGATTATTTTGCCCTACTTTGCGGTGAAAAAGGCGTTCTTCCTTCAAATGGAATAATATTTCAAGGAAGATATAATCTCACTGGGAAAGATATATGTATAGGTTTGGTAGATTCTGGAACCTATCCACACCCGGATCTTTTAAGTCCAAAAAATAAAGTAAAAAAATTTATAGATTTAATAGGAAATTATAAATATCCTTATGACGACAATGGTCATGGCACTTTTATAAGCGGAATTATATGTGGAAATGGTATGCAATCTAAAGGTATGTATAGAGGTATCGCAGAAGGCAGCAGCATTTATTCCATAAAAGCTTTTAACTCTCTTGGAAAAGGTTATATATCTGATATTTTATTCTCACTTCAATTATTAATACAAGAAAGCACCAATGAAAATATAAAAGTAATCTGCCTGCCTTTTGAATTAGAACTGGTTGATTACTTTGTACTATCTCTATTTGAAAAACTTTTTGAAGAAGCCGTTAAACTAAACATAGCCATTGTAGTTCCCACAGGACATAGAGGAAACTTTGAAGGCAGCATGCAAGGTATAGCCATTTTGAAAAATTGTATAACTGTGGCCGGTATAGACACAACCTATAAAACCCCAAAACCTTATAAATACTCATCCTGTGGACCTATTAATAAAATAAAAAAACCAGATCTGGCTGCAGCTTGTGTAAACATATGCTCTATAAATACAAATACAAGTTATATTTCTGAAAGAAATGGCATGAAATTATATCCTAAAATACTAGAAAAACCCTACACCTGCTACAGTGGAACTTCCTGTGCTACCGGTTATATAAGTGGAATATGCTCTCTCATGTATGAAAATAATCCATCACTTACCTTTAAGGATTTAACTTCTCTTTTAAAAGTATGCTGTAACTCCTTGGATATGCCAAAATACTATCAAGGTTCCGGTATGTTGAACCTGGAAAAATTATTACCATAAGCTAAACTAAAATTTAACAGACTATTTAAACTTTAGTGAAAATATGTTATTATGAATATATACTTTTATTTAATAATTATAATTTACAAGGAGGTGTAAACTGTTATTTTAAAACAATTATAAAAAACAACTTTTATAAGTTTTGATAACGGTACTATTATGATAAGCGAAAGATTAGTAAATTTTATAAACGATCAAATAAATTTTGAGTACTACTCTGCTAATATCTATTTAGCCATGCAGGCATATTTTGCATCACAGGGTCTAAATGGATTTACAAATTTCTTTAAAGTACAAATAGAGGAAGAGAACTTTCATGCTACAAAACTCTTTAATTACCTGAATCAAGTAGGCGGAAGAATTATTATTAAAGGCTTCCCGGATCCTGAAAATAATTATGAATCACCTCTTAAAGCTTTTGAAGCTGCTTTAGCTCATGAACAAAAAGTTACACAGAGATTTAACAACTTAATGGAAATAGCCAGAGAAGATAAAGATTATGCTTCATTAGGTTTTCTCCAATGGTTTATAGATGAACAAGTTGAGGAAGAAGATACTTTTAATAATGCCATCCAGACGTTAAAAAGGATAAGTGATAATCCTGCAGCACTTTACTTATATGATCAAGAACTAGCAAACAGAACTTTTACTCCTCCTGCTACCCTGTAACCCATAAAAATTCACATAAATAAAAATAACTACACTGATATTCAATTATTCTCTGTAGTTATTTTCATTATCTTTACTATTCTATAAATTTACCCATATCCCTAAACTTATTATATCTATTCTTGAGTAAATCATCTATAGAATACTTACTAAGCATATATAAATCTTCTAAAAGTTCTTCTTTCATGGCTTTAGCCATAGTATCTACATCTTTTTGTGCTCCTCCTGAAGGTTCTTTCAATACTTTATCTATTATTCCATAATCTCTTAAGTCTTGAGCTGTAAGCTTCATAACTTCTGCAGCCTCTTTAGCCCTGGATGCATCCTTCCAAAGTATACCTGCAAATCCCTCTGGAGATAAGATAGAATATATGGAATTTTCAAGCATCCATACTGAATCTCCAACAGCAAAGGCAAGTGCTCCTCCACTTCCCCCTTCTCCAATTACTATAGATACTATTGGAACTCTTAATTTGAACATATTCATCAAATTTTTAGCTATAGCCTCTCCCTGTCCTCTTTCTTCTGCCTCTACACCACAAAAAGCTCCTGGGGTATCTACGAAGCATATGATTGGCCTATGAAACTTATCTGCCTGTTTCATAAGCCTTAAACTTTTTCTATATCCTTCTGGTTCCGGCATGCCAAAATTCCTTTTTATATTTTCATTGGTATTTTTCCCCTTTTGCTGTCCTATTACAGTTACTGGTTTTCCCTCTAATAGTGCAATTCCACCCACTATAGAAGGATCATCTCCAAAATATCTGTCTCCATGAAACTCCATAAAAGAGTCAAATATCTTGTATATATAATCTAAAGAAGTAGGCCTATCAAGCATTCTCGCCAAAGTTACCCTATTCCACACATTTTTACTTTCAAACTTTTTATTGATAGCTTTCTGCACCTTTCCTAACCTTTCCATACAAGAACTTCCTTTCTCCCCACAAATCTATAATAAAATATAAATAACTCTTTAATATTAGTTACTTTCTCCTATGAACAACTAATATCCTCCTTAAAGTTTCTTTTAAATTTTCCCTGGAAACTATATTATCAATAAATCCATGTTGTAGTAGAAATTCTGATTTTTGAAATCCTTCAGGAAGTTTTTGCCTTATAGTTTGTTCTATTACCCTTTTTCCTGCAAATCCTATAAGTGCACCAGGTTCTGATAAGATTATATCTCCAAGCATAGCAAAGCTGGCTGTTACTCCCCCTGTTGTAGGATCTGTAAGTACTGATAGATACAAAATGCCCTCTTCATTCAATCTACTGATTGCACCACTTACTTTTGCCATTTGCATTAATGAAAAAATTCCTTCCTGCATCCGTGCTCCTCCAGAGGTTGTAAAAATAATAAGCGGTAACCTTAATTCTATAGCTTTTTCTACTGCTCTTGTAATTTTCTCCCCTACCACAGAACCCATACTTCCCATCATAAAGTTGCTATCCATAATACATACTACTGCAGCTTCTCGCCCTATGGTACCTTTTCCTGTAACTACGGCTTCTTTTATATTGGTTTTCCTTTGCATACTTTTAATTTTCTCTTCATATCCTTTAAACTCTATGGGATTGGCAGCAGTCATATCTTTATCAAACTCATAAAAACTGTCCTTATCCAATATAAACTCTAGCCGTTCTAATGCGTTCATCCTAAAATGATACCCGCAATGATAACATACTTTATTATTTTTCTCCATATCATTTTTATACAATACCTTACCACAACCATCACATTTTACCCACATACCATTTGGTATACTGGGTTTCTTTGTAAGATCATCATTAATATCCCCTAAAGTTCGCTGGCTGACTGTAATGTACTTGGTCTTTTTAAAGAATTTATCTAACAAGCTCCCTATCACCTCTTTTATAAAATCACCAGTTAACTAAGTTGCCATTTAATTTATTATATAGTAAAACATTGCAAAAATAAACTCTACTTATTATCTATCACCATACTTAAAATTTTATCAGTATTTAAAACTTTTCTCTATAAATGATGTATCATAGGTTCCATTTATAAATTCATCACTGCTTATTAATTCAAACTGAAAATCTATATTTGTATCTACTCCCTCTATAACAAATTCTCCTAAAGCTCTTCTCATCCTGCATATAGCTTCTTCCCTATCCTTGCCATATACAATAAGCTTTGCTATCATAGAATCATAATAAGGTGGTATATTGTATCCTGAGTATACCGCACTATCCACTCTGACATTAGGCCCTCCAGGAACATATAATTCAGTTATTTTTCCAGGAGAAGGCATAAAGCCCTTTTTCACATTTTCTGCATTTATTCTGCATTCTATGGAATGTCCGCTTATTTTTATATCCTCCTGTGAAAAACTCAACTTTTCCCCAAAGGCAATTTTTATCTGTTCTTTTATAAGATCTATTCCCGTTACCATTTCAGTTATGGGGTGTTCTACTTGTATACGGGTATTCATTTCCATAAAATAGTACCTTCCATCTTTATCTAAAAGAAATTCTACAGTTCCGGCATTATTGTAATCTACAGCCTTAGCAGCTTTTACAGCCATCTCTCCCATAGATACCCTGAGTTCATCTGTTATGACCTTTCCTGGAGCTTCTTCTAAAAGTTTTTGATTTCTCCTTTGCATGGAACAATCTCTTTCTCCTAAATAAACTATATTTCCAAAATTATCTCCAAGTATCTGAATTTCAATATGCTTTGGAGACTCTATAAATTTTTCTAAATATATAGTATCATCTCCAAAAGCTATTTTTGCCTCAGCTTTAGCATTTTCATAACTTCTTATAATCCCTTCTTCACTGCGTACAATTCTTATGCCTCTTCCGCCTCCCCCGGCAGAAGCTTTTATCATAACAGGATATCCTATATTTCTTGCCACTTCTAAAAGTTCCTCACTTGAATCTATAGCTTTTTCAGAACCTGGTATTATGGAAACTCCCGCCTTGCTCATTATATTTCTGGCATTAGACTTATTGCCCATATTATAGATACACTCTGCTCCAGGCCCTATAAAAGTAATATTACACTCCTCACATATCTTGGCAAATTTACTGTTTTCCGATAAAAAGCCGAATCCAGGGTGAATAGCCTCAGCACCTGATAATATGGTAGCACTTATTATGTTTTGTACGTTCAAATAACTTTCCCCTGGTGCAGGAGGGCCAATACAAATAGCCTCATCTGCCATTTGTGTATGAAGGGCATCTCTATCCGCTTCTGAATATACCGCCACAGTCTCTATACCCATCTCTCTACAGGCTCTAATTATTCTAACTGCTATTTCTCCCCTATTGGCAATCAAAATTTTACTAAACACTTCTAAAACTCAACTCCTGACAATCTAATTTTTGTCTCCTATCATAAACATCAATTCTCCTTCAGCAGCCTTTTTTTCTCCTACATAAGCAATTCCTTTTCCTATTCCCGCAGAACCTTTAATTTTTATTATTTCTACTTCTAATTTCAAGGTATCCCCAGGTATCACATTTTTTCTGAATTTTGCTTTATTTATGGCTCCAAAAAAAGCTATTTTGCCCTTAAATTCTTCCTGGCTTAAAATAGCCACAGCTCCTGCTTGAGCTAATGCTTCTATTATAAGCACCCCTGGCATTACAGGCATTTCAGGGAAATGACCCTGAAAAAAATATTCATTTGAAGTGACATTTTTATAAGCTACAACTTTTTTCCCAGGTTCTATATAACGTACCTTATCTATTAACAAAAAAGGATATCTATGGGGAATGATATTTTTAATATCCTGCACTCCAAAATCCACTTTAAACTGTTCTTCCATATATATTCTCCCTTTCTAATTACTAGCTTTTATCTTAAAAATAAGCTGTCCATACTCTACCATTTGTTCATTTTTAGCCAGTATTTCCACTACTTCTCCTTCTATTTCACTTTGGATCTCATTCATAAGTTTCATAGCTTCTATTATACAAAGCACATCTCCTTTTTTAACTTTAGAGCCTACATTTACAAAAGGAGGTTTATCAGGACTGGGAGAACTATAGAAAGTACCTACTATAGGTGCTGTTATTTCTTTTATGGAATCATCCCTTTCAGTGGCTATTTCACTTTTTGTAACTTCTGATTCATTCATTTTTTCTTCCCTTTTTATTGTCTTATCTTCATAATTTGGTGAAATAACATTTACTTTTTCTTTATTCTCTCCCATAATGTTTATATTTTTTATATTGCCTTCTTCTCCTTGTTTCTTCATTACTATAGATATTCCCTGCCAATTTATTTCTAAATATCCCAATTGTGAATTATCCATAGTTCTTATAATATCTTCAATTGCTTTAACATCCATATTATTCACTCCACTTTTTTAATAAGATTACTGCATTATGGCCTCCAAATCCAAAGGAATTAGACATGGCATATTTAACCTCTCCACTTCTTCCCTTATTTGGAACATAATCAAGATCGCACTCCTCATCTGGAACCTTATAACCTATGGTAGGCGGAATATAATTGTCTTGAACACATTTGACACACACTATAGCTTCCACAGCCCCAGCAGCTCCTAAAAGATGCCCTGTCATAGATTTAGTTGAACTTATAGGTATATCTTTTGCCTTATCTCCAAATACTAATTTTATAGCTTTTGTTTCAGCCTTATCATTAGTTGGAGTACCTGTACCATGAGCATTTATATAAGAAACTTCCTCCTTATCAATTCCCGCTTCTTCTATAGCAATCTTCATAGCTCTTGCAGGTCCTTCTCCTTCTGGATCCACTGCGGTTATATGATAAGCATCACAAGTTGAGCCATACCCTACTATCTCCGCATGTATGTTAGCATTTCTTTTCTTTGCATGTTCTAGGGATTCAAGTATAACAATGCCTGCCCCTTCTCCCATAACAAATCCGCCTCTCTCCTTATCAAAAGGAATAGATGCTCTTTTTGGATCATCACTTCTGCTAAGTGCTGTAAGAGATATGAATCCTGCTATGGAAAGAGGTGTTATAGAGGCCTCTGTACCTCCTGCAATCATTACATCTGCTCTTCCATCTTCAATCATCTTATAAGCTTCACCAATTGCATTTGTACCTGTAGCACAGGCTGTAACAACCGTAGTACATACCCCCTTAGCCCCAAACTTTATAGCAATATTTCCAGCTGCCATATTTCCTATAATCATAGGTATAAATATGGGACGTACCCTGCCAGGTCCCTTTTCCATAAGTGTACTATGTTCTTTTTCTATGGTACCTATTCCGCCAATTCCGGAACCTACCAAAACTCCAAACCTATATTTATCTAAGGTATCAAGATCAAGTTCTGAATCCTTTAACGCTTCTTCTGCGGATACCATGGCAAATTGTGAAAATTTATCTAACCTTCTAACTTCTCTTTTATCGAGAAATTTTTCAGGAGAAAAATCTTTTACTTCTGCTGCTAACTTGGATTTAAAATTTTCTGTATCAAAGGACTTAATAAAATCTATTCCACAAACGCCACTTTTTACATTATTCCAAAAAGTATCTACATTATTTCCCAAGGGAGTAACCGCCCCAAGTCCTGTAATTACAACTCTCTTTTTCATATATTTCACCTAACCTTTAAAAATTTACATTACCATTCCACCATCTATATTTATTATCTGTCCTGTTAAATAATCTGCACCAGGAGAGGCGAGAAAAGCTATTACATTTGCCACATCCTCAGCTGTTCCAAATCTTTTTAGCGGTATACTGTTTAATGTATCTTCCTTTAACTTTTCTGACAGAGCATCTGTCATGTCTGTCTTTATAAATCCTGGGGCTACAGCATTTACATTTATCCCTCTTGATGCCAGCTCTCTGGCTGTAGATTTTGTAACTCCTATTATTCCGGCCTTTGCTGCAGAATAATTTACCTGCCCTGCATTACCTGTTACACCTACTACTGAAGATAAATTTATTATTTTTCCGCTTCGCTGCTTTACCATTATTGGACTTACATGTCTTATACAATTAAATGTCCCTTTTAAATTCACAGCTATAACCTTGTCAAAATCTTCTTCCTTCATTCTAAGTATTAATCCATCTTTGGTTATGCCTGCATTATTTACCAGCACATCTATCCTTCCAAAAGCACTAATTGCTTCTTTTACAATATTTTTTGCATCTTCAAATAAACTTACATCTCCCTGGATGGCAACAGCTTTACTTCCTCTTTTTTCAACCTCATTTATTAATTCATCTATAAGATTTGAACTGCTTCTATAATTTACTACTATATAGAATCCCTGTTCTGCCAATTTAAGTGAAATGGCCTTTCCAATTCCCCTAGCTCCTCCTGTAATTAAAGCTACCTTTCTATTTAAATTATCCATTGTATTTCTCCTATCTATTTCTTAATTTTTCCACAGTACTATTTAGACTTTTCATGTCCTGAACATTTAAAGCACGTACCTTCCTGTTTACTTTCTTTACAAATGCACTCAGTATCCTTCCAGGACCTATCTCTATAAAAGTATCTACTCCAAATTCTATCATAGTATTTATGCTTTTCTCAAAAAGCACTGTACTCATAACCTGTTTCTTAAGGTAAGGTCTTATATCATCAACTTTTTCAATTATCTCTCCAGTCACATTTGTCACAATCGGCACAGCAAACTGATTTATAGATATATTCTTCAATTCTTCTTCCAGTTTTTCTGAAGCAGGTTTTAGCATGGATGTATGAAAAGGGCCGCTGACAACAAGTTCCACTACCTTACGTGCACCCTTATCTTTAGCTGCACTACAAGCAGCTTTCACTGCTTCTACTTCTCCACCAATTACAACCTGTCCTGGACAGTTAATATTTGAAAGTTCTACTGTTCCCAAGTAACTGCATTCATTACATATTTTTTCCACATCTAAATAATTTAATCCCATAATTGCTGCCATAATTCCCTTGCCCTCTGGAACAGCTTCTTGCATATATTTTCCTCTCTTTTTTACTAAAACTACAGCTTCCTGAAAACTTATAACGCCACTATATACAAGTGATGAGTATTCTCCAAGACTCAGTCCTGCAGTAATATCAGCCTTAATATTAAAACTTTCTAAAGCCCTCAATGCTGCTATACTAGTTGTTAAAATCGCCGGCTGTGTATTTTCAGTTCTATTTAAATCCTTTTCCGGTCCTTGAAAACACACATTACTTATAGAAAATTGCAATGCATTATCTGCCTGCTTAAATACCTCTTTACAAACATCTATATTTTCAAAGAGATCTTTTCCCATCCCTAAATACTGTGCTCCCTGACCCGAAAATAAAAATGCTATTTTACTCATAGTTCCCTCCAAATACTATTTTTTAAACATATTGTTTATCTTTTGAACCCTAAACTCACATTCCTTAAATATTTCTTCTATTATTTCACTACAACTTTGTTCTTTATTTACAAGTCCTGCTATCTGTCCTGCCATAACAGAACCATTTTCTACATCTCCATCCACTACAGCCTTTGCAAGAGCTCCCTTTCCCAACTCTTCATATTGTTCAAGAGATGCCCCTTCTTTTTCCAACAGTTGAAATTTTCTAGTAAGTTTATTTCTCAAAACACGTACAGGATGACCTGTAGCTCTTCCTGTAACTTGAGTATCTATATCTCTGGATTTTAATACCTTATCTTTATAGCTTTTTGGAACCGTACACTCTCTTGCAACTAAAAATCTGGTTCCAAGTTGTATACCTGCTGCTCCAAGCATAAAAGCTGCTGCTGCCCCTCTCCCATCACCTATGCCACCTGCTGCAATTACAGGAATACCTACAGCATCCACCACCTGTGGAACCAATGCCATGGTTGTAAGTTCTCCTATATGTCCTCCCGATTCACATCCCTCTGCAATAACGGCATCTACCCCTGCTCTTTCCATTCTCCTTGCTAACGCCACAGATGCAACCACTGGTATAACCTTTATATTATACTCCTTCCACATATCTATGTATTTTCCTGGATTTCCTGCCCCTGTAGTAACAACCTTTATATTTTCCTCACATGCCATTTTAGCCACAGCTTCTGCTGTTTCAGAGAGTAACATTATATTTACGCCAAAGGGTTTATCTGTAAGCTTTTTAGCCTTTTGTATTTCACTTCTTACCCACTCAAGGGGTGCATTTCCTGTAATTATCCCAATCCCACCTGCATTAGATACTGCAGCTGCCAAAGAGCTATCTGCAATTCGGGCCATTCCTCCCTGAATAATTGGATATTCTACCTCCAGCATATTGGAAAACACAGTATTAATCATAAACTAATCCTCCTATTTTATATTAATTTTTTCTTCTACAACCTTTACTGTATTTTGAACAGTTTTTATTGATTCCGCATTTTCTATTTGAACATTAAATTCCTCTTCTATATCAATTACTATTTGAAATAATTCCAAAGAATCTATTTCAAGTTCCTCAAAAGAAGTATTTTATTTTATACCCTTTTCATCTAACCCAAGCTGTCCTGCTATAATCTTCTTTATTCTACCAAAAATCATTTTTATCCTCTTAGAATACTGATCATTATACTACATTAATCAATAATCCTCCGTATGTTAATCCTCCTCCAAAACCTATAATAAGAACCTTATCTCCCTTTTCCACCAAATTCTTTTTATAAACTTCATCCAGAGCTATTCCTACACTGGCTGCAGATGTATTTCCATATATATCTAAATTAATATAAAATTTATTCATATCCACTTTCAGTATTTTAGCAGCACATTCTATTATTCTATAATTAGCTTGATGGGGAATTATATATTTGATTTCTTCCAAAGTAAGCCTCTGTTCTTTAAGCAACATTTTCACAGACTTCACTAAAATCTTTACTGCAAATTTAAATATAGCTTTACCATCCATTTTTACTACACTTTGCTGGAAGTCCGAAGTGGTACAGGGATTATTCACAGGAACTGCAGGACAGGTTAGGGCATCCCCTTGAAAGCCATCAGAGCCTGTATATGCAGAAAGTATACTATCTTCCTGTCCAACTTGTAAAATAGCAGCAGCCGCCCCATCTCCAAATAAAATACAGGTACTTCTATCCTGCCAATCCAGTATTTTAGAAAGAGTCTCTGCCCCTATTACAAGTACTACCTTAAATCTTCCTGAACGTATAAATTGAGTTCCAACATCTAACCCATATATGAGTCCAGAACAGGCCGCAGATATATCAAAACAAGTAGCATTAACAGCTTTAATGTTTTTTTGTACTATGCATGCCGTAGAAGGTATAAAATTATCTGGTGTAATGGTGGAAACCACTATAAGGTCAATATCTTCTGCTTTTATATTTGCACTTTCCATAGCATTTATGGCTGCCTTTGTAGCCATTTCTGAAGTATTTTCCCCTTGTGATATTCTCCTTTGTCTTATCCCCGTTCTCTCTATTATCCATTCATTATTGGTATCCACTATTAAAGACAGATCATTATTATCCAAAATTTTAGGCGGAACATAACTTCCCACACCTGCAATTTTTACTTTATTCATTGTTATTCTCCTTTAGTCTGATTTTAAGATTATACTTTGATTTAAAGAAATTATTAAGCTTTTCCAAGGATTTAATTAAAATCTTTTCATCTTCTTCTGTAAATCCCCTCATGGCTTCCCTAACCATATCAGAATGAAATTTGTGATGCACTCTAAACGCAAGTTTACCCTTTTTAGTTAACTGTACATATACAATTCTCCTATCTTCTTCACTACGCCTTCTTAGGGCATATTCTTTCTTTACCAATTGATTTACAGCTTTAGTAAGAGTGCCTAACGTTATATTCAACTGACAGGCAACTTCAGTCATTTTTCTGGGCTTATACATACCTATAGCCTCTATAGTATGTACTTCTGTAATAGATAGATCATTAAATGCTGCATTTTGAAGGGCATTTTGTTCTATTTGTAAAATATCATTGAAAATGTCTACCAATAGTTCATTTATAACATTTATGCCTTCGTTCACTAAATCACCACTTTAAACAGATAATATATTTTAATATGTATCAGCACTCTTCTGCTTCTTCCACAAGCTCCTTTATAAGTTCTTTGACCTTTACAATCTTATTTACCCTATATCCATTACTCCCTATAAATACAAGTCCATCTTCCACATTTCCTTTAACTGAGTCAATTAAAGCTTTAGATATACAGTACGGTGTTTTAGCAGGATTGCATTTTTTTAAACAGTTATAACACCTATCAGGAACAATTGTATCAGTGACTTCAGTTCGCTTTATGAATTTATTTCTTATAGCCCTTCCTGGAAGTCCTACAGGACTTTTTATTACACTTATATCTTCTTTTTTTACATTTATATAGGCATTTTTAAAATTTATATGTGCATCACATTCTTCAGTAGCTACAAAACGTGTTCCCATTTGAACACCACTTGCCCCTAGTTTTAAAAATTTTGCAATATCATATCCTGTATATATGCCTCCAGCAGCAATAATTGGAATACTATTTCCATTTTCAAAACTTCTTACCACCTTAATAACTTCCAAAACTATATCTTCCAGTGATTCTTTACCTTCTTGAAGTTGCTTCAAGTGAAATCCAAGATGTCCACCTGCCTCAGGTCCTTCTACTACCACTGCATCTGGCATTCTTGAGTATTTTTTAAGCCAATTTCTTATTATAATAGATGCAGCCTTTCCAGAAGAAACTATAGGTGCTATTTTTATAGGACTTCCATGAACCAATTTAGGTAGATTAAGGGGCAATCCAGCTCCCGATATTATTATATCCGCTTTTTCTTCCACGCAAGTTTTTACCATTTCATCATACTGCTCTATAGCAACCATTATATTTACACCAATTATACCCTTTGGGCTCAATTTCCTAGCTTTTCTTATGTGTTTTCTTAGAGCCCTAATATTGGCACCTCTAGAATTAGTTTCAAAATCCAATTCATTATAACCTATCTGAACAGTAGAGATTACACCTATTCCACCTTCATTTGCTACTGCCTGTGCTAAATTATATCCAGAAATGCCCACACCCATACCACCTTGAATAATAGGTATATCAGCCTTTAAATCTCCTATAATCAATGAAGGTAATTTCATTTAACTCTCTCCTTTTTTAATTTTTAATTATCAAATATTTTGATAATCAAAGTATATATTAAAAACTTTTAACTGTCCAGTATGTTAAAATTTTCCGTAAGTTTATCATTTCTATAATCCTTTTAGTCCATTATACTTTTTGCATTTAGTCTGATATAATAATTTAGTAATACATCTTTTGAATCCTTATTTAATAAAGGCAGGTAAATGGAATATGAGTACATATATGTTTAACACTAAAGAAAGCAGCTATACTCCTGTAAGCAATATATTTATAGATAAATACATGACTAAGGCCCGTGGAGAATTTGTAAAAGTATATCTTCTTGGATTAAAATACTGCAAATCAGGAGAGATCGGAGTCAATTCCCAAATAATAGCAAATACTTTGCATCTTTTGGAAACAGATGTATTAAATGCATGGAATTATTGGAATAAAGAAAATGTAATAAAAATGATTCCTATAGATAATATGGGAAACTACAATATAGAATTTTTAGATTTACATGATGATATAGAAACAGAAAAAGAGGGTAATATAAATTTACTAGAGGAGTTAAATAATCATTCTGTAAAAGACATGCTAGAGGATATAGAAAAATCTATGGGAAGACCATTATCTTCAAAAGAAATGATGATGTACATAAGTTGGTTAAATGATTTGAATTTTTCCCCGGAAATAATACTATTACTAGTACAATATTGCACTCTAAAAGGAAAAACTAATGTAAGATATATAGAAAAAACTGCCTTATCCTGGTTCGATGCTAAAATAAAAAATATAGATGATGCTCAAGCCTTTATAAAAAAACATGAGGATAAATGGGTAAATATAAGAAAAATTCTAAATTATCTTGGTATAAAAGATGGAGAAATAATGAAACCTCAAGAAGAATTACTTTCTAAATGGATAGAAAGCTATAACTTTTCCATAGAAATTATATATAAAGCCTGTGATATATGCTTTCAAAGAATAAATAAAGCAGATTTTAAATATATTGATGGTATACTTACAAGCTGGTATAAAGATAATATAAAAACTACTAAAGATATACGAAAAAAAGATATGAAAAAAAATACATCTACTAATTATAAAAACTCAAAGAATAAATCCAATCAAGGATCCTTTAATAATTTTAAACAGAGAAGCTATGATTTTGAGGATTTAGAAAAAAAACTATTAGGATGGGATAGAAATGATTAAAAATTATCATTCAAATATAACAAAAATTTATGAAGATATACGACAGAAAAATGAACAAACCTTGAACTTAAGGAAAGAAGAAATTAGAAAAATTGTTCCTGAAGTATTGGATATTGACAATGAAATAGGTACATTGTGTATAAGATTATCAATAAATATATTAAACAATGCAAAATATAAAGATAAATACTTAAAAGAACTTAAAGAAAAAATTAAAAATCTGAGAAAAAAAAAGTCCCAACTTATGGTAGCCAATAATTATCCTATAAATTATTTAGATACGATTTACAAATGTGATAAATGCAAAGATACTGGTTTTATAGGTACTAAAAAATGCCTATGTTATAAAAAAAAATTGATTAAATTATACTATAACAATTCTGACCTTATGAATACACTGACTAAAAACAATTTCGATAATTTCAACTTTACCCTATATTCTCCTTTAAAAAATGAAGGAGAACCAACTAGTCCCAGAAAAAATATAGAAAAAATAGCTTCTACATCATGGAAATATATAGAAAATTTTTCTTCTTCCAAGGAAAACCTACTATTTTACGGTAACCCAGGAACAGGAAAAACCTTTTTATCAAATTGCATAGCAAAAGAACTTCTAGATAGAGGATTTCTAGTAGTATACAGAACTTCTGAGGCTTTAATTCAAGATTTAAAGAACATAAGATTTAAGGAAAATTCTAAATTAGAAGATCTCATAATAAATTGTGATCTATTAATAATAGATGATTTAGGTTCAGAGCAAATAACGGATTTTTCCAAAACGGAACTCTTCAATCTTATAAATAGAAAATTATTGAAACAAAATAAAATGCTTATATCTACCAATTGTGATTTGGAAGAACTTTTAAAATGTTATTCAGAAAGAATTTCTTCTAGATTATTAGGTGAATTTACCTTATTTAAATTTTTTGGAGAAGATATAAGAATACGTAAAAATATAAAAAGTAAAAACTTTAAATAACAAAAAATGATAAACTCCATGATATTATATCATGGAGTTTATGGTGCTGGCAGTAGGCTTCGAACCCACGACCTACTGATTACAAGTCAGTTGCTCTACCAGCTGAGCTATGCCAGCAAAATAATGGCGACTCAGAAGGGGATCGAACCCTCGACCTCCGGCGTGACAGGCCGGCACTCTAACCATCTGAGCTACTGAGCCTTATGTTGGTGGGCACAACAGGGTTCGAACCTGTGACCCCCTGCTTGTAAGGCAGGTGCTCTCCCAGCTGAGCTATGCGCCCACATAAAATGGTGACCCCTAGGAGAATTGAACTCCTGTTACCACCGTGAAAGGGTGGTGTCTTAACCGCTTGACCAAGGGGCCTTAAAATAAATTCAATGTTTTAACTTAAACTTAAGTAACTCTCTCCCTTTAGAGTAGACTTCCTAATTTAAGCTAAAAGCCTATTACAACAAATAGATGTTACAAGGCATGGCGACTCAGAAGGGGATCGAACCCTCGACCTCCGGCGTGACAGGCCGGCACTCTAACCATCTGAGCTACTGAGCCTTATGTTGGTGGGCACAACAGGGTTCGAACCTGTGACCCCCTGCTTGTAAGGCAGGTGCTCTCCCAGCTGAGCTATGCGCCCACATAAAATGGTGACCCCTAGGAGAATTGAACTCCTGTTACCACCGTGAAAGGGTGGTGTCTTAACCGCTTGACCAAGGGGCCTTTACTCATACATCAAGCCTACCCGACGGCCTGACATAGTCTATAATACAAAATATTTTGCAAAGTGTCAACACTTTTTTTTATATTATTAAATATCTTTTTTTATATTTCTACTAAAATCCTTATATCTCAACACTTTACGGTAATTAATAATTATATAAATTTTTATTCATTCTAGATTAAAAGTAAGATTTCAACCTATGCTCTACCCCCTAGAAATTTCCATAAGTGCACACCCTTCTACAGAATTTATTCCATTATTATTACAAAAATTCAATATTTCATCACTTTCCGCACCGGGTTGTATCAATATTTTATCTATTCCCATCCTGTTGGCTTTCTTAACTATATCTATGCCAAGTATAGGATTTATGCAAAGATCTAACACATCTATAGCAAAGGGTACATCCTCCAAAGACTTATAAGCATCGCCTCCAGTACTTCTTGGGTTTACCCCAGCTACATTAAACCCATTATCTTTTAAGGCATTCAATATTCTAAAAGCATATTTTTTATTGTTAGTCACACCGCCTATCACTACCCAATTTTTATAATTTAAAAATTCAGAAGCTATCATAAATAATCCCTCCTTTTTCTTCTAATTATAGTATACACAAATTTAAAGTAATTATATAATTTTTATCCACAAACTATATTAAAAAAAATATAAGTGAGTTAAAATATTATATAGTAAATTCAATTCAGCTTAGGAGGGTATATTTTTGTTTCATGAGATAATGGTAATTGGTGCCGGTGCCTCTGGTATAATGGCTTCAATTACTGTAAAAGATAGTGGGAAAGATGTTGGAATTTTAGAGTCAAAAAAAAGAATTGGTCAAAAATTATTATCAACTGGAAATGGAAGATGCAATATAACTAATAAATATATAAATTACTCAAGATATCACAGTAAAAATCCTGACTTTTTTAAAGATACCCTAGACAATTTCACTCTAAATGATACAATCACATTTTTTAATTCTTTGGGGTTACCTCTCACAACCTTAGAAAAAGGGAGAATGTATCCACTTTCTCTTCAAGCATCTTCTGTACTGGATATACTAAAGATGTCCCTTGAAGATAGGAATATCCCTATTTACTTGAATTCCAAAGTTAAATACATTGTATACACAAAGAAATATTTTAGAATATTTTGTGAAGATAAATTATATGAATCCAGAAAGATTATTTTATGCACTGGTGGTAAATCTGCTCCTGATACCGGTTCTGACGGCTCCGGTTTTAATATATGCAAAAAATTAGGCCATAATATAATTTCCCCTATTCCTGCACTGGTACAGCTAAAACTGGACTACACCCGTTTAAAAGCCCTGTCTGGAGTGAAATTTAATGGCAATGTAACTTTACTCATAGATAACAAAATAAAAGAACAAGATGAAGGTGAATTATTATTTACCGACTATGGCATATCAGGCCCCCCTATACTAAATATAAGTGGAACAGCATCTTATAATTTACTGAAAAAAAGGTTGGTTGAAGTAGAAATTGACATGCTTCCACAGTTTAGTGAGAAAGAGTTAATAGAGTTTCTGGAAAATCATTGGGGAACTTTAAGTTATAGAAGTCTCCATAATTCTTTAATAGGAATAATAAACAAAAAAATAATACCTATACTTTTAAATGAAGCTTCAGTAAAAAATATCCATAAATGCTGTGATGAATTAACGTGGATAGAAAAAAACAACATATACAGATTAATTAAATCTTGGAGATTCAAAGTATATGACACCAATTCCTTTAAAAATTCACAAGTTACATCAGGAGGCATTGATGTATGCGAAATAAACCCAAAAACCTTGGAATCTAAAAAAATAAAAAATTTGTATTTTGCCGGTGAAATATTAGATGTACATGGAGATTGTGGGGGCTTTAACCTTCAATGGGCCTGGAGTTCTGGATTTAAAGCTGGAAAAAGTGCTGCTGAAAAATAATTCATCAGCCTTTTATCTTACCTAAAACAGCCTCTATGGCAGATAACCTTTTACCTTCTTTATCTACAATTTCATGTATAGATATATAACCTTCATCTTGTTTGTTTAACTCAGTATGTATTGTTATAATTTCACCATATTTGGCTTCTTTTTCATAAGTTATATTCAAATTTTCTATGGAATAGTTAAGCACTATGTCTAGAGGAATGGTTTCTATTATCCAATCCACATATTTAACATTATTGACATGTCTGTTAGTATCTATGTCACTATACCTTACTTCAAAACTTTTCTCTATAGAAAATTTTTCTGGAAGCTTTATTTTCTTTATATCTATCAAATATTCACTTTTTCCATTTATACCATACATTTTATACATATCCTGTGTTATCCTAAGTATTTTGCGTCTGCTGACGTCTATTAAAATCCAGAGAGAATTCGCATAGGCTATCACATTACCCTCTTCATCCATAACGTGAAAAGTTCTGTAGGCATAAAACTTTTTAAAGGAACAAGCTTTAGTCCTTATAGTAATTTTTTCACCATAATAAGGACTTTTATCTATATTAATATTCCACTTATAAAGAACCCATGCGATTCCCTTTTCTTTTAGATATTTAAGACTTCCTCCTATAGCCTCAGAATGCTTCGTAGCCACATCAGCAAAATAATTTATGAGACTTGTAACAAGTAGCCTCCCTTTAAAATCTATTTCATGATATTGAACTTCATATTCTTTTTCAAAAGTTGATTTATCCAATATTCTTCCTCCTATAATTTACTATAAACTTATTTTATAACATAATTTTTATTTTTTCCATAGAATAAAATTTCACCTTTAAATAAACTTCTAAATCAATAGAATTTATTTAAAGGTGAAATTTCAAATTACATATTATTTAAATTTATGGTTTGATCTCTTCCTGGTCCCACAGAAACTATAGATATCTTAGTATCAGTAAACTCTTCTATTTTATTTAAATATATTTTGGCATTCTCTGGAAGTTCATCATATGTCTTAGCATTTTCAATATCTTTATCCCATCCGTCAAATTCTTCATACACAGGTTCACATTTAGCCAGATCCTGTAGACTGGCAGGTACATAATCTATTACCTTTCCATTGAATTTATATCCTGTACATACTCTTACCTTTTCCAGTCCCCCTAATGTGTCTATTTTGGTAATAGCAAAATTAGTAAGTCCTGAAACTCTGCTGCTGGTTTTAAGTATAACAAGATCAAGCCATCCGCATCTTCTAGCTCTTCCTGTAGTAACGCCGTATTCACGTCCACTTTTTCTAATCCAATCTCCTGTATCATCAAAAAGTTCTGTAGGGAAAGGTCCTTTTCCGACTCTTGTGGTATAGGCTTTTGCAACACCTATCGCACCTGTTATGAGTGTAGGTCCTATTCCTGCACCTATACACACCCCTCCTGCAATAGTACTTGAGGAAGTAACATAAGGATAAGTTCCATAATCTATATCCAATAAAGTTCCTTGAGCCCCTTCAAATAATACCTTCTTATTACTCTTAATGCTATTATATACCTCTACAGATATATCCTTAACATAAGGTAGCAATTTCTTTCTATACTCAATGTATTCATCATATATTGAATCAAAATCTAATGCGTTTCCTCCGTAAACCTTTGTTATTATGTCATTTTTAATCTTTAGATTTTCTTTTAAATTTTCCTTGAAAACCTCCTGATTTATAAGATCACAAACCCTTATACCACTTCTCTCCATCTTATCTGTGTAACAAGGACCAATTCCTTTTCCAGTGGTACCTATGTCCTTTTTGCCTCTGGATTTTTCTTTTATTCCATCCAATACCTTGTGATAAGGCATGATGAGCTGAGCCCTGTCACTTATCATCAAGTTATCAGGCTGAATATCCACCCCCGCTTTTTCCAAATAATCTATTTCCTGAAATAATGCTTCCGGATCAAGCACCACCCCATTGCCTATTACATTCACTTTATCCTTGTAAAGTATTCCAGAAGGTATAATATGAAGTTTATATTCCTTATCTTCTACCCTGACTGTATGACCTGCATTATTACCACCTTGGAATCTTACAACTACATCTACATCTTTTGCAAGATAATCGGTCATCTTACCCTTTCCTTCGTCGCCCCATTGGGAACCTAAAACAATAAATGCTGACATGAGAACTTCCTCCCCTTTTTTACATATCATGAAACTTATACTTAATACAATTCAACTTTAAAATAATATTTATACTATTTATGTGCTATATCCCTTGCAACTACCACCCCAGTTACAGAAGCCTGCATGAGACCTCTTGTAATGCCAGCTCCGTCTCCTATAGCATATAAATTTTTTATAGCCGTTTCAAACTTGTCATTAGTTTCAAATTTACTTGAATAAAATTTCACTTCCACACCATAAAGTAATGTATTTTTACTATAAAGCCCCGGTGCAATATTATTAAAAGCTTTTAATGCCTCCACTATAGAAGTCAAACACCTCTGAGGCAATACAAAACTTAGATCACCCGGTACTGCTGACTTAAGAGTTGGTATAGTAGTAGATTTTTTAATTCTTGAATAATCAGTTCTTCTGCCATTTAACAAATCTCCCAATCTTTGAACCATTATTCCATCTCCAGTTAGCATATTGCTAAGCTTTGCAATATACTTGCCATAAGTTATAGGCTGGTTAAAAGGTTCTGTAAAAGAAGTAGAAACAAGCATAGCAAAATTAGTATTTTCGGTTCTCAATTCTTTTTCCGAGTAACTGTGACCATTTACAACTGCTATAGTTCCATCATAATGTTCTTCAGATACAACTCCTCCTGGATTCATACAAAAAGTTCTAACTTTATTGTCAAAAGTATCAGAATAGTAAACAAGTTTAGCCTCATACAAATCTTTAGTTAAATGATCCATTATGGAATTAGGTACCTCTACTCTTACCCCTATATCTACAGCATTATTTTTAGTTTTTAAATTTAACTTTTTAGATTGAATTAAAAACCATTCCGCTCCACCCCTACCTGGTGCAACTATCACATATTTTGCAGAAATTCTTTTTTGTCCCTGTTTATTTTTAACCAGAACTCCTGCAGCTACATTATCTTCTACTAATATATCTTCTACCTCTGTAAGTTCACTAAATTCTATATTTGTATCATTTAAAATATAATGATACATTTTCTTTAATACTTCATAAGCTAATTCTGTGCCTAAATGTCTTACAGGACATTCTATAAGACGAATATTATATTTACTTGCTTCGTATTTTATTTTATCTATTTTTTCATTGTTTAATCCATATACAGTTTTATTAGCACCAAAATTCAAATATATATCATCACAATATTTTATTAATTCCATGCACTCATCTTCTGAAAAATACTCTAGTAACCTTCCTCCCACTTCCGGGCTTAAAGAAAGTTTCCCATCTGAAAAAGCTCCCGCTCCTGACCAGCCGGAAGTAATACCACAAGGATTACAATTTATACATTTTCCATTTACTCTTGCAGGACATTTTCTTTTTTCTATACTTCGTCCTTTATCAATTATAAGTACACTTAAGTTCTTATTTAGATTTATAATTTCAAGAGCAGCAAATATTCCAGCAGGTCCTGCTCCAATTATCACAACATCATATTTTTCCTTCAAGTAGCATCCCTCCTACAACATGGTATCAAAATTGAATGTTACAGTCAATAAATAATCCGAATATTTTTCACAAATTTTCTATCAAAATTCGTGAAATACTGGTAAAAAACTTATTTTCTCACTTCAAAAGTTCATATTTTTAAAAAAATAAGCACCAGCCAACTTGCCAGTACTTATTTTTAATAAGGGAGATCTATACTATTCAAATTTCTGATAAATTCTATGCTAATATAATTATTTTATATAACCATTGTGACAACATTATGTCATATATATTAAATAGTTATTTACTTTTTTAATATTCTATAAATAATATTTAAAATTATATATTGAATATTTTAAAATTGGATAATAAAATATATATTAAAATAAAAGTTATTTTAGGAGGAATTATGAAAAATTATGAAATCGAAGAAGCAGAAGAACTTATAAATTATATCTATGAAAGTCCTACAGCATTTCATGCTGTGAAAAATGCTGTAAATTTACTTAAAGAATCTGGATTTATTGAGATTAAAGAGGATAATTCATGGAATTTAAAAAAAGAGGGAAAATATTTTATAACCAAAAATGATTCTGCACTCATTGCTTTTACAGTAGGAAATGGAAAAATAGAAAAAGATGGCTTTAAAGTAATAGGTGCTCATACTGATTCTCCCTGCTTTAAAATAAAGCCTAATTCAGATATAAATGTAGAAAATAACTATATAAAAATAAATACAGAGGTATATGGTGGTCCCATATTAAATACATGGATGGATAGACCCCTTGCCATGGCAGGTAGAATTGTATTAAAAAGTGAAAATCCTTTTTATCCACATAGATTACTAATAAATATAGCTAAGCCCCTTATGATAATACCAAATCTAGCCATACACATGAATAGAGAAGTAAATTCAGGTATTAAGTTAAGCAAACAAAAACATATGCTTCCCCTTTTATCTCTTATAGACAGCAACTCTAAAAGCAAACATTATCTTACTCAAATTATAAGTGAAGAATTATCTATAGCTAAAGAAGATATTTTGGATTTTGACTTATTCTTGTATGAATTCGATAAAGGAACGATGGCAGGAGCCAATAAGGAATTTATATCTTCTAGCAGATTAGATGATCTAAGCATGGTATATTCTGGTATAAAGTCCATTTCAAATACCAAGATTAAAAACAGTACAAATGTTATGGTATGTTTTGACAACGAGGAAGTTGGCAGTACCACAAAACAAGGTGCAAATTCTCCTATGTTATTGTCTTTTTTAGAAAGAATATGCTTAAATCTAGGTAAAAATAAAGATGATTTCTATAGAGCCATATCAAAATCCTTCATGATATCCTGTGATCTTGGGCACGCACTGCATCCAAACTATATAGAAAAATCAGATCCTGTAAATAGACCTATTATAAATAAAGGGCCCATTATAAAAATAAGTGCCAGCCAAAGTTATACTACAGACGGTGTTTCAGGTGCGATATATAAAAGCATATGTGACAGGGCTGACATTCCAGTACAGATATTTGTGAATCATTCAGATGAAAGAGGAGGTTCAACTATAGGACCTATTTCCTCAAGCCACATCAATATGACCTGTGTAGATATGGGCATACCTATATTATCTATGCATTCTATAAGAGAATTGGCAGGTGTGAAAGACTATATATATGCAATGAATTCCTTTAAAACATTTTATAATTTTTAAACTATATATTTTACAATAACACATAGCTAATCTTGAAAAAACTCTTAAATAGCTCGTAAGGTCATTAAGAAAAATTTTTATAATCATCTGTTAGTGTAAATTATATAGTTCTTCACCCTTATACTGCTAAAATTGGATTTTATAACAACAAATATTGACAAAAGTAAAATGTCTTGCTATAATTTCTAAAGCTGGCTCTCCAGTATATCCATTGTCCGCACAAAGATTTTGGTGATTTTTAGCTGTAGGTTCTGGACGCTCTGTAACTATAGAGTTCAGTACTTTT